>JBMOIC010000012.1:0-70684 GCA_049317525.1 Bacteroidota bacterium | reverse complement strand
GTAGCGGGGGCAGGACTTGAACCTACGACCTTCGGGTTATGAGCCCGACGAGCTACCAGCTGCTCTACCCCGCGATCAATGTGATTACAAACATAATGTATTTATTTGAGTAAGACAAAAGAAATTAGATATTCTTTTGAGAATCTCATTGCTACCTTCTTATATGGTATGTACTTTATATGTTAATTTATTACTCTTCATTATCATTGTTGAATATATCTGCATTTCCATTCCAAAGCATAAACCGTGCTAGTGCAAGCTTCTTTTTTACTTGTTCATCTTTGAATAATTGGAACATTTGATATTTTTTGATTGATTTTTCAATCTCTGGCTTCTTATCGGGGTTTGCATCAATTTCTTTTTTAATTAAGTCCTTAATTGATTTTTTCCATTCGATTAAAGAGGGTGCAGCTTCTTTACCAATATTGATTAAGAGATTTTTATTATTAGTTGCTATAGGTTTTAGCTGAATCAACAGATTTTTAAATGATTCCTTTAAAGGACTCATTCGTTTTTTTAACATCTCAGAAGTCTGTTCATCATCGATATCTTTAGCTGAAAGCATGTCTTTGGTAAGTTGAATTCTGGAAATTCTTAGAGCTGACGCTTTTTCTCTTAAAGCATTAAGAGTAGAAAGATCTTCAGTTGATAAGCCATTATCCAAAGTAGACTTCCACTCTGAAAGTTTAGGAAGCATATTCTGTTCAGCATATCCACTTATTTTATCTTTAAGCCTATCTTGTGCAAGTAATGCAAAAACATGGAAACTCTGAGAAACAATTGATACAATAATTGTTAAGATAATAATTGAATACTTTTTCATAATGCAAATCCTTTAATCTAATTGAAGTTGTAGATATAATCTAGGTAGAAATAGTGTCATCTTATTTAATTGGTTCAAGGGGCCGAAGCACAGAAATTCCAATACTGTTTGCATTGCCAGAAAGAAACATAGAAATCCTTCTATCTTTATATACTCTTTTCTTTAAAGAGGAGGCATGCATAAATAATGCACGGCCTTTCTCATCTTTAAAAATCATACCTGTATGAGAATAATCAAGTCCTGATTTATTGGTAGCAATCGCAATAATATCACCAGTTTTTAATTTATCTTCAATCCCTTTTACTTGGTCGGAAGGTATATACCAATGTTCTTGGGCATTAATTCTATTTTCGATTTCTGCGATTTTGGGTGTTAAAGTTGGATCTTTAACTAGTGCTGGATAATATTGAGGATTAGCAGACATAAATCCAACGTGTAGATTAAATCTTTTTCCGCCCAGTTCTTTTGTCATATCTTTAATAACTTCTTTTTTTACATTATTCATTATCCATTCAGAAGTATAATGTAATCGTGATATATAGCCATCTAATTCTCCATCACGATATCTTGTAAAAGTAACTTGTTCAAGTAATTTGGGGAATAAAGAGTCATTATCAAGATTTTTATTATTCATTTCAATTTTGAGAAGTCTGCTAATATTTAATGAGTTCTCAAAAAAAGTAACGCAGTCTAAACCAGCTAAATCAACAGTACATTGTTCGGATTCTTTTTCTAAAGTACCACCTATATAGGGTATGCCAATTAAATTTTCTCCAATTTTCCCCATGCAATCCCCAATAGGTAATTTATCTATACCATCTCTTCTAGCCCTAGCAATAAGATGATTAAATCTTTCTCCAGTACAAAGTTCATTGTCTATAGTATTATCTGTTTTTTTTAATTGATTTCCAAGATGAATAATTGGAGAAAAATTAATTGTTATAAGACAACACAATAAGACTGTATAAAATTTTGTTGAATTCATGTGTATTTACTTTTATTATTATTGATTTTAGGACATTTCATTTGTATTGCTTAAAATTGCAACCCGCTTATTAAACTGATTTTATATGTTTTAATTGTATCCTTACCCTTTAAAATATAATAGTTTCTCATGTAATTAACTTTTTCAAAAGATAGTAAAAGTTTATTGGGGATTAAAAAAATTGGATAGTAAACGAAAGCTCTACATGTGATTTTTACCTATTTATAACCATGAAAATAACAAAAAGAACCGGAATAGCCTTAATAGTTCTCATAGCTATGCTATTTGGAATTGTTGCATTTCTTAGAATTAGTGATCAAAATAATCAAGAAATAACTAAAACTCTAGCAGATACTAAGCCTATAAATAATTTTGAAAAAGCCCAAGTCATAAAAGAAGATTCTGATAAAATCTTAACTCCTGATTTAGATTCCATTCAAGAAGCACTAATTGCCATAAATCAAACAGATACTGTTATTGCTATCGCTGCCCAGCCTGGAGAACCAGGCTATACTGTTCAATCAAGTAAAGATAAAATTATAAAAACAAATGTAAAGAGAATTAATATTGCATTGATAGGTGTAGATGCACGGCTAGGAACTCTCTCTAAAAGGGCGGATGCAAATCATATTGTGTCAATAATTCCGGATAGTGGAATAATAGAAATAATATCTATTCCAAGAGATACTCCTGCTGAAGCTGGTATGCCAGATTCATCAGGACAGAACAAACTAACGATAGTATATGCCACAAGGGGCATCAGTGGTTACTTAAAAGAAGCTGCTAAAATTGCTAATCTCAATAAAATTGATTTTTATATTGAATTAGGTTTTTCTCAAGCAATGGGTATTATCGAATTGCTTGGTCATCGTGATAGTAAATCTACATTGCAGGTTTTACGATCTAGAAAAGGCTTGGGTGGAGATGATTATCAACGATGTTTTAATCAAGGACAATATATTAGACAAATGATTCTAAAACATTTTGATAAAGCTAGTGGATTATTAGGTGAACTTTTGATTCGTGGAGGTTTGTCACTAGTTAATTCTAATTTATCTACAGATAATGTTAAATATATTGTTTCTGAGTTAGGTAAAAATGGTTTTCCCAAAAGCCCAGACTGCATTACAGTAAGGGTGCGCCCCCTGTTAATGCAGAAATTTAAAGTCTATAATTTTGCTGATTCGGCAACAGTAAAGCAATTAAAAACTAAGATTGAACGCTTTAATACTTTTATGTCAAAAAAGGATACATCCTATCGGTCTTCTAAGCAAATCAATATTGCTGAAAAGCTTAACAATATTCTATCTACAGCTACTGCGGACACTGCTAAAAGGCCTAAACAAGCTATCAATAAACTTCAGGCTTATTTTGATCAACATGCTTGGTTACAGATTATGAATCAGCAAAGCAGAGAATCAATTAGATCGCGATTTGCCTCTATTTTATCTGTGTCATATTGGAAATTAGGAAAGGGTGAGCAAGCTAAAAAAATACTTGAAACAGTTGAATTAGAAATACAGTTGTTTAATGCTAGCCAGACAAATTAAAAAGCAAAAGGAATTGATATGGTAGAGAAATCACAACAATTAATTGATATCATCATCAGCTATGAACACTTGATTCAAGAATCATTTGCGAATTATCAGAATGCACATTTTCCTGCTAGAAACCCAGAGTTTTTCTGTTTGGAATTATGTGGGGAAGCTGGAGAATTAGCAAATCTGGAAAAAAAATTATGGAAGGGTAAAGATATTCCAATGCAAGCAGTAAAAGAAGAAATTGCAGACGTATTTATTTGTATTCATAATTATGCAAATGCAAGAGGAATTAACTTAGCAGAAGCAGTGTCTGAAAAACTAAAGAAAATTGAAGAAAAACGTTCTGATCATGAACAATTAGGCACAATTTATTAATGTATGTAACAAATATCATTGAATTCCTTTTTTGAATCCGATAAAGAATATGTAACTACATTGAACTCTACATGTCTTTAATACTGTTAAAGAGCTAAATATTTGAAACTTTTTAATACCTAATTATTTAAGTATTATAAGTAAATTGCATCAATGTCAAAAAAACATACTGATTAAGTTTATTATTACCTTATTTCAATACAATTTTCCTAAGGAAAAAAAATGAAACAATTGTTTCGATTTGCAGTAATTGCAATTGCTGCATGTACTTTGAATTTTCTTCAATTATCTGCTGACTCACCTCGTATGGTAATTGTAGAAGAAGCAACTAATGCAAGTTGTGGCCCATGTGCCCGCCAAAACCCAACATTTCAAACCTATTTAGAGCAGCCTGAAGTTAAGCAAGTAGCCATTCCAATCAAATATCAAGCTTGGTTTCCTGGTAAAGATATTATGAATGCCGCTGATTCGAATTTCCATAATTCACGTGTACGTTATTATGGCTTTCAAAATATCGGTGTTCCTTGCGCTACTGTAAATGGTTCAATTTTGTCTAAATCAAGCGATAGCTATTATGATGGTGCACCGTCTGATACAACAGCAATTAGTCAAGCTGTAGAGGCAATTAGGGGAACAACATCTCCAATTACAATTACTATTGAAGAAACCAGAAATGGTAATACAATGAATATTCAAGTAGTTGTTGGTTCTTCTTCTGCATTACAGTCAAGTCAAAAATTACGCGTAGTAATAGCAGAAAGATTCCACTATTATGCATCTGCTGGTACTAATGGAGAAAAAGAGTTTTATAATATCGGCCGCAAAATGTTCCCAAATTTAGATGGTGAAGAATTAACAATTGCTGCCGGAACATCTAAAACTTTTAATTATACTTATACAATTCCTACAACTGGGCAATATGCCTTAGACCCAACAATGTTATATGTAGTTGCATTTGTTCAAGATGAAGATACAAAAGAAATTTTACAAGCTCGTAGCAATGCAAAAGATGATGCTATTGCAAATGTAGCTATTGAGCAACCATTCCTTTTAACCATACCTAGAAGCAGCAATCTTACTAAAGAAGTTAAAATTGTAAATGACGGTACTACTCCTACAGAAGTTAATCTATCAATTGATAAAGATGCATATCCATTACCAATGGGTTGGACAGCAACAGTAGAGCCAAAAACAGTTACCGTTCCAGCTGGTGAATCAGTTGCCGTTAATGTAACAGTTAATTCTCCAGCTGAAGCAGCATATGCATTGGTTGGAATTAAAGCAGTTACTTCTTATGCTGACAAATTTAATCTTGCAGGATTGAATGCTTTTGGTGTATTGTCTGAAAACCCAAAAATTGTAACATTTAATGGCTTTACTCCTTTTGGAGCAACGAATTATAGTGCTGGATTAGCAGCTGCTGTAAAAAAAGATGCAGTTGTTATTCCATTTAACCCAGCTATTATTCAAGAATATATGGACCAAATTGCTGGTGCAGATGTTCAAATCTTCCCAATTGGTCAAAATCCTGTAGAATATCCAGAATGGGTCGGTTCACCATTGCCATATATCAATGCTGCAATCGAAAACGGTAAGAAAATTATGTTGATTGCTCCTAGAGCAATGAATTATGCTTTTGCAGATGTACAAGGCGATGCAAATGGTAATACTGTTGGTGCACAAGATTTCTTTTCTAATGCAGGCTTAGCATATTCACAAACTAAAGTTCGCTTTAGTGGCAGTACATTAAGTCCATTTACAGTTAAAGGTATTGCTGGCGATCCAATAGGTAATAAGCTAAATAATAATGCTACAATCCAAGGCAATACAGCTGCAAGTATCAATAATTCTAGTTATACATTGTATACCGACGTATTTACTATTTCAGATCCAACTATTGCAAAGCCTATCTTGTATTATGACAATATTGTAGGTGATTTAGCTGGTGCACGTATGGAATTAAATAATACACGTATGGTATTTTTAACATTTGGATTAGAGTCTTTAGGTGCAGCTACTGTTGCAAATGAAATTCTAAAGCGCTCTGTTGATTGGTTATTATCCGGTACTGCTGCAAGTGTTGATGAAACAATTGCAGAAGGATTTAATGCTGACTTATCTATGTCTATTAGCCCAAATCCATTAAGTGAAGTAGGTACAATTACTTATACAGTTAAAGGATTATCAAGCCAATTTGTTACAGTAAGTTTGGTAGACGGTCTTGGACGTGAAGTTGCACAATTAGCTTCTGGACAACAAATACCTGGAACATACAATGTAAACTTTGATGCTACTCAAGTATCAGCTGGTGCTTATCGTGTTATTACTCGTACAATGAATGGAAATGGTATTCAATTACCATTAATGATTGTTCGATAATATAGATAATTAAGGTTTAGTTTTATTGGGATTACCTTGATTGGTAATCCCAATTTTTTTGTGTAGTTTGTTATTACTAATATAGTTCACAAATATTTTTGGAGAAATACAATATGAAAAGAGTTTTTACCCTTTTTATCTCGTTATGTGCATTGATAGTTATAAATGTATTCAATGCAAGTGCTCAAGCCCCAGTTAAAAGAGTTCTATTAGAACAATATACTGGCGCATGGTGCGGATGGTGCGTAGATGGTAGTGTGGTTATGGAAGAATTGCTTGAATTGTATCCCGATCAAATGATTGGTGTTAAGATTCATCAAGGCGATGGAATGGAAGTAAAAAACACAGTAGGAACAAAAACAACTTCTATTATGGATACTTTGGGATCTTTTATTGCGGGCTATCCAAATGGAACAATAGACCGCGCAATGTTCAAAGGACAAGCCAAGGTTGGTGTCAGTAGAAATCTTTGGAAATCATATGTAGAACAACAAATGGCAAAGCCAGCTGATGTTGATGTCCAAATCAAAAATGTGTCATTTGACAAAGCTACAAGAAAAATTACAGCAGATTTAGAAGCAACATTTGTAAAAGCGGCATCTGGTGATATTCGTGTAAATTTGATGGTTATTGAGGATAATGTTACAGGAACAGGCGCAGCATATGACCAATCAAATTATATTAGTAATAATCCAAGTTTTGTTGGACATCCTTATTACAATAAACCAGCAAAAATTGAAGGCTATGAGCATAGATCAGTAGTTCGTTCTTTCTTAGGTGGTGTATGGGGAATGAAAGGAATTATTCCTGCAGTAGCAGCAACAGCTACACCATATAAAACAACATTTACCTATACTTTACCAGAAGGCTTTAATGAAAATAATATAACTCTTGTTGGTGTAGTTCAAAAATATGGAACTGCATCTACAGCAAAAGAAGTATTAAATGCAAATGAAGTAGGTTTAGTAAAATCAATAGCTAAAACAGAAACAGTTCTTCCAAATCCATATTTAAGCATAGCTAAAAATAATGAAGGAAATTCTGCAATTACAGTGAAAAATCTAAGTTCAACTTCAGCTAATGTTAGATTAGAAATTGATACAGAAAATTCAATTATTCCTGAAGGCTGGATAGCTTCCTTAGAACCATCTGAAGTTAAGTTAGATGCAGGTGGAAATGCATCTGCAAGTGTAAAAATTAAAACAAATGATAAACAAGGTTATGCTAAAGTAATGGTGAAAGCAATTACAGAAGGTGAAAATGTATTTGCAAGAACAAGTAAAGGAATTGTGTATAATGTTACACCAGGTATGAAATATGCTATTTATGGCAAACATGAAAGATTGTCATTAAATTATGGACAATATCTAGCATATAAAGGGCAAGAATTTATTGACAAAACAATAAATCTTCCTATTGATGCAGCTTTAGCAAAAGCATATCCTCCTTCACAATTTGATTTAGCATTAGTTGCTGTAGATTTTGGTAGTAGAGGAGCTTTAGGTGGAGATGCAGAATTTATTTCTTCCTTAAAAGCAATGCTTGATGCTGGCGGTAAAGTAATGATAGCATCAGGATTAGAATTGTATTTTGGATTGCAAGCTTCAAGTGCACAGTCAATAAAAGACTTCTTCCAAAAAACAATTGGTGTAAGTTTAAAGAATGCACAACCAACACAAAGATTTACTTCTGATGCACAAACAGGTGCGATTACAGCTGTAGATGCTTTCGGTTTTGCAGGTGTTACTGGTGATTATATTTCTGATGGAATTGATACTGAGCTTAATAAAGATGTTGAGCCAGATATTATGCCTTTTATCTATTATACAGATGCTATGAAATTAAGCGCGGGTAGTACTGCAATTCCTATTTTCTCATTTGATGGCGACCCAACAAATATTGGTGGCGTTCGCTGGGAAAACGGTAATGCTCGTTTAGTTCTTTATACATTTGATATGGATGGTATGCAAAATCCAAATATCAGAGAAACCATCATGAGCAGAACAATCAATTGGTTGTTATCAGGTGCAATGGATATTAAAGAGCAAGAAAACGACCAATTATCTGTTAATGCAATGCCTAATCCATTCTCTACACATACTAAAGTTCAGTATACAGTAAAAGGAAATACTTCAGAAGTTATTTCAATGAAAATGTATGATGTATACGGTAATGAAGTGTACAATACAGGAAATGTTCATGCAGAACCAGGTACTCATGGATATACTGTAAATGCACAAGGCCTATCAACAGGATCTTATAGACTAGTAATTACATCACAATCAGGTAATGCTATTCAAATGCCATTGATGATAGTAAAATAATGTTTGTTTAGAAACAAATTGTTACGAAAAAGCCGATATTTTGAAAGAAATATCGGCTTTTCTTTTATGTAGATTTTGTAAAAAAAGTAAAGAATAGAAAGAGGTTTTGTATTTTTGCTTACAATCTTGAAAAAGGATTCAATTACACTTATTAATAAGTATTTGATATGACACAAGAAATCAAATTTTCACAAGAAGAATTAGCCGAAATTGAACGTCTAAAGGCACAATATCCAGAACCTAAAGCAGCCATAATGCCTATACTATGGATGGCCCAACATAAATTTGGTTGGTTGTCAGAAGACGTTATGAGAGAAGTTGGAAATATTATGAATCTTCCATTTTCTCATGTAAAAGGTGTAGCAACTTTCTACACCATGTACTTTAAGAAACCTATGGGCAAATTACATGTTCAGGTTTGTACAAATGTATCGTGCATGCTTAGAGGTGGAGAAGAAATATATCATCAATTGTGCGAGAAATATGGCATTGGTCATAATGAAAGAACAGAAGATGGTAAGATATCATTAGAAGAAGTAGAATGTATGGGCGCATGTGGTGGTGCACCAATGATAGCTATCAATGAAGATTTTCATGAAAATGTTACGCTGAAAGATGTATTGACCTTAATTGACAGTGCAGCTTAATCCTATGAAATCATTATTGACATATATACCAATAAGGATAAATCATATATTATTGATTATGTGTACAGTTTTTATTTCTAGTGTATTGTCTAATTATTCTTTGCCAATTCATTTAATGCTTTATCCTCAACATGTAATTCATGATTTTGAATGGTGGCGATTAATTACCCATTTAGTAGCAGTTAATGATTGGTCTTTAGCATTAACATCATTATTAATTTTGATGTGGATAGGAACAGAAATAGAGTCTTTTACCCATAAATCTCTATTCTCAATTGGCCTATTATCAAGTGCATTTGTATTTGGATTACTATATGCACTATTGCCTATAAACAGTCCATCAATGGGAGCTGGGCTTTTTTCTATCTTATATTGTTCTTCTTTATGCCTTATCTTATTAAAAAATGAGGGTGTACAGTTAGGAGCATTTAAGAAGATAAAATTAACAATAGCTTCTACATTAATTATTGGATTGTCGATAATTTATCTTACGATAGGTTTTTTTTCAGTAGAAGTTGATTTTGTATACAAGGCTTCTATAGAAATAGGATGTGGATTATTAAGTGGTGGTATTGTAGGATTGTATTGGAACTGGAAGAGTAAAAAACATATAGCAACTTTATCAGCTAATAAGAAAAAAATACTGACACATTCTGAATTGAATATTCCAGTAAAAGCAAAACAAATGATAAGTGATACCTATATTTCTATTCAGGAAGTTTCTATGGCATCCTCACAGCAAACTAATGCTACAGAAGATACTGTTGAATATATGGATGATACCGAAAAACTTAATTTTATATTAGAAAAGATTCATGTAGAAAGCATTGAATCTCTAACTCAAGAAGAAATTAACTTTCTAAAGAAGTATTCTGAGTCTTAATTTATTTAATGATTTTAATCTTTAATACAATGTCTAATCAAGTTAAAGTTTCAATAGGCGGAAAAGAATTCACACTGAGAGGTGAAAATGAATTCAAAATTAAGCACTGTGCACAAGAAGTTGATCAGCAGTTAAAAACATTGCAAGGTACGCTAACAGATCAATCAACGCAAACATTGTCACTAGTTGCAGCGCTTAACATAGCAGAACAAAAGTTTGAACTACAAGAACAAGTAAATCAATCTCAGATTAGATTGATATCAGAAATCGAAAAAATGACAGCATTTATTAATCATAGTATACAATCGTAAAACATTATATACATGATCTTGACATATGCCGCTTTATACTTTTATGTTACACGTCATTAAAAAGAACTTATAAATGAAATCATAGGGATCAGGCTCTTTATATAAATTACAGGCCTCGCCGATACTTATCGGAATTTTCGTATTCAATAGAATACAACTGAAAATTCAGTGGAAGTAAAATATATAAAGGATGAAACCCACCGTGTGTGAAGAGAGTTCTTTCGTCTCGTCTTCGACATGCATCGAAAGATGCCAAGAAAAGTATGAAGCGGTTTTTTTAACATAAAACATTTACTATATATTATCCTGTTATGTGCCCAGCATATAAAGGATGCTTTAAAACGCAAGGGCGTTACAATGACTTAAGAGTAAGGATACATTGATTTATGAGTGAAATACAAATTATCGCATTAAGTATCGTTGGTTTTGCTGTAGGATTTGCTCTGGCATATTTTGCCGGAAATAAAATGGCAAAATCAAAGATTGAAGAAGCCGAAGAAAGAAAAAAACTTCTTATTGAAAATGCAGCTAAAGAAGCAGCAGCATTAAAAAAAGAAAAGCTTTTAGAGGTCAAAGAAGAATGGCATAAGAACAGACAAGAATTTGAAGCAGAAACACAAGACAGAAGAAACAAAATTAAATCTGCTGAACATCAGCTTTCTCAAAGAGAAGAATCTATCGAGAATAAACTTGAACTTATAACAAGAAAAGAAAAATTTATTCAACAAGCTGAAGGTACTTTTCAACAAAGAGAAGAAGAATTTAAAACAAAAGAACAAGTATTAGTTCAACGTACAAAACAGATTGATCATTCCTTAGAAGAACAAACAGTTCGTTTAGAAAGAATTACTGGTATGACACGTGATGATGCAAAAAAGTATCTAATGGAGAATATGGTTAATGAAGCTAAATCTGAAGCTGCGCAAATGGTTAAAGATATTCGTGATGAAGCAAAAATAAATTCTCATAAAGAAGCTCAAAAGCTAATTGTACAAGCAATACAAAGAACTGCTTCTGATCATTGTGTAGAAACTACGGTTTCAGTTGTGAATTTAGCTAGTGAAGAAATGAAAGGTAGAATTATCGGTAGAGAAGGAAGAAATATTCGTGCATTTGAAGCTGCAACAGGTATAGACCTTATCATAGATGATACACCAGAAGCAGTTGTGATTTCAGGTTTTGATCCATTTAGAAGAGAAGTTGCTCGTGTGGCTTTAGAACGCTTGATGTCCGATGGAAGAATTCATCCTGCACGAATTGAAGAAGTAGTAGAAAAAGCCAAAAAAGAGCTTGAAGAAGAAATTATTCGCGTTGGTGAATCTGCATTATTGGAATTAAATATTCACAATATGCATCCTGAATTGATTCGTCATATTGGTAAAATGAAATATCGTTCTAGTTATGGACAAAACTTATTGCACCATTCTATAGAAGTTGGATTTTTATGTGGTGTAATGGCAGTTGAGTTAGGATTAGATGTAAATATGGCAAAAAGGGCAGGTTTGCTTCATGATATCGGTAAATGCGTTGATAGAAATATCGAAGGTCCACATGCATTATTAGGATATGATCTAGCTAAAAAATATCGTGAACATCCAGTGATTTGTAATGCAATCGGTGCTCATCACGAAGATATGGAAATGGAAACAGCAATTGCTGTTATCGTACAAGCTTCCGATAGTATAAGTGGTGCCCGCCCCGGAGCAAGACGTGAATCGGTTGAGAATTATGTGAAACGTTTAGAAAAATTAGAAGAATTAGCTAATGCATTCGAGGGAGTAACCAAAACTTTTGCTATTCAAGCTGGGCGCGAAGTAAGAGTGATAGTAGAACCAGATAGAGTAGATGATTTAAGAGCAGATCAAATTGCACATGATTTAGCCTCTCAGATAGAAAATTCTATGGAATATCCTGGACAAATCAAAGTAGTTGTTATCAGAGAAAGACGAAGCATGTCTTTAGCAAAGTAAATTCAACATTCATTAGAATATAGGATAGAAATTATGTCTTCTACATTTATTATATCGGCTAAAAGAACCCCCATTGGTGCATTTTTAGGTTCTCTTTCAACATTTACAGCACCACAACTAGGCTCTATTGCCATTAAAGCAGCAATCGATGCAGCTGGTTTGCCATTAGATGCAGTTAGCGAAGTTATTATGGGCAATGTATTAACTGCTGGCATTGGGCAAGCACCTGCAAGGCAAGCAGCTTTGGGTGCTGGCTTACCTGATAGTGTTCCTTGTATGACAATCAATAAAGTGTGTGGAAGTGGTTTAAAAGCAGTTATGCTAGCAGATCAAGCCATTCGATGCGGAGATGCAGAGATTGTTATTGCTGGTGGACAAGAGTCAATGACAAATGCTCCATATTTATTGCCGAAGGGAAGAACTGGATATAGATATGGAAATGGCCAAGTAATAGATTCGATGCAATATGATGGATTAACCGATGCATATCAATTCCAGCCAATGGGTGATTTTGCTGAAATTTGTGCATCTGATTGTAATATAACCCGGTCTATGCAAGATGAATATGCGATTATGAGTTATCAAAGAGCAATTGAAGCCCAAAAGTCTGGTGCTTTTACTAATGAAATTGTCCCTGTTTTGATACAAGATAAAAAAGGAACAATTTCTATTGATTCTGATGAAGAACCAGGAAAAGTACGTTTTGATAAAATTCCTGATTTAAAACCAGTTTTTAAAAAAGATGGTACAATTACGGCCGCAAATGCAAGTTCTATAGATGATGGTGCTGCTGCAATCGTATTAGCTTCCCAATCTGCAGTTCAAAAGCATGGATTACATCCTATTGCACGAATTGTTGCACAAGTATCTTTTGCCCATAAACCACAAGATTTTAATACTGCACCAATTGAAGCAATTAAAAAAGTATTAGAAAAAGCACATCTTACAATAGAACAAATCGATTTATTCGAAGTAAATGAAGCTTTTGCTGTTACAGCATTATCAGCTAAAAATCAATTAGATATTCCATTAGAAAAAATGAATATAAATGGTGGTGCTATTGCTTTAGGACATCCAATTGGAGCATCTGGAGCAAGAGTTTTTACAACTTTGCTGCACGCTTTAAAAAATAATAATAAAAAATATGGTTTAGCCACCCTTTGTATTGGTGGTGGCGAAGCTAGTGCTGTTATAGTAGAAGCACTATAGATAAAAAACAAAAAAATAATGGCAGTCTTTTATATAAGGACTGCCTTTTTTTTTATTATCGTTATAATGAATTATGAATCAGATCATATCAATGTTTAAGCAGTTTGATACAGAATCAATGTATTCTAATTCTGCTTCATTTACCGATAGAATTAATCATGAAATCCTTGCTTTTACTAAATTTCAGTCTATGGATTATGCCCAGTATAAATCCCTTAGAATCGCATATTTATTAGAAGAAATATCTACAGAAAATTCTGCATTAAAAACCTCGATAATAGAGTATGTTTCTGCTTTTAGGCCTTCTATAGCGATTTATGCTGGATCTTTCAATCCATTTCATCTAGGACATTTAAATATTGTTCAGAAAGCCTCAACTATCTTTGATAAAGTTATTATCGCAAGAGGTATAAATCCTGAAAAAGAATATTCAATTGATAAGTGGGCCAGCGAACTTATTGCAGGATATCAAATTCTAGATTTCAAAGGTTTATTAACAGATATTATTAAAGAACAAAGTATCAGTGCTAATATTACTTTGGTGAAAGGATTAAGAAATGGAGATGACTTAGATTATGAAGTAAATCAATTAAGATTTATGGAAGAAATGTATCCTGAATTAAAGGTAGTTTTTATTCAATGTGATAAAGAATATGAACATATCTCTTCGTCTGCTTTAAGGAATTTAGAGAGAATTCAAATAGGTCTGAGCAAAAAATATATACCCTGATTTCAAGAGCATAAAGGAGACTCCAATAATATGATCTCTTTAGTATCAGCATCTATAGAGATATTAATTCCAAAAGGTAATGTCAATTTTTTAGCAATATGTCCATAATCTACATTAGCTAAGCTTGGTTTGTTCATCTGTATAGAATATTCTGTAAGAATATCTATATAATCTCTTTGTGGAACGCTTGTAATTGGATTATTAGGTGGTGTAAATTGACCAAATAATAATCCATTAGTTTTAGTTAATATTCCATTAAGCTTTAATTGACATAATAATCTGTCAATTTTATATTGCTCTTCCCCAATATCTTCTAATAATAATATTGTATTGTTAAACTCAGGAAGATATTCTGATCCACACAAAGAAGCTAGCAAACAAAGATTCCCACATATTAATCTACCTTGGGCATATCCAGATTGAATAGAAAAACTATCTTGAGAAGGAATAGTTCTTTTTTCGCTTGTATTCATCAAAATATCCCATAATGATGATTCAGTAAATGGATCGATAGAATCTGCCATATCTACTGAAGGCATTGCTCCGGAGAAAGTTATCAGCCCTGTCTTTTTAAAAATGGCACATTGCAAAGCAGTTGTATCAGAAAATCCCACAAAAATCTTTGGATGTGCTGCAATCAAATCGTAATTGATATATGGAAGCATTCTTGCGGTTCCATAGCCTCCGCGGGCACAAAAAATTGCATCAACCGAAGTATCAGAAAACATCTCTTCAAGATCATGTATTCTTTCTTGATCGGTTCCAGCTAAGTAACCAGCATAAGATGCAAGGGCAGAAGCCCCAAGTTTTACAGTAAATCCTTTCTGTTCTAAATAAGAGATACTTCTTTTTAATCGTTCTGGATCTCTTTGAGGAGATGCTGGAGAAATAATGCCAATGGTATCGCCTACTTTTAATGCTTTGGGTTTTAAAATCATATTCATGTTACATGTTCTTGATTGTATTCATAGCGATAAATGCACGTGGAATTGCTAATAGTTTTTCTGAAAAGTTTAAATGAGCTCTTTTTAAGAAAGGGTTGAAATTCATTTTAGCTATTTTGTTCAAAATTCGCCTATAATTTGTGCTCATCAATTGAACAGTTAATCTACTATCCTTTTCTAAATATCCAATTCCAATATCGGCGCTATCATAATAAGTATTAGCTCTTTCTATTTGGAATTTCATAAGTTCTATTAAAGCTGGTGAATATCTTTTCTTAAGAATATCTTCTTCTGAAATTCCATATATTTTCAATTCATCCAAAGGAAGATAGATTCTCCCTCTGTCCGCATCTTCAGAAATATCCCTGCAAATATTAGTTAACTGCATAGCTATCCCTAAATCTATAGCATGTGCTAATGCTTTTGGAGAACTATATCTAAAAATTTCTGATGTCATAAGGCCAACAACAGAAGCAACCTTATAACAATATGTATAAAGATCTTCGAAAGTATTAAATCTATCTAAATAGGTATCCATCAAAACACCTTCAATAAGTTCTTCTGGAAGATGTTTAGGAATAGAGTAGTTTTTAAGAGTATCAGCCCAGGCAATCATAACTAAAACAGTGTCATGATCGTGATTATCAAAGTCGATTTGGCCATTATAAACATTCTGAATAGCAGATTGCCAATTAGAAACTAATGTCCGAATATTCTCCTGCAAAGTTCCATGTGGTGCATTGTCTACTAAATCATCTACATATCTACAAAAGGCATAGACAGCATAGCAGGCTTTCTTTTTTTTACTAGAAAGAAAGTAGCTTGCAAAATAAAATGTCTTAGCAAAAGTATACGTTATGTTCTTACAATACGTATAGGCATCTTCTACTAGAGCTGGATTTGTAGTGTTTGGCTTTTTCATAATTAGAATCCAGCTGAAACACCAAATCTTAGTGTTCTTCTTGTAAGATACCGAGCAGGATTAAAAGGATAAGGACTTAATGGAGATTGTAAGTCTGGATATTTGGGATCATTTAAACCAAGTGAAGTTGGGTCTCCAAATTCATAAGATCTTCCTGTAATGGGATTGATAATAGTAGAATTTTTATTGTCGAATAGATTTATTACTTCAAAAGAAAAAGTAACTCTACTACCAGACCACATGAAAGTTTTCTGAAGATTTAGTTCTACCCACCACCAATTTTGTCCAATAGCACCCAAAGGGTTTTGTTCATCTGTTCTGTATGCGGGCCTTCCATTATCTAATACTTGTTGTTTACCAGTACTAGGGTCTATTACTGGTATTTGGGCTGTATATCTCATTCCAGATTGATAAAAGAATCTAATATATGCATTGATATTATCTAGGCCTTCTATATCAAAAAGTGGTTTATTCTTTAGAACAATAAAATTTGCTGTTGCATTTAGCTGTAAAGGTCTATCCCAAGGCATAAAATCTTCGGTAATTCTTTCTGCAGAAAGCCCTCTATCTACCAAAGCAGCTTGTTCAGCAGAACTAGATTTACCAGTAACAACAGAATAAGTGCTCGAAATAACGCCAGTAAACCAATCGCCGATTCTTTTTTTGTATTCAATTTCTAATCCCCTTGAACGAGCATAATCTCCATTGATATATGTAGTAAAAGATCCACCTAAAAGTCTTGGGTTTTGATTTTGGATACGCCTTGAAGTTACATAGTCAAATATATCTTTATAATATGCTGTTATGGTTAACACATCATTTTCGGTTAATTGATTTCTTATTCCAAGTTCATAACTTATTGTAGTTTCAAAATTTAGATCTGGATTGCCATATCGTTGAAAAGTAGAATTAGCTGCTTGAGGCATCAGTTTTGCATATACAAATTGAGGCCTTGGCAGTTTATTGAAATGTCCATAACTAAAGAATAACATTTGATTTTCTGTAATTGGATGAGATACTCCTAATCGAGGGCTTAATCGAGCTTTCCAATGTCTGCCAAATAATTCAAAAGTTCCATTATTATATGACTCTCTTTGAAGATCGGTAATTGTAGGGATATTCACATTAGCGATTGCACTATCTACAAGTAAGCCAGGTGCCCAAATATCCATTCTTATTCCATAATTAAGAATCAACCCCTTAAATGAAATATTGTTTTGGACATATAATGCCCCAATTGTTGTATTGGTTTTAAAGATATCATTATTTAAACCAAGTGGGCCAAGCCAAGGAGAAAATATTTCTGTCTGTTGAAGTTCTTGAAAGCGAAATTCCGCACCTGCTTTTATTTTATTCTTTTCAGAAATATAGCTTGTTAAGTCTCCTCTTAGAGTCCATTCATCCATATAATGTTCGCGCCAAATATTACCATTTCCTGTGTCAAAAAAACCATCACCAGGTATAATTCCTAGCCTGTTGGAGTCGCCAGTTTCATAGTATTCGGCAGGAATTTGTGGGATATCTTGAGGTTCTCTATACTCAGAATAATTTTTACCATTGGCATCTACTTTAAGATGTGTAAAAAAATTACTTACTCTTAATTCATATAATGTTGATGGGCCTAATGAATGGTAAAAGGTAATAGAATTTAACTTTTGTATGGTTGCATAGGTTAAAGCACCAGCAAAATTGCTTTGATAATTAAATTGATATCCTGGGTCTGGTACTACATATTCAAGATTTGTTTGAACAGTTCTAGTATTTTGATTCATTCCCATACTATTGGTATGCGTATAAGCTAAGCGCATAGAAGGAGAGATAATCCAAGACAGTTTGCCCATAATATTCACGCTATTATCTTGTCTTAATGACATCCAAGGATTTACCAAAGTAGATCGAATTGGAACCCTAGCAAATTCAGGAGCTAAATCATCTGAAAAATTCCCATAGAAATTAAGGAAAAAGCTAAATTTCCCAGGTAATTGAAGTCCTAATGCAGGTAATAGACTAGTTGTTATTGGCTCTGGGCCTCCAAAAGTAAATTCTGCGATATCGGTAGCAAATGAAGAATTGGTGTCTTTGTCAAATGGATTTCGATTAAATAATCTTTGAGCTCTTCTATACGATGCAGATCCTTCATATTTAGATGTTCCATCCCTTGTTTTTATATTTACTATGCCACTAGTTGCTTGGCCATATTCGGGGTTAAATCCACCAGTGATTACTTCTACTTCTTGAAGAGAGTTTGCAGATAGTTGTAGCCCAAATCCTGTTCCGGCTAGTGGGTCTTGAACTGAAACACCATCTAATAAATACGCTGCTTCATAGCCACGGCCTCCGCGAATAAAGATTTCTTTATTCTGGGAAGTTAATCCTGTTTGTTGAGTAAGCACATCTGTAACATTTTCTGCTACCATTTGCTGTATATTTTCTCTACCAATCGATCTCAGGCTTTGAGTTTCTTCTACATCTACTAAAGGTCTTTCACCAATAACAATAATATCTTTATCCAAAGAAACTTTTGATTCTTCCATATTGAAATTAAGTGTTAATGTGTCATTTTTTCCTATAGCTATCCCTGTTTTTTTTATTGTTCTAAATCCAATACGTGTTAATTCCAAAGTGTAATTTGCGCCCACAGGTATTTTTTTTATACTATATTTTCCATTTGCATCAGAAATGGCTCCATAATATGTTCCTGTCATTCTTACAGTAACAGAGCTCATTGGTTTTCCGCTACCTTTCTGAGTAATCAACCCAGTGATTATACTTTGAGAATTCGCTGAAAATGAACCGGTAAAAATCAGTATACAAATAAGTAAATATCGAGTATGAAGTACTGAGGGCATTGTTTTTAATAGATAGATATGACTCATGTAATTACATGCAAACTTAGTGTATTATAGATACTTTTTGTCTAAAATCATAAGATAGCTTTTGGATTGGTTCCATAAGGACAATGTCTGCATATATTTCTGCAGCAATATCCTCTATTTAGATGTTTGTTTTTTGTAAAGACAAGATAATTAGTTAATGGATCTCTATAATAGTCTTTATCTTGCAAACACATGTTATCATGGATTTCTTTAATTTTTTGATATTGCGAGGTCTCTTCTGATTGCATCATATATATTAATGTGTTTTGGTTTTATACAGTATAGATCTTGTGGTAATAGCAACTATGATAATTGCTCCGCCTATCATTGGCCACATTCCAATGCTTTCTCCTAAAAGCAAGAACACCCACAAAGGATTTAATATTGGTTCTAATACTGGAATTAACACAGCATCTAAGGCAGAAACATATTTTACCGCTTTTGAATACAGTATATATGGAATCCCTAATTGAAAAATCCCTAAAACGAATAAGGCAATCATACTTTGTTGAGAAGGTATTCCAGTATCAATAATAAATGGTAAGCCTATTATCGCTGTAAGAATATTGCCCAGAATGAGTGATTCTAGCGGTGATCCATCTTTCTGTTTTCTTAAACACAGTGCTAGCCATGCAAAAGCAATTCCAGCTAAAATTGCTATGAAGTTGCCTAATATTCCATCAGGACTTAATTTCTCAATAAAAAATAAAGTCATACCAAGAATTACAGTCAGAATAGTAATCCAATCTATACTAGTAATCTTTTCTTTTAAAAACCAATAACTAAATAAAGCAACATAGATTGGCCCAGTATATTGTAATAAAATAGTATTTGCTGCAGTTGTTAATTTATTTGCGATAACAAATAAAATAACTGTGAATGCATATGCTACTGCGCCCATAATCTGGATATTAGACCATGTAAATTTGGGTTTTTTTACATAAGCCCACATGATTAATGCTGCTATAATACTTCTTCCACCAGCTATTGCAATAGGATGCCATTCAATAAATTTAATTAAAAAGCCACCCGTACTCCATAAAATGGCTGTACATAATAGAAAGATTATGGCTGTAGATTTTGAATTCATGTATTAGATTTTGTATTAAGAATGCTTTTACTTATCACAATGAAGGTATTAGCAATTAAAAGGTGCTAAATTTCTTATTTTGTGTACAAGATAATTGACTAAGTAATAAATGAAAAATAAAGAATGAAAAAAGTTAAGATTTTGTTTGTTGGAGATATAGTTGGTGATCCTGGTATGGGTGCAATTCGACTTTTCCTGAAGAACTTTATAAAAAAATACGAAGCAGATATTGTTATCCTTAATGGTGAAAACATTTGCAATGGTAAAGGATTAACCGATAAAGAATCTAGAGAATTATTCGAATTAGGCGCAGATGCAATTACCACAGGCAATCATATATGGGAAAACTGGCAGTCAAAACCATTGCTTGCTAATAATCCGATGGTAATTAGGCCATATAATTATCCTCCAGGTAATGCCGGTAGAGGTTATACATTTATTAATAAAACTGGAATTCCTACAATCGGTGTATTGCAATTACAAGGCCGTACTTATATGCAAAGTATAGATTGTCCTTTTAGAGGGGCAGATTATGCTTTATCCAAAATAAAAGAGCAAGCTCATATAGTTATTGTTGATTTTCATGCAGATGCAACAGCAGAAAAAGTATCTATGGGTTGGCATCTTGATGGAAGAGTTTCTGCCGTTTTAGGAACACATACTCATATACAAACTGCAGATGCTTGTATTCTGCCTAAGGGTACTGCATATATAACAGATGTAGGGATGACAGGTCCTTATGACTCAGTATTAGGAATGAATAAAGAAGTTGCGCTTAAACGTTTGATTTTGCAAACAGCACATAAATATGAAATGGCAGAAAATGACGCAAAAATCTCGGGAGTAGTGTTAGAAATTGATGCTGAAACTGGAAAGTCTCTATCTATAAGTCCCTTTATGTTCCCAGAAATGAGGAGGACTATTAATGAGTAATTCTATGACTACGATTGTTCCGGGTGATATCCCACATAAAGATTTACATCAGATATTATTAAGTGGCGTTGCGCCTAGGCCTATAGCATTAGTATCTACGATTAGTAAAAATGGAATATGTAATTTATCTCCGTATAGTTTTTATAATTCATTTGCTTCTAAACCGCCAATCATAGCTATTGGGCCTGCTATTAGCGCAGCTACAGGTAAAATAAAAGATACATATACAAATATTATAGAAACTGGAGAGTGCACAGTAAATGCTGTCACTTTTTCAATGACAGAACAGATAAGTTTAGCTTCATGTGAATATGAAAGTATTGTAGATGAGTTTGTTAAGTGTGGTCTTCATAAACAAGACTCAATATTAATTAAAGCACCAAGAGTATTAGAATCACCATTTCAAATGGAATGTGTATTTATAGAAACAAAGGAACTGGGAAGAGATATTGGTGGCAATGGAAATATCATGCTCTTGGAAGTAAAAAAGATACATATATCAAATGATGTGATTGTAAATGGTAATATTGACCCCGTTAAATTAGATTTGATTGCTAGAATGGGCTATGATTATTATTGCAGAGCAGATGCAATGTCAATCTATCAAGTACATAAACCAAAATGGAATGGAATTGGCTTTGATAATTTACCAGAAGATGTGTTAACAAGTGAAGTTCTTTGTGCAAGTGACTTAGCAATCTTGGCAGGTGTGAAAGAAATTCCACATATCTCTGTTGAATATATAGAAAAAGCAGTAGAGCTTCTTTCTAAGTCTGACGAAACAAACCAAGATATAAACCTTGGCTTGATTTTTGACCCTACGTCAAATGCATTTAGACATAATGGAATCAAAAGATTGTTAAAGATGGGATTTGTCCATGAAGCTTGGTCTTTAATTAAAAGGTAATGTAAACAAATAGAATAGTTCGTAATTATTATATAGTTTATATGGGCTTATCTATCATTTGCTTTTACTTCATTTTTATTGTGGAAAATTATTTGGACCTATTAGGAATTTTTTCTTGCTAGGATTCATTGTTTTACCTATTTTAGTTCGTTGTATGTATTCAATGCACGATTGTTGGATTCCATAAAAGATGCAGGTTGTTGTTTAAGTGTTTGTTTTTATTAGACTTAGAGAAATTCATTTCCCTTTTATTCTTTAAAACATTCCTGAGTAAAGCCTTAAATCAGCATTTTGGGATATAATAACTGATGTGTGCAAATACATGTAGTTAACATTAAAAGTACTATATATAAATATTTTTTACCTTTTCTTACATTCTTCGGAGTTTCTTTATGAACCGAATGAAAAGATACTATTTGTCGATAGGCATTGCATTAGCTTGCATGCTAACGATATTTGGTTTTTCACCTAAGGCGAATGCACAATATTGCATTCCTACTAATCCGTCTGGTTGTTTGTATTCGGATTATATTCAAAGTTTTTCATTTGCTAACATAGCAAATAATCTCAGCGGATGTAATAATCAAACAAATGGTTATCAGTATTATAATGCATTAACAGCTAATACATTAGCTGGTTCTACGTATAATTATTCTTTTACAATCACTCCTTCTTATCCAGAAGGTGTTGCAATATGGGCTGATTGGAATGGTAATGGTGTGTTCGAAACATCTGAAAGATTTTATGCTTCAGCTGCCACACTAGCTGCTGGTTCAACAGTAACAGGTACTGTAACAGTTCCTGCAAATGCAACCCCTGGTACATGGCGCCTTCGTATACGTTGTGGTTATGCTACTGCTGGTGTTAATATAGACCCATGTACCAATACCGCAACTGGAGAAGGAGAATCTGAGGATTATAATATTCAGATTCTTAGTGGTTCAATCTCCAATTCATGGCCAGGTGGAACAAATTTCCCAAATATATCAGCTAGTGGACTAGTTCTAGAAGTTGGATATGTATTTGATGGAAGTTCAAATATGTTCCCTAAGCCATCTTTATTAGTTGACAGAATTAATGTACCTGGCTATTTCCAAAAAGTTACATATACTATTTTAGCTGAAAATGTTTCTGGTATAGATCAGAATACAGAAATGTATGCAATGCGTGATCCAAGTAATTTAACAAGTAAAGTTATCGATATTCCACAAGGTCCTGGCGCTTATACATATACTGCACAGGCAGCAAGTGGTCCAATGGCAAGAATCATTCCAACAAATGATGGAACATTTACCACAGTTGGATTTCCAGGTGGAACATATAAAGTTGTAGCGACACATGATTTACTTTTTGGTACTACAGTAGTTGCATCTCAAACATGGACAAAGATATTTAACTTAGCGGTTAATAGAGATATTGCTGTTTCCAGTATTGAATCTCCATTACCATCAAGACGTCAAAGCTATTTAGGATCAGTTCCTATTCGTGCTCGTTATATGAATGTTGGATTAGAAACAATTTCAAGATATCGTGCATATTATGAAATCCGTAATTCAAGAGATGGTTCATTAATTAAAATGGACAGTTTAGAAAGAAGTACAGATCAAGGTGGTGGATTAGACACTGCTGGATTAAAAACAGCTGTTATTGATGAAGTACAATTTCCTTCATTTGCTGTAGCGACTCCAGATTCATTCTGTATAGTTTTAAAAGCAAAATTATTAGAAACAAAAACAAATCAATTTGCAGTTGATCAACAAACAGCAAATGATAGAATGCCTGCAACTGATTGCGCATATAAATTCCGTATGTGGTATTTGAATGATTTTGAAGCAAAATCACTTCAAAATCCTGGTTCAGCATTATTATATGCAGGACGTCCAATCAAGCCTTTAGCAATCATTGCAAATAATGGTTTAAATGCCGATGGTATTCCAGTTCAAATGACAGCAACATTAAATGGAACTGTTATCGCAACTCAAACAATTACAGTTGAAGTTCCTACTGGTTCATACAATGTTGCTCCTGCAATTTTTGATGAATTTACTCCTCCTCAACCAGGTAATCTTGAAATTTGTATTCAAACAATTGCTCCTGGTGATCAGTTTGCTCCAAATGACAAGCAATGTTATACATTTACTATCAATGATAGAATGAATGGCAATTATACTGTTGGAACAGTACCTAAATCTGGAATAGAAAACTTCGGTACTATTGATGCGGCAGTAAATGCATTGTATACAAGAGGTATTAGAGGCCCAGTTAATTTCTATTTAACAGATGCAAATTATCAAGTTGGAGATGTAACTAATGTAGGCGCACCTGCATTGGATCTAACATCAACTATCCTTGGAGCTGGTTCTAATGCTCCAATTAGATTTACACCAGATTCTACATCTGTAGGATTATTAAGAGGTGGTGTAACAATTCAATTAAGATCTGGGAATGGTATTGGTGTATTGTTTGGTCAATCATTAACTCCATCTAATCCAAATGCAGTATATCGTCAGTTTCCATCTAAAGCAAATGCAAATAGTGCAGGTTATATTACTTTTGATGGTGGTGCACAAAAGTCATTTAGATTCCGCTTGTATACTGGCTCAAATCGTAAAGCAGTGTTCTATATGGGACAAAGATCAAACAATATTTCAATTATGAATAATTTAATTGAAAATGATCCTAGTACTCCAGAAACAGAATATTGGTCTGCAGTACCTTTGATTTCAATCGATCAGTCAAACTTATTGTTTGCAAAAGATTCAATTGGTAGTGGCGCGACTCTATTTACTTTCTCAGCTGGTATTGCTCAAAGAAATGTTCCTCCTGCTGATGAATTTGGTTCAAATCGTGCTGGTTTAGATACAGTAATAGTTGAAAACAATATTACCTATCGTGGTAATAAGCAAAATAAGATTGTAAATAATGAAATTACAGGCTTTGGTATTGGTGTAATGTCATTAGGTATTGGTACATTAAAAGAACGTAATAAATTAGTACGTTATTATAATACAGGTACTGAAATTGTAGGTAACAAAATTTCTAAAGTAGGTAGAACAGGTATATTTATTGGAAATGAAGACGGTGCAAAAATTTCTAAAAATAAAGTATACAATGTATTAGGCTATTATAGAAGAACTACTGTTACTGGTACATCTACATTCATTATCGAATCAAATGGTATTGAAGTTGGTTGTGCAACAGATACAACTACAACAAATCAAGGTTATAATAATATTAATACAGAAATTAGCTACAATGAAGTAAATGATGTTGCATCATATTTCATTAGCCGTGGTATTAATGTTAATCAAAGTCAAAATAACTACAGTGCAACAGGTATTTTAGAAAATACATTGCAACCATCTGTAAATGAAAACACAAAAGTATTTGGTAATCTAGTGTTCGGATTAAGCAGAGGTATTAACTTCAACGGTTCAAAAGTATTTAATACAGCAGTTCATAGAGTTGGTATACAATTGACAACTGACCGTCAAACAGGACAAGCTTTTAGCCAAAATCTTGGTAATGCTTGGTCATTAACTCAATCATTTACAACACAAGCTGCTTCTTTGACTACCCCTCGTACATCATTTAATCCAGCAAAAAATGCAAGAGCATATTTCACTCGTGGTGATATAGTTGCAAATAATACTGTATTAATTCAAGATGACTCATTATCAACAAGAATGGGTACAGCTGTTGGTATTGCAATTCAGAATTCATTTAATGCAGTAATGACAAACAATGCTGTTGCTGTTACGCAACCTTTGGATGCAACTTCATTATTCTATGGTTTCCCTTATTCTGCATATTTTTATCAAGGTTTATTACCAAAATATAGTGGTGGTTTATCTTCAAATAGAAATGTTGCATGGACATCACGGCCAACCGGTTTCCCAACTTCTACATGGACTAAACAAGGTGCATTTATGCGTTTTGTAGAGATAGATACTCTAAGCCAAGTATTATTGGGAAGTTGCCAAGACGAATTTAATACTAGAGATCAATGGTATAATTGGACAGGACAAGATAAGAATAGTTTTGAGGCTAACTTTGTTGCATCATCAACAGATTCATTATTGTTAATTGGTCAATATCCAGTTGTTTCAATGCGTCAAAAGCGTACTGTTGGAAGTATCATTAATAATGCAGGTGAAAGACTATCATATGTGACACAAGATATTGATGGTGAGCCTCGTGGTACTGCGCAAAATCCTTATGATATTGGTGCAGATGAATTTAATGGTATTCCTTATGTAAACGATGTTGAAGTTTTAACAATTACAGCTCCTCGTGCATATAAGAGTGGTACATGTACTTATGGTGGTCCATTCTCTGATGTTGAATATGTAACAGCAGATACTTCTAGTGTTCCTGTAATGGTAAGATTAAGAAATAATAGTACATTATCACAAACTATTAGCCTTACCGGTACTTATGCTATGGAATCAGCAGCTACTAGTGGAAATGCAGTAGCTACTTATGGTGTTCCTTCTCCAATAGGTACTATATCAGTTATTATTGGTGCTGGAGAAACTAGAGATGTAAAACTAGGTGATGTTTCAGTTCAAACATTAAGTACACTTGGTACAGCTTACACTTCTCCTACATGGATGCAATCAGCAGTTGATGCTACTATGCGTCCTAATGTTACACCTAGATATGAGTTTACAGCAAGTTTCGTAAATGGTTATCAAGATGAAAATAATTCTAATAATGCATTTGCTTCACAAGCTAGATTCTATGTACGCCAGTCAAATGTATCTAAATTCATGATATCTGTATTGAATAGTGGATTTGATCATAAAAATACTCTACCTACTGCACCAAATTATGCTAATAATGCAGTTGGCCGTATGAATACAGACAGCTTAAGAACAGCGCTAGATAGTTTAGGCTTCTTTAGTGATCCTACTAAATTAGTTCCTAATGATAAGCGTGTATATCGTTATGACATTCTTGATCGTACAGGTTGGGAAGCACGTTCATTCGATTATACACCATATAAAATGTTGTTATGGTCAGAAGATAATACTCTACTACTAAGAACAGAAAGAGACCAATTAAGAGCATATTTAGCTTCTGGTTCAAGTACATTAAAGAAGAACTTGATTATCTCTACACAAAATGTTGTATCAAATCATGTTGGCTTAAATGCAACAAACGATGAATTCTTTGTAAATAATCAACTTAGATCAAGTGTAGTTCGTAATGGTGCAGCTATCGTAACAACTCCTGTTGCAGCTGGATACACTCCTACAGTAGTTGCTCTTGGTCAATCATTTATTGATGGTGTATTTGTACAACGTGGTTTAAGTGAATTAATCAAAACAACTGGTTTTGTTAATGGTACTTATATTGATCCAGCTCCACGTCCATCTTTAATGAGAATCTTTACAAACGCTCAATCACAAGGTCTTTCAAGAGTTGCTTTCCGTTACAGAACAACTGATGCAGGAATTGCAGATACAGCAATGGGTGTTGCTACTACTTCTACAAATTGGAATGTTATTAATTATGGTATCGATTGGAGACACTTTGCTAAGTCTGGACAACGTACAGGTTTAGAAAGAGTTCTAAGAGGATCATTTGATTATATCCAATTTAATGCAGGTAAAGTTACTCCAGTTGAATTAGTAGAATTTGATGCTCGCAAACTTGGAAAATCAGTTTCTATTGATTGGTCAACAGCAAGTGAATCAAATAGTGCATGGTATGAAGTAGAAAAAGCTGAGAAAGTAGCTGGTAATCTTGAATTTGAAAGAATTGAAACAGTTCCTGCTGCTGGAAACAGTACCTCACGTCGTGATTATAATACAGTTGATATGAATGTTCGTAATGGATCTTCTTATATCTATCGTTTACGTATGGTTGATAGAGATGGTTCATTCAAATACAGTGATGAAGTTGCTGTAGTTATTGGTGATGTTAATAGTAATCTATCTATAAGTGAAAGTCGTCCAAATCCAGTTTCTGGAATTGCAAGCTTTGACTATTCAGTACAAAACAGCGGTTTAGTTACAGTTGTTCTTACTGATATGATGGGTCGCGAAATATCAACAATATTTAGCGGTAACATAAATGCTGGTACTCATACATTAGAAGTATCAAGTTCAGATTTAGCATCTGGTGTATATCAAATCATCGTAAAATCTGGTGATAGTTTCGCAACTCGTTCTATACAAGTTGTTAAATAATATATATCACTATTAAATATTAGGCCCCTCAGAGTTATTTGAGGGGTCTTTTTTTTGGATTATTATTTAGAGCACACAATGCAATTATATTTAGATTCCGCAAATATGAAAGAAATCGAAATTATAAACAGTTATGGTTTTATAAATGGAATTACAACAAATCCTTCTTTATTAGCTAAAGAAGATCCATCTCTTTCAATTAAAGAACTTATTGTTTCTATTTATAAAACTATAGGTGGACATGTTTCTGTAGAAGTAAATTCAACAGATACTACAGGAATGCTTAAAGAGGCTGAAGAAATACTTTCTTGGTTTCCAGAAGCAACTATTAAAATACCTATGATTCCTAATGGACTCGCAGCAGTAAAAGAGTTGTCTAGACAAGAAATTCCAACAAATGTGACTTTAATATTTACAGCTATGCAAGCACTAGCTGCTAATAATGCCGGTGCAAGTTATGTTAGTGTGTTTGTAGGTAGACTAGATGATATAGGTACTGACGGGATGATAGCAGTTAAAGATACATGTGAGATATGGGATAGACATGGTTTAGAATCACAAATTATAGCAGCTTCTATTCGCCATCCTATTCACATTCTAGATTGTGCAAAAGCAGGTGCTGATATTGCTACAGTACCTTATAAAGTTCTATCGCAAATATTACATCATTCTTTAACTGATTCTGGCTTAGCTTCCTTTATAAGTGATCATAAAAAAATGTTAGCTGCAAAAGAACAATAAAAAGTACATTAAATGAATAATAAATATCTTGTCATAACTTTATTACTACTTAGTTCATTTATAACAATTGCTTCTTCAATTGGAAGTAAGTCAATTAGTTATGTGTTAGAAGATCAATATGGTAATGAACATAAATCAGTGAATATTCAGGGTAGAAGGCAGCTATTATTTCTTGCAGATAGAACTGGTAGTGATTATACATCGAATTGGACAAAAGTTTTAGAACCTTTATATAGAAATACAATAGAGTTTGTTGCCTTTGCTGATGTAAGTTCTGTCCCAGGTTTCTTAAAAGGATTTATAAAAGGTAAATTTAAGGATTCATACTCTAATCCAATATTAATGGACTGGGAAGGTAAACTCTTTGAATATTACAATTGTCCGGATGGAATACCTACAATTGTCTTTATTGATAATAAAGGTATTATTCGATATAAGATTTCAGGTAAAGGAACTAATTCCGAATTACAAATGCTTAATGAAGCAATAAATCAACATGTATCCAAATAAAGATGTAATGAATAAAACCCAGATATTATCAATGTTAGAGGCAGTTACAGATCCTGAAATTCCATCTGTATCGATAGTAGATTTAGGTATTATAACGTCAGTAGAGTGTACAGATGAGATAGTAGTTACCATGACACCAACATTTGTTGGATGTCCTGCAATTGATGTAATGAAATCAGACATAGAAAAAACATTGTCTATATTAGATCAAAAAGTAACTGTGCTTGTTAACTATGATGAACCTTGGAATTCAAATCGAATATCTGAAAAAGGGAAATTAGCTTTAAAGAAGTTTGGCTTAGCCCCACCACCTGAATATACTACAGTTTTAGATTTAGATATATTATACAATGTTGCTTGTCCTTATTGCAATAGCAAAGATACAAATCTGAGAAATCCATTTGGTCCTACATTATGTAGATCAATACACTATTGCAATTCATGTATGCAAGCATTTGAACAGTTCAAACCAGTATAAAAAAAAGGAGTTCAAAATGAACTCCTTTTTTTTATATATGAACTTTGAATTAGATTGTCATTATTTAGACTTAGCTTGTCCCATAACTCCGCTTCCAATTGCTTTTAAAACAATATCACCAATTTCTTTAGCCAATTCACCACGAATATTCTTTTCATCGGAAAGGTATTCACCAACAGCTTGACTAACTTTTTGCTTAATCATCTCTGAATTACCATCTACTAAAGCAACAGCAACTTTGTGCATATCTTTAGAAACATCTTCAAGAGTATCTAATTGATTACGATTAGCATCTTCCATTTTCTTTAACATGCGATCCATACGTTCTTCTTCTTCTGTATAAAGCAATGTGAAAGCCATCAATGCAAGCATAGCTCCTTCCAAGAAGATAGCTCCCAAAATTAAAGAAGGACGTGTTGAAGGAATAAATTTAAGACCACGAATACCAATAATGATAATCAAGATAGCTGCACCAAAATATGCAAGGCCGGTAACATTATTTGCATAATGTTCTGTGAAATGGTGAGACATATACAATCTTAAACCTTTCATAAATGAGAAATTATTCTTTTCCCATTCTTGGGCTCTCATAGTATCTAAAATTTCTTTTACTACAAAGTCTGAGAAAAATTCTTGCATACGTAAGAAAATCATTTCATTTCTGAATTCAACTACATCTGTATGATCATCAAAAACACTACTAAAGCGAACATTATTATTACCGTGTGAATCATTTGATTCTGTAGTTCTATCCCAAATCTTCTTAAATGCAAGCTCAATTTTACGTCTTTCATCAACTTCCAAATCAGCTAATTGATTATCAGGTAAGGCAAGAATCTCTACTATATCATCAGAAAATCCAGTTTGTAATCTGATTTTAGATTTTGTATGATGAATTTCTCGTCTAACTTTAAGGGCCATATAACCAATTGAAGGAGGCATAACTAAAGTTATTAATAAAGATCCAGCGAATCCCACAACAAAAGCTAAAATTGTAAAGCCAAGGGCAGGTTCAATAATAATTGGAAATTCACCAAGTTTAGGAGCTTTTAAGATCCACTCGCTTTCCAATTTAGAGTACCCATCTAATTCTTCAGTCCTTGTAGCATTGGATAAATCAAAGATATATTCAGTATTTATGACACCTTTAATCGGTTTCCCTGCATTTTCTTGAAACTTACCAGCATCTGGGCCGGCTTCGGAAATGACTCCATCAACATTAACTAAAGCAATATGCTTTAATTTTTCTTTTGTTTTTTCATCTTTACTATTATATTCAGACAAAGGAATAGTTTGAGTAACTCCGTCTGGTCTAAAAAGGAAAACAACAGCTCCTCGTACCATTGAAGGTATAACAAAAGTATAAAAACTGAAAGCAATGACTGCAAAAAGACCGATCATAATTAAATAATGAATCTTAGTTTCTTTATTATCATGATGACCGCCACTTTTTTTATTGTCTGACATGGTCAAGACTCCATAAAAATATTATATAATAAACATTTATATCTTATTGATTAATCCAATGCAAAATACTAGTAATGAATCTAATTATCAAGTGATTGCGCAATTACATAGCATTTGTTTCACTTAGATACTTGTTCCATGATAAGCACTTTTGTAATTTGTATATATGAGAAGTAAAACACTTATCGCCAGCTCAAATCTACTCCAACATGGAACCATAAGAGGTAGTTCATTCGAATCATACCTTGCTCTTAGGCGTGCACTTATTGCATTTCTAATTTATATATCAGAACAAAAACATGTAAATCTTTACTACATGTAAATAAAAATGATATTATGTTCGAACTGTACATTATTATTCAATAATCGTACCGAATTCAAATCTGTAGATAAAATAATAATTGATTTAGAGTGATATTATTAAGACAATAAATCACCTTATCACCTTACACATTTAAGACAATACTTATGAATATAAAAAATGAAGATTATTCACCCAAATATGTAGTTGAAGCTGCTTCAGTTCTGCATGAATTGGGTAATTATATGTTAGCAGATGGTTTTGAAATTGTATATGATGTTTCTAAAAGTCATGGAGTATATTTACATGATGCTATCACAGGCAAAGACTATTTAGATTTCTTTACATGTTTTGCATCAAATCCTATTGGATTAAATCACCCAAAAATGACTGACCCAGCTTTTATTGAATATTTAGGAAAGATATCAGTAAATAAACCATCAAATTCAGACTTATACTCTGAAGCTATGGCCTCTTTTGTTAAAACATTCTTTGCGATAGCCGTTCCTGATTACTTTATACATAGTTTTTATATAGAAGGTGGTGCACTTGCAATAGAAAATGCATTAAAAGTAGCCTTTGATTGGAAAGTAAAGAAGAACTTTAGCAAAGGTTATACCATAGAGAAGGGGCATAAGATATTGCATTTTAATCAGGCATTTCATGGTAGATCTGGTTATACAATGTCTTTAACAAATACAGATCCAAATAAGACAGCATTATATCCAAAATTTGATTGGCCAAGGGTGTCTAATCCTTTTATCGTTTTTCCGATTGAGAAGAATTTGGAAGATCTTATTGAAAGAGAAAATAAATCTATTAGAGAAATAAAGCAGGCATTTATTAATAATCCCGATGATATCGCTGCAATTATAATTGAGCCTATTCAAGGAGAAGGCGGGGATAATCATTTTCGACCAGAGTTTTTGCAACAATTACGCGACATAGCAAATGAAGAAGATGCATTATTAATATTTGATGAAGTTCAAACAGGTGTTGGATTAACAGGAACGATGTGGGCTCATGAGCAATTAGGAGTTAAACCAGATATTCTAGCATTTGGAAAAAAAATGCAAGTGTGCGGAATTTTAGCAACTAATCGAGTAGATGAAGTGCCAGACAATGTATTTAGGGTTTCAAGCAGAATTAATTCTACATGGGGTGGAAGCCTAACAGATATGGTACGTGCTACAAGATATTTAGAGATAATTCAAGAAGATAATATCTTAGAAAATGTTAAGAATACTGGAAATGCTTTGCAAGCTCGATTGCATGAATTACAACAAGAGTTTCCTATGATTATTTCTAATTGTAGAGGTCGTGGATTATTTAGTGCATTTGATTTTCCAGATCCAGAAATAAGAAAGAAATTCCTTCATCAATGTTATGATAGAGGATTAATCATTCTGGCATGCGGAGAAAAATCTGTTCGATTTAGGCCAGCTTTAACCTTGCAGATTAAAGAACTTGAAGCAGGTATGAATATAATTAGAGATTCAATTATCTCATTATAATAAAAAAAGCCGCATCATTGATGCGGCTTTTTTATGATCTTTATTTGATTAAATCATTTATGGTAATAAACAAAAATAGAAGGAGTAAAAGGGCAACACCGATTTGCTGCACTATCATTTTGACTTTGATAGGAACTTCTTTCTTTGTAATGCCTTCGATAATAATAAATACAAGATGCCCACCATCCAATGCAGGAATAGGCAAAATATTTATAACAGCTATAGATACAGATAAAGAAGCAACAAGAAGTAAAAAATCCGATATGCCTTTTTCTGCTTGTTGTCCAGCAATTTTAGCTATTTGAACAGGGCCACCAATACTTTCTCTAAAAGACATTTTTCCTTGAAAAATACTTGAAATAGTTTTGAAGAATAGGCCAATATTCATATTTGTTTGATCTAGCCCAACACTTAATGCTTGGGCTAATGTGTAATCAGAATGTTTTTTGGGGCCTGCATATAATTGTCCAGTTTGAACACCAATTCGCCATCTATTAACACTACCATCATATTTTGGTTTAATTGTATCTTGTTTAACAATATTTCCATGTTTCCAGGAAATTGCTAAAGGTTTTTCTTTGTTTTTAGTAATTACAGTCACAAATTCTTCTGCACTAATAAAAGCATTTCCATTTAATGAAAGTAATGTGTCGCCAGCTTTAATGCCAATATTTTCTGCTGGCATCATTGATTCAACTGCCATTGTTACAATTCTTATACCATCTGGAGCAATTCCTAAGCCTTTTTTTTGAGTAATAGCATCTACCAAGGATTTTCCATCAGCTTTAATTGTCTTTTTTACATTTTCTGCGGTTTGAATTTCAATAATTCTATCTTCGCCCAAATGCTCTAATGTTAAGCCAGATGCAATATCTTCCCAGCTATTGACAGGTTTATTATTTATACTGAGAATTTTATCTCCAGCTCTGATTCCAGCTGAATAGCACACAGATGCTGATTGAACATAGGACACTGTAGTAGTAGCACTTTCATTCTTTCCCTCTGAAAAAGCAATGCTGGAATAAATACCAAATGATAAAATAAAATTGAATAGCACACCAGCACTAATAACTAATGCTTTTTGAAAAGGGTTTTTTGATCTAAATTCCCATGGTTTTGGCTCTGAAACTAATTGATCATTATCAAAGCTTTCATCTACCATGCCTGATATTTTAACATAACCACCAATTGGAAGTAGGCATAGTCTATAATCTGTATGAGCACCACCATCCCAATTTTCTGGTAAATTTCCAAAAGTAAAGCCATTGATTTTATTCCATCCGAAAAGTCTAAATCCCATACCTATAGCAAAAATCTCTGCCCTCATGCCACAAGCTTTTGCAGTTAAAAAGTGCCCTAGTTCATGAATCGTAACTATTATTCCAATAACTTTTACAAATTGAACAAAAAGATTAAGTGTTTCCATGATAAAACTAAAAAATGTATTGTATTTCTACTTAATGCAGATAAAATGAGAATATATTACAGAGTTATTTGACGTTGTGAGGGAATGTTGAGTGCAATGTTCATAGAAATTTATCCAAGTAAAAAAGTTCTTTATCGTAAAGCCAGAGCTAAGTCAATGATTGCTTCTGGAATACTAGGATGATTAGTTTGATTATCATCTGCTGCTATATTAAGAGGAAGAACATGAGGCATATGGCCTGTATAATATGCGGTATAAAAACCACTATCACATTTATTGAAAGCATCTACAACCATTCGATAAGCAACCCAACTTGCTCTTAATATATCAGTAACAGCAGCATTGCCCCCTCTTTGAAAATAGCTCATATCAACTGTCCTAATTTCATGCCTGATATTTCTTTTTTTAAAAATAGTCTCTAATGTTTCTCTGATTTGTGGCAAATCTTGTTCATAGCCTTCTGCTACAATTATTCTTGTATCTCGATCTCTTTCATCAACCATTGTAGCAATTTTTTCAAAATCTACATCTTCTCCGGGTGTAATAACATATTCAGCACCAGTAGCTATTCCTGCATAAAAAGCAAGATAAGCAGATGCTCTTCCCATTGATTTTATTAAATATACTCTTCGATGAGAAGAAGCTGTGTCGCGAATCCATTCAAGCATTTCCAGGCTTTTATCTAGGGCGCTATAAAAACCAATCGATGAGCCATATTCATTACACACATCATTATCTATTGACCCCGGAGCGCATAAAATCTTAGTTTTTATATTATCTGATTGCAATAAACCAAGTATGGCATTTGCGGCTTTTATGCTACCATTGCCACCACAAACAAATAAATAGTCTATTCTATTATCATGTAAATTTCTAGCTGTCGTTTCTAATAATGAAGAATCTGTTGCTAATTCAGGTACTCGTACAGTACCTAAAATCGTTCCGCCTGCAGAAGTTATACCAGCTACACTTAATTTATCTAGTTTTCTATAATTATTATAAATAAGACCTTTCCATCCATCCAGAACACCAATTACAGATGTTTCAGGATGAATATTTAATGAAGATCTAACAACTGCACGAACAAATGCGTTCATACCCGAGCAATCGCCACCGCCAGTTAATACTGCAAATTTCATTGATGAATTCCTTTGTTGAGCTAAATCTTTCTAAGGTTGTTACTTACCTAAAAATCTTGGCGAACGTTTTTCGATAAAGGCTTTTACTCCTTCAGCATAATCATAAGATTCGCCTGCTAATTGTTGATATTCAGATTCCATGTCTAAAATATCATCTAAACTTGCATCAAGACCTTTTTGTAATAATAATTTAACATATCCATATGTTTGAGTAGGGCCTTCTGCATATGTTTTTGCACATGCATATAATCCTTCTTTAAAAGCCTGTGGATGATAAACATGGTTTACCATTCCAATTCTTAATGCTTCATCAGAAGTAATTGGTTTATTGAGTGTTGCAAATTCAAAAGCTTTAGAATAACCCATAATTTTAGTGTAAAAATAATTTGCACCTGAATCTGGGATTAATGCTATTCCTATAAAGGCTTCTACTAATTTTGCTGAAGAACTCATAATACGTACATCGCATGCTAAAGCAAGAGATAATCCAGCTCCAGCTGCTACTCCATTAATGCCAGCTATAACTGGTTTTGGTAGAGAAGTAATTGCCCTTATGATAGGATTATATCTTCTTTCTAGTGAGTCTTTCAAAGAACGTTTGTTTTGTCCTGAAGGCGCGTCTTTAAGATCCTGTCCAGAACAAAAAGCTTTGCCATTTCCAGATAAAATCACACATCTTATTTCATCATTTTCATGGCAATGCATAAAAGCTTGCAGAAGTTCATTTGTTAATTCTTCATTGCAGGCATTATATACTTCTGGTCTATTTAGTGTTATTGTGTATATGCCAGATTCAAAAGAAGTAAGTATTGTATTATAATTCATATATAGTAATTTCTATAAAATTAGATTTATCCTAAGTATATGTCCATCATAGAGGTAAACTGCTTAAATAAATAGTCTGAGTCATGCGGCCCTGGTGCAGCTTCAGGATGATATTGCACTGAAAAAACGGGCAATTCTTTATGGCAAATCCCAGATAAGGTATTATCGTTTAAATTTATGTGAGTTGCTTGCAACTGACTAGGCAAACTAGATACATCAATTGCAAATCCATGGTTTTGAGAACTAATTTCTATGGCATTAGTAAGTAGATTCTTTACAGGGTGATTAGCTCCTCTATGCCCAAAAGTAAGTTTATATGTTTTTGCGCCAAATGCTAAGCCTAGTAATTGATGACCAAGACATATTCCAAAAGTAGGAATCCCTTTTTTGACAAGTTCAGAGATTGTAGCTATTGCATGTTTAGCAGCGGCGGGATCGCCAGGGCCATTCGATAGAAAAATTCCATCAGGATTTATCGCTAAAATTTCCTGTGCAGAGGCTGTTGCTGGGAAAACAGTTGTCTGGCATCCATAACTATGAAGCCTTCTTAAAATATTTCTTTTAATGCCATAATCTATTGCAGCAACTTTATATGTTTTGGTAGGAGTAGATAAAGGTTTTTGTATCAGTTGATCGTCTTGTATTGGTTGATATTGATATGGTGCAGAACAAGTAACACCCAAAGTTAGGTCTAAGCCTTCCATAGAAGGAATATGTTGAGCTCTTTCAATTAATTGGTTTGTATCTAACACCTTGGCAGAGATAATTCCCCGCATAACCCCTTCATTTCTTAAAACTCTTACTAAGCTACGGGTATCTATGCCTTCAATACCAATAATATTAAATCTTTCCATCGCATGTTGCAATGATTCTGTGGCTCGCCAATTAGAGTATATAGCAGAACATTCTTTTACGATAATACCTTCTGTTTGAAAAGCATCAGACTCAAAATCATAAGGGTTAATTCCGTAATTACCAATGTGAGGATATGTAAAAGTCATAATCTGGCCTTTATAACTGGGGTCAGACATTATTTCTTGATAACCAGTTAAAGCAGTATTAAATACTACTTCACCTTCTGCCTCAGAATCTAAATGGCCAAATCCATAACCAGAAAATGTTAATCCATTTTCTAAGGCAAGAATTGCACGGGGTTTTTTATGCATAATAATTCGAGATTGCTTGAGGAATATTTTGTTCAAAAATAGGAAAATTTGATGAAACTTAGGCTGTATTAAGGGTATTAGAATGAATAGAATAGTACTATTACTATTTCATAAAATAGGTAAAAATTAAAATCGTTATTTAACTGAAAATACTGAACTGGAATGGTAATAAAATGATATAGGTATATAGTTTTAATTAATATATATTTTTAAGTTTTTTTGTTTGTCCATTCATTAATTCTCTTGTAATTTACGCTCCTATTTTTACGGTTTATCTTTAGATTTATATATACACTTTTTTGGAGTAGAACTATGGTTTCTCTACCACGTTCCTTGCGAGTTTTAACATACTTCATTGTGATGTTAATAATTAATGCAGGGCTTTTACAAGCGCAAACTAAGCGTAGGGCAGTTATTGAAGAATATACAGGTGCATGGTGCCAATATTGTCCTAGCGGTGCGGTAGCATTTGATCAATTATCAAATAATTATACTGAAGAAGAAGTTATCATGTGTGCTGTGCACAATGGTGATGGAATGGCTTTGTCTAATGATGCTGATTTTGCCCAATTCAGAAATGGATTTCCAAGTGGTGCCATTAATAGAGCTCAATTTGGGGTAAGCCCAGGTGCATGGGCAGGTGCCGTTGCAGGTATTATCGCTCAAGATGCATCTGTGGATGTGAATTTAAAGAATATTGTTTTTAATAGTAGTACTCGTAGAGTTACATTTGACTTAGAAGCTCGTTTTCTTAAGGATGTAACTGGTGAAGTTCGAGTAAATGTGATGGTTATTGAAGATAGTGTTGTTGGTACTGGTTCAGCTTATGACCAAGTAAATGCTTTTAATACAACATCTGGACATCCATTTTTCGGAAAAGGAAGTCCTGTTAAAAATTATCCTCACAGACATGTAGTTCGCTTATTCCAAGACGGTTCTTGGGGTGCAAGTGGAGCAGTTCCAAATAATCCTAAAGCTGGTGCTATTTATAAAAAAAGTTATTCTATCTCAATGAATGCTTCATGGGTGCCATCAAGAATTTCTTTAGTTGGTACTGTAAATAAATACAATACAGATATCGCTCAGCGCGAGATATTGAATGCTGTTCAAGAATCTTTAACCGTTCGTAGTACTAGGGCTACTTTAGCTGGTGTAGATGCTCCATATTTAACAATTGCAGCAGGTGCAAAGCAAACATATAAAGTTAATGTTACTAATGAAAACAAGGTTAATCTTGATTTTACTTTCGCGGTTAATGAAACAAAATCTACAATTCCTTCAGATTGGACAGCAACTGTAGAGCCTGCATCATTGAATTTAGATCCAGGCGCTTCTGGTGAAATTACTATTACAGTAGAAGCACCAAAATCATTTACTCAAGCAGAACTTGCATCTATTACAATAGAAGCTTTGCCTTCAGAAGCTACAAATACAAAGCCTAAAATGTCTTATGCAAGTGTTTATGTACTATCAAATAATGCAAAGACTGCATTAGTATATGGTTATAATGTCAATCAATTCAATGATTATTATAAAGATGCTTTACAGTACAATGAAATTGTAGGTTCTGGTATAGTATCACTTCCAAATAATGCAGATCTTTTATCTGCATATAAAGACCAGATGAAAGTATATATTTTCTCTGTTTTTGGTGGTGCATTATTAAGCGGTCAAATTTACCAAGGTTCTTCAATTGGTGGTAAAACAGAATCCGAGCCATTAGCAAAATCAGTTTCAACCTTATTAGCAGCCGGAAAACGTGTTTATTTATCTGCTCCGCAATCATTATGGTGGGCTTTTGACAAATCAACTAATTCTGCTGCAGGAAAAAATCCTGATGTTATAAGCTTCTTTAATACTTTGAAATTAGAGCACACAAAACTTGAACAAAGATATATCCTAAGCGGAAATACAGTGTCTCTAAAAACATATCCAGTTAAAGGATTTGATAATGATTCAATTGGCGATCAATTTAATGCGATGGCAAATAATCAAAATTTTGCTTATGTAACATTTTATAATGACATCTTCAAAATCGGTGCTGGATCTGCTTGCAAGCCAGTTTTATATTCAGATAATGTAAATTCTAATATTGTTGGTGTGCGTTATACATCTCCAGAAGGTGGCAAATTAGTTTTTGTAACAAGCCCAATTGAATCATATGATAATCAAGTAACACGTCAGAATTTTATTGATAGATCTATCACTTGGTTGGCTTCTGATGTATTCGAAAAAGTAAAAAAGCCAGTTTTAACATTAAATCCAGATGTAAAATTTGGAACAGTTGAACTTAAGCAAACTAAAAATATGACAACAGACATCACCAACTCTGGTGATACTGCTTTAGTTATAACAAGCATGCAAATTTCAGGTTCAAAAAAGGCTGCGTTTAAAATTATTGATGCCCCTACATTGCCTTTAACGATTGCTGCAGGACAAAAAGCCACAATTTCTTTGGCTTTTACTCCGGATTCAAAAATTTCTTATATAGCTTCTTTAGATTTCACATCTAATACCAATGGACAAGATAATTCAACTTCTGGTATAGACTTAGTTGGTGAAGGAATCGAAACAATTCCTGATCCTCCTGTATTTACAGGTATAACAGAGTTAAATTATGGTGTTATTACAGCTAATACTGATAAGACATTGTCATTAACTAATGCTACAGCAGATGCTGTAACTGTAACTGTAGTTGAAATAACTGGTCCAGATAAAGATGCATTTAAGGCTGCTGTAAACTTGCCTTATATTGTTCCAAAAGGACAAAAATTCCAAGCAAAGATTTCATTCAATCCTACTCGCTTAGGTGTTCATAGTGCAACAATGAATGTAACTTCTACTTTACCAAACAATAAAACTAATGTGTATACAGTTGCTTTATCTGGTACTAAAGAAGAAGTCTCTGGAGTTAAAGAAGATCTTGCATTAACAAGTTCTGTTCAGATTTCTCCTAATCCAACTTCAGAAAATGCTCATGTTTCATTTAATCTTTTAGAAAGAAATACTATTTCTTTATCTGTTACAGATATCAATGGTACAGTATTATATACTGTTTCTAATCAAACACTTGATGCAGGCATTCATGCAATTATGATTCCTGTTCAATCTATTGTATCTGGAAGCTATACTGTTACTCTACGTACACAAAGTGGTGCAATTATTAATACTCCTTTTACAGTAGTACGATAATATCTAGACGAATAAAAAAAGCGTCTTCAGTTTTACTGAAGACGCTTTTTTTTTGATATAATAAGGATGTCATACGATCATATTATTGTGTTAAAGGGATAGTGCTATATAGTTCACTAAATACAGCAGGTGAACTTTGTGGAGGAGCAATTCCTAAAATATTAGAGAATGCAACTTTAATAATTCCAGCTATTAATAGTACAATAACAATACTTATTAATATCCGAGCATTGATTTCTTTGACGATTTTTTCAGGCAAGATAAATCCTAAAAAAGGGATTATACATAATATGACACAAATAATGCCAGGGATAGAGTATAACTGATTTTGAATCATATTAATCAAAGCATGCGGAATTCTAGGAATAATACCAAATAAAGCAATCAAACTCATAGAGCTTGCTATCATCCAGATAAATCCTTTGTTAATAGCTAATTTTGGAAGAATCTCTATGCATTTAAGTGCTACTAAGATATAAATTGGCAGAATGAAAATAGAGAACTGAGAGGTTAAAAAGAAAGTAACAATAAACCAGGTGATCAAGAACCAAGAATTTTTTGGAATAGAATGTAAGGTAGAAGTACTTTTCAAAAGCCTGTGGCTAAATGGCAATACAATCAATCCAGCAATAGCCGCAGGAATAAGAGAAAAATCAGTTAGAATTGATTCTATTCCAGAAAGAGAAAAAGAGAAAGTAAACCCAAATAGTGCAGCTGAAATTTGTGACCAAAAAGGTAAATCCATTTTCACATACCAAATCATTGAAAGGCCGGCACCTATAACTATTCCGAATAAACTTAGAATAGTAAATAATGGTTTTATAGGATGAATGAATATGAATAGTAAGCTAAGTATTAAAAATAAACCAAATCCAATAAATGAACTTAATCCCAAAAGTACTGTACATAAAGCAATTAGTAAAGGGTATCCTATTATCATCCATATAGAATAGAATGTATTCTCTTTTTTGTAGAAAGAAAATATGAAAGCGCTAGAAAGTAAGAAAAAAGTTATTCCCCAAATATCTTGAGTGGATTGTCTGGCATATCCATTCCATATAAGCGATCCCGCTAAAAAGCCAGGGGCAAAAACCGATAAGTCTTTTGATAAGAATTTGGTTGATAATAAATAAAATCCCAATAGACCCAAAGCAGCTATGATTGCAGATAAAGCTCTGGTTGATGGAATTGTTTGTCCTGCAAATTTAGCCCACCAACTTGCCCCCCAAATTGGAAGTGGGGGCTCAACAAAAGGTGATTCGCCCAAAGAAAGATAAGGAGCTTGATCAGTATAAGCCCCCCATTTATTTGAAGCATTTTCACCCTGATCACCACCAAAAATTGAAAGCAAGCCCCAATGAAGAGAAAAACTCTCTTCTTTGTTGCTCATTTCAGCAGAACCAATTCTAAAAAATGTCAGAAGTGAGCAGGCAAGGATTAAGGCTATAATCGTATGTTGTCTTGATGTCATGATATATGTCCATCTGGGGTAAAAGTTCAATAATTTTCTTTTCTTTAGATGTATTTCTATCAATATTTCGATGAATTATATCTTCTTGTTTTGGTATTTCATATATGCCATTATAGGCAAATGTGACAACAAAAATACATAGAGAAAGCCAACCAAGTATCATCCTTATTGGGCCGATAGAATCTCCGGAAACAGGAGGATGATCTAACTTAATAAAGAATCTTGTTATTAATGCCCAAAAAAGCCATCCATTCCAACCATTATATATCCATGGTGCATGTAATTTAATCCATAAAAAGGTTGGTAGTAAAATAGATTGAATTGTTGTATAAAACTCACCAGGGGATTCAACTACAATTTGCTCGTAAAACCAACCAAGGAATGATCCAATCCCTAAAGAAAAAATAATCCACCATGAAATTCTTGCAATAATACTTTGTTTAGAACCAAACATTGCAAAGGTAATATGCCCACCATCCAATTGACCCATTGGTAACATGTTTAAAGAAGTTACAAACATGCCAAACCAACCAACACATAAAAATGGATAATGATATATTTCATTCATAGGGGGTAAATATCCATGAGGAGATGCAAATATGGACGCCAACCAAGGATATAGTAAGGTATCGCCAAAGTAAATGCCCCATAATGGAGCATTTGTTCCATATTGACGATATTCAGGGTGTATTGAATATAAATAATCTATTGAAGGAAGTTGTACTAAGCCAATAATAAAAATTATCAAGCATACGATAAATCCTGCTAATGGGCCAGCAGCACCTATATCAAAAAGGGCTTTTCTATTAGGAATCGCAGATCGTGTTCTGATATATGCCCCAAGTGTACCAAACATAGAAGCAAAAGGAATAGGCAGAGGAATGAAATAGGGTAAAGATGCATCTACTTTGTGTAAGCGTGCTGCTATATAATGACCAAATTCATGGGCAGATAAAAAAATCATTAATAAAGAAGCATAAGTAAAACCATATACCCAATTTGTTATTTCTAAAGGGCTTTGTCCTGCCCAAGCGGCCCCAGCCATCATTGAAGATGCAAATGTCCCCAAAAAAAGTAAAACATGGGTTATTATTGAATGTTTTTTGTATTGTTTGATATGATTGCTATTAAAGGAAAATTGTGAATATGGTGGATCTTGCCGTGAAGAACTCATATAAATGTGTATCAGAAAAATAATAATTGTAATTAGAAAAATTAGAACGATTGTATCATTACGAAATTGCACTGAATTCAATTATTGCATATGCTCTGATTTTTTTTCACGAATCATTAAATCATAAATTGCTTGCATTGGATTTTTATCATTAAAAAGAATCTGATACGTTTGTTCAATGATGGGCATATCAACTTTGTGTGTGATGCTTAATTGCCAAGCAGATTCTGTGGTAGCTACTCCTTCGGCAACCATATTCATTTCTGATATAATCTCTTTAATATTTCTTCCTTTCCCAATTTCTTCTCCAACATATCTATTGCGACTATGTTTGCTTGAACAAGTAACAAATAAGTCTCCTAATCCTGATAATCCTGCAAAAGTTCGGGGGTCTGCGCCTAGAATTGTTCCTAATCTAGACATTTCCGCAAGGCCCCTAGTAATTAAAGCTGCCTTGGTATTATCTCCCATTTTTAAACCATCTATAATTCCTGCAGCAATGGCAATGACATTTTTTAATGCACCACCTAATTCAGCTCCGATTGTATCAGAAGATGTATACACCCTGAAATAAGAATTATTAAATAAATTCTGTACATATTCTGCTTGTATCTGATTAGAAGAAGCAGCCATAACAGTTGTTGGAACATGTTTTACTACTTCTTCAGCATGACTAGGACCGCTTAAAACAACATAATGATCATCGTCAGTTTGGCCAATATCTTTTAAAATACCAGAAACAGTTAACAATGTATGTACTTCAATACCCTTAGATCCCGATATAATAATTTTATCTTTTAATACAGTGTTATGCTCTGTAAGCACTTCTCTGATAAACTGAGTTGGAACAGTAATAATGATTGTATCTAATGATTGTAAGGTATCAATATTAGATGTAGCTGTGATGTTTTTATGAAGAATTGTTCCTGGTAGAAACAGAGAATTTGTATGATTGGAATTAATCTCTTGCGAAATCTCATTTGATCTTGTCCAAAATAATGGATAATATCCATTTTCTGCTAATACTTCAGCCAAAGCTGTGCCCCAGCTGCCAGCTCCAATAATGCCAATTGATGGAGAAATATTCATACAAGTTAAAGCAGAATGATTAGAGGTGTTTGTTTATTTTTTATTACCAAATTTCAAGATCTGAAATTTAGTAAACTTGTTTTCAGTACCATGAAGAATGCGATAAATATTAGTTTTATGTGCTAATAATACAATGATACTAACAGCTATCATAAAATATACAATTGTGTGATATCCAGGAATATCAACATTGAAAACATTGTATCGTATAAACAAAGTTAATGGTATTGCAATTGCTGCAATGATCGATCCTAAAGATATATAACCCGAAAGCATTACTGCTAGTATAAATAATATTGCAGCAATACCTACTTCGCTTGGTGCTATTGCAAGTAAGAAACCAGCTCCGGTATTAATTCCTTTTCCACCTTTAAAGTTTACAAATACAGAGAATATATGTCCTAAAACTGCACTTAAGCCAGCAATCATTTTTATAACAGTTATATCTTCAAATGGCGTAGAATTAGATATTGGTAAAGTACCATTAAATAATTGAGTTGCAATTACAACAGCAACAATTCCTTTTAAAATATCTAAAACTTGTGTTAATAATCCCCATTTCCAGCCAAGAACGCGCATTGCATTAGTGCTACCCATGTTTCCACTACCTTTATCTCTTATATCAAAGCCAAAAAAACGTTTGCTAATAATAATAGCAGATGGAAATGATCCAATTAGATAGCTTGCTATGATGATGATGATAAGACGAATTATGGGGTCCATAAATATTAAATCGTAATATGTTTATATATAATTAAAGTGCAAATATAGACAAAAAAGGTAGGATAAACGTCTTAAGAATGCGATTCAGGTATCGAAACAATATGAATATAATAATTGATATATAAGGCTTATGGAGTTGAACAATGAGTACAGACATGTATAGTAATCCAACAAAGAAAAGGTTAAGTGAAATTGAAAAAGAATTAGCCGATTTAAAAGAAAAAAAATCTACATTACAACAAAGATGGAAAGGCGAAAAAGAAAGTATATCTCGTATCAGATCTTTAAAAGCTGATATTGAAAAATCGAGAAATAATGCAAGTGAATTAGAAAGAAAAGGTGATTTAGCAAAAGTTGCAGAATTACGTTATGGTACAATTCTTCAGTTAGAAAAACAACTTGAAGATGAAAATAATCATCTAAAAGCCTTGCAAGAACATGGTAAAATGTTGAAAGAAGAGGTAGATGCTGTTGACATTGCAGAAATAGTAGGTAAGTGGACAGGTATTCCAGTGCAAAGAATGTTGGAAACTGAAAGAACCAAGCTTTTAACAATGGAAGATAGGCTTCATAAAAGAGTGATAAGTCAACATGAAGCAATTCATGCAATAAGTAATGCGATTAGAAGATCAAGAGCCGGCTTGCAAGATCAAAATCGACCAATTGGATCTTTTATTTTTTTGGGAACTACCGGTATTGGTAAAACAGAAATGGCCAGAGCTTTAGCCGAATTTTTATTTGATGATGATAATTCTTTGATAAGAATAGACATGAGTGAATATATGGAGAAATTTGCTGTCTCTAGATTAATTGGAGCTCCTCCAGGCTATGTTGGTTATGATGAAGGTGGACAGCTAACAGAGGCTGTTAGACAAAAACCATATTCAGTTATCTTGCTTGATGAAATAGAAAAAGCTCATCCCGATGTTTTTAATATATTACTACAAGTTTTAGACGATGGACATTTAACTGACAGTAAAGGAAGATTAGTAAATTTCAAAAACACAATTATCATTATGACTTCTAATCTTGGCTCTGATATTCTTCAAAAGCAGTTAATAGATATAAATGAGGATAATCGAGATGAAATGTTGATGAATGCAAGAGTTGGTATCATTGAACTCCTTAAAAAGACAATGCGTCCAGAATTTTTAAATAGAATTGATGAGATTATTCTGTTTAAGCCTTTAACCAGAAATGAAGTTAAGGAAATTGCTGTGCTGCAAACCAATAAGCTTCAAGATCAGCTTAAACAAAAAGATATTACTCTTACTATAACAGATGCTGCTATAGATGCCTTGGTAAGAGTGGGATATGATGTTCAATTTGGCGCAAGACCATTAAAAAGAGCACTTCAAAAGTATATAACAAATCCTTTGTCTATACACGTGCTGGCTGGTGATTTTTCTATAGGAGATTCTATTATATTAGATGCAAATGACTTAGGAAATATGACTTTTACTAAAGCTTAATGATATAAAGAATATTATATTGATTAGTCATTCCAAATAAATTCAAAAACCATAATAGATACAGTTATCATTACTATGCTATAAGAAATTAATACAATAATATTTGAAAATGCATCTTCGAATCTGGCTCCATATAATGCCATGCTAATTGTTTCGCATCCCAAAAGTGTTAAAGGGAGCAATAATGGAAATGATAATACTGGAAATAAGGACCCTTTTGAATGTGCTTTTGAAATGATAGCTGCAATTGCTGTTATGCATGCAGAAATTCCTAAACTGGAAATCAAAATCATTGTCCAAAACAATAACTGGTTTTTTACAATTATGCCACTAAGAAATATTTGGAATAGTATTACGGCCAAACTATTAAGTAATAAGCCAAAAATGAAAGTATAAAGTAATTTCCCTATATATACATGTATTGGTTTAGATGATAATTTGAGGAGAAGTGATGTTCCGCGCTCTTCTTCGGCTACAAAAGTTCTTGATAATCCAGTCATAGCGCCAAAGAAAATAACTATCCATAATAATGCAGAAGCTAATTCATTAGAAATTGTATCTCCAGCCATTGTAAAAGAAATAGTAGAAATCGTAATAACAATAAATAATATCATAGACGAAAATGCATAGCGGGATCTAAGCTCGCTATATATTTCTTTATATAATACTGCATATATTTTAGAAAGAAAATATCTCATTATTATCTATTTAGTCTTGATGCATCGAGCAATGATCGCAACCATTATGCTCTGAAAATGATCTGTCTTCAATTTGAAGTGTAATATGTTCGCAATTGAATTTATTTTTTAATATTGATTGTGCTGATTCGAGTAAAGGTTTTGTTTCTGACAAACTTGTTGTAATATGTGCGCTTACTGAAATATTCCCAGGGCTAATTTCCCAAATATGAATATCGTGCACTCCTTCAATCCCTAATATACTCTTAAGTGTTTGCTCAATATCAATCACACTTATACCTTCTGGGGCTGTATCCATTAACACAATTCCAGCATTTTTCATTAAGCGTATAGCACTTCGAATAATAAAAACGGAGATTCCTGCTGACAAAATAGTATCTATCCATAAAAATCCGGTATAATACATCAAAATACCTCCAATAATTACAGCAACAGAAGATAATAAGTCTGTAATTACATGTAAATATGCGCTTTTAGTGCTTAAATGATGAGAATCATGGAGCATATATGCACTTATCATATTTGCAATTAATCCGATTACAGATGTTATAAGCATAGGTTGAGTATGAACATCATGAGTTTCGAATAATCTAAGAATTGATTCGTATACCAAAAAACCACACATCGCAAAAAGAATTACCCCATTTATTAATGCTGCAACAACTTCGATTCTTTTAAATCCAAAAGTAAAGGTATTTAAAAGGTTTTTTCCCTTTTTACCAGCATTAAAAAATTTAAGAGCTGCATAGGCAATTATTAATGCACCAATATCTGTAAACATATGCCCTGCATCAGAAAGCAATGCAAGGCTATGAGATAGATAACTACCGATAATTTGGGTCAAAAATATCCCAAATGTCATAGATAATGCAATCAATAAGGCACGGCTATCTTTTGCTGTATGCGAATGATGAGTATGGTTCGAATGTATGTGCATGAGTATCTATTATGTGTATTATGCAAAATACTGTTTTTAAAAATGGCTTTTTGAAGTGTATGCAAAAAAAAACCTCTGTTGATTACTCTACAGAGGTTTTAGTATATAGTATTTTACTATTCAAACTGTTTGTAATTATTTGCAAATAATTCTACTAAATGTGTAGCTTTTGTATCATAAGCTGATGCGTCAGACCAAGTATTTCTTGGATTTAAAATTTCTGATGGTACATCTGGGCATTGAGTAGGAATATGTAATCCGAAGAATTCTTCTGTAATGAATTCAACATCATTTAGCGAACCGTTTAATGCAGCACGTAATAATGCTCTGGTATACGATATTTTCATTCTTTTACCTACACCATATTCGCCACCACTCCAACCTGTATTAACTAACCATACTTGTGTGCCATTCTCATTGATTTTATCTTTTAATAAATTGGCATATACTTTTGGATGATGAACCATAAAAGGAGCACCAAAACAAGTACTAAATGTTGCAGAAGGTTCTTTTACACCTCTTTCAGTTCCTGCTACTTTAGCTGTGTATCCGGATAAGAAATGATAAATAGTTTGTTCTGGCGTTAACTTAGAAATTGGAGGCATCACGCCAAAAGCATCGCATGTTAAGAAGAAAATATTTTTAGGATGTCCACCACGATTATCTGCAACTATATTACTGATAAACTTACGTGGATAGGAAGCACGTGTGTTTTCTGTAATTGAATCGTCGAATAAATCGATAGCTCTAGAAATTGGATCTACTGGAACATTTTCTAAAATAGTTCCAAATCTACGTGTCATATCATAAATGATGGGTTCTGCTTCTGCAGATAAATTGATCACTTTGGCATAACAGCCACCTTCATAATTAAAGGTCCCTGCTTCTGACCAACCGTGTTCATCATCACCAATAAGCGCTCTTTCGGGATCTGTAGATAATGTGGTTTTTCCTGTTCCAGATAAACCAAAAAATAATGAGGTGTCGCCTTCTAAACCAATATTAGCAGAGCAATGCATACTCATAATGCCCTGAAGTGGCATCAAATAATTTAGGGCAGTAAAGATCGATTTTTTAATCTCACCTGCATAATGAGTACCACCTATAAGCACTAACTTTTGAGAAAAATCCATTAGAATGAATGTTTCTGAACGAGTACCATCTAATTCTGGGCTAGCTTTGAAATCTGGGGCATGAATAATTGTAAATTCAGGATGGAAATTTTCAAGTTGTTGTTCGGTAGCATCTATAAACATATTCTTGGCAAATAGATTATGCCAAGCTTGTTGATTAATGACTCTAACAGGCAAACTGAATTGCTCATCTGCACCTGCAATACAATCTAATACATATACATCAGAACCTTGTAAATAGGCTGATATCCTTGCTTTAAGACTATTAAATTTATCTTGTGGAAATGGTTTGTTTACTTTGCCCCACCAAACATTTCCAGAACTTGAAGGCTCGTCTACGATAAATTTATCATTAGCGCTTCTGCCTGTATGTGGAGCTGTAATTGCAATCAGCGATCCATGTTCACTTAGTTCTGCTTCGCCATTTGATATGGCGTGCTCATAAAGTTCTGCTGTTGAAAGATTATAAAAAACCTCATTTAAATGCGGAATGCCCTGATTGTGAAGGGATAGCAGGATATCTTCAGATGACTTCATAACTACACTTTTTGACATGAATAAAGATTTGGTTTCATTATAAATGTATCATTTGTTGTGATGATAGATTAATAATGCAAAATTACGGTAAAATGTCAAATATGGAGCTATATAGAGTTAAAATCATGAATTAATTTATTCATATCGATGTATCATTAATTTATATCCCGAACCATGAACATTAACTATTTCTAAGGAAGGATCTGATTTTAGATGTTTACGCAGTTTTGTTATAAATACGTCCATACTTCTTCCATTGAAATAATTATTATCACCCCATATCATCAATAAGGCTTTTTCTCTGGTCACTAAGATATTCTGATTCATACATAATAGTCGTAATAACTCACATTCTTTGCTTGTAAGTGCTTGTAATGAAGTGTTAAACTGAAGTATGCGTAAATTATAATCAAAGATATACTCGCCTATTAAAAACTTATTTTTATTTATATCCTTGTTTGAGTTTAATGTAGATGATTCATTAAATGTAGCATCTGTTATTCCAGTTCTTCTTAATATTGCTTCTATTCTTAATAGTAGTTCTTCGGCAATAAATGGCTTTATAACATAGTCATCCGCACCAATAGAAAGACCCTTAATTTTATCATGAATTCCTGATTTAGCGGATAAAAATATAATTGGGACAATATTATCTACTATTTTTATTTCTTTAGCAAGTTCAAAACCATCTTTTTTAGGCATCATTATATCTATGATGCAAAGGTGAGGTCTGCTTTTTAGAAATGCATTTAAACCACTTTCTCCATCTATTGCTAATTCTACATTATATCCTTTGATTGTAAGATACTCTTTAAGAATCATACCCAAGCTTGGATCATCCTCTACCAACAGTATAGATCTGTCCATATATTAAAATTAATTATAGTAAAAACTTTTTATTGTTCTAATGGTAATTTCACACTAAATGTACTTCCGTTTTTTGCATGGCTTTGAATAGAAACCGAGCCCTTATGCATGATAACTATCGAATGTACATAACTAAGCCCTAATCCAAATCCTTTTACATCATGTCGATTGCTGGTATTTATCCTGTAGAACCTGTCAAATATTTTTTTATGATCTTCTTTTTTAATCCCAATGCCCTTATCGATAATTTGAATCAATATGTCAAGTTTTGTATTCTCTGTTTTGATAGTTATATCTGGAAAATCCTTTGAGAATTTACAGGCATTATCAAGTAAATTTGTAAATACATTAAATAAATGATGTGAATCGCCTTGAATAGTTGGATGATTAGCTAAAAAAATAGCATTGATCTTGCCACCTTTATTTCGGATATTGATCAATTGTTTGTCGATAGCTAGTTCAAGTATTTCATGAATATTAACTGATTCTAATATTAATGGAATTGACTTGTCTTCAAGTGTGGCTATCTGTAAAATAAGGTCCACATGCTTACTTAACCTGCTGTTTTCTTTATGTATAGCATCTAGAAATCTATTCCTGGTTAACTCCGATTCTAAAATCTCTTGATCTCTAAGAGCTTCACTAGCTAAAGATATAGTTGCTAAGGGAGTTTGAAATTCATGTGTCATATTATCAATAAAATCTGTTTTCATTTTTGAAAGCTTTTTTTGTTTCAATAATGAAGAGATACTTATTGAGAAGATACCCATAATTAACAAAATACATGAAGCCGATCCCAGTAAAAAAATACTTAGAGAATCTAGTATATATGCTTGTATCTCAGGGAATATAACTGACAATCTATAATTAGATGCTAATATATCATGAGGAAATAATTGAACATATAGCATACTTTGTATCAATCTATCACTATATATACTGTGCTCTACATATACAAGATTACTGTTCTTCGTGTCAATGATACCCACATAAAATGGAGTTAATATTCCTAATTTGGAGAACTCTAATTGTATAATTTCATGAATATTATAGTAAGATATTCTTTGTTTTATTCCTTCGGATTTTAAAGCAATCAGATATGATTCTGCAATATCATTAGAGGCTAAAATTTTAGATTCTTTATTGATTTTCTGATTATTGGTGGTATATCTCGGATTGCTTGTTGAACTCTGAAACACAGAATCTGTATTATTTATTTGTGATTCTTTTGAGCTTTTAATTGCTTGTAATGCTTCTAGCTTTTCTAGTTTTAATGCAAAAGATTGTAAAGCTATAGATGCAGTTCTTATTAATTCATCATTTTTTATGCTTAAAGCAGAGTTGATCCAATACATTTGAACTGCAATGAGTGAAATCATTGCAATAGTCATAATGATAATTAAATAAGAAATATGATACTTGTGCATTCAGAATATAAATTTGTTTTACCCTAATTTTGATTAGCGATAACAATTTACATAAATCAATGTAGATTTGCAGAAGATTTAACGTCCATTAACATTTATTGAATTATTATTATCAGATACTCATATATGCAAAATAAGAATAATGAATCATTAGCAGAATATGCTGCACAAAGGCAAGTAGATGCATATAATGATAAGGATATAGATGCATTTTTAGATTGCTATTCTGATGATATTGAACTTACTTATCAGCACAGTGGCGAAGTATTTTGTAAGGGTAAAGTAGAAATGCGAGCTATTTATGGATCTATGTTTAATAGATGTCCTGATTTACTGTGCATTATAGTAAAGAGAATTGCTTGTGGGGAATTCGCAATTGATGAAGAGTTAGTTAATGGGCAGGTAAAAGGAAAAACTATTCATGCTACTGCTATCTATCATGTGAATCAACATGGATTAATTGATAAAGCATGGTTTATGAGAGACGAATAAAAAAAGGCTGTATTTCTAAAAAAATACAGCCTTTTACATAAGCAAGTAAGGATTAACTCTTTACTTCATCCTTTTTTCGGGGGGCAGCAATAGCTACAATAGTAGCATCACCATTAGTTTTGATGGTTAAACCAGGGAAATTAATATCACGAACATGAATTGCATGGCCAATTCTTAAATCTGTAATATCAATCTCTAATTTTTCGGGAAGATCCTTAGGTAAGCAAGCCACTGGTAGTTTATGGATAATATGTTCCAAAATACCACCTTCTTTTATACCAACGCTTTGTCCTTTAAAGGCAACTGGAACAAGAATATTAATTGGCTTGTCTTCTTGCACACCAAATAAATCAAAATGAACAATTACATCAGTAACAGGATCGAAAGATATATCTTTCAACATGCATTTAATAGTAGAATTAGAACCTTCTACATCTAAGTTTATAATTTTTGCATTTGCTGTATACACAATAGGACGCATATTTAGCGGATGAACAGAAATAGCAATAGGCTCTTCGCCATGGCTATAATATATTCCAGTAACTAAGCCTGAATTCCTTACAGCTTTAGAGGCTTTTTTACCAATATCACGGCGCTGAGCTTTAAGAACAACTTCACTCATTGTGATTCTCCAATGAAATTCTTATTGAATAGTATATTTATCTAATTATTTCAAAAAGCGAACTGATCGAAGCATTATTATGCGTTCTACGTATCGCTTCTGCGAATAAGTCTGCTACAGAAATCGTATGTATTTTATTGCTATCCCAATGCATCGGGAAAGTATCTGTAACATACACATGCTGTATTGCAGGACTATTATGAATTTTCTCTATGGCACTACCAGAAAATACCGCATGTGTACATACACCTGTGATACTTTTTGCCCCAGCAGCAATTAATGCTTCAGAGCATTTCACAAATGTAGTTCCTGTATCAATCAAATCGTCAATTACAATGATATTCTTACCTTCAACTTCGCCGATTATATTCATCACTTCGGCAACATTATGAGAAGGCCTACGCTTATCTACCACTACTAAGTCAGCACCAAGAATCTTAGCATATGTTCTAGCGGTTTTTATGCCACCAACATCAGGAGAAGCTATTGCAAGGTTCTCAGACTTAATATCAAAAAGCGCTTTAACTAATACAGTAGAACCATATAAATGGTCTAAAGGAATATCAAAAAAGCCTTGAATTTGCGGTGTGTGCAAATCCATTGTGATTATTCTGTCTGCACCTGCTTCGGTTATCAAATTAGCAACTAATTTAGCAGTAACAGAAACTCTAGGCTGATCTTTTCTGTCTTGACGCGAATATGCAAAATAAGGAATAACAGCTGTTATTCTATTTGCAGATGCCCTGCGTGCAGCATCAATCATGATTAATAGTTCAAGAAAATTTTCTGCAGGAGGATTTGTAGGTTGAACAATAAAAACATCTTTACCCCTAATGTTTTCTTCGTATTTAACCCAAATTTCTCCATCACTAAAGTTTGTAATTGTTACCGGAGATAACTCTTCTCCTAAAGAACGAGCTATTTTTTCGGCTAAGGGACTATTTGACCTACCAGAAACAATAATTAACTCTGACATGCAGAATGCACCAAGAACTGATTAATTATAAAGTATATAAGGTTACCAATAATACAATAAAGTAATACATGATAACCGTTTAATTCTTAGTGAAAAGCCACAAACCGTAAGCCGGCTGTGGCTTTCAAGTATATATCAGCTGGGGCGGAAGGATTCGAACCTACGAATGGCGGCTCCAAAAACCGCTGCCTTACCACTTGGCGACGCCCCAACAATGTTTGTTTATAAAACAGAGTTGCAAAAATAAGAGATGCTGATTAAGAATCAAAGAAAAAAAAATCTGAAGGGTAAAATAATGTAATTACCTGATATAATTATTCGAGTGAATTGGATAATATCTGAGCAGTAGAAGTGCTGAATTCTCTTTGAATTGTAATGATATCATGTGTGCATAATTGTTCGTTAGATGTAATTGTTTTACCATCTTTTTGCAGTAAAGCAAATCCTTTTTTGAGTGGTTGTAATGGATATAGAGCATTAAAATATTGTTCTAATGCAAAAAATCCTTTTTTGTGATCGGCTAGAGTTCTTTGACTATTTTGAAATAATCTAGTTTCTAGATCATCTGTTTTTTGAATCGCATATCGAATAGAATCTTTTACAAATTTAAAACCTGAATGTTGTTCATATCTAAGTACTAATTCTTTTTTCTGAGATATGGTTTGGGATATCACTTTTTTTATCGAATTCTCTGTATTATCAATAAAATGAATAAAATCTGAGATTGTAATAGAGGTTGCTAATTCAGCGGCAGCTGTTGGAGTAGCTGCACGGTGATCTGCTACAAAATCAGCAATTGTGAAATCGGTTTCATGTCCAATTCCGGCTATAATTGGTATGGAACAATTGGCAATTGTTCTTGCAACTACTTCAGAATTGAAAGCCCATAAGTCTTCGATAGAACCTCCGCCCCTAGCTAGGATTATGATGTCGCAATTGTATGATTGCAATTCAATGATAGCATTTTTAATATCTTCAATTGCAGAATCACCTTGAACTAAAGTAGGCCTTAAGAGAATTTCGGATAATGGGCTTCTTCGTTTAAGTGTAGTTAAAATATCTTGAACAGCTGCACCTGTTGGAGAAGTAATAATACCAATGTTTTTAGCAAATACTGGAATAGGTTTTTTTCGGGAAATATCAAATAAACCTTCTCGTCCAAGTTTTAATTTTAATTCCTCGAAAGCCATGTAAAGATCGCCAGTACCCAAAGGGACAATTGATATACAATCTAATTGATATTTTCCTTGCGGAGGATAAACTGAAACCGTACCTATTGCTAATACTTTCATGCCATCTTGTAATGGAAATGCAATGGTTTTGCCCCGCCACATGACAGCAGAAATTTGTGCGGCATCATCTTTTAAAGAAAAATACCGGTGTCCAGAAGAATGCAATTTGAAATTAGAAATTTCTCCAGTTATTGAAAGAATTCCCATTCCATCTAATAATGATTTAATTGTTCCTGTTATTTGGCTTACTGTTAGTGGTTTTTTTTCCATATGCATTTCTTACATCTCATTATTAATAAAAACAAATTATGAATTTTAATTACATATGGGAAACGAAGTGAAAACATTCTTAAATGTTTGATGAAGGTGCCTATTTATAAGCCTTGGGGATATCCTTCGTTTATTGTAATTTGGCATATTATTGGCATTTGAATCTTTGAATGCCTAAGCATAAAGAAAAATAAAGCATAGAGGAAGTGATTTTGAGTTCACATTTATCATACCGAGTTTTAGCTGCACAGGAAGCGCAAACTTTGGCAATATCAAATAAAGCAAAAAGATTAAAGAAGCAGGGTTTAGATATTGTCTCGCTCTCTGTAGGAGAACCTGATTTTGATACACCAGAATGTGCTAAGCAAGCAGCATTACATGCAATTGCACAGAATTTTACTCATTATACAGAATCCGATGGTATTATAGAATTAAGAGAAGCTGTTGCTAATAAATTTATTAATGATAATGATATTAAATTTGTTAGCCAGTCAACGATCTTAATTTCTGGTGGAGCTAAACAATGTATCTATAATGTGCTGAATGCTATATGTAATGAAGGCGATGAAGTATTGATCTTTGCTCCATATTGGGTTAGTTATCCTGCTATGGTAGCATTAACTGGTGCCACACCGATTATCATTCAAGCTTCATTTGAACAAGTATATAAAGTTACTCCTTTGCAATTGCAGGCTCATTTAACAAATAACACTAAATGTGTTATCTTAAATAGTCCTTCCAATCCTACTGGAATCATGTATACAGAGCAAGAAATAAGAGACTTAGCAGCTGTATTACAAGATCATGATTGTTATATTATTAGTGATGAAATTTATGAGAAGATATCATTCGGTGAGATTAAACACTTTTCTCCGGGTGCTATTGAATCTATAGCTCATAGAGTAATCACCGTTAATGGGGTATCGAAAGCATATGCAATGACAGGATGGCGTATAGGCTATATGAATGCCCCAGAGCATGTTTTTAAAGAAGCATCTAAAGTACAAGGACAAAGTACTTCCCATCCATGTTCTATTGCGCAAAAAGCAGCGCTTGGTGCTTTAATTGGTGGAGATCATGATGTAGAAAACATGCGTAAAGCATTTTCTCTTAGAAAACACTTGGTTTGTGATTTACTGTCAACAATACCAGGTATTAGATTTCATATTCCTGATGGTGCTTTTTATGTTTTTATTGAATTAGGATCAATTCTTGTTGATGCAGGCATTGAAGACGATGCAATATTTTGTAGTTATTTATTAGATAGATTTTTGTTGGCCTTAGTTCCTGGTAGTGCATTTGGCAATCCAAATTCAATAAGAATTTCTTTTGCTGCTTCTGAACAAACACTTCAAAAAGGGATATTGCGTCTTGCCGAGGGGATTTCTTCTTTACAAAATCAAAAAAATGTATAATTCACACAAATATCTAAGCCCCGAAGCTGTTTCAAGTTTGGGATCAATTGAAATTAAAGCTAGGCTGATAGTCGAAGGCTTTATGTCTGGTTTGCATAAATCACCATATCATGGTTTTAGTGTAGAATTTGCCGAACACAGACAATATCATCCAGGGGATGATTTAAGATATTTAGATTGGAAAATTGTAGGAAGAACTAATCGATATTATATCAAGCAATTCGAAGAAGAAACCAATTTACGTTGTACAGTTGTAGTTGATTCCAGTGCATCGATGAATTATGCTTCAAAAGGAAATATTACTAAATTCGATTATGCTGCTTGTTTGGCTGCGTCTTTCTGCTATTTGATGATGAAACAACAAGATGCTGCCGGACTAGCACTATATAATACAGATTTAGTGAATTTTTTACCCCCCAAAAAGAAACCTTCCCATCTTCAAGAAATACTTAAAATTTTAGGATCCGCTGTCCCATCAATGCAAACTGGCACTTCGGATGCATTGCATAAGCTTGCTGATCAATTACCCAAAAGAGGTATGGTAATAGTTATCAGCGATTTTTTTGATGATATCCAATCTATTGTACAAGCTCTAAAACATTTTAGACACAATGGCCATGAAGTGATTGCGATTCAGGTTCTAGATCCAAGAGAAAAAGATTTCGATTTTGGTGCAGATGCTAATTTTAAAGATATAGAAACTGGTGAAGAGTTAATTACTCAGCCATATCAAATTAAGAAATCGTACACAGAAGAATTTCAGCGTTTTGTGATTCAGTTAAAACATGAATGTAGAATTAGAGGCGTAGAATATTTGCAAATTGATACCTCTCAGCCATATGCAATAGCTTTAAGAGAATATCTATTTAAAAGAAATAGACAATAAAAAACCCCAAAAAAAACTTTTTGGGGTTCAATACATTTTATGTAGAACGAATTATTTTTTTATCATTGCACGCATTATTGCAGACTTAAAATCTTCTTTGCTTCTTGCACCAACTATCTTTTCTGAAATACTTCCATCTGCTTTAATAATAAATGTAGTTGGAATGGCTCCAATTCCATCGAAAGCATCTGCAACTTGATCATTGCCAACTAGTACTGTATAAGGCATGTTTTTTAAGCGTACAAATTTACTAACAGTTTTTAATGCATCATCATCTCTATCCATTGAAACACCTAAAACTAGAACTTCATTTTCAGAAAACTCTTTGGAAAGCTCGATGATATCTGGGATTTCTTTTCTGCAAGGAGGACACCACGTTGCCCAAAAGTTCAGGAATATTACCTTTCCAGCTCCATACTGAATTAAATTACTCAAATTGGTTCCATCTTTCCATGTAAAAGAGGATACCTTACCAGGAACCGTTGATTTATTAACTGTTTCAATAGGAAAAACCTTGACTTTTGGTGTATTGTCGGCAGTTTGAGCATAAACTTGGACGGAAGTAAATGTTCCTAATAAAAAGGTACATATTAATGCTAAACGACGATGTGATGTGCCCTGAAAGCAATTCATATCAGGATTCCTTAACGTGAATAAGTGCTGAGAGTTGATCCATACGAAGATTTGTGACGATTGAACACATATTAGATTTTATACGCCATAATACCATTGTATTATTGGAACCTTTTTCTTTCTCCCAATACCAATCAGCTTTATTAACTATTTCTATAGCTTTTGGATTGATTTGCAGATTATGGTTATCTATCATCTGATTTGGCACTTCGTACATGTATACAAATTTATCGCCTACTTTAAAAACAAAGTGGGCCAATTTAACACCTTTATAGTCAGAAACAACACCACCCTGTAATTCTGCATCAATATCTGGGTAAAAAACTGGATAACTAACGCCTTTTTCTTTAAAGAATATAGATAATTCATCTTTATTATTGGTTAGCATTTGCAGCGGTAAATTGCCCTGCTCCAAAGAATGAAAATTATTATATGCTTGAAAACATAAATTATCATTGCCATTGTGAGTGATATTTATATGGGAAAATATTTCGGAATCAATAGAGGATTGATTATACAGTAAATAGCCCGATATACCAATAATTATGCCTAAAGGGAAGGCAATTACAGGCTTAAGGAAAATATTAAGTATTGCATTATATACATTGTTAAATGCTCTTTCAAATGTAGATGAATGCTCTGCAGAATTCATTAATTTTTCATTGGCAAAATTTCTTTGAATTGCCATTTGAACGTCTAGGGGGGCATGAAGGCTCAATGCATCTTTGCGATTAATCAAGATGTTTTTGGTTGCCGTTTGAATTGAATGTGCTACGCGTAACTCAGTGTTAGAATCAAGACGTTTCAGAAGCTCTGCTCTAAGATCTGGGGCAATATATTCCCCATCTATTAAAGATGTGAGAATCTCTTCGAGTTCTTGTTGCTTGTAATTCACTGTAGTACTTAAAGTTGTAAAAAAAAATATTAATTAATTTTATTATTCATATTGCTGGGTATCATAACCACGGTTTTTGGCATACTTTATCAGTTTAGATGCTAAAATATTTCTAGCTCTGTGAAGCCTTGACCTAACAGTTCCAATTGGGCATTCTAGGATTTCTGAAATTTCATCATAAGTCATTCCTTCTAAATCACATAAGATGATAGCTGTTCTAAATGATTCCGGTAAGGAGTCCAAAGCGATCGAAATTTCATCGTCTAATAGATTGTCAAAAATTCTTTTTTGAAGATCTGTAGATTCTGAAGACTCACTTCTAATTAAATCATAAAACTCTTCAATAGTATCGTATTCGATAGTATCTGGTTCTTTTTTATCTTTTCGATATTGATTTATATATGTGTTTTTTAATATTCTAAAAAGCCATGCTTTGCAATTTGTACCAGTTTCAAATTTGTCAAAAAAACGATAACCTTTTAAAAAAGTTTCCTGCAATAAATCACTTGCATCATCTCTATCTCTACACAATCTTACAGCAAAGCTGTATAATGCATTCATGTGTGGAAGTGCTTCCTGCTCGAACAATGATTGCTTACTTTGTGTACTATTCATTAGGGTATTACTTTGTACTTTGGAATAAGTTTCCAAATAAATTTCTTCATTAGTAAGTGCAAACTTATCAATTTCTAAAATATAAAGAGAATTCACAACAGTATCTAAAGATAGAAATAACTAGTCAATCCACTAATTTCTAAAAAGACATCCGGTTGAACCCGTCCACGGTATATTGTTATATCTAACTCCCATCATTGGACCTCTACCTGTTCTTGCAAGTGACATCATAGGAATGGGTACATCGTAATGTTCTGGCCAAATCAACATTATTCTTATTTCAACCTTGTTCTTTCCTTCAGGAGTATATATGCAATCTGCATAACTGATTTTAGATTGAAGTATATACTGACTTCTCATATTATCAGGTATTAAATCAATATCATTTTTGCTTGGATGTACATTAACACCTTTACCAGAAAAGGAAAACAACGATTTAAGAACAAAAGGTTCCAGATTATCTGGAATATTTTCTATCTCAGATAAGAAAACTGTTGTTGGAATCGATTGATGCTTTAAATAAGGCATTGAGTTCTTACTGATGGTAAAGAACCAATTAGGATGTCCTGCCCATTCTATATCTAATTCTTCATTCCAATGAAAATTCAACTTTGCATGTTTCTCTTGTAATTCGTCCACTATTGCTCTATTAAATACTCTTTTTAACTGAACCCATTTTCCATTTCTTTGATGAAATAATTTATTTCCTTCTTTTTTAACTTCTTCAATATCAGTTGTTTGAATGCCAGTTAATTTCTGTAAAGCAATAAAATCTGGTCTTGTTTTTTGCTGTTCAGGTTTATATTCCAATAAACATGTTTCATCAGGATGATATGAACTAATTAGTGATTCTTTCAACAATGAAATATATTCTTCATTTGTATAATCAGATAAATTTGTACTATAATTATTCGAAAATGGATATTCTTGCAATATTGTATTTGCATAAAAATACTGATATCCAAAGAGTGAAGGAAAGCCCTGTAATTCAACTACTTTAGGTATATATTCGCCATCTGCATCTTGAGTAATTGCAAAATCAACAACAGAAAAAAGAGGTTTTGAAGATTGATGTGGAACTTTATATAATTCTGGTATTTGATTATCATATCTAGAATCACTCTTAAGATCTATACATTCAATGATAATTTCTTTGGCGTAATTTTCTAATTTCTTTCTTAATGAATTATTGACAAAAATTGGCATTTCTGCAATTCTAAAATCAATCGATGCCCCAATATTTTGTTCTAGTTTTTTTATAAAAGAATGATGTCTTTCTGCAGAGTATAAATGATTCGCAAAATATTCCTGATCTTCCAAAAGCATAATATAGATCCATGAAATAACTATTAATATTTTTTTGTTGGCAAGTATACGGTAAAAACATCCATAATCAACTTATTCATATTACATTTAAATATTAGTTTTTGGATATTTCTTAATATTGGCAGATAAAGAGATTATTTTACATTACTATCAACAGAGATTAATTATAGAATTATGATAATTGGCATCGGAATAGATATAACAGAAGTTTCTAGAATAAAAGATTCAATTGATAAGTATGGTCAATCTTTTTTATCAAGAATTTATACTTCAAGTGAAATTGCATATTGTGAGTCTTTTTCACAAAATTGTATACCACATTATACCGGTTTTTTTTCCGCAAAAGAAGCATTTAGTAAAGCATTAGGTACTGGAATTGGACAACAGTGCTCTTTTTTGTCATTAGAAATATCTCATGATATGCATGGAAAACCAATCATAATTATCAATGATTCAATTAAAGAACTAATAAAAGACTCCCAAATCAACCTATCAATTTCTCATACTAATCACATGGCTATTGCAATTGTAATAATATCAAAAGATGAAAAAATCGAACCATTATTACATACAATATCACAATCATTTATTGGGCAAAGTATATGATTGTAATGAAGTTTGGTGGCACATCAGTTGGAACAGCCGAAGCAATGAAGCAAGTAGCTGCTATCATTCAAAATGATATAAGGAAAAAACAGGTAATTGTTTTATCAGCCTGTTCTGGAATTACCAATAAGCTTTTATACCTTGCCAAAAAGTCAGCTTATATTGATGAAAAAGAAAGAATATCTTTGATTGAAGAGATCATTCATTTCCATTCAGATATAATGTTTTCACTGGATATTAATAGTGCAACTTTGGATACTCAATTTGCTTTGATTGCCAAAGATATATATAAGTTCTGTGAGGGAATATCTTTGCTTGGTGAGTGTACTTCACGATCATTAGATCGATTAAGTTCATTTGGGGAATTATTATCTACTCTTATTTTTTCTGAATATGTAAAGGAAATTGGATTAGATGCTGAATTGGTTAATGCTGCATCATTTATGAAAACAGATTCAACTTATACTTCGGCACATATTGAATATGATTCAATGATTCTGCAAGTCCAGAAAACAATTATACCCAAATGTGAACATAAGGATATTATCATTACCCAAGGTTTTATTGGAAGTGATGCAAATGATATTATAACAACCCTGGGACGCGGTGGATCAGATTTTTCGGCAGCATTAATTGGAATGGCTGTAGAAGCACAGGAAATTATTATTTGGACAGATGTATCTGGCATAGCATCTGCCGACCCAAAATTAATTCCTAATGCGCATACTATCGAACAAATGAGCTTTCAAGAAGCGAGACTATTATCATTTTTTGGTGCAAAAGTATTACATCCAGAAACAATTTTACCTGCAATTAAACATAATATTCCAGTAATAGTAAAAAACACTTTTTTACCTCATGAAAAAGGAACTGTTATTGTTTCTAATTCAAACTATTCTGCATCCAAAATCATTTCTATCACTTCAAAGCAAGCCATTGGATTTGTCTGTTTTACACATCCAACTTTTTCTATAACACAGAAAATGTTAATTATCGGAGAATTTCTGGACACATTGCAATGCGATATATATGCTTTTGGATGCCTTGAAAATAATATGTATGCTGTTATATCATTAGATAGAATTAACTTCCTAAGTAAAGCCGAAAACCTTAAAGATTGGGAAATATCATTTAAAGAACAATCATTTATTGCAGCAATTGGACCAAATAATGTATTAAATAAACATCCTGATTTACTATCTATATTTAATGACATAATTTGTAGGCATAATTCTATGCCAATCCTTTTAAGTGGCATATCTGAATATGCTTTATGTGCTGTTATAGACCAGGATTCTTTGCATCAAACCTTGATATCATTGCATTCAGAACTAATCAATCAATAGAATGTTTATCTCTCCCCGAACAATACTTTTCTGCGTATTCATTTTCTTTATTTCTGTTATAGATATATATGCAGAAATCCATGAAAAAGATTCTATAACTTTATACTCTACACTTAAGGAAGATGTACACTCAACTTTTTATGATATATCATCTATATTTACATCAAGTTCAATTGATACCTTTAATGATATTAAGGCTCCAGGATTATTAGTTGCTGGGTCATTATTGGGGATGACATGTGACAATACATTTAAAACTATTGCAGAAAGAAATAAAGTAGATGTAAATGGAAAAACAATAGAGTTTGTAAATAATTATGGCAATTTATATTATCAATTAGGGATTACGGGGAGTATCTATGCAATAGGTTTAATAAGTGATTCTAAGAAGCTTAGAAATACTGCAAGATTAACAGTAGAATCATTTATTGTTTCGGGATTAATTACAACAGTATTGAAATCCATTATTGGCAGGGCAAGGCCATATGCAAAAGAAGGGAATCAATCATATCATTGGTTTCAGACCAATGATGCATATTTATCATTTCCTTCAGGACATAGTACTATTGCTTTTGCAGCAAGTACGGTGTTTGCAAATCAGCTTGATACGTGGTGGGGTGATATACTTTTTTATGGATTAGCTTCAGGTACTGCATATGCTAGAATGCACAAAGATGCACATTGGTTTTCTGATATTATATTAGGGGGTGGCATTGGATATCTTTCAGCAAAAGCAATTTTACATACTCATAATGAGCATCAAAAGAATGCTCAATCAAATCAATTTTCCCCTATTCTTACTCCAACCTCAATTGGATTTGCTTACCAGTTTTGAATTAATAAAACCACTATTATTTTATTGTTGTATTTGTATTATATTTTCTTAATTTGGATTGCATTAAATATTACTAGATTTCTACCTTTATAGTGATATATAATTTCCGTCTGAATCACCAAAGAAAGTTCTTAATAAAAGAACAAATACACAACAAAATGAGATGAGATAGCTAGAGTTTTCAGATAAGCTCATTGATATTCACCAATGCTAGATTATATACTTTAAAAGTATATAAATACACTGTGCTATATCTCTATTTCTGAGCATTTAATTCCTCAACTTTATATTTCTTCACATTACTCATGGAGTATGCATGAAAACTTTTTACTCTTCGCTGATTATCTGTCTTATGGCGACAGTACAGTTTGCATTTGCACAAGAGAGAGTAGTTTCTGGTAAAGTATCTTCTAATAAAGGAAGTAATTTACCTGGAACAACGGTACTTGTAAAAGGTACCAGTGTTGGTACTTATGTTAAACAAGATGGTAAGTATAAAATTACTGTACCAGGTGGTGGCAAAACTTTGACATTTAAACTTATTGGTATGAAAACCAAAGAAGTTTCTTTAGGACAATCAGATATCGTAGATGTGGTTCTTGAAGAAGATGTAGCAAAAACAGATGAAGTAGTGGTTACGGCAATTGGTATTGAACAATCAAAGCGTTCATTAACATTTGCTACCCAAGAAGTAAAAGGTAGTGCAATTTCACAATCAAAAGAAGCCAATATTGTTGGCGGCTTGGCAGGTAAAATAGCAGGTGTTCAAGTTACTAATTCTACTGGTGCAGCTGGTGGTTCTTCATATATTAGAATTAGAGGTGCATCATCTATAACTGGCGATAATCAACCATTATTTGTTATTGACGGTATTCCAATTGATAATTCAATGTTATCTACCGAAGATAATACTGGTGGTGTTGCATATTCAAATCGTGCTGTAGATATTAATCCAGATGATATCGAATCTATGAATGTTCTTAAAGGTGCAGCAGCAACTGCATTATATGGTATTCGTGCTGGATCTGGAGCTATTATTATTACAACTAAAAAAGGTTTAAGTGAAAAAGGAATCGGCAGAATGTCTGCATCTTTTTCAACTTCTTTAGGTATCGATCAAGTTAATAAATTACCAGAATTGCAATCTAAATATGCACAAGGATTAAACGGTGCTCTAGGCTCTCCTGCTTCAGCTGCAGGCTTACGTCCTCGTTCTTGGGGTCCTGCAATTGATTCACTAGTATGGGTGTCAGATCCATCTTGGATCTGGGATAAAAATGGAAAAATCTATGGAAAAAGTTCTACACCAAATGGTGTTGCTGGAACTCCTGTAACTCCTTATGATAATACTGGTGATTTTTTTCAAACTGGATACACAACTACCAATGCATTTAGTCTATCCGGCGGGAATACATCTTCTTCATTCTTTTTGTCATTATCAAATATGAATCAAACAGGTGTAACTCCTAAAAACACATTTAGCCGTACTACTTTAAGACTTTCTGGAGATCACACATTTTCTCAGGAATTAAAAGTAAGTGGTTCTGTAAATTATTCAAATTCAGGTGGAACAAGAATTCAGCAAGGTTCAAATATTTCTGGCGTTATGCTAGGATTATTACGTTCACCAATTACTTTTGATAATGCAAATGGAGTTGATGGATCAACAGATAAATCTGCTTATACATTTGCTGATGGAAATCAAAGAACATATCGTGGTATTTTTGGCTTTGATAATCCATATTGGGTAGTTAATAATACTCCATTTACAGATAATGTTGACAGAGTAGTTGCTTATGCACAAGCAGATTATACTCCTGCAGATTGGATGAGTATTACATATCGTATTGGACAGGATTTCTATTCTGACCGCCGCAAACAAATTTATGCTGTAAATTCTAATTCTTATGTTGCAGGCCGTGTAGTAGAAGATCAATATTTCAATAGCGATATCACAAGTGACTTGTTGGTTACAATGCGTAAAAGCTTTAATGAGGATTTGAATGGAAGCATAACATTAGGACAAAATATGTATTCCAAAAGCTTAGACAATTTATATGCTACAGGCGATGACTTAGTAATTCCTGGCTTTTATAATATGTCTAATTCAAGAACATTAAATCCTGGACAAAGTTTATCCAGAAAAAGAACATCAGCTGTTTATGCAGATGCAAAACTTGATTATAAGAATTACTTATTTATCAATGCAACAATGCGTAATGAATGGTCTACTACATTGCCAAAAGATAATAATTCATTTATGTTTGGATCTGTTTCTCTTGGTTTAGTTCTTACAGAATTAATGGATAAAAGCGATGCATTGAACTATGCTAAACTTCGTGCTTCTTATGCTTTAGTAGGCAAAGATGCACCTATTTATGCAACACAAACATTGTTTACAAAGGCTGGTTTTGCCGATGGTTGGACAAATGGTATCACATTCCCATTCAATGGCTCTGCTGGTTTTCAAAAATCAAGCAGTTTGGGTGCTTCAGACTTAAAACCAGAAATGAAAACTGAAATTGAAATTGGTTTAGAAACTCGTCTCTTTAATAATAGTATCTCTTTTGATATTAATTACTATTCAAATACTTCTACAGATCAAATATTTGCAGTTCCAGTTGCAAGTTCTAGCGGATTTACTAGCAAATTGATGAATGCTGGTAGTATTCAAAATAGTGGTATAGAGATTCAATTAGGTGGACGCTTATTTGAATCCGATGGATTTACAGCAGATTTAGATGTAAACTGGTCTACTAATAATAGTGAAGTTTTAGAACTAGCTCCTGGGGTAGATAATATTTATATCAATGGATTTACTGGTTCCCAAATTCGTGCAGTTGCCGGACAGCCTTATGGTACAATTTACGGTGGCCGTTGGAAAAGAAATGCTGCTGGTGAAAAAGTTATTGGATCAAATGGATATCCTGTTGTAGATAGCGAAGAAGGTGCGCTTGGAAATATAAATCCTGATTGGATTGCTGGAACACGCTTAACTTTAGGATTTAATGATTTAACCGTTTCTGCTTTATTAGATATTAAGCAAGGCGGTGTAATGTGGAATGGTACTAAAGGTGCATTGTTAAATTATGGAACACATAAAGAAACAGAAAACCGTGGTAGTATGACAGTTTTTGCTGGTGTAGTAGAAGTTGTTGATACTATTACAAAAGCCGTTACTTATGCACCAAATACTAAATCAGTACCATTAAGCGAAGCATGGTATCGCGGAAATGGTGGTGGATTTGGATCTCAATCAGAGGAATTTGTAGAAGATGCAAGTTATATCCGTTTACGTGAATTAACAGTTTCTTATAATTTTCCTTCTTCTTTGCTAAGTGGTTCTCTTGTTTCTAAAGTTGGGCTAACATTTACTGCCCGTAATTTATGGTTAAGTACACCATATACTGGTATCGATCCAGAAACAAGTTTAGTTGGAAATGGTAATGGACAAGGCATGGATTATTTCCAATTCCCAAATACAAAGAGCTATGTTTTTGGACTTAGCCTTGGATTCTAACACTATAAATTATCCAATTAACTTTTTAACCATTAGGTGAAATAAATATGAAAAAATATCTTTTAATTATACTCGCAGCTTTTTCTACATTGTTGTTTTCAAGTTGCGATTCATGGGTTGACTCAAATATAAATGTAGACCCAAATAATCCGGTAGATGCTCCATTAAATTTGGTTCTACCTGTAGCCGAAGTTTCTTATGCATATGTTGTTGGAGGTGATTTTAGCAGATTTACAGGAATGTGGATCCAAAATTTCACAGGAATTGATCGCCAATTTGATGTATTAAATAATTATCAATTTACAGAAAGTGATGGTGATAATGCTTGGTCTACAACATACCAAGTATGCCTTAATAATTTGAAAATTGTTAGTGAAAAAGCAACCGAATCAAACTCTCCACATTATCGTGGAATTGCAAAAGTAATGATGGCTGCAACAATGGGTCAAGTTGCCGATTTATGGGGCGATGCTCCTATGTCTGAAGCATTATTAGGAAATGCAAATTTAAAGCCTAAATACGACAAAGCAGATGCGATTTATGCATCTATTCAAACTATGCTTAATGAAGCAGTTACAGACTTAGGTTCTGCTACTAGTACTTTCAAACCAGATGCATCCTCAGATATTATTCATGGCGGTGATGTCTCTAAATGGATAAAAACAGCACATGCATTAAAAGCACGTTATGCATGGAGACTTTCTAAAGTAGACCAAAGCAAGGCAGCTTCAGCTGCACTACAATCTATTGCACTTGCAATGGGTAGTGAAGCCGATGATGCAATGGTTAATTTTGCTGTAGATCCTACTGCCGAAAATCCTTTGTCACAGTTTTTGTCACAAAGAAGTGGCTATATGACCATTGGTACAAGATTGGTAGACATCATGAATGGATTAGCAGACCCACGTCGTGATGCATATATTTCAGCAGATAAAGATGGTAAATTTACTGTTGATTGCGATCCAGGCCCATTATATGCAAGCGCTACTTCTCCTGTTCCAGTTATAACCTATGCTGAAATGATGATGATTAGAGCAGAAATAAAATTAGCAGAAGGAAGTGATGCAGATGCTAAACAATCTTATACTAATGCAATTAAAGCATCTATGAAAGCAGCTGGAGTTTCTGATGTAGAAGTTGCAACATATCTTGCAAAGCCTGAAGTGATGCCAACAGGAAATCTTACTTTAGATAATATCATGACTCAAAAGTATATTGCTCTATATACACAACCAGAATCATTCTGTGATTGGAGAAAAACAGGAATACCTTCAATAACTCCTCCAAAATTTGCATCTGGACTTACGCCACGCAGATTTATTTATCCAATTAGCGAGCGAATTTACAATAGCGCAAATATGCCAACAGGTATTACTACACAAAGTAAAATATTCTGGGACAAATAATTTTCTTCATTCATGTATTGAATGGCAAATGCCTGAATTCATTAGAGTTCGGGCATTTTTTTTATTCTGTTACAAATTCATTAATAAAAAGTCTATACAATCACTTGAATAGTCGAACTTTTATTCTTAATATGCTACAAATATAATATCCTTAATATTTTCTGTTCATTTTAATCGCTTCTTTATCTCCTACAGAAATACACTAAAATTTATCATATATTTCAGGAATTCTCAATGAAGAAATTATTCTCATTATTGATTATTACATTTTGTACCTTAACTCTAGGTGCTTCACTAGCACAGTCTAGAGAAATGGACAAAAGTAAACTAACATCGTTTCTTGCCGGCTCTAATGCTGGTAATGAATTTTATTTTTCATTTCCTGCATGCTATGATGAAGAATCACCAGGTTCTGATAATTATTTAAGAGTATTTGTTGCTTCTGGCGTTCGCCAAGAAATTACTGTAGAAGTAGAATCTCAAGGTTGGAGAGAATCAAAAATTGCAGTAGCAAATGATGTTGTAGAATTTAAAATTCCAACCACTGTTGGACAACCTTTTTATAAAAGAGGACGCGATAAAGCACCAAAAGAACAAGTGTATTTTAAAGCAGCAGTTCACGTAAAAGCCCGTGCTCCAATTATTTGTTATGGAGTTACCCGTTATCAATATACAAGTGATGGCTTTTTAGCTATTCCTGTATCTGCTTTTGGTAGTGAATATGTTATTGCTTCATATCCTCAATATACTGCAGCAGGTTTTGGTTATTTTCTTCCTGCAGAATCGAATATTATAGCAGCATATGATGATACAGAAGTAACATTTACAATGGGTGGAACAGCAGGTTCCATGACTACTGGAGGCCTTAAAAAAGGACAAAAAGCTACTTTTAATATGATGAAAGGCGATGTACTTTGCTTTGCAAACGATGCAGATGCTCAAGATATTGCTGGTTCATTAGTTAAAGCTACCAAACCAATTGGTGTTGTTTCGGGTAATCAATGCGCAAATGTTCCCTCGGGTGTATATGCCTGTGACTATATAAGTGAAATGGAATTGCCAACATTTACTTGGGGTAAGGAATATCATGTTACTCCAATTGTTGGCCGATTAAAAGCACCTGTCATTCGTATCTTTGCTAAAGAACGCGATACTAAGGTATTGAGGGATGGCCAAGATTGGATGCGTATAACATTGAATTCAAGAGGTGAGGGTGATGCCTTTATTGAACGCCGAGCATTTGATGGATTATTGGCTGATGTTGTCAATACAGGCG
>JBMOIC010000011.1:0-76461 GCA_049317525.1 Bacteroidota bacterium | reverse complement strand
ACAGATGCTGTACCACTTGTAGCTTCAATTGCATTTTGTCCAAGTCCATTTTGAGTTACTACTAAAGCGTCTGCATTAGCATTTGTAACTACTCTCATACCAGGAGCTGTTGAAGATGTTCCAGAAATAGTTACATCTACACCAGGATTATTATTACCTGAATTATCAAATGCTTTGGTAACAGAAACGCCAGAACCAGTACCACTATGTGTTACTGATAAACCAGAATTATTAGAAACTGGTGAACTCATGATAATATTAGCGCCTGTACCAGTACCACTATTATTAATATTTAAGCCTGTACCAGAACCTGTGCGGTCTACATTAATTGCAGGAGCACTATTAATTCCAAGGTTTTGTGTAATATTTAATGAAGTACCAAGACCATTACTTGATAAACTAGCAACAGAACCTGCACCTGTTTGTGTACCTGTAAATGATGAAGTACCTGCACCTGAATTAGAATTTACAGTAATACCATTACCAGAAATACCTGTTGTATTTGTATTATTAATGCTGATACCAGCACCATTTCCATTCTGTGTAATTCTTACTGCTTCAGATGCATTTGCAGAAGGAATCGTTACATCAACGCCTCTGCCACCAGCAGATGTAGCTGTAACTGCAGTACCTGCCGCTGCAGATGCTGCTACGCCTGTACCTGCTAAACTAGCTGTTGCATTAACAGCAGTACCACCACTTGTTGTTGTTGCATTAACACCAAAACCAGATGTAGATGTTGCATTAACACCATTACCTGTACCATTTGCTGTTGCAACTACCGCATTGCCTGTACCAGATGTTGTACCACTAATTGCTGCACCACTACCTGTAGAAGCAGTAACACCAGCGCCAGATCCACTATGAGTAACTGCAATACCAGCTACATTATTATTAGCACCTTGGGCTACTGTAATACCAGAACCAGATGTTGTTGTATTTGATACAGCAATACCTACTGTTCCTGCACCTACTGTATTATTATTAGCAATTACATTAATACCAGAACCTGTAGTACCAGGATGTGTAATTCTAGCAGCTGGGCCAGTTGCGAATGGGCTAACTGCAGCGTCTAAAGCAACACCAGTATTAGTATTGATTTGAACACCAGCTCCAGAACCTGAAGTAGATACACCAACTGCTGCTGCTGTACCTGCATTAGTTACGGAAACTGCACTTGCTGTTGCATTTGCATCTAATTGATTTGCAACTAATGCACTTGCTGTAGATGCTGTGCTACGATTACGGAAAACTGCTGTAGGTGCATTACCGCTATTTGTTAAGCGGAACATTGCATTTACACCAGTTGAAAGATTAATTGTAGTATCAGCATCAATTGGAAATGCGAGACTATCATTACGTGCCCAAGTTAATGCTGTACCATCAAAACGTAAAATTTGATTACGTAAAGTAGGATTATTTAACCAGCCTTGGCGTCCACCAGCTTGACCATCAATTCCAACTAATAAACGATTTGCACCAACATCAACAGTTGTATTAGCTGTTGCATTTGTTTCAGTTGCAAATGTTCTTGGGGTTAATTTTCTCCATCCAAGTGAAGTACCATCCCAATGAAGTGCTGTGTGAGGTAAAGCTGCTGTAGGAGCATCTAACCATTCCATTGAGTTAGCGCCTGTTCCCATGAGAAGTTTCCATGGAGCTACAGTGGTTGGAGTTGTTCTTAAATTTTCTGGAGTAATTGTGCTTAGAGCAATTTTATTTCCTGTTACAGAACGGTCTGCAAGGTTTGAATTAGAAATGCTTCCAGCAGCAATTTTTGTTGAATCAATTGCGCCATTTGCAATTTTTGGACGTGTTACAGCTAAGTCTGAAATACGATCTGTTTTAACTGCACTAACAGCAATTTTTGGATTAGGATAATCACCTGTTAAATCTCCACTAGCTGGGCCAGATGGAGGAAATTCAAGGTTAGCAGAAAGTTTTGACTTGGTAATTGCACCATCAGCAATTTTAGAAGTTGTTATTGCTCCATCTTTAACAGTTGGGTTTGGATAATCACCAATCAAATCTCCACCTGCTGCACCTGTCGGCGCTGCAAAATCTGCTCTCGTTGCATGATCTGCATCTAATGCTCTGATAGCTAATTTAGCAGTATCTGCATTGATCGCTGTAAATGCATAAGGAGCCGGTGTAAGACGTACTCTTACTACTGGCTCTGGAGCTGATTGAGGAGTTGTTGTTAACCAATAACCTTTATCAAATGCTAGATCTAAGGGCTTTCTTTCACCTAATACAGCACTGAACAAACCATTTTGTGTTTGGACAACATGATTTTCAGTGTATAATGGAGTTCCACCAGATTCTAATTCATAAATCCTGAATGTTACATTATATGTATCATTTTTTACAGGAAGATTATTTGCATCTGTTAAAACACCTTGATAGGTTAAAAAACGAGGAACTTGTGCTTCTACATTGCTAACTGGTAAAGCAAGCGCGCTTGAGGCAGCTAGACCAATAAGGAGACTTCTTCTCATGCTAAACTCCAAAAAAAAATATAATATTTTAAAATTTTAAATTCAATGTTATTATTTAACCAACATCATTGGAATGCGGGACTTCATATTATCCCCTGCACTTGTTAATGACATCTCACATATATAATTGCCGGCGCCTAAGTCTGCACCAGAATCATCTTTTGCATCCCAAGTAACCATATGATCACCAATTTCTCTAAACTCATTATTTACTAAGGTTCTTACTTCTCTACCTACCATATCATAAATTTTAATTGATACAGTAGCACTTTGCTCTACAATAAAATTGATAGTTGTTTGATATGCAAAAGGATTAGGATAATTAAATAATAATGGATTAGAACCCATAGTACCTGTATTATCATCTACTCCAACAGGACCAGATGCTAGTCCAGCAAAACCCCAAAATCCTATATACATTTTATAAGGACTTGCAGACACAGTTCCTACAACAGGTTGGCCAATTGTAGAGGAAGTTCTGTATTGCCCACTAGCAACATTAATAGCACCACCACTAGCAATAACATGCCAATTAACTTTAGCCGGCGCCTGTGCTTGAACAATGGATGTACTTGCAACACTCATTCCCAAAAGAACAAGCATTGAAAACATCACATTTTTTAAAACAACTTTCATAAATACTCCTGTAATTGAGTCTATTTTTTAATAAAATTTTCAAAAGTAAAGTGTCAGAATTCTTTGAGCTTTTACTCATAGCAAGCTATTGCATGCAAGAATCATTCCAAAATAAATAGTCTAATTTCTTTCATCTAATGCGATTTTCCTTGGTTTTATACCAAGTCGCTTAGAGAAAAAAATTACTATTCAGCAAGAAACATACGAAGTATGTATATCCGATAAATATCGCAAGTATATAATCAATAAAGACTTATATAAAAGTTCATATAGCTTTGTTTTAAAATTTATGTAAAACGGCTATAGTACAATGTGTAAATTTACTAAATATATGAAAACTAACAAATAATGTTTTAATAATACATGGCCAATTTGTTGTTCCAATTTTTAAATCTATGCACTTCATTCACTATAATGTGTGGATAAAAGTGTGTAATAATTTACACATATGTCAAAACAACTAAATATACATTTCAGACACATTTTTTTCTATCTAAAATCATGCCATGCAATATTTATTTCTTCTTCTTTTCTTTTTTTTCAAATTTAAATATTGCCAGCAGTTTGCTTTCTTTTTCATTACTGATGATATCCTCTATTACTGTCGCCCAGAATGCATCTTTTTTGATTTCATATTCTTTTTGGATTAAAGAATACAATTCCTTTTTGATTGGAATTTCTTGATTTAAGCACAATGTAGCTATATCTTTCACAGTTACGCTTGAGTCTTTATGTACTATAGCAGATGATAGATACAGTTTCATTTCTGTATTTATGCCATTGCCAAACAATATCTGCAAGTTATTAGTAATCAACTTTTTTGAATTCATTATACCTTGTATGGCGCTATTTCTTATCAATTGAAATTCTGATTTTTGTAAAAGTGACTTAAAAATCTGAGAGACATTACTGGGAAGTAATATACCTATTGAATATGCTGCCCTTGCCCTAACAGATTGATGTGTATCATTTAGTAATTGCACTAATGTATCTATGAGAATATGAGAAGTATCTCCAATCTCTCCTAATTGTTGAGCGCACAATGCTCTGATTCTCCAATCTTGATCATTAGTATAAGAATACATATTGTCGATTGCTTTTTTTATTTTCAATTTACCACACATCGCTAATGCAAAAGTCTTTACTTCATATATTTCTGATTCTAAAGAATCAATTAATATAGATTGTATTGTATCAGCATATGTCTCATTTAACTTTGGCAATAAATAGTCTAATGCTAATCTCTCTCTTGGAGATTCTGTTCCAAGCTTTGTAGATAAGAATAATATTGCGTCCATTCCTTTTGATATCAATGCATTTCTGGCTGGAATTACATTGTACTGATATTTTTGTGGTGCTGCTGATGCTTGAATAAATAAACTATCAATACTTTGTGATAAAGGTTCATTGATACTTGCTTGATTTGTAGTTGCAATTGGTAATGTGCTAGGATGAAGAATATCTTGATCTAAAAAAACTCCAAATGTAGATTGAAGTGTGAATGAATTATTTTTTAATTGACTTCCATATATGTCCACACCATTTCCATCTGCAAAAATTCCTATCATACCATAATTTCTTCTGAAATCTGAATATCCCATAGTATTCGTAGTATTTTTAGCTATATAAGAATCACTTCCTATAAGATCTAAAAATATGGAAATTGCATTTGCATTTCCTGCACCTAATGATAGACTTTCAGTTTGATAACTATCATTTCCTGCTTCATCAACTAAGATTCCACTTGCTATATCATGACCACAGCCCTGCGATACTCCATGAGATACATATATATCATCACCTTGTTTATCCCATAATAATCCTTGGGCCAAATGAACCCCCGAGCCTTGAGCATATTGATATGCTTGATATTTATCTTCTCCCTCAGCATCGTATAATGCCCCAAATGAATACCAATAGCCTGTACCTTGAGCATAAATATCAGCTATATATGTGTCATTTCCTCGTAAATCCATCAATAATGCAAAGCCTCCTGAGGCAATCGGACGATATCCCAATGCTGCTCCTTGTGCAAATGACTCATAATGTGCATCATATCGTAAAAAATCTTGAAAAGGGCTTGCACATATATATGTATCATTGCCTGTCCTATCAGCCAATATGCCAATACCTTGGGTTGCTGCAAATGCTTGTCCATGCGCATCTATTGTATAAGTATCATTGCCAGCATCATCTATAAATAAGCCAATTCCAAAAGAACCCATTGCTTGAGTATTAGAACCAGCTCTATATGTATCATTTCCATCATAATCATGTAAATATCCAATACCAAAAACACCCGATGCTTGAGAAAAATTATGTGAATGATATAAATCATCACCTTGGACATCATATAATAATCCAGCGCCAAATAATCCAGAAGCAATAGAGAAATCGCCACCTAAATATTTATCATTACCACCTAAATCTATAATACATTGTATTGGTTTTGTTAAAGCTTGTGCTTTACCAGATATTGGAATATAAATGTCATCTCCTCCTGGATCTAAAATAAAGATATAATCTCCCTGATATATATCATTACCATAACTTCCAATGGCAATCATTCCATACTTAGTTTTAATTTTTATTGGTTCTAATGAGTTTCTATATACTTCATGCATTCCCTTGCTGATTTGAATCAGACCTTCATATGTTCTAGCTAAAGATAAACCATTAGAAATAATTGTTTTAGGAGATTCAGCCTGATGATAAAATTGTTTAGATACAAATTGCCCTTGTATCTCAGCTGCCTTAAGTTCATATATATTTGCAGATTCCCCCTCTTTTGAAACCATTATCATTGAGTCTGCTTGGCTTACTAAAAATGTATTTTTTAATAATTCAAATCTAGATTTTTGCATATTTTGAATGGCAGATATCAAAGGCCCAATATACTGTCTAATTACAAAGGCTGTAGTCAAATTTGAAATCGTGTCTAATCCTAAACCCAATATCCCATCTAATTTTGTTGCAGAAATATTATCTGAAAGATATGCAGCATCATATTGTATTCCACCTGCATCGTTAAGCATCAATGAAAACCACTTATCAGCATTTGACGAAGAATAGGTACTAAATAATTGAACATGGTTATTTACAATATCTCCCATATCCATAGGTTTTTCAAAAAGACGTTTTTGTAATAATGATCGATGCTTGTCTATGCTGATAGCATCCCAATTCATAAACAAATCTTTTCTTTGCATCTTTAACTTAAGTAAAGATGTATCTAATAATTGAAATGCTTTTTGATCAAAACCCTGTTGGCCATATATAGATATAGAAAATGAACAAACAAACAGTATCAAGAAAAGTGCTTTCATCACTGTTTATTATCTTCCATTTGTGATAATTGCTCTAAATCTGAAAAAGACAATGTATATTTTTCAGACAATTGACGTAGTTTTTCCCATGTATAAATTCCTGTATGATGGCCATCCTTCCAATTTGCCTGAATACCATAATTTCCTACCGGTATTAATGCTTCTAATTCATTCATACCCGGTAAAAATGTCTTTATTCCAAAGGATATTCTTTGTCCCATAATTTCCTCCCCTTGGCATGCAGCACATGGACATTCCTCTCGCATTTTTTCTAATTGAATTATATGTTCTGATTTGTCTTGCCAAACTATCTTCAATAAATAAGGCTTTGGTCTTTCTATGGTGATTGGTGGATTCATGTTTATGCTTTATAATAATTCAAGAAGTCTTTTAATGTTAATATTAATTTCTATGCCAATTCTAATCGTATCTATATTTAACATGAAGATAAATTGATACTTTGATTTAAATACCGAATACTCGTTTTACATACAAAAACATTAATAATAAATATATACCATCTCTGCAATAAATAATATGCATTGTGCCATTGGTAGAATATAATAATTGATTGATGTATGGGTTGTTTTAGTGAAGGATGATAATGCTATTGCTATAATAAAAAAAGGTAATAAGGGCTCATGATATCTAGCCGATCCAAAAAAGACAATATGCACACATGTCCATAAGAATATAAACAATAATGACAATTTGCCATATTCTGTAGAGGCCACATAACCAAGACTATACCAACCATATATTAATAGTATTAAACTAGGTAAAAGTGCTAATAATGAGAAATGGAATGGTATTGAAGCAGCTGTAAGCTTATAACTTTTATGATGAGTATCACTTGTTAAAAAAGATAATAACATGTACATATCTGAAGACCACATAAATCCAATTTTTTGGGGAATCATCACAATGGTTTTTTTAGGATTTTCTATGATATATTGTAGGCCTAATGCATATCCAATTGAATCTATTTGAATTTCATTTTTGATATTAATTAATTCAGGAGGTTCATGGGTTAATTTATACGATCCGTTTGCTTGTTGATTATTACCTATCCAAAAATTTATTCCGCCATTTGTTGCTAATTGAGGTTTACCAAAAACAGCATAATTTCTTATCATCCAAGGTGTAATTGCACACAGAATCCCTAAGACCATTACGATAATAGATGGTATTACATGTTTATATAAAGATTTCTTTTTGTATAGATAAATTATTAATAATACTATAATTGGAATTAAAGATGTTGGTCTTGTAAGGATAGAATATCCCAGAATTATTCCAGAAATAAAATGCCAATATATTTTAGTTTTTTTAATTAATATATATGTACTTAGTAAAAGCAAAAGAGTACATAATGGCTCAGATAAAAGCAATAAGGATTGTGCAATTGTAATAGGAATAAAAAGCCAGATAAATGCCCCCACTATGGCAGATTTTTTATGTGATTTAATGAAGAGAATAATATGATAAATCAAATAGCCTGACAATACAATTAATAATGATTGAAATATTTGCCCTGCTTTATAAAATGGAAATAATGTATAAACTAAACTCAATAAAAATGGATATCCAATTGGACGATATGCAGTATGAATAGTATCATATCCAAAAATACCGTGCTCTGAAATATTTAAAGCTAATATATGATAATCATAAGCGTCGGATAATGGCTGTTGATGTGTAATTACAATCAATAAAACCCGAATACAAAAAGCTAATAATAATAGCCATAAAATTGTATTCTTTTGTAAAAAAACATTGTTTAGTAGCAATTTAATACGATTATTTATATTCATTTATTAGACAAAAAAACAGGGAAATACCAAATAGATATTTCCCTTTAAGAATTTCTTTATTTTTTATTATTTAAGGAATATTACCAATAAGAGAAAATCTCATTGTATTACCCAAAGGATGATTTTCTTCTGTTGGAATGATAAAACTGAAATCCATATTAAATACATCATAACGAATACCAGTACCGAAGGTAAAAAACCGTCTATTACCTACAGAAGCTGGTTCTGTAAAATAACCAGCCCTTAAAGCAACTACTTTTTCATACCAATATTCCATACCAAATGAAGATTCAATGCCACCAACTTCCCAAGCAGTAATAAATGATTTTGGTATAGGATCATTTACCAAACTATCGCGTCTTACAAGTAATTTAGCGATATCAACAGCTAAAGTTAGTTCATTAAATTCATCTTCTAGAACTTTAAGTGAAGTACCAAGTCTTAAGGTAGTTGGTAATGGATCAGAGACATTTAAATAGGTTACTTTAGGCCCAATATTAGCAAGATTAAAACCAAGGCCAAATTTGTCGCCAATATCCCATCCGAATAGATCAAGATTAGAGGGACGCCACAGCATACCTAAATCGAAAGCAACACTTCTACCGATGCCATCGCCAGTACCACTTCCTTGTGCATTGACAGGTGCCCCGAGATTAGATTGAATATATTTTAATTGAAATCCAGCACCAATATCATCAGCTATCAAAGTTCCATAACCAAAACCTAATGCAAACTCGAAAGAACGAAATGTATTAAGGACTTTTCCACTAAAGTCTGTTCTTTTGAATTCGCCAAGATTCATGAGCATAAAATTCACATTAATTGTCCCTTCTAGGCTAGGAACATATTGTCCATATGCTGCATGCGCATAGAACAAATCAGCATTAAATTGGGGCAACCATTTTGCATAAGCTAAACCAACTTTTCTATTAAGTTTTTTTGTAGTTTCTGGCATTTGAAAGGCCAAGCCACCAACATTCCAATGAGTTGCATAAATATTATCGGCTAAACCAGTACCAACTTCTCCCATCCCATTTGCGCGAGAATCCGGAGAAATCGTAATGAATGGAACGGCAGCTTGTCCAAAAGCAATAGTTCCAGAGCATAGAACAAAAGCAATAATCTTGCTCATAACCCACAATAGTCTTTTCATAAATATTCCATCTATCATTATAATATTAATAAGTCTTAATTATCTAATCTTCAATATTTCATCTGTCATACGCATGCTAGATCCATTAGCTGAATAGGCAATCACAGAACAAATATATAAACCAGAGCTAACCGCATTTCCATCATTATCTTTTCCATCCCATTCATAAATCCAGGAATGGAGTTCATTTTGGGTAACTTTATCAGATTTAATTAAAGCACCATTGGCAGCAAAAATACGAATTTCGGCAAAGGTTGGTAAGGTTTGATTATGATTAAATCTGATAGAAGTAGAATTTATCATTGGATTAGGATAAATACTTAATCCTTCAGTAATCATATTTGAATCATTATCTGCTAATCTAAAATAAGTTTCGGCTTCTGAATAATTATTCCAAACATCCCAAGCTCTTACACGAACAGAAGTGGTTTGTACAGGCAGATTTAATATTCGCTTTTGTGTTGTACCTTTTCTTGAATCAGTAATTTCTGTTTCGAAACCATCGGTTAAATCTACTGGTATATAGCTTGTATTGAACCAAGCTTCTATTTTATGTCCGATACCAGCACCTGTAGAATTTATACCAGTTTCATCGAATAAGTCTACAATCAAAAGAGGAGATTTTCTTATTAAATTTCCAGGTTGAAAAGTCCTATCGTCCATATATACTTGTATTGAAGGACCAGATTTATCAATATCATCAGATTGTTCAATACCACCTACTATAAAGGCCTGTGAGCATCCTTTGGCAGAAATTCCTTGTTCTGAGTCATATGCATAACTAAACAATTTCCCTTTTTTATTAGAAAAGCTAATATCCTTTGGAATAACAAATGATGCGGTAAAGGAGCCATCTTTTACAGGGTAAGAACTTCTATTTAACACACCACCATTTTCTAGAATTTCATGGGTAGCATTGTCTTTTGGGTCAAATGCTTTTAACTGAATATCATGTTCTTTCATTGTTAAAAGTATTCTACCATTAAAAGAATTCAGCTTGGTTTTATCAATCGACTTAATAATCTCACCTTGAATCTCTACTTTTTGCAAAGCTTTTACTTTGGGTAATAAAGAATCAGCGGGTAATGGAGTACTTTGTGGAATGTCGGAATTATTAATACTAAGAACTTGTACATCTAGATTTGGTATTTTCAAATGCAATGAAGGATCGCCCAAAATCAAATATTTTTCTGCATTATCATCATATAAATATTGTTTTGTTCTATATAATGCATCTCCAATGGATAGATAATCTCCATTAGCATCTTTTGTAAAAAGAAATTTATAGTACATCTCGCAAATATCTGCATTTTGATAAGAGAAAACTGGACGTGTTGCTGCAAATACTCCGATTGCTCCACCCCTTGTACTTCTAATCAATTCCTCTGCTCCGGATTCTCTTTCTGCATCATCGAATCTTGCAAAATCACAAGTTGCAGCTGTAAGATAGAAAAGCCTATCTTTATTTATCATTTGAGGTATAGTTGTTTCTTTTTCAAAAACTCTTTCATGCGCCCATAGTCTAGGACTTCCATGTCCTATCCAATTTAACAATACAGCACCTGTAGTATTAATATCAGTTAAAAGTTGTTGCGTAACTGCTGGTTTGCGCCTTCCATTTGGTACATTTTCTACAGGATATTCAGCTAAATATATTTTTTTTAACTGCATATCGCTAGGAATTACAGTTGAAGCTAAATTTTCTGATTGTTGAGTATGTTGAGTTCCATCAGATCCAACACCAACTGGGCCATCATCAGCAACTAAACATACGGTAGTTTGCCATTGTCCTGGATCTGAGTTTTCTTCATAATGTTGCAATTTATCTACAAGTTCTAAACCATTAACAGGCGACAGAACCGGAATTCTTCCAGCAGAAATATCAACTTTGGCATCATTACCAATCGTTCTGGCAAAATAATCATCGATACAAGATGTTATGGTTGCATTAAATGATCCACATTCTTGATCGGTTTGGTAGGTAGGTACATAGTTAGTGGCTGCTAATTGAATGCCCCTATAATCATAATGTCCATCGCCCCAAAGCAATAAATATTGAGGCTTATTAGTCCAATAATTTAAAGCATACGATACATAATCTCTAATAGCGGTAATATCTGTTATACCACTAGAAAACTCATTATAGATTTGCTCTGTAGTCGCAATTTTTACTGATATTTTGCTAGTACTTTCTTTAAACTTTTTATACTTCTCGGCTGATTCCATTAAATCTGCATGAGTTATAAGAAGCATTGAAGCGCCACTTATATTCTGTCTTAAATTGGCAAAATCAGTTACAATCAGCTTTGGATTTTTAAATTCGGAAGCTACAAAATATCTTTTAGCTTGATTATTTTTTTGCATAGCTCGAAAAATATATAAGCCACCTGTTACAGAGATATTTTGTAATAATTCTGGGTTTTTATCATCTGTAATATCAAATCCAAAAATCTCATTTCCTGAGAATTGATTTATTGAATATTCAATTCCACCATTTATTGTAGAATCAGAAAATATTTCTAATTGATTAGAAGTGGCTGTAAATTCTCGTGGATAAAGAATTTCGAACCAATCAACAAATCCTGAACTTGTAGCACCTGCAGATGGATTTCTATAAGAAAACTTAAGAATACTTCTATTATCATTCGAAATAGTATTAGCTGGAATTGTAAAACTCTGTTCGCAAGAACTTATAGATTCTACATAATTATAATAACTATCATAAGGATTTGTACCTAATACATAGATAGAATCAAAAACTTTATTATTCTCGCTTATAGAGAAATAACCAGTTTTAGTAGATTTATGTGATACACAATACCGATATGTAATTTCACCACTTCTTGATAATCCATGTAGTATCGTAGAATAGTTAAGTGGAACAGTGCTTTCTACAGATTTACCATACCACGTTCTTCCAGATGGGGCTGCAAGGGCATTATATAATTCATCTTCAGTAAATATTCTACTATTAAATTGAGTTGGCTTACTAATAACTTGATCATCTTTTAAACTTGGTAAAGCTTCTGCGCGCAAACCAATGGAGCCGCCTGCAGTAATCAAGTATACATTTTCTTTTGAAAATGGATGAGTAAAATGTCTATAATCACCATTTTTAAATGTAAAACCAGATGGGCCTTCTCCATAAAAATATATAGCATCTAATTCCCCATTAGCCTTTGTTTTAACGATAATCTTTTGTTCATTCATTGTATTAGATAATGCCGAATCAACATTTTCTGACAATAACTTTGCCCCATTTCCATATACTTTAATGGTTGGTATTTCTTCTGGTTTTATTGATAAACCTGCAGACGAAAGGCTAGCAGCATCAACTTTATATATTCCTTGAGAAGAAACAATCATTTTTAACCATTTAGACTTTACAGTTTCTTGAACTTTTGCTATATTTTTAGAAAATGCAGTCGAAGAAGCTAGAATCCAATCTTTTGTTTCATGATGATTTATAGATATCTCTGGATCATATTCATCTTTTACTGTTGATATTGAAGGTCCATTCGGAGTAAATCTAATCTCAACAATAATATTTTTAGGTATATCAATTGTGCCAGATTGATTGTCATATTTTGCTATAATCACCGATAATTGCGCAAGATGTCTATTCCTTGCAATTCCCTGATACTCTAAAGAAGACCAAGCACTATGATTCTGTTCTTGGTAAAGGTGCTCATCTATCTCATATATAGGGATTGCTGGATTATCACCATCTAATTGCATATATGGTTTTGGAGTAATCATTCCTTTAATTCTAGACACAGATTGCGCTTTAGATGCATACAATTGAAATGCTTGTGCATTGGGAACTGTAATAGGAATTGAATATTGAAGTTGTAATGGACCACCTGATTGCTTTGCCACAGCAAAAGCACCATTTATTCTAGGGAGAATTGTAAGATTTCCATTTGTTAAGCGAAGAGTATCGAAGCCCTTTAATTCAGGTTGAAATTTTAAGATTAGTATCTCTTTAGTGGATGTTACTATCGAGCAACCCTTAGGTAAAAATATATCAGCCTTTGCAATATTATTCCCTGACATTGCAAAAATAAGCCCTAAAACCAATGATAATTGGAAATTTGTCATCAAATTTTTTACAATTGAAAATGCCATATACTTGCCAAAATTGAGCCCTTGGGCATTTAAAAAATCTGGGGAGTGTCATTTGTTTTATTACCTAAGACAAATGATGTGCCAGTTATTTAAACATATTTTTTATAAGTGGTTAAAAATTGCAAAAGGAACTTTTGTACATAACCTTATAAAGACAAGTATAAAGAGTGTATAGGCGCTTATATTATAGTTATTAAGTGTTAAAAACTTGAACGCAAAATAGCAAACGCAATTATACAATGCAAAAGAAAATATAATTTTAATATGTTTTCAATTATATGTCTCTACTTTGTGATAAAGTGTGTTTTTTGTACATTTGTATCCTTGTGTGTACAATTTTACACAATGTAACTCTGTATCATTCATTATTTTAGATATAATGCAATCTTATCATAACTTATACTCATTATTAGCCAAGCCCCTATGATAATTTCAGTATTAATAGGATGTTTGATTGGATTTGTTCTTGCGATTGCACCAGGGCCGGTAGGCGTTTCTGTAATACGCTTAGCATTAAGGGATGATAAAAGAAGCGGAATTATGATGGGTATTGGTGCTTCTTTTATGGATTTTATATACTGTATTATTGCTATGGGTTTCACAACTGCAATATTTTCTAGTGTAGATTCATTTTTTTCTTCTTATCCATTTGCAATGTTATCATTTCAAGGTATTTGTGTTTTTGGGATGATAATGTATGGATTAATACAGTTTAAATCTCCTAAACCTATAGCTAATTCTCATAGTATATCTACAGTTAAATTGTCGTATTATCAACGTTTATCAGAGAAACTACAACATGGTGGGCCATTTTTGTTTGGCATTGCAATAGCATTAACCAATATTGCCAATCCAACATTTTTGCCCTCACTTACTTATACATGTTTATATGTTCAGCATAGCCGATTGATTGAAATATCTTCATTGGGTACTATAGGATTTTCATTGGGTTTTGGTATAGGTAATTTTGCGTGGATGTATTTATTACTAAGAGTATTGATGCATTTTAAAGCTAGATTTTCTGCAGAATTTACATATCGAATTCAAAAGTTTGCGGGGTTAACAATGGTGGGAGTAGGAACATATTTAGGATATAGGGTTATTCTTTTAACTAAATGGCCAGAGATTTTAAGATTAATCTTTACATTTTGATTCATATTTGATAGAATATATTGATATAATATTCTGATTTATCTATCACATTACCTCTATTGCCGTAAACTTGGCATAATCCTTGTAATCAATACTTATTGCTAATAAAAACAACAATGTTTGTGTTAACACTTCTATAAACTTTGTTGTTTTAATAGTTATAAGTTTCATGTTGATTTTTTTATTCAAATATAGAGTTAGTGATATGTTTTTATCTACATTTTTTCATCGCGTTAAGGCAATATGTTTTGTCTTGCTAATCTTAACTGGGTTTTCACATGCTTTATCTCAAGAAGCAGGTTGGGATTGGGCTAAGAATAGTGGGGGCCGTACATTTGATGAATGCGTAACAGTTCATCGTTATAATGGTAATACCATTTTTGCAGGTGGTGTATATACAGGTATAGCACAATTTGGACCCTATATTTTAAACTGCAATGGACAAGAAGATGGCTTAATCATGCGATATACGGGTTTCGGTGACATTGTGTGGGCTTTAAAAATTGGAGGCACTGGCAATGATAAAGTGAATTCGATGTTTGCTGACCCCGATGGCAATGTGTATGTAACCGGATATTTTGAAAATATTGCAGCCTTAAATTCTGCTAAAATCACTAGTAATGGCGGCAAAGATATATTTCTTGCTAAATATACTGCATTAGGGGATTTAGTGTGGGCTCGTAATTATGGTGGACAAGGAAATGAACAGGGAACATCCGTTACTTGCGACCGAGATGGAAATGTGTATCTAACAGGAATTTACTCTGATTCTATAAAATTTGGAAATCTAAACAAACTAACGGCTTATGGTGGAACCGATATGTTTGTTCTTAAAATCAATAAAGAAGGTGTTGAAGTTACAGCAAGGAAATCTGGTGGAGCACAGAATGATCATTCTACTGGTCTCATTACTGATACAACTGGCTTATATATGGTTGGTACATTTAATGGAACTGCTACTTTTGGGAATTTTGCTACTACCTCTTATGGAGGAAGTGATATATTTTTAGTGAAATATGCTCTAGAAAATTTACAAGAACAATGGTTGAAAAAAATTGGTAGCAGTGATAATGACTTTTCAGATGAAATTACAAATGATACAAATAGATATATAATGTTTAATGGTACTGTATCTGGCGCAGTGTCTGCAGATACAATTACTACAACAGCATATGGCGCAACTGATGGTTTTGTGGCTAAATACAATGAATTTGGTGATATTATTTATGCCAAGAGCTTTGGTTCTGCAGAAAATGACGAATGCACAGGAATTTCATCGGATTTCGATGGAAATACCATTGTTGCTGCAAATATCAGAAATACCGCAATTATCGATACATTCAGTATTTCTTCTCAAGGTGAAAGAGATATTGCAGTGTTTTTAATGGATAGTTTGTCAAAAGTTAAATGGGTGCAAAAGGCTGGCTCTTCATCTGATGAATATGTACATTCAATAGCAAATAATTTTGATAAAGGTGGTTTTATTGGCGGGGCAACTGCATATCAAGCATCTTTTTCTAAAACATTATTAACAGGCCGCGGAGGCTTTGATGTAATGGCAGCCCACATTTTAAATATCCGTGGAAATGATGCTGGAATTACTTCTATTATTATGCCAACAGTACCTTATAATGCAGGCTTTCAATCAGTTAAAGCAATTGTAAAGAATTTTGGTAAATTCAGGATTGATAGTATAAAAATTGACTGGCGAATTAATGGTACTGCTATGCCAGTTAAAAATATTAATACGATGATTATGCCTGGTCAATCTCTAACTGTAATACTTGGAAATATTTCTTTTCCTGCAGCCACATTAACCAATATACAAGTAACAAGCATATTACCAAATGGACAAGGCGATGAAAATCCTGCAAATGATGTTGAAATTTTAAGGACTGGTCCAGGGCTTTTAAAAGGAACATATACTGTTGGGGGCTCTTCGCCACAATTCAATACGCTAGCAATTGCTTGTTCTTATATTAGTAATTGGGGAATTTTAGATTCAGTTACTTTTTCTGTTAGATCGGGATCTTATGTAGCCCAAATATCTATGGGAGAAATTCCTGGTGCTTCCCCATCTAAACCAATTGTCATTACTAAAGACTCAAAAGCTATTACTCCACCAAGTGTTTCTTTCGAATCATTATACCCAGAAAACAATTATGTAATGAATTTAAATGGTACTGATGGAATACGCTTTAATTCTATTGATTTTACTTCTCTTGGTGCAGAGTATGGAAATGTATTTGTACTTAATAAACACACCAAAAGAATAAGTATAGAAAATTCTTCTATCGAGGTTTCTTCTGCTTTAACTAGCAAGAATATTTATAGTTCTGAAGATAATAAAGCAGATTCTTTATCCATTCAAAATTGCAAGATTAAAGGTGGTGGATATGCAGTTTATATGCCTTATGATACTTCAGCAATTGCCAGCAATACTTTATCAATTATAAATAATAATATCTCTTCAGTTAAAGCAACTGCAATACATATTGCAAATACTATTGCACCAGTTATCCATAATAATATCATTAATGCAAATAATGAAAATATCAATGGTATTAATATCCTTAAATCTAGCGGTTCTGGAAAAATTACAAATAATTATATTTCTCAAATCAAAGCAGGAACTGGTATCTGGACAGCTTCCATCATAGGTGATACAGCTAATCCTTATCTATTTGCAAATAATCTTGTAAAGGCAGGTATTCCATCAACTTCTGCTACTGGTATGTATGTAAAAAATGCTATCAATACCAGAATTTATCATAATACATTGCATTCTCAAAGCTCTATTCCAGGAAAAGCAGCATTAGAAACTATGGGCGGAAATAAATTAGATATTCAAAATAATATCTTCTATAATTCTGGTGGTGGTTATGCTGTTTTATATGCATATGATACAATTAGTGGAAGACCACAAATGATTTCTGATTATAATAATTTATATTCTTCAGGAACAACCTTAGCTGCATTAACAGATGGTGTGAATGATTTCTTTCCTCCAGATTTACCATTTTGGAAAGCAGCTCCAATCAGTTTAGATTCACATTCAGTATCAAAATTAGTAGCTTTTAAATCAGATTTAATGAAATTAGAGTTAACTGATGAATTGTTATATGGAAATTCTGCAATCAGAACTGTAGTCCCTAAAGATATAGATATCCAGAATAGAACTCGCTCTTATATGGGCGCAGATGAAATTATTCCAATTATTACCATTGTTCAGCAGCCTCAAAGAGTTTCAACTTGCTTAGGTAATAATGCAGTTTTTAAAGTAAATGCTACAATTACAAATGGTGCAAACTTAACATATCAATGGACTAAGAATAATGTATCTATCAAAGATTCAACACGTTCTGAATTATCATTAAAAAATATAAAAATACTTGATGAAGGTTTTTATCGCTGTGTTCTTTCTGGTAATTCAGGTGCAGATACCATTCAAACAAATATTTGTCAATTAATTGTAGCTACTAAAACTATTATCTTAAATGAACCACAAACACAATTTGTTCAGCAAGGTGGTACAGCAATTCTTGAAGTAGGAGCAGAAGCTGGTGGTATTCCTCCTTCTAATCAAGTTTTATATCGTTGGTTTAAAGACACCACAGAATTCATTATCAATAGTGGTAATATATCAGGTGCAAATAGTCCAAGACTCACAATAAAGAATATTTCTCCTGCTGATACTGGAATACGCTATAGAGTTATTGTAGAAGGTGCTTGTGGAATTGATACTAGTGAAATAGTTGGAATCTTTATGCCAGGAGTACTATTCTCTTCTCAACCTAAAGATACATCAGTTTGTTTGGGCGAACCTGTTCAGGTATCAGCTAAAGTGTTTCCTACAATTGCAGGACTTCAATTAGCATATCAGTGGAAAAAGAATAATATTACTTTAGTAGATAATAAAATTATTACTGGTGCAAGAACGCCAATTCTTTCTATAAAAAATCTCACTCCGGCAGATACTTCATCAGAATATGTTCTAGAAGTAACAGTTTTTGAAAGTAAAGCGCGTTTCTTTTCCGATATCATTAAAATATTATTGAATAAACCAACTGCGGTGCTGGTAGGGCCAAAATCTAAGAATGCATGTCCAAATAAACCGCATACTCTTTTTTGTACTGCAGAAGGCGCAAAGCTTCAATATCAATGGCAAAGAAATGATACTAATATTCTTGGTGCTGTAGACTCTGCATATACAATTACAAAAATGGACCCAAGGTATGATGGACGCTATAGAGTAGTTGTTACTGGTGTTTGTGGTACAAGTGCATCGGAAACAGCAATCATAAAATCTTTACCAGCTTTAGAAATATTAGTTCAACCTTTAAGTTTATTTACAACAAATTTTGGTAAAACAATTATTTTATCGCTTAATGCAGCTGGTGCAACTCCATTTACATTCGAGTGGTTCCATAATGGTGTGAAAGATCCATTAAACGAAGATAAAATTTTCTCTAGATCCAATAGTACAATTGCAGATACTGGATTATACTGGTGTAGAGTTTCTAATGCATGCGATACTATTTATTCAGATACAATTCGCGTAAAATTATTCCCTACTAGTATTGATGAACATAATGATAAGTCTGCCACTGGTACACTTTCTTTTAATACAATTATCCCTAATCCTACAGAACAAGAAGCTTCTGCTAATTTTTCTATTGCTCAATCTGGAATTGTCAAAATTTCTATTTCAGACATGATGGGAAGAATTGTTTTATTACCATTTAATTCATTTGTAGAAGCAGGATATCATTCGATTCCATTGAATTTTAATTCCTTACCAAATGGAATGTATCAATGCTCTATTTATGTTCAGGGTATAACTCAATCTAAGCTTATCATTCTACAAAAATAAAGACCCAACTTTTTTATCAATGCCATGTATTAAAACGCATGGCATTTTTTTATAAGGAAATATCGAAATGAGTATTGATATTCTTTCAGTAGCACCATCTTTTAAAGCTGTACATCACCTAAATGAAACATTTTCATTAGATGATGTAAAAGGAAAGTGGATTGTCCTTTACTTCTATCCAAAAGATAATACAAGTGGTTGTACTGCAGAAGCTTGCGATTTCCGTGATTCTATGGAAAGCTTACAATCATTAAATACAATGATTATTGGTATTAGCCCAGATAGTGTTAAATCACATCAAAAATTTATTAATGATCATCAACTTAATTTTATGCTTCTAAGTGATGAAGACAAATCTATTTGTTCAGCTTATGGAGTGTGGGTAGAAAAATCGATGTATGGAAGAAAATATATGGGCGTAGAACGTTCTACATTCATCATCGATCCACAAGGAATTATCCAACAGAAATATTCTAAAGTTAAAGTACCTGGTCATGTATCAGAGATATCTAACTGGTTGAAATCACATCAATAAGCAAATATTATAGTTGTTTATTTATCATAAATACATTAGTTTGGCGCTCTTTCTAATTTAGTACCAACCATAATTGTTCTTTTAAGAATATCTTTATGGCGGTTTTTTTAATATTGCGCGGGAAGACATACCGGTTACCCGCTGCTAGGTACATGGAGATTATATGAATTATACCGGCCCTAAAATCCGCAATTCCAGAAAATTGGGTATTGCACTTACACCTAAAGCACGCAAATATATGGAGCGCAAGCCCCATCCACCAGGACAACATGGTGGTGCTAAGCGTCGCGGCAAATTATCAGTTTATGGACAACAATTATTTGAAAAGCAAAAATTACGTTTGCAATTCAATATCCATGAACGCCAAATGTCTAATTATTTCAAAAAAGCTGCTCGCTTAACCGGAAATACTGGAGATATTTTACTTCAAATTCTAGAATCACGTTTAGATGCCGTTGTTTTCCGTTCAGGAATGGCTCGTTCAATGGCTTCTGCTCGTCAATTTGTTAATCATGGTCATTTTTCAGTAAATGGTAAACCGGTTAATGTACCTTCATATTTAGTAAAGCCTAATGATACTGTAAGTGTACGTGAAAAGAGCCGTAAAATGGATGCATTCCAAGAAGCAGTTAGAGCTGCAGTGCCTCCTCCTTATATTTCTCTTTCTAAAGCAGATTTTTCTATAAAATTCCTTTATTTGCCACCAAGAGAAGAAGTTCCTGTTATTTGTGAAATTCCTCTTGTTATCGAATTTTATTCTCGTTAATAATATCAAATATATCGTAAAAGAGCTCTCCAAATGGAGAGCTCTTTTTGTTTATAGATATGTTTTCTATTATCCAATTTGTCTTATATTTTTACCAATATCTTTTTTTTGATTGTGATGTATCCAATCAAATCCCTTATTGGACATAGCTTTTATTCCTTCTCCAGGGCAACTTAATCCCATTGAAATCATATCATAATCAACCATGATATGTACTAATTCTTCAAAAAGCACTCTTGGTTCCCATTGTAATTGACGCTTTGCCTTTGTAATATCTGCTTGTAAAAAATCAACTTCCGTAGGTCTAAAATATCTTTCATCAATTTTTACAAGAATATTTCCATTAGCAGGATTAACTCCTATTTCATCTTTACCAAAGCCTTTCCACTTGATTGTAATACCAGCATAAGCAAATGATAACTCGATAAATTGTCTTACAGAATAGCTTTTGCCAGTGCCAACTGTATAATCATCAGCTTTATCTTGTTGAAGCATCAGCCACATCATTTCAACATATTCTGGAGCAAAACCCCAATCTCTTTTTGCTTCTAAATTGCCAATATATAATGTATCCTGTTTTCCCGCAATAATTGCTGCAACAGCTCTGGTTATCTTACGAGTTACAAATATCTCGCCTCTTCTAGGACTTTCATGATTAAATAATATGCCATTACATGCAAACATATTATATGCTTCCCTATAATTTACCGTCATCCAATAAGCATATAATTTTGCTGCTGCATAAGGGCTTTGCGGATGAAAAGGAGTGGTTTCAGATTGTGGCGCAGGGGCCGATCCATAAAGTTCTGATGAGGATGCTTGATAAAACTTAGTATCAATTCCACTGCGTCTTATAGCTTCTAAAATCCTTGTTGTTCCTAAAGCAGTAATATCACCAGTATATTCTGGCATATCAAATGACACACGGACATGGCTTTGTGCGCCCAAATGATAAATTTCATTAGGTTGAATTTTATGCATTATCTCTGTTAAAATACCAGGATCTGATAAATCACCATAATGCAATTTCAAAGAAGAGCCTTCAATATGTGGGTCCACATAAATATGATCTATTCTCTGAGTATTAAATGTACTGGCTCTTCGAATAATTCCGTGAACTTCATATCCTTTGCTTAATAATAACTCGGCTAGATATGATCCATCTTGTCCGGTAATTCCAGTAATAAGTGCTTTTTTAGACATTATATATCTCTCTGTATTTCCTATATAAATTACTCATTACGTCGCATCCTAGAAACAAAAAATCCATCTGTTCCATGAATACTTGGTAATAATGATAGATCACATTGAGTTTTTGTGATTTCTAATGCTTCAATAGTTTTTTGTGGATATGCATGATATAATGGATCGGGTAAAAAATCTGGATTTTGTTGTAAAAATGAGTGTACTATATCTCCATTTTCTTCTTTCAGTAATGAACATGTAGCATATATTAATATTCCACCCGGTTTCACAAATTCAGAAGCCTTTTGCAAAATATCACTTTGCTTTTCAACTATCTTTTGCACATGCTTAGGTTCTAATCGCCATTTGATCATTGGCATTCTTCTTACTGTTCCCATTCCTGTACATGGAGCATCAACAAGTACTGCATCACATGCATCTTTATAATATGACAATGTTTTCTGCTTTTTATCTTTACTTGTTTTTGATTGCATTGATACAAGATGAATTGACCTTAATTGAGCTTTTTCCGATCTAAAATGCAATTCTCTTAATCTTGAATATTCTATATCTGTACTTATAATCTCACCCTGATCTTGTTGCATTGCAGCCAAATGTAATGTCTTTCCACCTGCACCTGCACAATAATCTAATATTCGCCAATCAGATTCAGGATTCAATGCTAATGATATTAATTGGCTTCCCTCATCTTGTATTTCAATAGAGCCATTCATATATAATGGAAAGTCTTGTAGCTTTACACGTTCTAATAAGATGATAGCATCAGGCGCATATTGTCCTACCCGACATTGTATTCCATGCTGAAGCATTATCTGCAATGCAGTGTGTATCGAAATTGCCAAACTATTAACTCGTATTCCAACAGTTGCACTTTTATACAATGATTTACACAATGTCAAAATAGAATGATTGTTCATTGTTGATTGTTGCAATGATTCAATGATCCATCTTGGCATGCAACAAATGATAGAAAATGTATCTATATCATTATTTAGATCATCAGTATATTGTTCAGCTATTAAGGATAATTGACGATATAGATTGCACACATGTTCAATCCAAAGAGTAGCAGCTTCAGAAGATATATCCGCTTTTTGCATTAATGTTTGCACAACACCTTCATGAACAGAGCTACAACCAAAAGCGGGCTGAATTAAATGTTCACAATTAAAATAATGTTCATTGTTTCCAATAATACAAGTACAAAGGCAAGCAAAGATTTCTTTTTGATAATCACTTTGTTGTAAAGGGTGTAATTGGGATAAATTATCTGAAAGATAATCTATGAGGGATGCAGTTCTTAGGGAAGCGAATACTAATTCTGAGAGGAATTTTCTTTCTTTACTACCAATATATTTTTTACTGCGGAAATAATCGGATGCTAATGTTTCAGCACTTTGATTAGATTTCTTGATTATTTTATACAATTGGGCAGCATGGCCAATAAGCGATGGAAATTGCACGGTAGTATTAAATATTATTCGTTAGAAAGAGCATTATGGACAATTGCAGTAGCTTTGGCTAATGTTTCATGCAAATCATCATTAATGATAATATGGTCAAAATACTCTCTATATTCCATTTCCATGGCAGCACGGCTTAATCTTTGTTGAATTTGCTGTAAAGATTCAGTGCTTCGTTTAATTAACCGATCTTCAAGGATTTTTAAAGAAGGAGGAGCAATATAGATAAGTAAGGCTTCTTTAGGATATGCTTTTTGTAAAGATACAGCGCCACGAACATCCACATCAAATAATATCACAGCATTTTCTTGAATTTTCTTTTGGGTTTGCGAACGAAGACTACCATAATAATTGCCAAATATTTCTTCATATTCTAATAAGTCACCTTGTTCAATACAAGAAATGAAATCTTCAGAAGATAAAAAGAAATAATCTTTTCCATGTTCTTCACCAGAACGCATAGGCCTGGTAGTAGCAGAAACAGAAAATTCGCATTGAGGAAAACTACCAAGCAGATGTTTAGCTACTGTGGTTTTTCCTGCGCCACTTGGAGCAGATAATACAATAAGATGTATGGACATTACAATCAGTAGAACAATAATGGAAAAAGATTATTCAATATTTTGAACTTGTTCGCGAATTCTCTCTAATTCTTCTTTCATTCCTACTACAATATGAGCAATCTCAATATCATTAGCTTTTGAACCAATAGTATTTACTTCTCGATTCATTTCTTGTAAGAGAAAATTTAATTTCCTTCCAATTGGTTCCTTTTCAATTGCAAGTTCATGAAAGAATTTAATATGGCTTCTTAATCGAACACATTCTTCTGAAACATCTAATTTATCAGCTAAAAAGATAATTTCTTGTTGAATTCGCAATTCATCAATCTCATCTTTTTCGAAAAGTAGAGCAATTTTTTGTCGCATTTTTTCGCGTTCTTCTGGAATTCTTTCAGCAGATTTATGTTCTACAATAAGTAAATCTTGCAATATTTTATCTACTCTAAATAACATATCTTTGGCTAATTCTTTCCCTTCTATTCCACGAGAAATTTCTAAATCAATTAATGCTTTTTTTAGTGCTTCACAAACAATTTCCCATTGTAATTCACTCGTATCATCTTTATCATTTTCTAGAAAATGCTGAGAGAATTGAAGCATATTATCGATTGATATATTAGTTTCAATATGTAATTGTTTTTGCATTTCAAGTAATGAATGATGAATAGCCATTGCTTTTTCAAGATTCATTTTGGGAATTCTAATGTCACCTTCGGCAGATTCTATAACGATAAAAGCAGAGATTGTACCTCGATTAAGAGCTTTTCTAATCATTTCTCTGATATCAATTTCTCGATGTGATAAACTACGAGGTAATTTTACAGAAGTTTCTAAATAGCGACCATTTACACTTTTTAACTCTATAATGGTACTAATCCCCTTTTCATGATATTCTGCTTTACTATACCCGGTCATGCTTTTCATATATTGCTCTTATCAGAGAATGAATTGAACTAATGGCAACAAATGTAAGCATTTGACAAACAAAATATTGAAAACTGAATTCCAATATGTATATCATATGTCTAGATTGTTTAGGCCACAACATATTTGTTAATTTGCACATATTCTGCATTTATAGGTCATTCAATGAATCAGCATCAAGAAATAATGAATAGAGTCCTAAAGCTTGCTTTAAGGGGTTCAGGAAAAGTTAGTCCTAATCCTAGAGTAGGCTGTGTAATTGTTAAAGAAAATAAGATTATAGCTGAAGGTTGGCATAGAGAATTTGGAGGCATTCATGCTGAAGCAGATGCTTTACAGCACTGTATTGAAGATCCAAAAGGAGCAATTGCATATGTAAACCTTGAACCATGTTCGCATGTGGGTAAAAATCCTCCTTGTGCTCCTTTATTAATTGAAAAAGGGATTAAAACAGTTGTTATTGGAATGAAAGACCCTAATCCACTAGTATCCGGTAAAGGTATTGAATTATTAAGGAAGTCTGGAATAGAAGTCATTCAGGACATTTGTACAGTGGAATCATTATGGATTAATAGATTTTTTAATAAACATATAGTAAGTGGAATTCCATATATCATTGGTAAAATTGCTCAATCAATAGATGGATGTATTTCTACAAAAAATGGAGAATCTCAATGGATATCTGGAAAAGAAAGCAGAAAAACAGTCCATAGATTAAGGGCAGAAGTAGATGCTGTTTTAATTGGTAAAGGAACTGCTTTGGCCGATAATCCTTCATTAACTGTCAGAGATGTTCCTGGTAGAAATCCATTAAGAATTGTATTAGACACTCACTGTAGCTTGCCAGAACATTTACAAATCTTTACTGATGATTATGCTTCTTTAACAATCGTCTGTTGTGCTAAAGACATGGAAGAATCTTCAAGGGTTGAATCTTTACAAAAAAAGGGGATACATTTTTTATTCTGTGATACTGATAACTCTGGAAAAATAGACCTTATTTCTACGTTGAAATCTTTATATACTACTTTTCATATTGGATCTATTCTTGCGGAATGCGGTGGAAATCTGATGAGTAATTTTCTTCAATTTGGAGTTTTAGATGAATTGCATGTTTTTATTGCTCCAATAATAATTGGAAATGGTATTTCTGCTTTCAACTCGATAGAAAGTAATCTTTTAAGGGATTCATATACCTTTAGTAATCAAGCTGTATTAAAAAGCGATGAAGACTTACATATTATATATACTAAAAAGATATAAGCATGTATATTATAAAAAAAGGGATATGATAACATATCCCTTCATAAATAGATATTGAGTCAGTTTAGAATTTAAAGCCTTCTAATAATATTGATTCTAATACTTCGGATGGCTTATCATCTTTTTTGCTACCACCAGATACATATAATACATCATCAATTACTTCCATTGAATATTTTGTATTACCATTAACAGTAATAAATATTGAAGGTAATCCACGTAAAGTAAATTTATCTTTTAATGGATGATTATCGGTAAAAGACTTCATAGAATAAATCACAATATTAGCATCAGGAACGCCCGCATCTTTAAGAATTCGGATTGCATGGGGAAATGTCTTTTTTGTCCCATTACAAGAACAAGAAGGATTTACAAAAAAGTAAATCATTTGATTTTTATTTTTGAATTCAGCTGCAATATCTCTGATTTTAGAATCATCTGGTGCATATAATGTCTTTTCGGCTTCAAACCATGAATATCCGGCAGAATTATATAAATCAGATAAAGATAATTGAGTAGCAGTTCCGGTAGAAGGCTCTGTTGTTTGATTGCATGAAGACAAGATTATTGTCCCTACAATCAAAATTGCCATTGCAATCGATGAAAAAAGTGTTTTCATAATATCACCTCCATAAATTATATAGTGGAACAAGTGTGTTTTAAGAATATCAAAAATAGAAAATATTTTATTGGAATTGTATTTTTTAACGAATGATTTTTGCCCAAGCATCTTTTTGCCATGATTTTGAATCATTATTGCTTTTCTTTGCTTGAAGAATAAGTTGTTTATACTGTGACTGCTGATAAAAGTATTGAAGTACTTCAATTGCAGAACTTGATAATCTAGAATTAGGATTCCATGCAGCATCTAAAAGATGTAAAATCAAGGATTCATTTAAATAATTGATACGTTTTAGCGAATTCATAGCATTTCTTCGAGTCCAAAATTCAAATGCATTACTTGTAAAATCGATTAATTTTTCAAGTGCTTTTTGATCTCCCTTTCCAGCTTTAATCTCGAGTGATTTAATCGATATTTGATCATATAAACCTGCTTCATTTGATGTTTTTTCTAGATATGAATCTGCAGAAGAAGGAAATTGATCGCATAATTTTTCAAGTGCTATTGTAATTATGGCATATGATTCATCTGTTAATAATTGTTCAACAGAAGATTTTAATTCCAGTGGTATGGTTTTTAATCCATTTAATGCTGCTTTGCGGACATCTTCTGATTTATCTTTTAGGGCATTTGCGATAAGATTTAATGCATTTGGAGTAGCTAATTCATGCATTTGAACAATAATTTCATTTTTGATTGCATAGAATTGCTCTTTTTCAAAAACTTGTTGAAGAAGAAGCTCTTTACCATCATTATTCATATCCTTTAATGCAATAAGAGCATCGTATCTGTCTATCATATGCGGTGCATTGATAACCTGATATTTCAATTCATCAAATGTTTTTTTGAATGTAGTCTTTTTTAATATTCTACTGCCTGGGTCAAAAAGCACAAAAGCAATTTCTTTATTTGATGAATTTGGAATCAATATATTATGTCTTATTGATGAAATCCAATCTGTTTTTGAATCTTTCGTGCCATCTTTATAATAAACATCAAATTCAATAGGCATTTTGAATGGACCTGTTAATTCATCCATTGTATGTATTTGATCTACATGGACAACAGTTGCTCTTCCATTTGCATTTCTGATATCTTCATATTCAACTTTATAATGGGGTTCACCGCCACGATAAAGCCATTGATCAAAAAACCAATCTGGTGTAATACCTAATGTATCTTGGAATGCCAAATAAAGATCATTAGTTTCTACATTCGCATAATTATGATGTTCTAAATAGTGTTTGATTACTTTTCTAATTTCTTCTTCACCAAACACATACATCATCATATCGATAACTGCAGAACCTTTTGGATAAATTCTTGCTGAGCCAGAACTTGGGTGAACTATTGGTAAACGATCTTTTTCGGAAGCATTTAAAGCAGAATTATGTTCGCCTCTTAGATTCCATTCATAAGCATCTTCTCCAAAGTTCTTTTGGGATTCTGGAGTTATTGTCCCAGCATATTTTTTGAAAAAGTATTTTGGATAGAAAGTAGCAAAACTCTCTTGCAACCATACATGTTTTTGAACACGGGCCGTGATAAAATCACCAAACCATTGATGAGTTAATTCATGAACATTTGTGCCGATATAACTTCTATCTTTAAAACCTCTTGGATCAACAAAAGAGAAATCACCAAAAGTAGTTGCTGTAGTATTCTCCATAGCACCGAATGTAAAATCTTGAACCATTATTTGAGAGTATAATTCCCATGGATATGGAATACCTATAAATGATTCTAGAAAGTCCATAGATTCAGTTGAATATAAATATGTAGGTTCTACTCTATTTTTATATTCTGGGTAATAATATAGATTATTAACGATTCCAGAAGAACTTTTACGAGTCTCTACAGCATATTTACCAATAACTAATGTTAATAAATATGGTGCATGAGGATGCATCATGCGATAATGCCACGTTTTTGTTCCATCGCTATTTGATTGTTCATTTAGTTTGGTACCATTAGACAAAACATGATAGTTTTTATCGAATGTGACAATTGTTTCTGTGATATATTTATCATTCATTTCATCATACATGGGCACCCATGCGCGAGAGTCTATCCCTTGTCCTTGACTCCATATTTGTTTTCTGCATCTATTTGTTGTGTCATTCCATCCGATAAAATATAATCCTGAACGTGGCGAAGCTTCATAAACAAATGATATGCTATCTGTTGAACCCCATTTCATTTGTTGTGGATATACTGTAATACCCGCATCTGTAACAGAATATCGAGCAGGCTTGCCATTTACAGTTGCTTCAGAAATCTTCATTGTGATTGCATCAAAAAAGATGGAATCAACAGATTTTCTTAAAGGTTTAAAAACATGGGTAACAATTCCCTTTACCAAACCCTTTTCTGGTTCAAATTTAACTTTTAATGTCATTCTTTGAACATCTATAGGATGTTCTCTGGGCTCGCTATTGGGCTCATTAACATGAGAGTTTGTTCTATATGGTAATTGTGCAAATATTGAAATTGTACTAAAAAGAAAAACGACGATGAAAGATACTCTGACCTTCATGTTTCATCCTTTGCAATTGTTAAGAAAGTATCTTACAAAATACGAAGAATCATGGATTTTTACCCTACATATTGCTTGATTACTTGTTCTAATTGACTTGCTTGCATTACACCCGATTGTCTCCATAGTACTTTGCCATCCCGGAAAAGCATTAATGTTGGCACAGATTGTATAGAATATTGTCTTGCTGTTTGTGGATTTCTATCTATATCCATTTTCATGATAATTACTTTATTTCCAATAGAAGATTTTAATTCTGCTAGAATTGGTGGCATCATTTTGCAAGGACCACACCATTCGGCGGAAAAATCGACAAGTACCGCAGTATCTGTTTGTATTAATTCTGAAAAAGTTGCCATATTATTATTGGATTTTTTGTGAAGTATTCTGAGGTATAGAACAAGAACCAGCCGCGCATCCAAGTGCAAATACACCCATAATAATAAAATAAAGTCCTAAAAATGTACCAGTCCAATCTTGATGATAGGCAGAGTAGCTTGACAATAAAATACCGATACTTGTGTATAGTATTCTTGTAACATTCCAATTGTATGTAGCTCGACTTAATATTGAATTCATAGTTTTATAATAAAGTTGTTGGACAAACAAATTCAGTTAATGAAAATGCCTTAGATTCTTTGATTGCATTAAAACCACCATCAATATTAATTAAATGATGATAACCTCGTGCTTTAAGAATTGAAATAAAAATCATTGATCTATACCCACCAGCACAATGGACAAAGAACTCTTTTTCTTTATTAATCTGATGATAATCTTCATTTATGGTATCGAGTGGAAAATTTTCTGCACTAACAATATGCTCTGAATCATATTCACTGTGTTTACGAACATCTAAAATTGCAATAGTTGGGTTTTTTTGTTCGATATCGGCAAATTCTTGAACGGATATAGATTGCACTGTCTCTATCTCTTTAAGTTCATTAATCCAGCTTTGCATTCCTCCTTTTAAATAACCGATAGCATAATCATACCCTACTCTTGCCAAACGAGTGATAACTTCCTCTTCTCTTCCAGCATCGGCAACTATCAAAATTGTTTGTTTAATGTCTGGAATTAATGCACCAATCCAGATAGCAAAGCTTCCATCTATACCGATATTTATTGAATTTGGTATATGTGCTTTAGCAAAATCTGATGCATGCCTTGTATCTAATACTAAAGCGCTTAACTCATTGGCTTGAAATTCAAATTCATTTGGATATAAAGCTTTATTTCCACGTGATAGCACTGTATCAATACCATCATAACCACCTATATTCATCATCACATTTTTGGGGAAATATCCAGGCGGAGGCATTAAACCTTTAAGTACTTCTTTGATAAACATATCTTTGGTTAAGTCTGTACTTAAAGCATAATTGAATTTCTTTTGATTTCCCAAAGTATCAAATGTTTCTTTGCTCATCATTTTACCACATGCACTACCTGCACCATGGGCTGGATACACAATAATATCATCGTCTAAAACCATTATTTTATTTCTTAAAGAATCAAAGAGATGTCCGGCAAGTATTTCTTGGGTTAACTCATTAACAATCTGTTGTGCTAAATCTGGTCTACCCACATCTCCGATAAAAAGTGTATCACCAGTAAATAATGCTTTTTGTTTTCCATGCTCATCAATCAAAAGAATACAAATGCTTTCCATGGTGTGCCCAGGAGTATGCATTACCCTTAAGATAGAATTACCAAGTGTAAAATCTTGTCCATCATTAGCATGAATCGCCTCATAACTATGCTGTGCATCTGTTGGGCCAATAATAATTGGAGCACCAGTTTTTGCAGATAAATCAATATGTCCCGATACAAAATCTGCATGAAAATGTGTTTCAAAAACATATTTTATCGTAGCATCATTTTTCTGTGCTTTATTGATATAAGGCTGAACTTCTCTTAAAGGATCAATAATTGCAACTTCGCCCTGATCTTCGATATAATAGGCTCCTTGAGCCAAACATCCAGTATACAATTGTTCGATAATCATTGTTGTTCTCTTTTGTTATTCTTTGTATAAATTCTAATTCAAAAAAACAGATATTTTATATCAATCACAGTTACAAAAGTTACATAGACATTTACTTATCAAAGAATAATGTTTTAACAGAAATTCCCATTAATAATAAAGCAAAAATCTTTTTTAATAATTGCTGGGGTATTTCTTGGGCATATTTTGCCCCAAAATATCCACTGATCACAAATGCTAAGGCTAAAATTACAGAAGCTTTTATATCAACATTACCAGCTTTGTAATATTGCCATGCAGCAAGTAATCCAACAGGCATTACAAACATCATCAATGTTGTTCCTTGAGCAATATGCTGTGGAAACCCTAGAATAAGTACTAATGCTGGAATAATTATCACGGCACCACCTATTCCTAATAAGCCGCCTAAAAATCCTGCTATAGTGCCAATCAATACTAAAAACAAAATTGATGTATCTTGCATATTCTTACCTTAATAAATGAGTATAAGCAAAATTGCATTTTTAGTGATAATAATTTGTAACTGATGTTACAAATCAATAAAACAAATACAAAATGAAAAAGATAAACTATACTCAAATTTCGTATTTTCGTTCATGAGTATTCCTTCTTCATCCTTTCAAGTACACATCAATGAATCAGCTTCGTGATTTAGATAAACCAAATTGTAATTGTGGAATTGTAGGTGTTTTTAATCATCCACAAGCTTCTGTTATGGCATATTATGCTTTGCATGCATTGCAACATAGAGGACAAGAAGCCGCTGGAATTGTTGCAGCTAAAAAAAATGGTGATGATGAACCATATAAATTTGCTGTCCATAAAGGTGAAGGCTTAGTTCTTGATGTATTTTCTGATTCAGATATCTTAACAAATAAATTACAAGGTACTGTTGCAATAGCACATAATCGCTATTCTACCACTGGAAGTGGTGGATTAACTAATGTGCAGCCATTTTTAACAAAGTATAAGTCTGGTTCTATAGCAGTAGCTCATAATGGAAATTTAACGAATACAAAACAGCTAAGAAATCAATTACAAGAAGAAGGATCTATCTTTCAAACAACAACAGATAGCGAATTATTCCTTCATCTTATTGCTAGAAGTAAAAAAGATCAACAGCTTGAACAAATTCGTGAAGCTTTAATGACTGCCAGAGGAGCCTATTCTCTTGTTATTTTAACTAATTCATGTTTAGTAGCTGCAAGAGACCCCTTCGGTTTCCGCCCTTTATGCATAGGCCGAAAAAAAGTTGGTGACTCTATGGCTTATTTTGTTGTGTCCGAAACCTGCGCACTTGATATTATAAGCGCAGAATATATTAGAGATATAGCCCATAATGAGATTATTGTTATCGATGATGATACTGTTAAAACAGGCAATATCAAAAGCTATACAATCGATGAAATTACTCCAGAGTCAAGACATTGTATTTTTGAATATATTTATTTTTCAAGACCAGACTCTAAAATCTTTGGACATAATGTAGACAAAGTACGCCGAAAACTTGGTAAAAATCTTGCTCTTGAAAGCCCTGTTCATGCTTCTGAACCAGATGAAAAAGTAACTTGTATTGCAGTTCCTGATAGTGGGAATACAGCAACTTTGGGATATGCAAAAGTTAACAATAAAATGGGAATACCCACTAAATATGAAATCGGTTTAATAAGAAGTCATTATGTTGGAAGAACATTTATTGCTCCTGGCCAAGACAATAGAGAATTTAAGGTTAAAACAAAATTCAATACTGTTCGCGGGGTATTAGAAGGTAAAACTGTGGTTGTGATTGACGATTCAATCGTTAGAGGTACTACTTCTAAAGCTTTAGTTAATTTAATTCGCGAAGCAGAGCCAAAACAAGTTCATATGCGAATTACATCGCCACCAATAAAATTTCCTTGTAAATATGGAATGGATTTTCCAAGCAAAGAAGAACTTATAGCAAATCACTATTCCAATGAAGAAGAGATTTCTAAAGCTTTAAATGCAGATACTTTACATTATTTATCAGTTGAATCTTTAATGGAATCTGTTCCACAAGAACCAGGAACTGGATATTGTAATGCTTGCTTTACAGGTAATTATCCTGTAGAAATTGATATCCATGCTAATAAATTTTCTACTGAAGAATAATGTATGGCTAAACTAACTTCATTAAGCGATTTATCGTCTTTATTATCTACAGATTATAAAGTTGCAGAAAAAATACAGAAGCAGTTAGGGTATGATGGTAAACCCGTCCATATTAAAGTATACATAGAAAAAAAAGGTAGAGGCGGTAAAACTGTGACAATTATATCTGGTTTTCAGTCAAAACCAGATGAATTAGACTCTTTATGCCAGATATTAAAAAAGTCATGTGGTTCGGGTGGAACTGTTCGAGATAATCTGATTGAAATTCAAGGTGATCACAGATCATCCGTAACAAAAAAACTTCAGAATATGAATTATTCTGTCAAAGAAATTCATTCATAAGCCATTAAAAAACTATGATTTTTACTGCGATTAAACATATTCATTTTGTTGGTATAGGCGGAATTGGAATGAGTGGGATTGCTGAAATCCTTATCAATCTAGGCTTTACTATTAGTGGTTCGGATTTATCCGTATCAGAAAACACCGAATATCTTGCTTCACTTGGTGCACATATTTATACCGGGCATGCAGCTGATTATATAATTGGTGCAGAGGCAGTTGTGTATTCAAGCGCCGTTAAACCTCAAGAAAATCCAGAAACCATTGCAGCTTTTGAAAAGGGTATTCCTATCATCCGAAGAGCTGAAATGTTAGCAGAATTATCAAGACTTAATTATACTTTAGCCTTAGCTGGAACACATGGTAAAACCACTACAACTTCGCTATGTGGTTTAGTATTAATGAAAGGTGGTATAGACCCAACTGTAATTGTAGGTGGAAGGCTTGATGGCCTTGGTGGCACAAATGCTAGATTAGGAAAAGGACAATGGACAGTAGTAGAAGCAGATGAATATGATAGATCCTTTTTACAGTTATTCCCTACTATTGCAGTAATTAATAATATTGAAGCCGAACATCTTGATATTTATGGAACTGAAGAAGAAGTAAAAAAAGCATTTATAGAATTTGCTGCTAAAGTACCTTTTTATGGGTTAATTGCTTTAGGTTTAGATGATTCGGGTGTTCGTGATATTCTTCCTCATATCAATAAAAAGATTATTACTTTTGGTTTATCCCGTCAATGCGATATACGAGCAATTGATATTATTTCCCATGAACAAAGTTCTACATTTACAGTTAAAGCACATGGTAAAGATCTTGGAAAAATCTGCATACAAATACCCGGGCTATATAATGTTAAAAATTCTTTAGCTGCAATTACTGTAGGTCTTCATTTAGAAATACCATTTGAAACCATCAAAAATGCATTAGAGACCTTTGCAGGTGTATATCGTCGTTTCGAAATTAAAGGTATGATAGATGATATATTGATAGTTGATGATTATGCCCATCATCCTACAGAATTATTGAATGCTTTGGCAGCAGCTAGAGCTGGTTGGAAAGACAGACGTATTGTATGTGTATTTCAGCCACATACATATACCAGAACAAGAGATTTTTATAAAGAATTTGGGCTTTCTTTCGACGATGCGGATATTGTGTTTATCACAGATATTTATCCTGCAAGAGAAATTCCAATTGAAGGTATTACCGGTGAATTGATTGCTCAGTCTGCAAAAAAAGCAGGGCACCGTAATGTTCATTATGTTCAGAATAAAGCAGATTTAGAACATGTGGTAAAATCTGTTATTCAACCAGGTGATCTTGTATTAACCGTAGGTGCTGGAGATATAACAAAATTATCCGATATATTACTTGTTGGTAAATAATCGAATACAATGTTCCTTACATTTTTCTGAGAACTTTGTAATATCTGCAAATGAATTGTATAAAGGTGCAGGTGCCAATCTTATAATATTGGGTTCTCTCCAATCCACTATTATTCCATCTGATAATAGGCTTTCCATCAATTCTTTTCCATGTTTATGAATTAACATAGATAATTGAGCCCCTCTTTCTTTACTGTTTTTGGGAGTTATTATTTCTAAGGGAATATGTGGATACTCTTGTAATAAGGAATCCAACAAATATTCAGCATAACCTGTAAGCGCATCTCTTTTAGCAAATAATAAGCGTAAATCTGCTTTATCAAAGATATCTAAAGAAGCTCTTAATGCTGCCATTTGAAATACTTGTGCATTACTTACTTGCCAACCTTGAGCCCCAGGCTCAGGTATAAATCCTTTTTTCATTAAAAATCTTGACGATTCTTGATATCCCCACCAGCCTGCAAATCGAGGTAATTCACTAGAATATGCATGTTTTTCGTGGATAAAAAGTCCACCAATACCACCCGGACCAGAATTTAAATACTTATAAGAACACCAAACTGCAAAATCTATGTGCCAATCATGTAATTCTAATTCAACATTTCCTATTGCATGGGCTAAATCCAAGCCACAATAAGCACCTACATCATGTGCAGCTTCTGCTATTTGCTGCATATTAAATCTTTGCCCAGTTAAATATTGAACACCGCTAAACATCAATAATGCTAACTCATTACCATGAAATGAAATTGCAGATAAAATGTCTTCTGTTCTAAGTGTATATTCTCCTTCTCTAGGAAATACTTCAATTATCGTAGTGTCAGGATGAAAACCATGAAATCTAACTTGTGATTCGATAGCATATTGATCAGAAGGAAAAGCATTTCCTTCCATTATAATCTTATATCTTTGAGGTGTAGGCTTATAAAATGAAACCATTGCAAAGTGAAGATTTGCTGTTAATGTATTTGTAGCAACAACTTCTAATGGTAAAGCTCCTACTAATCTAGCCAATGATTCTGTTAATACTTTATGATATGAAAACCATGGTCTTTTGGAATTAAAATGGCCTTCTACTCCATATTCTCTCCAATCTTTTAATTCCTGTTCTATATAATCAGAAACACTTTTGGGTTGAAGTCCTAGAGAATTACCACAAAAATATAATGCTGAATGTCCATTATATTGTGGAAAAAAGAAATCATCTCTGCATGATGCAAGTGCATCATTTTTATCTGCTAATGATGCAAAATCTGCTGAATAATGTGTCATCGTATTCACCTTTTATGCCCTATTAACTGCAAATTCTATTGCAGATAAGATAGCTTGTTTAGTGCTTTCAAAATGTGCGATATTCTTTCCTGCAATATCATATGCAGTGCCATGATCGGGCGACATGCGGATAATTGGCAAACCAACTGTAGCATTAACACCTGAATAATCAGAAATCATTTTTAATGGAATTAAACCTTGATCATGATACATTGCTAAAACAGCATCATAGTGTTGATATTTTTTTTGTGCAAAAAAAGCATCAGCCGAAAATGGTCCATCTACTTTGATATTGTGAGATGTACACTGATCAATTGCAGGAATTATACTGATTTGTTCTTCATTACCAATATCTCCTTGCTCTCCTGCATGAGGATTTAATCCTAAAACCGCTATTGTTGGTTGTTCAATATGCCAATCTTCGCATAAAGAAGTATGTAATATGTTAATTGTCTGTACAAGAGAGTCTTTAGATATCATTGAAGATACTTTTTGCAGCGGCACATGGATCGTGGCAAGTGCTACTCGAAATTGTTTTGCGAACAATATCATTAATGGCTGAGCTTGATTTGTATATGCTGATAACATTTCTGTTTGACCAGGAAAGTCCCAATCACATTCTCTTAAAGATGCCTTTGATATTGGCAATGTAATCAATGCATCTGCATTTTTATGATATACATGATGAATAGATATTTCAAGTGATTCAATAGCTAATTTAGCAGATTCTTTAGTTGCAATGCCATATGTAATTGGTGAATACATAGTACATGGATGAATTGTTATTATATGCTTACCACTTACTACTGTATTATTAATCAAAGGGCCTGCTAATCCAGACTCTTCAAGAGTTTTAGGATGAATACATAGAATCACTTCATGATCTAGTATATCCATAGATTGTATAGACTTAAAAAATGTTTCAAGTCCTATCCCATTCACATCACCACATGATACAAATAGCTTCATATTATCTATCTATCATATAAAAAAAAAGGCAACTGAAAACAGTTGCCTTAAAATCTATGTCGATTAACTTATTCAGCAGATTCTTCTTTTTTATCTTCAGAAGAAGTTTCCTCTTGTGGAATGTCTTCAACTAAAGATTCTTCTATAATTGTATCGGTAGACATTTCTTTCACTTCAGCAATTTCTTCTTCTATTTCTTCTGCAGTAATAGGGGCTACAGCACTTGTAATAATTGCAGACTTCGTAGTAGCTTTCATTGGTCTAGCAGATTGTTTTTTCTTCAATCTTACAACACCATCTTGTGGAAGTGCAAAATCTACTAATTCAATAATAGCTTCTTTACCACCATCACCACGACGAGGCCCAAGCTTAATAATACGTGTATATCCACCATCACGGGTGAACACTGCAGGGGCTATTGTATCAAAAAGTTCCTGAAGTACTGCCTTATTTTTAATAAAGCGTCCAACTTGACGGCGTTGATTAAAGTCTGTTGTAGACTTAATAACCTCACCATTCTTATTAGGACGTGAATTTGGAACATTACCATTTTGTTCATTGCGAAGTGCAATTCTGGCTCTTGTAATAAGCGCTTCTGCAAATGGACGTAATTCTTTTGCTTTTGCTTCTGTAGTCACAATTTTTTTATGAAGAAACAAATCGGTAGCCATATTGCACATTAGTGCTTTCTTGTGGCTCCATGTACGGCCAAGTTTCCTTCCAACTCTACGATGAATCATTGTTATTTCTCTCTAATCAAATCTAGATGATTTATGCTTCAGAATCAGCTGTCTTAGCTTCTTCTTTTACATATTTTTCTATGTTCATGCCAAAAACCAAACCATGAACACGAACGATTTCCGCTAATTCAGTTAATGATTTACGGCCAAAGTTTCTGAATTTGAGCAAATCTTGCTCATTTAATGATACCAATTCAGCAAGTGATTTGATATTTGCAGCCTTCAAGCAATTATGTGCACGAACAGAAAGTTCTAATTCATCTACAGGAGTAAATAGAATTCTTCTCATACGTGTTTTTTCAGCTTCCTTTGCTTCTTCTTCAACTACTTCTTGAGCTTCTTGTTCACGACGCATTTGTTCAAAATTTACAAATAACATCAAATGTTCTTGAAGAATAGCAGCAGCTTCTTGTATAGATTCTTGTGCAGTTACTGTACCGTCGGTATATACATCTAAAGTTAGTCTTTCATAGTCAGTTTTTTGTCCAACTCGAAAAGGCTCTATTGTATACACAACATTTTTAATTGGCGTAAAGATAGAATCTATAGGAATCATCCCTAAAGGATATTCAGTACTATTGTGTTCTTCTCCAGGAATATATCCTTTTCCACGACCAATCTTAAACTCAACATCAAACTCAGCATCATCAGCTAAAGTAGCAATATACTTATCTGGTTCCATTACTTCAATGTGAGGACAAGCTTCTTGTATGTCTGCTGCAGTCCAAATCTTAGGACCTTTTAGTTTTAATGACATTTTACTATTCTTTTTATCTAAAAGACGAAAACGAACTTCTTTTAGATTCAGAATAATTTCACACATATCTTCTACAACACCAGGAATTGTTTCAAATTCATGCTGAACATTGCCAAGCTTAACGCCAACAATAGCATGGCCTGGAATAGAAGATAATAATACTCTACGTAGTGCATTACCTATTGTAACGCCATAACCTTCTTCTAGAGGTTGAAGAACATAACGCCCTTTAAAAGCGATGTCAGTTTCTTCAATATGAACCCTTTCGGGCATTTGCATGGATGTATTCATTTTTTCTCTTACTAATAGCGCAGCTGTATAATAACAGCGGCTGGGTGAGAGCAATTATTTTATTTAAAACAATATATCAGAGTGCATAATGCCTGCATCTGCAGGCATCAAAAATATAATCGAATAATTAAACTCTTCTGCGCTTAGGAGGACGGCATCCATTATGTGGCAACGGAGTTTTATCCAAAATATTTAATATTTCAAGTCCTGCTTGAGATAATGCTCTAATTGCTGCTTCACGTCCAGAGCCTGGGCCTCTAACGATAACCTCAACCTTTCTTAATCCCATTTCATGAGCTTCTTTAGCTGCTCTTTCTGCTGATACTTGAGATGCATAAGGAGTATTCTTTTTGGAACCACGGAAGCCATTGCGACCTGCAGAGGACCAAGTAAGAACATTACCATATGTATCGGTTATAGTAACAATTACATTATTGAAAGTTGCACGAATAAGTGCTTTTCCATGTATGTCACTAACCGTTTTTTTCTTAACACGCTTTTTAGCTGCGGCCATAGTATTCGGTATATGATGTTAACAAACTTATTATTTCCTAGCTGCTTTTTTCTTACCAGCTACTGTTTTACGACGACCTTTTCTTGTACGGGAATTAGTACGAGTACGTTGCCCGCGTGCAGGTAAACCACGACGATGTCTTAGGCCTCTATAGCACCCAATATCCATCAATCTTTTAATATTTAATTGAATTTCAGAACGAAGCTGACCTTCAACTTTATAATCTGCAATAGCAGAACGTATACGTGCAATTTCTTCATCTGTCCAGGTCATTATTCGCTTTTCAAATTCTATACCTGCTTTGGTAAGAATTCGAGAAGAGGTTTCTTTGCCTACGCCGAAGATATACGTAAGCCCAATAATGCCTCGTTTATTTTTTGGCAAATCTATGCCGGCGATACGAGCCACAAGCGTTCTCCTTATTATCCTTGACGTTGCTTAAAGCGTGGATTTTTCTTGTTGATAATATACACTTTGCCTCTTCGAACAACAATTTTGTCGTCCGGGCTGCGTTTTTTTACTGATGCTTGAACTTTCATAGCTATTCTTTATTTATAGCGGTAAACAATACGGCCTTTTGCAAGATCATAGGGTGATAACTCTACTGTTACCTTATCGCCCTGAAGAATCTTGATAAAATTCATTCTCATCTTTCCCGATATATGACACAGTACTTTATGGTTATTTTCTAACTTAACTATAAACTGGGTATTAGGTAATGTTTCATCTATGACACCATCAATCCTAATAAGATCTTGTTTCGACATTAAGTTAATCCATCAAAGTAAGTATTATCGGTTTGCCCTCTTCTACGAGGACAGTATGTTCAAAATGTGCTGATGGTCTTTTATCGGCTGTTATTACTGTCCAGCCATCACTTAATGTTTTAACATTATGTGTACCAATATTAACCATCGGTTCAATTGCTATTGTTTTTCCTCTTTGCAATTTTGCATTGGGATAGTACGAACGTTGTAACAAAGGTGGTACAAAATTCGGTATAGCCGGATCTTCATGTAATTGTTTGCCTATTCCATGGCCAACCAATTGTCTCACTACAGAAAATCCATTATTTTCAACGTGCGTTTGAACAGCTCTTGCTATATCATAAACTTTATTTCTTGCTATAGCTTGCTGTACTCCAAGATCTAAAGATTCTTGTGTTGTTTTAAGTAATTTTTCTATCTCTGCTGAAATAGTGCCAACTGAAAAAGTATATGCACTATCACCGAAATAACCATTATACTGAACACCACAATCTATAGAAACTATATCGCCTTCTTCTATCAGTCTTTCACTAGGGATTCCATGCACAACTTCTTCATTTACCGAAATACAAAGTGTATGCTTAAAATCATTTCCATCTACTTTATAACCTTTAAAAGCTGGTATTGCATTTTGGGTTAAAATATAATCTTCTGCAATTTTGTCTAGTTCTAATGTCTTTGTGCCTACTTTAATACTTTTTCCAACTAGCATTATTGTTTCTGCAACTATTCGACAAGCTTTCTCAATATTCTTTATTGGGCTATCAGTATGTATTGTAACAGTTTCCATTTCAATTAAAAACCACCAGCACCTGAGTTTGCTCTGCCTCGAATTTTGCCACTTTTCATAAAGCCGTCATAATGACGCATTAATAAGTATGATTCAACTTGTTGCAATGTATCTAATGCTACGCCAACAACTATAAGTAAACTTGTACCACCAAAAAACGAAGCAAATGATGGTTGTACTCGTAATACATTAGAAACAAATGTTGGCATAATTGCTATAAGGGCAAGAAACATAGCACCAGGTAAAGTTATTCTAGTTAATATATTTTCAATATAATCTGCAGTAGGTGCTCCTGGTCTAATACCAGGAATAAAACCACCTTGTTTTTTCATATTATCAGCTACATCTCTTGGGTTAAAAGCTACAGCAGTATAAAAATATGTAAAAAACACAATAAGAGTAGAATATGTTAGAGCATAAATATATGACTGTTCACGAAACAATTGGCTTGATATCCACTGCAAAGTAGTGTTTTCTGGAAAAAAGCTTAAAATTGTACTTGGTACAAACAATATAGACTGAGCAAAGATAATAGGCATAACACCGGAAGTATTTACTCTTAAAGGTATATATTGAGTAGTACCACCATAAACTTTTTTACCAACAACTCTTTTTGCATACTGAACAGGTATTCTTCGTGCTCCCTGAGTGATTAGTACAACTCCAGCTATTATAAAAACTAGAATTGCAAAAATAATCAAATGTACAAATAACTGCGGAGTGGAATTTATATAGTTAATTTCAGCGAATATGGCATCTGGTAGTCTTGCAACTATACCGATAAAAATGATTAGTGAAATACCATTTCCTAATCCTCTTTCAGTAATTTGCTCACCAAGCCACATTAGAAATATCGTACCAGATGAAAGCAGTATAATCGAAGTGAATGTAAACCATGCAACCATATCAGGGGCAACAGCTGAAGCCGCAGATGTACCTGGATTGGCAATTTTTATGCTAACACCCCAAGCTTGCAGACAAGCAATAAGAACTGTTAAATATCGAGTGAATTGGGTTATTTTTTTTCTTCCTTCTTCGCCTTCCCTTTGCAATCTTTGTACTTCAGGCATAACTATTCCAGCTAACTGCAGAATAATTGAAGCTGAGATATATGGCATAATACCTAATGCAAAAATTGAAGCATTAGATAATGCTCCACCTACAAAAAGGTCATAAAGTCCAAATAAAGTGTTAGAATCTCCACCTTTTGATGCTTGTAATGCAATTACATCTACACCTGGTAGCGGGACATAAGACCCTATTCTAACCACTAAAAGAATAAGCGCAGTATATAAAATACGTTGCTTTAATTCTTCTATTCTGAAGACATTGGCAATGGTTTGAAAGAATTTATTCATCGATTACAACACTGCCTCCGGCATGTTCGATTTTACCCTTTGCAGTTTCAGTAAATTTTGCGGCGGTAACATTTAACTTTGCAGTTAAATCGCCATTACCAAGAACTTTAATAGGTATACGAGATGATTTGATAACACCTAGATTACGGAGAACATCTAAATCAACTGTATCACCAACATGTATTTTGTTATTATCAACAAGCTCTTGTAACCTAGATACATTTACTTCTTGGTATTCAATACGGAAGGGATTTTTAAATCCAAATTTAGGTACACGGCGGCTCAAAGGCATTTGACCGCCCTCGAAATTTCTTTTACTCTTAAAGCCGGAACGAGCAGCGTGTCCTTTATGCCCACGTGTAGATGTACCACCGTGACCAGAACCTGCACCTCTACCGATACGCTTAGGTGATTTATGTGAACCTTTATTTGGGCTTATATTACCGATATGTTTCATGGGATTTATTCTCCGTCTCTCAAATTGACTCAACTTTAACAAGATGCTTTACTACATTTATCATACCTTGAATCTGAGGATTTAATGTATGAACAACTTCGTAATTAGGTCTGCCAAGGCCAAGTGCATGAATTGTATCTTTTTGATACTGCTTGCATTTAATAATGCTACGTACTTGTGTAATCTTTACTTTAGAATCTGCATTTGTCATGTATGTCTCCTTAACCATGAAGTACTTTTTTTAAAGAAATACCTCTGCGTTGGGCCGCTGATTGAGCATCTTCTAATAAAGTTAATGCCCGAACCGTTGCCTTTACTGTATTATGAGGGTTAGAAGAACCCATGCTTTTGGTTAGTACGTCTTGTACGCCAGCTAATTCTAATACGGCGCGAACACCTCCACCAGCAATAACACCTGTACCTGGTGTAGCAGGCTTTATGAGTACAGAAGCTGCACCATATTTTGCTAATACTTCATGTGGAATAGTAGTATTTTGAAGTTGAACCTTCACAATACCTTTTTTAGCAGCTTCAGTTGCTTTGCTTACAGCATCTACAACTTCACCGGCTTTTCCAAGACCATAGCCAATATGACCATTGCCATCTCCAACTACAACTAAAGCTGTAAAATTGAAACGACGACCACCTTTTACTACTTTGGCAGTACGGCCAACATAAACTAACTTATCTTTAAGATCAAGTTCTGATAATCTTACTTTGCTCACGGCATCCTCTATAAATTAGAACTGCAGACCACCCTCGCGGGCAGCTTCTGCAAGTGCTTTAACTCTACCATGGTATAAATGACCATTACGATCAAATGCTACACTTGAAATATTTGCGTCCTTTGCTCTTTTAGCTAGTAAATCACCAACATATTTACTTTGTTCAACTTTTGTTGAAATGCTATCAAGTGCTACTCGTACATCTTTTTCTACCGATGAAACAGAAACAAGCGTAAAGCCCTTCGTATCATCAATAATTTGTGCACTTATATGTTTTATTGTTTTATTCACACTTAAACGTAAACGTTCTGGATTACCAAAAATGGTTTTACGAATATGTTGCTTTCTGCGCAATTGGCGCTTTGTTTTTGCTTTTTGTAAATTCATCTCGTACGGTCTCTTTTGAATCAGCGATGAAAATTATTTGCCAGCGGACTTACCGGCTTTACGACGAATATATTCGCCTTCGTATCTAACTCCTTTGCCTTTGTAAGGTTCAGGTGGACGTATCTTACGTATTTTTGCTGCTACCTCGCCAACATCATGTTTATTATCACCCTTAATCTGTAAGGAAGTAGGGGTTACAACAACAAATTCAATACCTGCTGGTGGAATAAACAATATAGGATGAGAATATCCTAAAGCTAAAAGTAATTTAGAACCTCTCAATTCTGCCTTAAAACCAACACCTTCAATAGTAAGGTTTTTTTGGTAGCCATTTGTTACGCCATGAATTGCATTAAATGCAAGAGCTCTGGATAAACCATGCAATGCTCTTACCTTTTTTTCATCATTTGCTCTAACAAAAGTTAATATTCCATTTTCATTATTAAATGAAATACCTTCAGCAATCGGTACAGTTTGTACACCCTTTGGACCTTTAACGGTTAGGGTTTCATTATTATATGTTAACTGTACATTATCAGGTACTGTTATAGGTTTTTTGCCAATTCTTGACACGATAAATCTCCTTAAATCCAGGGATTAGCGTACTTTGCAAATAATTTCACCGCCTACATTGTAAGCGCGTGCCTGCTTGTCTGTCATCAATCCTTTAGAGGTTGAAATGATAGATATACCAAGTCCATTGCTAACTCTAGGAATCTTTTCTACAGGTGAATAAATTCTTCTACCAGGCTTACTTACTCTTTGGATATCCTGTATTACAGGTTTTCCTTCATAGTACTTAAGACCTACTTTAATAAACTTCTGATTATCTTCTTCAATTGATGAAACTTCACCTATAAAACCTTGATCACTTAAGATATTGGCAATATGTAAATTCAACTTTGAAGCAGGGGCAACAACAAACTTGTGTCGTGCCTGACCCGCATTTCTGATGCGAGTAATAAAATCTGCAATTGTGTCTGTAACCGGCATAGTATTCTAAGCTTCTAATAGTTTACCAACTTGATTTACGAATTCCGGGTATTTTACCTTCTAGCGCCAATTGGCGGAAGATATTTCTGCATACACCGAATTTTTTATACACTGCTTTACCACGTCCTGTTACAGAACAACGGCTACGAACACGCGTAGGAGCACTATTTCTTGGGAGTTTTTGCAAGCCAACATAATCACCAGCTGCTTTTAACTCTTCACGCTGTTTTGCATATTTAGCAGATAAGCGTTTTCTTTTTTCATTTCTCGCTACAATACTTGTCTTAGCCATATTAACCTTTGCGGAAAGGAAAACCAAATTCTTTGAGTAAAGCTGAAGCTTCCTCGTCCGATTTGGATGTTGTAACAAATGTGATGTCCATGCCAGCAATTTTATTTACTTTATCAACATCAATTTCCGGGAAGATAATTTGTTCTTTGATTCCAATAGTAACATTACCGCGGCCATCAAAACCATTATCCGAAAATCCACGAAAATCGCGAATTCTAGGTGAAGCAATATTTATGAATCTGTCTAAAAATTCATACATACGTGCTCCGCGTAGAGTTAAATGACATCCAATAGGCATTCCCGCTCGAAGGCGGAAATTAGCAATAGCTTTTTTGGACTTACTAATAGCTGGGCGTTGCCCAGTAATTAGTTCTAACTCATTAACAGCTGATTGCAGAATTTTTGGATCCTGCACTGCGGCTCCAACTCCCATGTTTATACAAATCTTTGTGATCTTTGGAACTTGCATCACTGATTTATATTGGAATTTTTCTTTTAAGACAGGAATTACCTGACTTTTGTAAAATTCATAAAGACGAGGGGCTGGAACTGTTCCTGAATATTCTTCAAGACGCTTGCCTTCCGGCTTTAAATCAAATTTTTTCGATTGTTGTAGGGCTTTTGCCATATATATTCTCTATTCAAATCTTTTAAGGCAGTTTAATTTCCTTGCCAGATTTAACGGCAATACGTTTAACCTGTGTTTTACCATCTTTTTCAATTCGTTCAACACGAATTCTTGTAGCTTTTTTAGTTTCTGGATCAATAAGCATCACATTTGAATAAGCAATAGGAAATTCTCTTTCCATAATGCCACCATCTGGATTAGCAGCGCTTTTACGTGTATGGCGTTTGTGTATATTAACACCTTCAACCAATACTCTAGCTTTTTTTGCTTGGGTTTCGATAACACGGCCTTGTTTGCCTTTATCGTCACCACTTATAACTTTAACTAAATCATTCTTTTTAATTAACATCTTCATGTAGATTCGATCCTTATAATACCTCTGGTGCCAAAGAAACGATTTTCATAAAACTTTTCTCACGCAATTCGCGTGCCACAGGTCCAAATATACGAGTACCTCTTGGTTCACCTTGACCATTGAGAATAACAGCTGCATTCTCATCAAAACGGATGAAAGATCCATCTTTACGTCTAATTTCTTTTTTTGTGCGAACAACAACAGCCTTGCATACTTCGCCTTTTTTTACACCTGCATTGGGAAGAGCAGTTTTTATAGACACAACAATAATGTCGCCTACACCTGCATAACGCCTTCCATGTCCACCAAGTATACGTATACAACGAACACGTTTTGCGCCCGAATTATCGGCTGCTATAAGATTTGATTCTTCTTGTATCATCTAAGTGTTCCTATATTACTGCGCACGTTCAATAACTTCTGCTAACATCCAGCGCTTTCTAGCACTTAATGGACGACTTTCAATAACTCGTACAATGTCACCTACGCGGCATTCATTGCCCTCATCATGGGCCATAACTTTTTTTGTCTGCTTGTAATATTTCTTATATAACGGATGAGCAACTTGACGCTCGATCGCTACAATAATACTTTTATTCATAGCAGCACTTATTACTTTGCCTTGACGAACTTTTTTTCCGCTCGTAGAGGGCTTTTGATCTGTTGCAATAATAGTAGCCATAGTTTCCATAAAGCTTTATGCGTAATTTGTCAGATTTTGACATTCCGCTCACGCAACACTGTTTTAATGCGCGCAATATCTTTTCTTAAAATTCTAATTTGAGATGGATTTTCTAATTGGCTTAATGCCTTTTCAAAATTTCTCATCATCATTGCTTCTTGTGTTGAAGCTAACATTTCATGTAGTTCTTCTTCTGAGAACTTGCGAATATCCGACGCTTTTTGCGGTTTCATTACTGTGCAGCATCCAAGCGTGTTACAAATTTTATCTTAATTGGTAATTTGTGAGAAGCTAAACGAACAGCTTCTTGCGCTGACTCTTTTGAAACACCATCGATTTCAAAAAGTATGCGTCCAGGTTTAACTACCGCAACCCAGAATTCAGGATTTCCTTTACCACTACCCATACGCGTTTCCGCTGGTTTTTTCGTAACCGGTTTGTCTGGAAATATTCTAATCCATACTTTACCATCACGACGTAAATAGCGATTTATCGCAATACGTGCAGATTCAATCTGACGATTTGTTATCCAAGCGGGTTCAAGTGCTTTCATACCAAAAGTACCAAAGGCTACTTGAGAACCACGATAGGCCTTGCCTTTCATTCTACCGCGTTGGGTTTTTCTATGTTTTACTCTTTTAGGCAGCAACATTGTGCTATATCCTTCTCTTAGTCCTTTGTTATAAGCTTGCCGATTACTTCACCTCGGCAAATCCAAGTTTTTACACCAATCAAACCGTAAACGGTTGCTGCTGTTGCTGTGCCATAGTCAATATCAGCTCTTAATGTGTGTAAAGGTACTCTACCTTCTTTATACTGTTCAGTACGGGACATATCTGCACCGCCCAAACGACCTGAACACATTACTCTGATACCTTCCGCACCCATTCTCATTGCAGCTCCAACAGATTGCTTCATTGCTTTACGAAATGAAACACGTCCTTCAAGTTGCTGAGCGATATTTTCGGCTACCAATTGGGCTTCCACTTCTGGGCGCTTTATCTCGTGTATTAAGACTTTTACATCTTTGCGTGATATCTTCTTTAATTCTTCTTCCAACAATGTAATATCTTTACCTGAACGGCCAATGATTACACCTGGTCTTGAAGTATGCAATGTTAAACGCAATTGTTTTGCTGTACGTTCGATTATTATTCTAGCTACACCTGCTTTACGCAAACGGCTTTTTATATATGAACGTACCATCAAATCTTCTGTAAGTTTTTCTGCTACATTCTTTTCATCGAACCAATTAGCATCCCATTGGCGTACTATGCCTAAACGGAGACCAATCGGATTTGTCTTCTGACCCAAAGCTCTCTCCTGTTAATTACTTGACAACTGAAACTTCAATTGTGAGATGGTGCGAGCGTTTACGAATTCTATAAGCCCTACCCATTGGAGCAGGAGAAATACGCTTCGCTGTAGGGCCTTGATTGACATAGACCTTACTTACATAAAGCTTTCCTTCATCAACACGCTCATTTGCAGCGAGTGCTTTCTCCAAAACATTGGATATCGCAGAGCGAAGCACCATTTCTGCATCTTTAGCTGCCGACTTTGTAGAGAATTTCAGCGTCGCAATCGCTTGTTGCGCTGACTTTCCTCGTATCAAATCTATCACCAGGCGCATTTTGCGGGGTGATGAACGCAAATAGCGTTTTGTTGCACGAGCATTTAGCATAATCTAACCTTATTCAGCTACGGATTATCGTTTTCCGGACTTTTGATCTTTTCTGTTACCTGCATGCCCTTTGAAAGTTCTCGTTGGAGAAAATTCGCCGAGCTTATGTCCTACCATATTTTCAGTTACATACACTGGTATGAACTTGTTGCCATTATGTACTGCAAATGTGTGACCCACAAATTCAGGAGCAATAGTTGATGCACGTGACCACGTTTTAACTACTACTTTTTTTCCTGAATCATTCAAGAGGTCTACTTTTTTCGCCAATTTGTAGTATATAAAGGCGCCTTTTTTGAGTGAGCGAGCCATACTTTCCTAGTTATTTTCTTTTACGAACAATAAGATCTGTTGACTTCTTCTTTTGTCTACGTGTCTTAAGGCCTTTTGCTAATTGACCCCAAGGTGAACGTGGATGCTGACGACCACCACCGGATTTTGATCTTCCTTCTCCACCACCCATTGGGTGATCTATCGGATTCATCGCCATACCACGTGTTTGAGGTCTTACTCCTAACCAGCGCATACGGCCAGCTTTACCATAGAGAATATTTTCATGATCAGAATTACCTACAACACCAAGTGTTGCCATGCAAACCTGAGATACTTTTCTAATTTCACCAGATGGTAATTTTACTTGAGCCATTCCATTATCAAATCCTACAAGCTGTGCACCTGTTCCAGCACTGCGAACCATTTGTCCGCCTTTTCCTGGCTTTAATTCAATATTGTGAATGAACATACCTACTGGTATTTTTTCAAGTGGCAATGCATTTCCATCTTGGAAATCAGCTTTTGGCCCAGACATTACTTTCTGACCAACCTTAAGCTTATTCGGAGATAAAATATATGCCAATTCTCCATCTTCATAACGAATCAATGCTATACGGCATGTACGATTTGGATCGTATTGTATACTTAATACTTCTGCCGGCATATCAAATTTACGTCGTTTAAAATCTATAATACGGTACTTTTGCTTATGTCCGCCACCAATGTGACGTGATGTAATACGACCAGTATTATTACGACCACCAGATTTTTTCTTTGCTACTAGCAAAGACTTTTCAGGTTTTGCACCTGGAGTTAGTTCAGAAAATGAACTAACTGAGTAAAATCTCGTACCGGGGGTTATCGGTTTTAGTATTCTTAAAGCCATTATCTTTCTCTATTTTAATCTTCGGAGACGTTACCTTCACCGCCAACTAGATCAATTGTGTATCCTTTTGCAAGAGTTACATATGCCTTCTTACGCAAGGGAGTTGTACCACGCATGATCCCTTTCTTTGTAGAGCGGGTCTTGCTTTTGCCTTTTACATTTACTGTACGAACTGAACTTACTTTCACTTCATATAGCTTTTCAATGGCTGTTTTTATCTGAATTTTGTTCGCCACTGTTGTCACTTCAAAAGTATACTGATTCATTTCAGATAGTTTTGCTGCTTTCTCTGTTAGCAGTGGATACTTAATTACTGTTATCATTTTAATAAGCCTACTTATACTTCAGTGTTAAAATGTTTGCACTAAATCCTGAAGTGCTTCTTTACACAGGATGATTTTTTTATGATTCAATATGTCATATGTTGAAGCTATGTTTGCTGGTGTTGTAGACACACCAGGTATATTTCTTGCAGACAATATTGTATTTCTATCAGAGCCTTTAAGCATAATCAATGCTTTTTGTCCTTCAAGATTAAGCGCTTTAAGCACTGTAATCAAATTTTTAGTTTTTATGTCACTAAAAGACATATCATCTACAATCAAAAGGTTTTGCTCTTGTACTCTTAATGATAAAGCTGACTTACGTGCAAGCCTTCTCATTTGAGTAGGTAAGTATTGCTTATATAAGTGTGGACGTGGCCCATGTATTGTTCCACCACCAACCCATACAGGCGATCTATTAGAACCAGAACGGGCTGTCCCGCGGCCTTTTTGCTTCCATGGCTTTCTACCACCACCAGAAACTTCAGATCTAACTTTTGTTTTGTGAGTGCCTTGCCTTTGATTTGCTAAATATGCTTTTACCGCAAGGTACATAGCATGCTCGCTAGGCTCAACATTAAAGACTTCATCAGGTAATTCAACCTGACCAGTCACAGATCCATTTTTTCCGTACACATTAATGAGCATATTATACCTTACAGCTTCACAATTTCAACAATCGAATTGATTGAACCAGGGATACTACCTTTTATTATAAGTAGATTTTGCTCTGGCATTACATCTAACACTTCTAAATTACGGATGCTTATTGTTGTTCCACCCATTCTTCCTGCCATTCTCATACCCTTGAAAACTCGGGATGGAAATGATGAAGAACCAATGGATCCAGGATGACGCTGTCTGTCAGATTGACCATGTGATGACATACCAACACCACTAAAGTGATGGCGCTTCATTACACCCTGAAAACCTCGACCTTTAGAAGTTCCTGATACTTTTACTTTATCACCTTTCTTTAGAATACTATCAACTGTTAGTATTTCACCAGGAGTTAAAGTAACCGTTTCAGATCTAAACTCCCTTAAATGGCGCTTAGGAGAAACTCCGGACTTTTTAAAATGTCCAATTTGTGGTTGTGATACCTTACGTTCAGGGATATCTTCAAATCCTATCTGAACAGCTGTGTATCCATCCTTCTCTTTTGACCTAACCTGCACTACTGCGCAAGGTCCGGCTTCTATTACTGTACAAGGGACATATTCACCAGATGTGCTGAATATACTTGTCATACCTAATTTACGACCTAAAAGCATCTTTACTTTCTCCTTAGACCTTTACCTCTACATCAACTCCCGCAGGTAATTCAAGACGCATTAATGCATCAATCGTACGCTGTGTTGAGCTGAAGATATCTATCAGACGCTTGTGAACACGCGCTTCAAATTGCTCGCGCGACTTCTTGTCAACGTGCGGCGAACGTAGAACCGTGTACACAGTCTTTTCCGTAGGTAATGGAATTGGACCGGAAACAACCGCCCCAGTTTGTTTAATCGTACGAACAATTCGCTCGGATGATTTATCAATTAGGTTATGGTCGTATGACTTAAGTTTTATACGAATCCTTTGGGTTGACACGCTCACGTACCTTCAAATATTTAGACAAAAAAGACAAAGCCCGAATGTATCGGCCCATGCCATTTGGTACATTTATTCAATAATTTTTGTAATAACACCAGCACCTACTGTTCTTCCGCCTTCACGGATTGAAAAGCGTAAACCGTCTTCCATAGCAACAGGTGTGATTAATTCTATAGCGAAGTTATCAATATTATCACCAGGCATAACCATTTCAGTTCCACTTGGTAATGTTGCAACACCAGTTACATCTGTTGTACGAAAATAAAACTGAGGGCGATATCCATCAAAAAATGGAGTATGACGACCACCTTCATCTTTGTTCAACACATAAACCTGGGCCATAAATTTATGGTGAGGAGTCATTGATCCTGACTTCGCAAGAACCATGCCACGCTCAATTTCTTCTTTAGCTACACCACGTAACAATAAGCCTACATTGTCTCCAGCTACACCTTCATCTAGTAGCTTACGAAACATCTCAATTCCTGTTACAGTTGTTTTCTTTTGTAAGCCGAAACCTACTAGCTCTACTTCTTCATTTAATTTAACTATTCCACGCTCGATACGTCCAGTTGCAACTGTTCCACGGCCAGTAATTGAAAATACATCTTCAACAGGCATTAAGAATGGTTTATCTGTTTCACGAGTAGGTGTAGGAATATAATCATCAACTGCTTGCATTAAATCTAAAACTGGTTTCAATCTTGGATCATCAATAGCTGCTGATTCTGATGTACCTGCATCCAATGCTTGTAATGCAGAACCCATTATGATAGGTAAATCATCGCCTGGAAACTCATATTTAGATAATAGTTCACGAACTTCTAATTCTACCAAATCCAATAATTCTGGATCTGCTATATCTACTTTGTTCAAGAATACTACAATACGAGGTACACCAACTTGGCGTGCAAGCAAGATATGTTCGCGGGTTTGAGGCATTGGACCGTCTGTACCAGCTACAACTAAGATTGCGCCATCCATTTGTGCCGCACCTGTAATCATGTTTTTTACATAATCTGCGTGGCCTGGACAATCTACGTGTGCATAGTGACGATTTGCAGTTTCATATTCTACGTGGGCAGTATTAATGGTGATCCCACGAGCTTTTTCTTCTGGAGCATTGTCAATTGAATCGTACGAACGCTTTGCAGAAAGACCTGTTTTAGCTAAAGCCATAGTAATGGCTGCTGTCAATGTTGTCTTACCGTGGTCAACATGGCCAATTGTGCCAATATTAACGTGTGGTTTCGACCTGTCAAATTTCTCTTTTGCCATAGTGCACCTAAAGTGATAACTATTTTTACAAAAATATTAATATATTATATCTTTCTTTTTTTGATCAAGCGTCCGTAGGCTCATAATGTGAGAAAATCATTGTATATGATCCTCTGCCTTGAGTCATTGACCTTAGTTTGGTTACATAACCAAACATTTGGCTCAATGGCACACTGGCTTTTACACCTTGTGAGCTACCCTTTTGCGTAATCTCTTCAATCCGACCTTTCCGAGAGTTTATATCTGCTATTATATCGCCTATATATTCCATCGGTGCTATTGCCTCTACTGCAAAAATTGGTTCCAATAAACTTGGATTTGCTTTTGCAATTGCTTCTCTAACAGCATTTGAAACTGCTACTTTACATGCTATATCAGTTGTTTCGCCTTCTCTTGTTCCTACTTCAAGTATTTCTACTTGAACATCTACCATAGGATATCCGGCTATTGGGCCTACTGCTAATGAACTTTTTGCACTTTCTAACAATGCATTCACCAAAACAGCTTGTAGTTTATTAGAATCACTTGACATCTTTACAGAGTTACCAGCACTCTTCTCTGATGGTCTAATATCTACTTTTACCCTGGCATATTGATTCTTTGTACCTATCTGTTTTTCAAATTCATATTCATGAATTGCAGATTTTAATACAGTTTCTCTATATGCTACCTGTGGCTTACCAACTCTCGTTTGAACAGAAAACTCTCTTTTAAGTCTATCTACAATAATGTCTAAGTGAAGCTCTCCAACACCGCTAATAATTATCTGACCACTTTCTTGATCATTCACAAATTTAAATGTTGGATCTTCATCTGCAAGTCTTGCCAAAGCCTCCAACATTTTCTGCTGATCTGATGTTGACTTTGCTTCAACCGATTGATTGATAACAGGTTCCAAAAAACTGATTTTTTCAAAGAGCACTTGACTTTCTTGGATACAAATTGTATCACCTGTTTTTGTAAACTTTAGCCCAGGTATCGCTACTATTTCTCCAGCCAAACATTCTGCAAGTTCATCTCTTCTATTTGCCTGCATTCTTAAGATTTTTTGAACTCTTTCTCTTTTACCTTCTGTTGGATTATATATCATATCTCCAACTTTTAGTTTTCCAGAGTAGATTCTTACAAAAGTAAGCCTACCTACATATACATCTGTCAAAACTTTAAAGGCTAGTCCAGAAAAAGGCTCATCTTCACTTGGCTTTCTTTCTAATATTATTTCAGAATCTTCAGGACTAAATCCGGTTACCGAACCACGATCTATCGGAGAAGGAAGATATCTTACTATGCTATTTAATAATTCTTGAACACCTTTGTTCTTAAATGAAGAACCACATGTTACTGGCAAAAATTTAGATTGAATAACGGATTCTCTTATAGCTTCATATAATTCCGAAACTTCTATTTGCTCATTGCCAAAGTACTTTTCTAAAATTAAGTCACTGTTTTCTGCTATTGCTTCAATCATTTCATTTCTTTTATCTTCAGCTTCTTGCATCATTGATAAAGGAATTTGTTCAATCAGAAAATTTTCAGACTTTTCGGAATCTATATATTTGATATATTTCATTTCTATCAAGTCTATAATTCCAGAAAAATCTTCAGAGCTTCCAACAGGTATATATAAAGGTACTGGCCGAGCATGCAATGTATCTTTGATTGAATCCAGCGCTTTGTAAAAATCAGCACCAATTCGATCCATTTTATTTATATATACTATCCTAGGAACTTTAAATTGATCAGCTTGACGCCAAACAGTTTCTGATTGAGGCTCTACTCCAGCTACTGCACAAAATACAGCAACCGCACCATCAAGCACTCTTAAAGATCTTTGAACTTCTGCTGTAAAATCAACGTGTCCGGGCGTATCTATAATATTTATCTGATGCCCTTGCCAATAGCAAGTAGTTGCAGCCGATGTTATTGTTATTCCTCTCTCTCTTTCTTGGTCCATATAATCCATAAAAGCTGTGCCTTCATGAACTTCCCCCATTTTATGAAGGGAACCTGTAAAGAAAAGAATACGCTCGGTAGTTGTTGTTTTGCCTGCATCAATGTGGGCTATTATACCTATATTTCTATATTTTTCTAGCTTAATTGTGCGCGACATAATTTACAGCGCTACCAGGGTTAAATTGACAAAGAACAAAAAATTTCTCACCACTTAAAATGTGCAAATGCTTTATTAGCTTCTGCCATTCTATGTACATCGTCACGCTTTTTTACAGAACTACCTTCACCATTAGCTGCTGCTAATAATTCTGAGGCTAATTTTTGAGCCATTGTTTTATCACGACGCTCTGAAGCATATTGCTTTAACCAACGGATTGCTAATGCAAAACGACGATCCTCTCTAACTTCAACTGGCACTTGATAAGTAGCGCCACCAACGCGACGTGAACGAACTTCAATAGCAGGAGAAATATTACCTAAAGCTTTGCGGAAAATTTCAACAGGATCTGTCTTTGATTTTAGCTCTACTAAATCAAAAGCATTATAAACTAAATTGCGAGCAGTATTCTTTTTACCTTGAATCATCACTTTATTAATGAATCTAGATACCATCACATCGTTAAAACGTGAATCAGGTACTGCATATCGTTTTTCTGCTCTTTTCTTTCTCATACTATCTCTTTTTCTCTTCTTTTCTTAAATTATTTTTTCTTAGCTGTTCCAGGTTTTACTCGCTTCGCACCATACTTAGATCGTGCTTGCTTCCGATCTTTTACACCTTGAGTATCCGCTGCACCACGTACGATGTGATAACGAACACCTGGTAAATCTTTAACACGCCCACCACGAATCAACACAATTGAGTGCTCCTGAAGATTATGCCCTTCACCTGGAATATATGCAATCACTTCAAATTGATTTGTTAAACGAACCTTCGCTACTTTACGTAATGCAGAATTCGGTTTTTTTGGTGTAGTCGTATATACACGAGTACAAACCCCACGTCTTTGGGGACAACTTGCAAGAGCTGGAGACTTGCTTTTCTCCACCAGCTTCTGGCGACCTTTACGAACAAGTTGACTAATTGTAGGCACTTAATTTTCCTGTATATATCTCGTTTTACTTTTTTGCTGTCGTTGACAGAGCTTGCAAAACTAAGAAAAAAGTTATTCACATCCAAAATATATTTTAATTTCTTCCTTCGGCACGTTTAGCTTGATATACTTTTACCATTTCTTCCTGTACATTTTTAGGTACTGGAGCATATCTTAAGAATTCCATAGAGAATTCTCCCTTGCCTTGAGTTACTGAACGAATATCAGTAGAATAGCCGAACATTTCGCTTAGCGGTACATCTGATTCTACAACAACATAGCCTGCGTCCATTGTAGTACCAACAATAACACCGCGTCTTTGATTAATTTGGCCAATACATACACCTTGGAATTCTTCTGGTACACTTACTTCCAATTTCATAATTGGTTCAAGAATGATTGGCTTAGCTTTCATGTATGCTTCGCGGAAAGCAGATATAGAAGCTACTTTAAATGCCATTTCAGAGGAATCCACTGGGTGATCTGCACCATCATTAATCGTTACACGAACACCAACAACTGGTTGTCCAATTAAAGAACCTTCACGTATTACTTCGCGGAATCCTTTATCACAAGCTGGAATAAACTCTCTTGGAATTACGCCGCCTACAATATCATCTACGAATTCATAATTTTCAATTGCATCCGATGGTAATGGCTCAATAAATCCACCAACTCTAGCAAATTGACCAGAGCCACCAGTTTGTTTTTTATGAGTATAGTTGAAATCTGCTCTTTGTGTCATAGCTTCACGGAAAGCTACTTTAGGACGCCCAACATTTACTTCACAACCATATTCACGCTTTATTCTTTCAATATAGATTTCAAGGTGTAGTTCGCCCATTCCTTTGATAATTGTTTCGCCACTTTCTTCATCGCGATACACCTGGAATGTTGGATCCTCTTTAGTAAAACGATTAAGCGCTTTAGAGAAATTCACTTGACCAGCTTTATCTTTGGGGCTTACCGCTAATTCAATAACAGGTTCTGCAACAAACATAGATGTCATTGTAATATTTACACTGCCATCAGTAAATGTATCACCACTAGCGCAATCGATACCAAATAATGCAACTATTTGTCCTGGGCCAACCTCATCAATATCATGCATTTGATCTGCATGCATCCTAACTAGCCTTGGAACTTTAACACGCTTTCCATTGGACATATTAGTGATCATATCGCCTTTTTTAATTGCACCTTGATATACTCGCACATACGTTAACTGGCCAAATCTTCCATCTTCTAACTTGAAAGCTAGGCCTACGAATGGTTTTGTACTATCTGATGCTAACTCTACTTTTTCTTCATTGTTATTTTGGTCTAATCCTTCATTCTTAATTTCAGAAGGTGAAGGTAAAAAATAACCTACAGCATCTAATAAAGTTTGAATGCCTTTGTTTTTCTTAGCAGACCCAACATATAAAGGTGTAATTTTTAAATTTATAGTTTCACGGCGGATTACAGGCATTAATTCTTCTAAAGTAACTGGCTCTTCCATAAGGAATTTTTCTGCAATTACATCATCAAAATCAGCCATTGTTTCAACTAATTTGTGGCGACGTTGTTTTGCTTCTTCTACATATTGCGCTGGAATTTCTTCTTCACGAATATTCTCTCCATTATCACCATCAAAATAAATTGCTTTCATCTTTAATAAATCTACAACCCCTTCAAAACGATCTTCCAAACCCATGGCAAATGTCATGATTACTGGACGATGATGAAGTTTTTCTGCTAATTGCTCTGCAACTCTGTCAGGATTTGATCCAGAACGATCTATCTTATTGATAAATGCAAGTCTTGGAACATTATATCTACGCATTTGACGGTCTACTGTGATTGATTGGCTTTGTACACCAGCTACGCCGCATAGAACCAATACAGCACCATCTAATACCCTTAAGGCACGCTCTACTTCTACAGTAAAATCAACATGGCCAGGTGTATCAATAAGATTAACTTCAAAATCCTTCCATGTACAGTATGTTGCCGCAGATTGAATCGTAATGCCTTTCTCTCTTTCAAGATCCATAGAGTCCATCGTGGCGCCAACACCAGACTTACCCTTTACTTCTTCAATCTTGTGGATTTTTCCAGTATAAAATAAAATTCTTTCGCTTAATGTGGTTTTGCCCGAATCAATATGGGCTGAAATACCAATATTTCTTACTTTTAAGATTTCTGACATTGTTGTCTTAACCTAATGCATGTAAAAAGTTACTATTATCTAATGTTAATTTTCACTTAGTAGGGCTTGCCCGCTAAAGCGAAGAGAACAAATTTAGAATATAGATAGTATAAAACAAAATTAAATCTTGATAAATCAAAATTTTACAGAGTTATCCACATCTAATTATTTGCTTATCTTCTTACTTTAATAATAGTTAAGTAGGTTATTATTTATGAATTGTTAATAAGATGTGGACAAGTGAAATGGTGGGATTTCTATTTTACTAGAAATTTTCCATGAATTGTTTTCCCTTTATTCTCTACTGTGAAGATATATACTCCCCTTTCTAAGGTATCAGCCTGTAGATATTTGATTACAAGTGTATTAAATCCTGGATTTGCTTTGTTTTTTGGGTCTGTCTCTATCAAGAGTTTGCCAGAATATATCATTTTACCAGTAGTAGTATATATAGTTAGCAATGCCAAATCACCTTCATTTACCATTGCCGGAAGAGGAAACATCAATTCTTGAGTTTGATTTAAGATATATGGATTGGGATATACCACTTGATTTGGTTTAACTGCAATTCCTTTACTAAATACTGCATAGGAGCAATATTGCATTCCTTTTGCATCAAGATTCCAATAATATCCTGTCGAACTAATTGCATTTTGGGTTATTTGTTTAGAAACTGAAAAAACTAATGGATTTTGATTTGTAGATATATTGTAAAATGGATTTGGAGGCATAATTGAGCACATAAAATCTGCTGTATCTGCAATGGTCAGGTTATTTGGCAATACACAAGAATACAATCTAAATTCATATGGATAGATTGATTGTGAAAATAGTAATGATGGGTTTACCGAATCAGTAATTGCTTTCATTTCAGGTAAATCTGCAGCATCCATAAATTTATTAGCATCTGATATACCATATGATTTTGAACCAGTATGATACATCCATTGCGCTAGTTCACACCAAATATCATTAAGTGAACTTCCTTTAGTATTTAATGAAAGCTCTAATGCCCTAAATGGTAAGACCCCTTTTCCTATATTATTCCACATATCTTTAGAGACAGATACTCCAAATTTGTATTGAAGAAATTCAAAAAATATACTCCAACCATAGCCCGTATATATGTCACTTGTGCCCCTTCTTCCAAATCTATATTCTTGCGGATTTGTAAACAATAATTTTGCATAATTTATATAATCTTTTACAGCAGGATATTGAAGATATTCCATCCAAGTACTGTACATCTCATATATTACTACATCAAAACCTGTAGTACTAACTCCATAACAACCAAATTGAATTGCATGATGAAATTCATGCGCTGCGGTAATTTTTAAAGCATCAATACCCAAGGTATTATAACTTTTTGTACCATTAGTATTTACACTGTAATTATTATCAATAGAAATGAATGAAGTAGTTTTTATCTGACTATTTGTACCTGCGACCCTAAAATCTTGTTCTGTTAAACCATAATATCCCATTTCTTTCATATTTCGCACATAAATATCATAGGCTTCAGATCCACCACCATTTTGATCACTAGGCGGAGCAGGATATCCCAAAGTATTAATTTCATAAGAATATACTTCATCAAAATAGTAACAAACAGAATCAATATAATCTGGTATGGAATTTTGATTTTTATCGGTAGAGTCTACTCTATCATTTCCATATTTGGTATAATGGATAAGAAATTTTCCACTAGGCGAGCCAATTGTGATTTCTTGTGAACTTAGAATTGGCCTATTAGCAAGTACTGTTTCCCCTTTAGCTGATTTATCCTGAAACTCTTTAAAAGAAGCTGATACAAAAGTTCCACATTTATGTTCTTGAGCATTAGTATGTGTATAAGAATAGAAACCAATACATAATAGAACACATATATAGTGATATTTGCTTGAAAATGTACTTGTTTTCATTTAAAAAGTATATAAAATCATCTAAACATTTCTTTTATCATACCCCAAGTGCGGCGAATTCCACTGATACTATGCGCAACACTTACTGAATTTGAAACTGAAGAAGAATTATCATATCCTATTGCCCTCAATCTATAAGAATATACATTCCCAATAATTTGCTGTTTATCTCCTTTCATTAATGCATCTTCATCTACAAAACGATAAGAATACATTTGTCCACGAGCATCAATAGTAGCAATATTTCGATATAATTGGTCACCAGATGCACGTTCTACTTCATAATGATGAATGCCTTTTTCTGCTGAAGCACGCCATTCTATAATAATAACCTTACCATCAGACTTAGCAGTTAAGTATTCTAATGCTGTTTCTGCAGCATATGCCGTATAAATTATACAGCAAGACAATATGATATAAAGAAGATTTTTCATTGCGCACAAACTTACTACTTGAATATATTCAACACAAGTAAAAAAATATACTTTTATGTAGTATTATTTTATCCCTCTAAAAGAATCCCATTTTTTCTCTATGGATTCTGGCCCTTTACACCATATAGTATAAGAATCAAGCCTTTGTTTATGAATATCATTGGTTAATATATCCATTTGATTCGTAAGCTTTTCTGTAAAATAAGCTGTCCATTCAGATGATTTCTCTTTATGTTCCCAATGCAATAACTCTGGCATTCCTACACTAATATAACTTTCCGGTTTTTGCTCTTGTAAAAAGTCATAACGAATAGCAATAGGGGCAAAATATGCAGTTTTCAATAATTTCAACAGTATTGCTTGGCCAGAAAACAAAGAAATCGGGCGAATATCCTGATGAAATAATTCACCTTGAGGAAATATCCATAATGTTTTATTCGAATTTTGCAATATGTCAGCGGCATAATGTAAGCTTTGCAATGCAGATTTAGCTTGTTGCCTATGAACAGAGAACATACCTACTTTTGTAAAAAACATATACTTTTTTAATTGTTTTTCTTCCATCATGCCATAAGATTCTAAATGCAGATATGAATTAGATAATGCTATAGCAATGGCAGCATCCCACCAGCCACCATGTGAACTATATAAAATCAGTGGAATTTCGGAATGAACACTAGAATCTAATATCCATGGTGAAAGAAATTCTTGACCTGAAATACCACATTGAAAGAATTGATGTTTAACAGATCTAAAAAAATATTTTCCTAAAATGGAACGCCATAATGCTGATGGTTTTGCTTTTATCATAACTTCTAGAAATACCTAAAATTCTGTCTGCTATTTTTACTAAATTAACATTCAAATATGCATTGTCATCTATATATTAGATTTCTTCTATCAATACCGATTCTTTTGAAGTGATTATTCAATGAATTTCAAGAATATCAAGCACACATTACTATCAAATAGCATACTAAGTATATTCATACTATTTTTATATGGTATGCTCTTTTATTCTTGTACAAATCCATTTGCACCCAAATTATCGGACAAACCAATAAATGCAGGAATGTATGGAGATCAAAGAACAATAGAAGGTGTCTTTCAAAATTTTAAGACATCGTATTTATACAAAGATACGATTGCTTATGGTAGATTATTAAGTCCAGATTTTGTTTTTATTTATAGAAATTACGATAAAGGTGTAGATGCATCGTGGGGAAGAGATCAAGATATGATTTCTACTGCAGGACTTTTCAATGCATCCCAAGCATTAGAACTGGTATGGAATGATATTATCGTTTCTTCGGGTGATAGTACTTTAATGGATATCTCGAGGGGTTTTAATCTCACAATTACTTTTAATCCTTATGATATCATTCGTTTACAGGGAAGAGTAAATGTAAGAATCAGAAGAGATTCTACAGATATTTGGAGAATTATTAGATGGCGTGATGAATCAAATTACTAATATACTATCAGCGAAATAGATACATTAATTTTAATTTCCATACTAAGAATGCTGCTTCGTATACTATATTTTTACTCATTTTAGACACACCAGAGCGTCTATCAATAAAAATAATTGGTATTTCTATAAGTCTTGCTCCGGCCTTCCATAATCTAAAATTCATTTCAATTTGAAATGCATAACCATTTGATTTTATATCTGAAAAATCTATCTTCTTTAAAATTGAAGCTCTAAAACATTTAAAGCCACCTGTAGCATCTTTAATTGGCATTCCAGTAATGATTCTAGTATACATATTTGCAGAATAACTAAGAAGAAGCCTTCTCATTGGCCAGTTAACAACATTAACGCCTTCTGAATATCTAGAACCTATCACTAAATCATAATCTTGTATTTTTTCTAGAAAACGGGGTATATCTTTAGGATCATGCGAGAAATCTGCATCCATTTCCATAATAGTATCATAGCCCAAGCTTAAAGCTATGGTAAAACCTTCGCAATAAGCAGTACCTAAGCCCATTTTACCAGCTCTTTTCAATAGATGTATTCTATTATCATGTTCCTGAAGTTCCTGAACTCTAGCCCAAGTTCCATCTGGAGAATTATCATCAACAATTAAAATATGAACATCAGCAGCCTGCAAAACAGCCTGAATGATATTGTCTATATTGTCCAACTCATTATAAGTAGGTATAACTACAATCGTTTTCACGATAAACTCTAGAAAGTGTAATAATTACATGTTGATGTTCTGTATTCTTTTCATAACATAGAAACATGTATGTTGATTATGCTTGGCCTTGACCTCTGAACACTCTAATTACTGTTCTGATTATAATTTCGACATCTAATTGCAATGACATATTTTCAATATAATAAAAATCATGTTTAAGCCTATTAGTGATTTCTTCTAATGTTTCTTCATAATCTCTATAATGAACTTGATTCCATCCTGTTAGTCCTGGCCTTATAACAAGACGTCTAAGATAATATGGAACATCTTTTTTAAATTTTTCTACAAAAAATGGTCTTTCTGGCCTTGGGCCAACCAAACTCATTTCACCTTTTAATACATTCCAAAATTGTGGAATTTCATCTAAATGTGATTTTCTCAAAAATCTACCTAATCTGGTAACTCTTGGATCGTTTACTGATGCCCATCTTGGCCCTTCGGCTTCTGCATCTGTTATCATTGATCTAAATTTATACATAGTAAATATCTTACCATTTTTTCCTACTCTAATTTGAGAAAAGAAAATTGGTCCTTTGGAATCTAGTTTTACCAAAATAGCAGTGATCAGTAAAAAAGGTAATCCTAATAGAAGCACGATTGCACTAAAAACGATATCAAAAATCCTTTTTACAACTCTTTCCCATGTTTTTAATAATTCGGGATTGATATCTATTAATGGCATTCCATGAATAGCCAATAATCTGGCTTGGCCTGTAAATATCTCATATAAATCTGGTTGTATTTTAACGCTAATTCCAAGTTCTCTGCATTGCATCACAATATCTAACAACCATCTATGATCGGTATGTTCCATCATTACTATTACATCAGATGGTGATTCTTTTGATAAAATTTGCTGCGCTTGATTAGAATAACCTAAAATAGGAAGTGTTGTTGATGGAACAATTCTTTTCTGCCAGTTTATTAAGTCTGTTTCATGTGATAATATTACTCCTTGAGCTCTATATCCCCACGATGGATTTTGAGTCATAGTAATATATAAATCAGCTATTTTATCTGGATTTCCCATTAAGATTGTTTCTACTTTAATAATTCCTTTTCTTCTTAATGCTCTTTGAAATACTCTAATGATAATTCTAGATATAGATACTAGAATACAGAGTATGATGGCATATAATATAATTTTCAGACGAAATCCATGAAAATTAGCACTTGTAAAAAGTATAGCTAAAAACACAAATAAGCTTCCCAAAGCTATTGCTCTGATTACTGTAAATACTTCTGTAAATGGTGACCTTACAAACCAATTTCTATAAAGCCCTGCCAACCAAAACATACAAATCCAATATAGAATTGTTGCTGGAAGTATACTTAAAAAGATAGAATTCAGTATAGATTCATCATAAAGAGGAAAGGAAATACTATAAAATCCTGTAAAAAATCCCAATTGTATAAATACAGGTAAGGCTAAACCTATAGCAATTGCATCCCCGAACAATTGAAATATTGCTGGAGTTGAACGCGCTGCTAAAGATGCAAAACGTTTTTTTAACGATATAAATCCGGATCTATTCATATATCTTGATTATGCAGTTGGCCTTTCCCACACTGCAGATTGCTTTTTATGTATTGTATGAAGCCAAGCCATTATCAAACTGATATGTAAGCGTAAAAAAATATAAGCACTATGGAATGGTTTAAATGAAAGGCCTATATTCCATGCTAATGCACCTATAAATACTAGTGTCCATATGCTAGCAGAAAACAAACCAATCATTGAAGTTTTTACTACACTTATACTTGTTAGAATCAAAAGTATGATACTAAAGAATGGCAAACACCATCGAAGCATTTTTCTTGACCACAAAAAAAATGAAATCAATCCATATGTAGGTAATAATAGTCTTTTATAAAACAATAGTGATGCAATTCCACATGCAGCAAAACGCTGAGCTTGTAAATATTCCATCCCTTCGATAGATTTTCTTACTTCATACACCGATGCTTTTGTTTCTACTACTACTCTTTTTTTATCTGCTAATATGGATAATAATGGAGTATAATCATCGCATACCGAATCATTCGGCAAGGGTTTTCTATATCTTCTACGTAATGCATAAAAATGTCCAAGGCTTGTAACCGTAGAAGCTAATTGAGATTCCCTAAGTCTTGTAAAGTATTCTAAAGATCTATATGCTGATTGTTCTTTTTCTAATGTCTCATGTTCATACACATGACCATTAAACTCTATAGAATTTCCAAGTACAGCTCCTATTTCAGGATCTATAAATCGTGCACACATAGCATGCAATGCATTGGGAACAATTCTACAATCTGCATCTATATGGACAATAATCTCCGATTGAGAATGTGCAATCAGAAATTCATTTATGCGATTTTTTCCTCTTCTTGATAAATCATAAACAAAAAAAGAAGGATATTTTTTTTGTAATTCATAAAGTAATTCTATCGTACCATCATTAGAACCATCACTTCCAACATGAACTTGTATTCTTGGATACTGTTGTTTATAAATTGTTTCTACTGTTTCTTCTATAGTATCTACCTCATTATATGCTGCTATCAAAACTGATATCTCGGGTAATTGATCAGTTGATATATCTGAAATTGATAATTGAAAAAGTTTGTTTTTTTTTATTCTAACAAGCAGTTCTAATATCAATGGATAAAAAATAAATGGATAGAGAATTAAGAGATAGCAAAACAATATGAAGTAATCTTCTATAAGCATAGTGGTTTATCAAAAATCTTCAAATCGTAATGATACTTGTGCTATATGCACATTTTCCTTGCCTGTTTTTCTAAACTGATATGCTGCTTGAATATTAAATCCTCTTATTATTTCATAGCCTATAGACATCTGAGTTTTAAATGTTTCAAGTACAATTCCTGCTAGAAAAGGAGCATCCATCGAATCATTCGGTCTTTTGCAGTATAATGCATCTCCACCATGATTAACAAGTAATGTATCTTTTCCATTGATTGTTTCTACTTGATTTGCACCATGCCTACGATAAGAAATCAAGAATTGAATTGGATAACGATTGCCATACCACAATGATCCAAAAAGTGCAAGTTCATCGCTATTTGGAGCTAAAGATCCCGTTATAATTTGTCCATCACTTGTCATTGAATTTTGTACATTAAAATGCGAATATGTATACGGATACACTTTGGCATATTCGGCGCCTATATTCCACGATGGGAATGCATATAATGCGCCTAAAGAATACGCTGCTTTATTTCCCCAATAATCTGTTCCAATTTTAGAAAAAATTAAATCATCTAATAAATAAGATCCTTTTATCGATAGTCCTTTTACAGGCCTAATAGTAAAATCAAATCCCATTGCACTATTATCTCTATCTCTTAAAGAATGTTCTACGGATTTTAAAAAACTTAAAGGATTTAGATATCCTAAATCTAAGCTTCTATTTTGATAAACAACGCTTTCCCATAATGCTATTTCGCCCCATTTAGGACGAAATGCTGCCCTATGCATTACTAATGTTTTGGATGGGAAATATTTATCAGAACCGGCTATTATTCCCATATTGGGGAGTATTGCTTGTCCATTTGTATCGATTGCCAATGACATCAAAGAAGCATATGTAAATCTATATTCAAATTGCTTAAAACGTGCTCCAGCAAAAACTGCATCTAGTGGCGGGGCATTTTGTCCTAAAAATTGATGATGTCTAAATCCAGCGCCTAATAATCTAGATTCGCGGCCAATTCCGATATAAAACCAATCATAATCATATCGTATATGAGATTCCGTGAAATCAAAATCACTATTGAGTACAGCAAATTTGATATTTTGTTTTAATCGTATATCCTCTAAAGCAAGTGTTCTATCTCCGCTGATTAAAGATCCATTTGTTACTTGCATAAAATAACCAAATCGATTGCTTAATGTTCCATGTACTCTTATGCCAGCTTGAACAGAAAACATCGAACTAGAATTTGTATCTAATGATCTAAATCCAAAATCTGCTGATGCAAGTGGAACAGCATATACATTCACATTGTTTTCATCTTGAAAGTAAAAACCTTTTTCATTTTCAGAAAACAATCCAGAGCTAAAAAATGACAAAGTATCTTTTTGGGGTACATCGCTAGAAAAAACAGATGAATTAACTCTTAATTCTGGACAAATCTCTTGCTCATATAATTCTAATGTCTGTTTTTCGGATACAGTTAATTGCGGAGTAGCACTACAAATCGATCTTAGTGCAGCGGCTACTTCACCCCTTTGTAATGGCAAAGATGACAAGGAAAAATGTTCTAAAAGTCCTTTTGCTTCGCAATGTTGCAGGAACATATACACAGGATGAGAAATTGGCAGATGTTCAACTTGAGCTTTTACATTATTGGGATTGATACAAATACCAATACTTATTATTATTGCCATCGCCATAATAATATGATATTTGTAAACCTGTTGAATTATATTCACTTTATATTCTTTCCTTATCGTATAAATGCATAGTAAACAACATTTAATGTTGCAACTAAACCACCAATTGCGGTAATAAGAAAGCTATAATATTGATATTCATATCCTGGGGGCCTTTGAGAAGGTGGGGCGCAATATATTTCGTCACCAGATTCTACAAATACGTCTTTTTTATCACCTTCCACCCATATTTTAGAGCGGCCTTTGATAATTCTTGTTAGATCTTCATCGGCACCTGCTGCATAACCACCGGCTTGTTGTATATACCAATCCATTGTTTTTCCAGAAACAAATGTAACATAGCCTGGATTATTAACCTGACCATAAACATATACTCTTTGTGGATTCTCTGGCATAACAATGATATCACCATCTTCTATTAATACATTATCTTTTTCTGAACCAGAAAATGCTTTTGTGAAATCGCATGCTACAGATGGTTTTCTGTACATAGAATGCATTAAGTAACGCATCGTATCTTCAGCTTTTAGATCTGTAAATTGCATACCCATCATTGCACGAAATCTTGGTTCATTAGATGCTGGTTCTTGCTTTTCGCGTCTAACAATATAAGCCAATGGCAAATATGCTTTATCTGTTATTCCACCAGCTTGCTCTATGATATCTTTTAATGTTGTTATTCCTGCTTTGATTGTATAGGCTCCAGGATTTTGTATTGCCCCTGTTAGCTCTGCCACACCGGTTTTAAATCCTGTTGCCAAGATATTATTAGACCTCACAACTATTACAGCTCCGGGCACAATATCTATATCTTTAGATAAAGTACCATCAGATTGAATAGGAATCTTGGTTTGCTGGCCACCCTGATCTAGATATACTTCATTTACATTAGCATCTTCGGTGAATCCATATCCAAGTTTTAATAGCATAGATGCTTTATCACCTTGTTTATATGCAATGGTGATCGGCCTTCTTACGGCACCGGCTATTGCAATTGTAGCATAACCAGGTTTTTCGAATGGCACATATATTTGATCCCCTTCTCGCAGTGTTGGATCTAAATTATTGCGCACTTCTGTTATAGATTTTTCTAAATCGACATTGTGGGCGCTTCCATCAGTATGAAGAATGCTGATATTTCTTGCTACAAAGGATGGTAGATCTTCTCCAGCGGACATAGTACCAGCTTTTAATACTGATTTTTGTGCTTCTATTGCATTAAGTTCTTTAGATTGATCTATTTGTGCTGATGTTCCACCCATTGTATTTTGAGCAGCTGATTTTGGTGGTTGATTAGCTAATCGTATAATTGTAGAAACTCGCATAGAAGCAGGAACTGTATATGTTCCTGGAAATCTAATATTTCCTTTGATGCTTATATATAATGTTCTACTTTTTCTTAACATCACTGTTATAGTAGCTTGGGGATTTCTATTTTTCATTACTGTGATAATTGTATCTTTTGCTTGAGACAATGTTTTGCCTAATAAAGATACTTCACCAATTCTTGGGATTAATACAGAGTTTTCTGGTGTAATAGATATATATTGTTCGGTTGCATTTCCAGAAAGTATTTGAATTGATAATACATCTCCGGGGCCTACTCTATAAGTTATAGGATCTACTATATTATCAGAAGGTAATAATTCTGTTCTTAATAATTCCGAACCAGAAGGAGCATTTTGCTGCATAAGCTTAGTCATATCAAAATCACTTGAAGAGCCCATTACTTGTGATTCTGCCGTATATCCAATACATAATAACAGTATAAGGTTTAGTATGCTTTTTTTGATTAAATATTCTGTTAATCGAGTAATCATTGTTTATACAGGGAGTGTGATACAATTATCGATGCTATTCTTTCAGCTGCTTTTCCATCCCATAATGGGGGTATATGTCCAATTTTTCTTGGTTCATTCATCATTTGATGAAGTGCTTTATGAATAGACTCTGGAGATGGATCTATAAGAATATTTGTTCCTAAAGATACTGTAATTGGTCTTTCTGTGCTTGTTCTGGCTGTTATACATGGGATGCCAAGAACAGTGGTTTCCTCTTGAATGCCGCCTGAATCTGTAAGTACAAAATCTGCATTGTTCATTAATGCTACAAAATTAATATAACCTTGCGGTGATATTAGATGTAAAGCAGGATGAGTTGTCAAAATATGCATTAAGCCATATTCTTGTAATTTCTGTTTGGTTCTAGGATGTACCGGAAATACTATTGCTTTTTGATTAGATAATTCTGCCAGAATGTTCATTAATGCTGATAATTGTTCTGGTTCATCTACATTGCTGGGACGGTGCATGGTTACCAATGCATATTCTTTTTTCTGAATGCCAATATCTTGTAAAATCGTTGAATTTTGTACCATTGGCATTGCATACTGCAAAGAATCAATCATTGTATTGCCAACAAAGAATACTTTATCCTTATCACAACCTTGATTAAGAAGTGTATCAGTACCACTTTCCTCTGTTGTAAACCAATAATCACAAATTGAATCTGTGGCTATTCGATTAATTTCTTCGGGCATTTTTCTATCATAGCTTCTTAATCCTGCTTCTACATGTGCTGTTGGAATTCCTAATTTTACAGCAGTTAAAGCGCATGCTATTGTAGAATTTACATCTCCAACTACAATTACTAAATCTGGTTGCAAGTCTAGACATGTTTTCTCGAATTCTACCATTATTCTGGCTGTTTGTGCAGCATGTGTTCCACCGCCTATGCCAAGGAATACAGTTGGTGCAGGCATTGATAAATCTGTAAAAAATGCATCACTCATAGCTGCATCATAATGCTGGCCAGTATGCACAATACAATGCTCGAATTCTGGAGAGTATTGTTGAAAAGCTCGGTGAATCGGAGCTACTTTCATAAAATTGGGTCGGGCTCCCACAACAGATAGTATTCTTTTCATGTATTTCTCTTAAGATCCGCTGCCAAGAAGCACTACATTCTTTTTTGTGCCTTTTACATTTTTACATGCATTTCTGGTGTCTATCACTACTTTGCTATTTTTAACTATCATCTCATAATCATAACAAGAATGATCTGTAGTTATCACTACTATATCATAATTTTTTAATGTTTCTGCTGTAAGCGACTTTTCAGATTTTAATACTTTATCATGCACTTTAACAGTTGGTATATATGGGTCAAAATACTTTACATTTTTGATTCCATCTTGCATCATTAATTCCGCAACTTTTAATGCTGGAGAATGCCTTAAATCATCGACATCTTTTTTAAATGCCATTCCAAGTAATAATACTTTTGCTGTAGATAATGTAATTGGTTGGCGTGCTACTTCACGTTCTATCATGCTGCGAACATAAAATGGCATAGATTCATTTACTTCTGCAGCCAGAGTAATGAAATTTGTCTCAAAATCGTATTCTCTTGCCATCCATGAAAGATAATATGGATCAATCAATATGCAATGTCCACCAATACCTGGCCCTGGGAAAAATGGCATAAAACCAAATGGCTTTGTTCCTGCTGCTTCTACAACTTCCCAAATATTGACTCCAATTCTATCACAAAGCTGGGCTAATTCATTTACTAAAGCAATATTAACACTTCGGAAAATATTCTCTAATAATTTTTCCATTTCAGCTACATTTGGAGATGAAACTGGTATTACTTTACTAACGATTAAGCCATGGGCTGCACATGCCAAGGTTGTACACCATTTTGTGACACCACCTGCAACAATTGGCGTATTTCCTGTATGCCATGTTGTATTACCTGGATCGATTCTTTCTGGAGAAAATGCCAAGAAATATTCTTTACCAAGGATTAATCCCTTTTTTTCTAATATTGGCTGTACATATTTGGTTGTTGTACCTGGAAATGTAGTACTTTTTAATATGATTAGTTGTCCCAAGCGTAATGAATCCGCTACTGCTTCTGAAGATTGAATGATATATGATATATCCGGATCTTTATTTGGTGTAAATGGCGTAGGAACACATATATATATTACATCGCATTCCGCCAATCGACTAAAGTCTGTGGTAGGTTGTAAATTCTTTCCTGCTACCACAGAAGCAACTAATGTAGAATCTATATCCATAATATAGTTTCCACCAGATTGAAGTATATCAATTTTCTTATTATCTATATCAAATCCAATTGTAGAAATTCCCAATTTAGCATACTCTACAGCTATTGGCAACCCTACATAGCCAAGGCCAATAACTCCAACTGTTATAGTATGATTATTGATTGATTCTAGAAATTGTTCAGTAGAAAATTTCTGCGATTGTTTTTTTATATTCTTCGCCATAATATCCAAAGATGTATGTTCTAAGTGTTAATTTCTTTATTGCTGATATTGCTTTTTATAATATTCTAGATATTCTCCATTTACAATATGGGAACACCATTCCGGATGTGATATATACCATTCTACCGTTTGCTTTAGCCCATCCTTAAATGTAATAGTTGGCTGCCAACCTAGTTCTCTTAAAGCTTTTGATGCATCTATTGCATATCGTTGGTCATGCCCTGGACGATCCTTAACATAAGAAATCAATGATTCGGGTTTATCAAGCAGATTTAATACCAATTTTACTACATCAATATTTGCATATTCACTATTACCACCAAAATTGTACACTTCACCAGATTTTCCATGTTGATATGCCATCCACACACCTTTGCAATGATCTAATACATGTATCCAATCTCGTATTTGTAAACCATTGCCATAAACTGGTAATTGTTTATCTGATTGTGCATGTAAAATCATAAGTGGTATTAACTTTTCTGGGAATTGCATCGGACCATAATTATTAGAACAACGAGTAATTACCGTATGCATTCCATAGGTATGATGAAAGGCCCTAACAAAACAATCTGCCGATGCTTTTGCTGCAGAATATGGAGAATTTGGAGATAATGGTGTTTCTTCTGTAAACTTTTCTTCTGGATTACTACTCAATGAACCATATACTTCATCTGTTGAAACTTGTACGAATTTTTGTAATCCATAATTTTTTGCAACTGTTAATAAAGATAATGTTCCATTAATATTAGTATCGATAAATGGCTTTGCATCTGCTATAGATCTATCTACATGTGACTCAGCAGCAAAGTTTATTATACCCTCTATCGCATAGTCTGTACATAACTTGCTAATCAAATCCTTATCTTCTATAGAGCCATGTACAAAAATATGATGCGGATTATCTTGAATGTCTTGAAGATTTTCAAGATTACCTGCATATGTTAATGCATCTAGATTAACTATTCTTAGCGAATCAGGATATTCTTTTAGCAGATAATGAATAAAATTGCTGCCTATAAATCCTGCTCCGCCAGTAATTAGAATCGTTCGTTTTATTGTTTCAGACATATGGTCTTACTATTTTGATTTATAATGGTCAAAAATACGCAATGAAGACGCCGTGACAAAACAAGTGTTGTTTTTACACCTAAATTGCATATTATTAATATCCTTATGACGCATTCAAATGGAACTTAGCGTACTGTTTTAAGCGTTTTTTATTTTCTATTGTATTGTGTTTTCTTCATTAATATTTATACTTTTTTACCATGAAAGTTCTAGTTGTCGGTAGTGGATTTGGTGGATTAAGTGCTGCAATCAGACTTCAAGCCAATGGATATGATGTAACCATAATTGATAAATTAGATAAACCCGGTGGAAGAGCCTATACGTATAAAAGAGATGGTTTCTCTTTTGATGCGGGACCTACTATCATTACTGCACCTTGGTTAATTCATGAATTGTTTGAAATTGCCGGTAAAAAAACATCCGACTATGTGAATCTTGTCCCTATAGACCCATTTTACAATGTCCGTTTTGAAGATGGTTCCGTTTTTAATTATAATGGCAATAAAGAACATATACTTAAACAAATTAAAGAATTCAATCCTCCTGATGTAGATGGGTATCACAGGTTTATAAAGTTTGCTGAAAAGATTTTTAAAACTGGTTTTGATTTAATCGATAAGCCTTTTACAGATTTTACTTCAATGCTAAAAGTATTGCCCGATCTGATTGCTTTGCAATCTCATAGATCTGTTGCTGCCCTTGTAAATACCTATATTAAAGATGATAGACTAAGACAAGTCTTTAGTTTTCATCCTCTTCTTGTTGGTGGTAATCCATTTCAGACAACTTCTATTTATGCCCTCATTCATATCTTAGAACAAAGATGGGGCGTATGGTTTGCTATGGGTGGCACGGGTGCATTAGTAGATGGTTTAGCAAAACTTTTTACTGATTTAGGTGGATCATTTATTTTTAATTCTGAAGTTTCAGAAATCTGTATAGACAATAATACTGGCAAAGCTACAGGTGTAAAAACTGCCTCTGGGCAAATTTATAATGCAGCTATCATTATTAGCAATGCAGATTTAGCAAATACATATAAGCATCTTATTCCATCAAAATTCAGAAAAAAGAATACTGATAAAAGAATAGATAATCTGCAATATTCAATGAGCCTTTTTGTTTTATACTTTGGTACAAATAAAAAGTATGATTCTATTGCACATCATGAAATACTTATGGGTCCAAGATATAAGGATTTAGTTACAGATATATTTAAGAATAAAGTATTATCTGATGACTTTTCATTGTATTTACATAGGCCTTCTGCTACAGATCCTAGCCTTGCGCCTGAAAATTGTGATTGCTGGTATGTTTTATCACCTGTACCGCATTTAGGTGGTAATATTGACTGGAATACAGAAGGACCTAAATATAGAGATAAGATAGTTTCTTATTTAGAAGAGCATTATATGCCTGAATTATCAAAGCATATTGTAAGTGAACATTATGTAACTCCACTACATTTTAGGGATACATTAAATAGTCATTTAGGAAGTGCATTTTCTGTAGAACCTATTTTAACACAATCTGCTTGGTTCCGTCCACACAATATCAGTGAAGATATTCCTAATCTTTATTTTGCAGGTGCTGGAACTCATCCTGGCGCTGGTTTACCTGGGGTTATGAGTTCTGGTAAAATTGTGTCTAATATGATTTTAGAAAAATACTAAATACCTCTTTATTTTCTCGAACTTAAATATTGTCCTAATATAAAAAAAAGCCCTTCCGAAATTCGGAAGGGCTTTTATTTTAACTATATACTAGCTTTTACTTCGTAACAACAATTGATGTTGATTTAGTAAATAATTCATTAGAAAGACGTACTTGATAAGTACCGCTTGGTAAATCACTTACATTAAAGCTTGCTGAATATCTATCTGCATTGAACATACCATTAGTAATATCGGTAACTTTTTGTCCTAATGTATTGTATAGATCTACTGATACAAAGCCTTGAACAGGAACAATAAAGTTAATAGTAACTTCACCATTTGCTGGGTTAGGATATGCTTCAAGTAGATTAGAACCGCTAACAGCACCTGCAATTTCTTTTGTGAATTGAGTACCATTACCAGCACGGAATACACCAGTACGACGACGTGAAGAATTATTGGCTGTAAAACCATCATCATCAGCATCATCAATCAATGCTTTGATATTTGTTGCGCGAGCTGTACTGTTTCCATCACCTGTAACAGGAATTAAACTAGCAAGAGTTGATGCGTGATAACGGTATGTAACAGGACTATCAGTAGAAGAAGCAGCTAATTGTAAATAGACATCGCCTTTATCATTTTCAGTTGCTCTTACTTTACCTGCATTATTGGATCCAGCAATTACATTGAATCTAATATTACCACGAACATCTTTGTTTTGACGTCCGGTAGTTTGAACAGAAGCACCTGTTGATGGTGCAAGCATATCAACTGTATTACCAGAACCTGCAGGACCTAATAATAAAGCTCTCTTATCAGGAAATGTAAAATCTTCTGACCAATAAGTATTTTCATTACCAATAACATAACCTGCTGTTTCACGCATTTCAAGGGTATTATTTGCTGAATCACATCTAACACCTGTATTTAGACTTGTTAGTATACGGCTAATACGAACTGGTTCACCAGTATTCCATTTTTTAGCATCTTTTGTGCGAGACATTGCTACGGTATAATCTTCAGGACTTCCTTCACCTGTTAATATAGCAGCAAAGCTAAATGTATTATTACCAGACATTCCTTCACCTGGAATTTGGTTTCCTACATTAGTTGAACCATCTTGAGAACCGAAGATATTACGGATATTTGCACCAGCATTTGGACGTGCATCTGCAATATCATATTTATTGGCAATGGTTTGTGAATGTGTTCTGAATGTATTGTTTAGTACATCAATAGCAATATTATCTGCATTTGAAGTTGAATCTATACCATCTGGTGATGTACCTATCGCTAAGTCCATAGAGTTTCCTTCTCCAGCAGTAATACCACCAACTGTATTATTGGAAATCTCAATACTACCAGTAGGTTGTTGGTTATAAACGCTAGTAGCAATTTGAATTGCAGCACCTAAACTTGGGGAAACTGCATTACTTGTATTTGCAGCATTTCCACCTTTGATTGTATTATTAGTTATTACTAATGGATTTAAACCATTTTTAAGTTCACCAGAAGTACCGCCAACAAAAATAGCACCACTTGCGCAACCGCTATTATTATCACCAATAGTATTATAGTTTATTGCAGCTTGAAGATTTACAGCTCCACCTGCTTTATCAAATACTTTAATACCATAACCTAATTCAGGTTTAACTTGTTTATCCTGAAAAAGAGATGTTGTTTGAGCAATTGAATTACCATCAGCAGTGCCTCCAATTTCTACATAATTACCTGCGCCAGTAGCACCATCAAGTACGATACCATTATTACCGCGGCTATTATCTTCATTACCACCATCGAGGATATTGCCTAAGATATCTAATCCATCAGCATTTTTAACATAGATAGCTGCACCTTTTGCTGCATCAGCAGCAACT
>JBMOIC010000010.1:0-79707 GCA_049317525.1 Bacteroidota bacterium | reverse complement strand
CTACATGAGAGGGGAATAAAAGAAGTTTATTATTTCCAATTTTTCATAAGCACTTAGATATATGATATCTCATGGATTAATCGTGTTTTTTCAGTACTTTGCATATACAAAAGTGAGTTAATACTTGAAATATATACATAAGCACATATTATGACAGATCATATAGATAGCGATAAAAAGCGTGAAGCTGATTTTCCAGTTGGTTCGATTGTTTCCCTTTCCAGAATAAATATACCCCAAAAAGATACCATTGGTAATGCTGCCGATACTTCAATTGCTCCTTCATTAATGAAAAGGAAGTCTCATTGTACTGCATGTGGTGATTCAGGTTCAGGATGTTCGTCTTGTAAAAGTGGTTGCGAAACCGACGAAAAATCTGATATAACTCCAGAAATGCATTCACAAATAGCTGATGATTGGATAGCTGAAATTAGTTTTAAAGCAAGAAGAAAAGTTTTGTTTTTAAAGAAAAAAGGACAGAGAATTGCTTTAAGCGATTTAGTATTAGTAGAGTCTGAATATGGTACCGATGCAGGTATTGTGTCTGCAGTAGGTAAAATAGTAAATCAAAAAGAGCAAGAACCTCCTGTATTTTCTATAATAAGGGCTGCAACTAAAGAAGAATATCAAAAACATCAGGATAATAGAGCCCAAGAAAAAGAGATTATTAAAGATGTTAAACTGAAAGCAAAACAAAGTAATCTTGAAATGAAAGTAGTTGATGCTGAATGGCAATTCGATAAAACTCGTTTGTCCATTTATTTTACAGCACCACAAAGAGTAGATTTTAGGGAATTAGTTAAAGAACTTGCAAGATGTTATCATGCTAGAATAGAACTAAGGCAAATTCCTGCCAGAGAAGAAGCAAAGAGAATTGGTGGTATTGGTCCATGTGGTTTAGAACTTTGTTGTTCTACTTTCCTTAATGAGTTTAGTCAAATAAATCTAGAACATGCAAAAGCCCAACAATTGCCTCCAAATATCAGTAAATTGAGTGGAATGTGCGGTAGATTAAAGTGTTGTTTACTCTATGAAATTGATAATTATATTTCTGCACTCAAAAACTATCCTCCTTTAGATTCTTATTTACACCTTCCAGAAGGTAGGGCTAGAATGATAAAAGTTGATATTTTCTCAGATAATGTTACTGCAATAAGCGAGAATTCAGGTGCTTATTTATCAATAAGCTTGGAAACGATTAATGAATTAAGAAGAGAAGGTAAAGTAGAGTTTGCTAAAGAATTACAGAGTCTTTCTTGATTATGAATACAATCCCTGATAAAAAGCTGGTATTACTAAAACGCTATGCAATAGCTTTTGAAGCTGAAATTGCAAAAGGATTATTGGCTGATGTGAATATCGACAGCTATTTATTTGATATGAATACAATTGTCAATACTTCGTATTCAGGTGCCCTCGGGGGTATACGACTTATGGTATCAGAGGAATACTTGCAACAAGCTCTTTCTATTCTTGATACACATGAAATATCATTTGAGGACGAAATAGAATCCTTATAAGACTCTATTTTTTTGCATATATCATCAGATTAAATCCAATGTGATTAGCCGTGTATTGCTGATGAATATTATTCAAAAATCTAGACATATTACGCTTATAATGATCGTAGACAGCAAATTCAATTGAAGAAAATTGAGAAAACATTGCTCTACATTCAGATTTAGAATATGCCTTTCCTAATGGATTATTAGGCCCATCATAAATTCGAATCCAATCATCATAACCTCTTAAAGTACCTTCAATAAGTCCTGTTAAAAAATGATAAGGAACTCCCGCATATACATGTAGCGAATTCTTATGATATAACATGATTATTGCTTCACCACCTGGCTTTAATACTCTATACACTTCTTGAATAGATTTTTGAGTATCAGGGGTATGATGTAATACTCCAAAAGAATACACGATATCAAAAGTATTATCTGGAAATGGTAAATTTTCAGCATCTCCAACTACAAAATCACCTTCTAAACCCCTGATTTCAAAATGTTTTTTGGCTAAAGCTATCGATTCTGGAGTTAAATCCAAACATGTTACATGTGCACCTGAACGAGCGAATTGGACAGAATCTGTTCCTAGGCCACTACCAATCTCAAGTAATTTCTTACCACTACATTGTGAGAATTTACAAGCTTGCAACATAAAAGGATTATGTAGATATCTATATCGTTCCACTTCATCGTAAAATACAGAACTGCCTCTTTCTAAATTTGTGAATTGGGTGCCACAGGGGTCTGCATTCCAATAACCCTTCACTTCACTTTTTAGATGTTCTGCTTCTTTGTTTGATGATTGTATTTCTGTAGACATTATTGTTCTGCGATAAATATTAGTATTAGTGTTGTAATTCTAACCAACGTTCGGCATCAATAGCAGCCATGCATCCACTTCCAGCGGCAGTAATTGCTTGACGATACACGCTATCTTGTGCATCACCGCATGCAAAAACTCCATCAATATTTGTATAGCTGGATTTTCCAATTGTTTGAATATATCCAGTTTCATCCATTGTTAAGTCGTTTTTAAATAAATCTGTATTTGGTTTATGGCCTATGGCTACAAATACTCCATCGGCAGGGACAACAGATGTTTCATTATTTAGGGTATTCAAAATTCTTAATGAATGTAATTTTTTGGCACCAGATTCTAATATATCTCCCAAATATTCATCAATTGTAGTATTCAGCATGAATTCGATTTTCTCATTCTTTTTTGCTCTTTCAAGCATAATTTTAGAAGCTCTGAATTCTTCACGACGATGAATAATGGTTACTTTAGAAGCAAATCTGGTTAGATAATTAGCTTCTTCCATTGCTGTGTCACCACCACCTACAACATATACATGCTGATTTTTAAAGAAAAATCCGTCGCATGTGGCACAAGCTGATACGCCATAACCCATATATTCTTGTTCACCTTTTGCACCAAGTAATTTAGCTGCTGCACCAGTTGATACAATGATACTATCGGCAGTAAATTCCTTGTTTCTGTCAGTTTTTAGGGTGAAAGGTCTTTTTGATAAATCTACAGATACAACAGATTCATATATTGAAGTAGCACCAAATCTATGAGCCTGTTTACGAAAAACATCCATCATTTCTGGGCCCATAATGCCATGTTCAAAACCAGGATAATTTTCTACTTCGGTTGTTATCGTTAATTGTCCACCAGGTTGATGTCCTTCAAAAACAACTACATCTAAACGAGCTCTTGATGCATATAAAGCGGCTGTAAAACCAGCAGGTCCACTACCTATGATGCATATTTGATGATGATCTGCCATATAAAATCCTATATTATGTATTTTGTGTATAAAGTTTGGGATATTCAATACTGACAAGTTGGCCAGTATATTGTTGAATATCTTTCCAAGATTTTGCTAGTGGAAAATAGATATGAATCATGCAACAAGTAGGCATAGATTCTAATTCTAATTGAGAGCACAGCATATGGGCTACATGAGAAATTGATGGATTATGTGCTATAAGAATTATATCATGTAGTGAATCATCAAATTCTTGAATGATATCAACATATTGTGATTCTGAAGCTCCATATAAAAATCTATGTTGAATAATAGAATTCTTATCCATAGATAAAGCTTGTGCAAAAAATTGTGCAGTTGTTAATGCACGAACCGCCGAGCTAGAAATAATACAATCTATATGTAGCCCTTTATTAGCTAATCTAGACGACATAAACTCGGCATCTCTAAAGCCTCTGGCATTTAATGGTCTTTCAAAATCTGTTAGATTTTCATTGTTCCAATCTGATTTTGCATGCCTGATTAATATTATATTCTTCATTTAGATGGCGGATTTTTTTCGCCAGCTTTGATAAAAACTGGTAATATATTTTCTGATGGAATTAATGGACAAGAGTACTCGGCATTATAAGCACAATAGGGATTATATGCTCTATTAAAGTCAAGTATGCACATTTGTTGCTCATCAGGTTCGGAAATTTCAAGATAACGCCCAGCTTGATATGTAGTAAAACCAGATGTCTTATCCTTAAAAGGGACAAATAATTGATCTTGCTTATTATCCAGCTCTTTATAAGCTGTTAATACTAAAGATTTCGATTCAGCAATTTGAAAATTAAGTTTGCCATATCGAATCATTTTTCTAAAATCACCTGCTTTTGATGTAGGTAAAGCAATAGTGTCTGTTGTTTCAAAAGGTGTGAAATCGGCAAAAACAAAATAGTCCTCTGTGATAGGGAAATATTGTAAGCCAATAAAATCTGATCTGCGATCGATAGCAAGGGGAGAATTATCTGAATTCTTGAATAGATTGTCTTTTTCCTCTCTGCTTTTTGAAATATCTTTTGCATCAAATTCCTGAACTGCATTTCCATCATCATCACTGCATGAAGAAAAAGTAAGCACAAGTGCAAAAGAACATAAAGCAAGAAATATGAAAAATCTATTCATTATTTAAAATTTCTCCACATCATAGATTCAACTGGAAGTGCCGTTCTATTATTGTATTTTGCAGATTCCTTTTTATTATATGGAGTTTCAATATCACCTTTGACATCAAAGTAAATTAATTGTCCAATTGGCATACCTGCATACACTCTGACTGGTTGTTTAACCGAAATTTCTAATGTCCAATAATTACAAAAACCAATATCACCTTTTCCAGCAGTTGCATGAATATCAATTCCTAATCTTCCTATGCTAGACTTTCCTTCTAAAAAAGGAACATGATCTAATGTTTCTGTATATTCTTCGGTTACACCTAGATAAAAAACAGAAGGTAATAAAACAAAACCATCTTCTGGAATTTCGAAATAAGAGATAAGATTATGTGCTTTAGCATCTAATTCATAGTGTTGATATGTAGCAAGTGTTTTGCCTAAATGGACATCATAACTATTAGAGCCAAGGCTTTCTATACGAAATGGTTCAATTACAATTCTTGCAGTAGCTATATTTGCAAGGATTTCTTTATCTGTTAATATCATATATAGTTATTCCCGATGAGAAAAGTGTCTGCAAAAATACGAAATAATGACGCTTTAATTATCTAAAACATTCTCATTTCAATTATTTTAAACTAAAAAAATATGATTGAACAGCTTATAAAAAAAGTAGATATACTTTCCGTTTTTACTCGATGTAAAGACCCATTGGATATAAGATTTGGTGATATTCTTAAGCAGTATTCAGATAATACTGAAATATCCAAGAATACCATTGCGATTTTAGGTGTTCCTCAAGATCTTGGTATTACTAGAAATGGAGGACGCCCGGGTGCAGCTTTAGGCCCTGAAGCAATCAGAAAAGCTTTATATAAACTTACTGTTCACGGCTTATCAAAGCAATTAGATCACATAGATATTATAGATATTGGAGATATTGATTGTGAGGGAGAAACTCTTGAATCTATACGAGAAAAACACTATGCTATTGCAAGAGAGATATTAGAATCTGGAGCTAAGTTATTAGTAATTGGGGGTGGGCACGATTGTGCTTATCCACATGCAAAAGCACTGAATTCTCTATCAGAATCGATAAGTGTTATCAATGTAGATCCACATCTAGATGTTCGTGATTTAATTGAAGGAAAGGCTCATTCTGGAAGTCCATTTAGAGAAATTCAAACAGAATTATCTCCTGCATTTTTACATGAATTTGGCATACAAGAATTTTCAGTTTCTACTCATCATGTAGAATATGCACAACAATGTTCAATAGGAATATCTTGGTATGCTGATTTACGATGTAGAAATTCAATTAATCAAGATTTTTTGGAAATCATGCTATTGGCTAAAAGAAGTTCTAACAATGTATTTGTTTCATTCGATACTGATTCCATTTCTTCAGCCTTTGCCCCAGGTGTTAGTGCACCAGCGGCAATTGGTTTTACATCAGATGAAATTTTAGGAATGAGTTATGTAGCAGCATCCAATCATGCTACGGTAATAGACTTTGTAGAAATGAATCCACAATATGATCAAGATGGAAGAACAGCAAAAATTATCGCATTAAGTATTGCAATGGCAATTAAGGGTTGGTTAGAATAAAGAAAGCCAATAATCCATCCCTTTTAATCTAAGAACGCCCATAATTATACATAAAACAGATAATATCATGACAATAAGCGTATTGCGGAGCCTTTTTGAGTGTTCTGCAGACTTCCATATAGCATGGCTATGAGCAAATACAACAGAAAGAAGCATAAAAGTGGCATGTTCCATATTCAATCGTAAAGCCTTCATATTCCAAGATAATTCAGAGCCTAATGAAAATAGTAAATAACATCCAATTAAGAATTGAATGCTGATAAATATGGAATAAATCCTTATTACTTTTGCAGTTAGAGGATCGAAGTCTTGTTTTTTTAGAAGTCTATCGAACAGAAAACCAATAGATACCAAAGCTAAAATCAATAAAGTCCAACGAGAAAAACCATGAATCATTAAAAGTATTTCCACCGGGCACACCTAAGAAAAATTGATTGTGTCTTTATAAAATGTATAAAACAAAGATAGATAATATTTCAAGAATTCATTTATCAAAAGTAAGAGAAAAGTTACAATGTCTTCAAAAACTAATTGTTGTAGAATATTAGATTCTATTGGAATTAACTATACACTTATTGAATATGAATGGGATGAACACAATCTTGATGCAATATCGGTGGCAGATAAAATAGGAATCAAACCAGAAAAAGTATGGAAAACCCTAGTACTTTGTGGAGACATCATACCATATTTTGTGGTGGTTATTCCAGGTGATCAAGAGTTGTCACTAAAAAAAGCAGCTAAAGCTACAGGGAATAAGTCTTGCTGGATGCTACCATTAAAAGATTTATTAGCTGTAACAGGTTATATACGTGGAGGCTGTTCGGCAATAGGAATGAAAAAACATTTTCCTACATATATAGAAGAAACAATGGCTTTGCATGATCTAATAAGTGTTAGCCCAGGGCAAAGAGGCTTGCAAATATTGATAAATCCCCATGATTTTGTTCAAGCATCAATGGCAACAAGTGCTAATCTTATCTGATAATTCTTTATGATAGTTTGTTATTTGCCTTGAACACAGTAATTTTGCCAATCAAACATTGCCATAAGTTTTATTTATTTAATGTTCTCTGCTGCCTATGCTTTTTTGATTCTTTTTTAATTATACTAAAAACATTCACAGATGTAGTTTTTAGATATTTCTGAATATGTGAGAATCAATGAAATGAGAAGTACTTTCGAGGACAAATATGATAAATGATTGGCAAAATAATCAAGAAAAGCAAGACTCAGATAAACAATCATTGCTTACATCGCATGGAATTCTTCCTAAACATATAGCAATTATTATGGATGGAAATGGCCGTTGGGCCATAGAAAGAAATCTTCCACGTGCAGCAGGGCATCAGCAAGGAATAGAAAGTGTTAGAGATATAGTTAAAGCAAGTTCTCAACTTGGAATAGGTTATTTAACAGTATATGCCTTTTCAATGGAAAATTGGAAAAGACCACATATGGAAATTTCTATTTTGATGTCATTGCTAAAACAGTACCTCACAAATGAAATCGATGAACTTGATGCTAATAATGTTCGATTATGTGCAATCGGAAAATTGAATGCATTGCCCAAACCCGTTCAAAAAATATTATCTAAGGCAATCGAAAGAACTGCAAAAAACACTGGTTTAACTCTTACTTTGGCACTTAGTTATTCAGGAAGATGGGACATCATTAGGGCGGTACAAATGATAGCATTAGATGCAAGAAGAGGAAATTTATCTCCAGAAGACATCAATGAAGAACTATTTTCTACATATTTACTTACATCCCATATGCCCGAACCTGATTTACTGATCAGAACCAGTGGAGAAATGAGATTAAGTAATTATTTACTGTGGGAATCAGCATATTCAGAAATCTATATTACTAATCTATTGTGGCCAGATTTTAGACGTACTGATTTATACGATGCTTTAGACAACTATATGAATAGAGAAAGAAGATATGGCATGACAAGTCAGCAAATGAATATTGAGAATTCAAAAGCTACGCAATCTCAAGATTCATATCTACAGAGAATATTATCAACTTTTTCTCCAAAATCGTAACCGCATGAATATTAGCACAACATATTGTTATTCCAAAAGCTTGCGGTATCACTTCACAGTTTGCCTTTTTATTAGTGGTTTACTAAGTATTCTTTCATTAACACTTCACGCACAAGAAAAACCACGCTCTTATATGATAGCTGGAATATCTGTAGAGGGAAATACATATGCAGATGCTCAAACTATCATTTCTATTTCGGGCTTAAGAATTGGAGAAGAAATTAAAATTCCTGGAGCAATTCAACAAGAAGCAATTAGGAATTTATGGCAAAGAAATCAATTTTCTGATATCTCTTTAACATTGGATAAAATTACTGTTAGCGGTGTCTTTTTGTCAATAAAAGTGAAAGAATTTCCACGTTTTAATAGAATTATCATAGATGGCAATGATAAAGTAAGTGATAAAGAAATCGAGAAAGGACTAGGAAAAGTGAAAGGAGATATTTTATCTCCTTATGAAGTTAATTTAGCTAGAAAGACTATTCAAAAATTATATGAAAAAGAAGGTTTGATGTATGCTCGAATCGAGCCAAGTATTGTATCAACTGATACAGGACTATATTCAAATCTGTATGTAAAAATTGAAGAAGGAACAGATTTTCATATTAATAATATTGTGTTTAATGGCAATCGTAGCCTTACACAAAAGCAATTAGAAGGTGCTTTTGAAGATACTAAAATGAAGCCTTGGTGGAAATTTTGGATATCATCAAAATTTGATAAGCTTAAATATGAAGAAGATAAAAAGAAGTTAGTTCAATATTTTAGAACAAAAGGCTTTATAGATGGAGAAATCCTATCTGATTCGGTAGCTTATAATATAGATAGCCAAACTGTTGCTATTATCATTAATATCGATGAAGGGAAACAATATATATTAAGAAAAGTGGTATTTGATGGAAATACAGTGTATCCATCAGAAATTCTGTTAAGAAGATTGTCAATTCCCTTGGGCGAACCATATGATGCAGAGAGATTCGATAAAAATTTGACAGGAAATGAAGATCAATCAGATGTAGCGTCTATGTATCTTGATAATGGATATTTAGGGGCAAATCTTGTAAAAGAAGAAAGGAAGATTGGCGAAGATTCAGTTGATATCTTTGTAAGAGTTTTCGAAAGAGAAAGGTATACAATTAGAAGGGTAGAAATTGCTGGCAATACTAAAACTAAAGATAAGATTGTAAGAAGAGAACTCTATACTCGCCCAGGTGATTATTTTAATCGATCAGCTATCATAAGAAGTGTGCGTGGTTTAGGAGTTCTTAATTATTTTAATCCAGAAGCATTAAAACCAGATATAAAACCAGTAGATAATACCAAGGTTGATGTAATCTATAGAGTAGAAGAAAGATCTACCGATACCTTTAATGCATCAATGGGATATGCTGGGTCTTTTGGCTTAACAGGTTCTGTTGGAATCACACTTAATAATTTTTCTTTTGCAGAACCTTTAAGAGGTGGCGGCGGGCAAATCCTAAATGTTAATTTAGAGTTTGGACAAGCCAGTAGATATCAAACCATTCAATTAGGTTTTACGGAACCTTGGTTGAATAATACTCCTACTACTCTAGGGGTAAATTTGTTCTCTATACGACAAAATTTCGTATTCGATCTTAAAAGATATGGCGCATCTGTGAATATGGGCCGTAGGCTACGTTGGCCTGATGATTATTTTAGAGTAGACGGAATATTAAGAGCTCAATATAATGATCAAGCTGCATCAAGTGGTGTTTTCAGAGCATTTAATGGCGGCGAACTAAGCCTAACAACAAGTATTTCAAGAACTAGTATAGATAATGCAATATTCCCAACAAATGGCTCGCGGTTTACGTTTACATCCGCATTTGCAGCTGGTGGTATTGGAATTGGTAAGGTAGATTATTGGAAAAATACTTTTAATATGGAAATCTTTCATCCATTAGCATATGTAGATGGAAATGCAAGGCTTGTGCTGTATATGAGTTCAGAAATGGGCTATGTAGCAGGTATTAAAAGTGATACCAATATCCTTGGTAATGAACTGTTCTTTATGGGTGGAAATGGATTAGGCGGATTTGCAGTTACACCATTGCGTGGCTATATTGATAGATCCATCGGGCCAAGCTCTGGTGGACATGTGATGACAAGGAATGTGATTGAAACAAGATTTGCTTTATCGTTAAATCCAATGCCAATATATCTTCTTGCATTTGCCGAAGCAGGAAATGTTTGGGATAAATTGTCTTCAACCGATCCATTCGATTTAAAAAGATCTGCAGGTGTTGGTGTTAGAGTACTGCTCAATCCAATTGGTCTTTTAGGTTTTGATTATGGCTATGGATTTGATCCTAGAGGAGTTACCGGAGCCAGATCTGGCTGGCAATTCCATTTTCAATTTGGAAGATAATATCAATTTATTTTATTCTTAAACTCTACTATTTTAAGGTAGTCTCAATGAAAAAAGTTTTAATTATTGCAGCATTTGCTTTTGGTTGTTTTATAATGAATACAAAAGTATATGCACAAGGTGCCGCGCAAAAAGTTGGATTTGTAGACACAGAAGTGATACTAAAGCAATTACCAGAAGCTCAAGACGCAGATAAACGTCTAAAAGAAATCGCAGCAAAATATCAAGATACTATTGTTCGTATCCAAAAAGATTTCTCAGATAAAGTAGAACAATACAGAAAACAAGAGTCTTTAATGACACCTGATGCTAAGAAAAAAGAAGAAGAGTCATTAAAGCAATTACAACAAACTGTAATGCAATATCAAGAAGAAAAGTTTGGAAATACAGGAGAGATTCGTCGTTTACAGGAAAGCTTCTTAAATCCTATACGTGATCGTATTTTACTAACTATTAAAGAAGTAGCTAAAGACGAAAAATTCAATTTTGTTCTAGATAAAGTGAATCCAGCTTTATTATTTGCAGATGATAAATTCGATTTAACTTTTAAAGTACTTGATAAAATACGTCGTACTTCTAAATAATTCGATTGCTATACATTTTCCGGAAAGCATATGAATTTCTCGAAATCGTTCATATTATTATTAACAGTTTTTTGTGCATTATATACTACTAATGCTCAGAAAATAGGATATGTTGCTTCTCAAACCATAAGAGACAAATTTCCAGAGGCTCAACAAGCTGAACAACGCTTGCAAACAATGGTAGATAATTGGAAAAGGGAATTAGAAGATCAACAAAAAGTAATAAATGAATTAGATCTGGAGATTAAGAAAAATCGTCTAATTTGGACCGATCAAGAAAAAAGCGAAAAAGAAAAATTTCTTGAAAGGAAAAAGAAAGAAAGAGAAGAATATGCAACCAAAAAATTAGGACCTAATGGAGAATATGATGCTGCAGTAGCACTTGTTTTTAGAGGCGTAGAAGAAAAGATTTATGCTGCTATTCAAGATGCTTCTTTTGATGATGGCTATGATATTGTGTGGGATAAATCTTCACAACCTTTGGCTTTTATTAATCCTAAATATGATCTAACTCTTAAAGTGTTAAAAAAATTAGGTATAGATGTAGACGATTTAGAGAAAAAACAAAAAGAAGCTATTGATAAAGATCCCAGAAACAAAGTTGTCACTCCTCCAGCATCTACACCTGGAGTTAAACGTACAAGATCTAGAACTCCTATAGTTGTTCCAGATGAAAAACCAGAAGAGAAAAAAACTTCTGATCCAAATGGAACAAATACTTTGCCAAAGCAGCCAATTCAGCAAAGTATTGTACCAGAATTACCACAAACTGAGCAAACTGAAAAGCCGGTATAATACCCGGCTTTTAAAAAATGGTGATTTTTTGAAATTTCTTAATGCATCATACACAATTCATACAATAGCTTCTTTAGTTAATGGAGAAGCTATAGGTAATACTGATTTATCTATTTGTAAACCAGGTAGAATAGAACATGTAGAGCCATATGACATTACATTTATGGCAAATAAATCATATGAGCATTTTCTAGCCGAATGTAATCATGTATGTGTATTAGTACCCAAAAACTTTACCAAACAACCCACAAAGTCGCAAGCATTTATATATGTGGATAATCCACATGCTGCATTTGCTAAAGTTATTGATTTGTACTATTCAGAAGATAGTTATGAATATGGAATTCATCCATCTGCAATTATTGCATCTACAGCAACTATTCATCCAGAAAGTACAATCCAAGCAGGTGTAGTAATAGACGATCATTGCACAGTTTCTAAAGGAGCTGTAATTGGATATAATTGTGTTCTACAAAGTAATACTTCAATTGGTGTACATACAATTCTTTTCCCTTCTGTAGTTTGTTATTCAGATACAGTTATTGGAGATAATTGCAGAATACATTCTGGAGCAGTTATCGGATCTGATGGATTTGGATATGTAGAACAAAAAGATGGATCTTTCGTTAAAATTACACATGCAGGTAATGTACATATAAAAAACGATGTTGAAATTGGTGCAAATACTACTATTGATAGAGCAGTTCTAGGTAGTACCTTAATTGAAAATGGTGTAAAGTTGGATAATTTAATTCAAATTGGACATAATGTTTCGATTGGTGAACATTCAGCATTAGCAGGTCAAAGTGCTATTGCAGGAAGTGCTCATATTGGCCCAAGAAATCGTTTTGGAGGGCAAGTAGGCATGATAGGCCATATTTCTACTACTGATAAAGTAATTGTGTATGGTCAGTCTGGAATTGGTAAATCTATCGATAAACCCGGCGTCTATTTCGGAAGTCCTACCCAAGATAGAATGTCTGAAATAAGACGTTTAACTGCTTCACAGCAATTGCCAGACTTAATAAAAACGATACATGCACTTCAGCAAAAAATTGAAATATTAGAACAAAAAATGATAGAACTTTCTTGATAGTTACTTTAGAATGAAAGTATCAAATCATTATATAAAAAACAATATGCTAGTTAATCAAAGAACAATTCAAAAACCTGTATCACTTTCTGGTATTGGACTTCATACAGGAAATCCCTCTACAATTACATTTCATCCAGCTCCAGAACATTCTGGATTTACATTTATTAGAACTGATTTAGAGAATTCTCCTGAAATTCCGGCTTTAGTAGATTATGTAACGGATATCTCTCGTGGCACTACATTAACCTATAATGGTGCAAGTGTTCATACTGTAGAACATGTTTTAGCTGCATTAGTTGGTTTAGAGATTGACAATTGCAGAATAGAATTAACCGCCAATGAACCTCCAGTTGGTGATGGAAGTGCATTGCCTTATACTGAAATATTACATCATGCCGGCTTTGTAGAGCAAAAAGCAGCTAAGGATTATCTTATTATAGATCAAACAATCCGTTATGTTAATGAACAAAAGGGATCTGAAATAGTTGCTTTACCAAATGATGAGTTTCGAATAACCGTTATGATAGATTATCAAAATTCTGCACTTGGTAGTCAGCATTCTGGTCTTTTTGATGTACAAAAAGAGTTTTTAAAAGAATTTGCCCCAGCGCGAACATTCTGTTTTTTAACAGAAGTTGAAATGCTACATAATCAAGGGCTTATTAGAGGTGGTTCTTTAGATAATGCTGTTGTGATAGTTGATAAAGACATGAATAATGATGAGTTGAAACAGCTTTTACATACTTGTGGGATTGAACAAAATGCTGTTTTAGGCCATAATGGCATATTGAATAATACAATGCTACGGTTTAAAAATGAGCCTGCAAGGCATAAGCTATTAGATATGCTAGGCGATTTGGCATTAATAGGTGTTCCAATAAAAGGACAAATTCTTGCTGCCCGCCCTGGTCATGCCTCTAATATTGAATTTGCAAAAAAAATCAGGGCTCTTCATCTACAAAAGAAATTACAAAAGAAGAATTTAGTTAGAAAAACAGATGCTATAGTATTGGATATCAATCAAATCATCAAGGTAATGCCACATAGATATCCATTTCTTTTAGTAGATAGAATAACATATATAGATAAAGAAGAAAATCGAATAGTTGGCTATAAAAATGTTACTATAAATGAACCTTTCTTTATTGGTCATTTCCCAGATAGACCTATAATGCCAGGCGTATTAATCATAGAAGCAATGGCACAAGTAGGTGGTTTATTATTACTTAATACTAGTACTTTTGAAAAAGATAAATTGGTGCTATTTATGGGCATTAATAATGCTAAGTTTAGAAAGCCAGTTATACCTGGAGACCAATTAGTACTAGATGTTAAAATGATAAGCAAGCGTTTTAATACTTTTGCATTACAGGCAAAAGCATATGTTAATGAAGTGTTAGTAGCAGAATCTGAATTATCAGCAGCTATTGTTGATAGAACAATATCCGAATAATTATAAATACTTTTATGTCAGTAAATATCCATCCATTAGCAAGTGTTTCACCAAATGCAATTATTGGTGAAAATGTAATTATAGGCCCATTTTCAGTAATAGAAAACGATGTTGTTATTGGTGATAATACATATATACATCCACATGCAGTATTATTAGATGGATCCAGAATTGGCAATGATTGCAATATATTTTCCGGAGCAGTCATAGGGGCTCAACCCCAAGATTTAAAGTTCAAAGGTGAAAAAACCTATGCAATCATAGGGGATAGAACTGTTATCAGAGAATGCGCAACAATAAATCGAGGTACCGAAGCAACAGGAAGAGCACAGATAGGAACAGATTGTTTGATTATGGCATATTGTCATGTTGCACATGATTGCACTATCGGAAATCATGTTGTGATGTCAAATGTTTCACAATTGGCAGGACATGTTACAATTGGAGACTGGGTAATCCTTGGTGGTTTGGCTAAAATTATTCAGTTCTGTACTGTTGGAGATCATGCTATGATTGGTGCTGACTGTAAGATTGCAAAAGATATTCTACCATATGCTTTGGTTGGCCGTTACCCCGGAAAAATTGAAGGTGTGAATAAAATTGGTTTAAGGCGTAGAGGTTTCTCTGATGACATGGTAGATAATATTTCTTCTTTCTATTCATCAGTATTTTTTAGTGGTTTTAACACTACAGATGGTATCGATGCATATACCAAAAATAATGAACATATTATTCCTGAAGTTCAAAAGTGTGTAGATTTTATCAAAAGTTCTAAAAAAGGAATTGTACGATAATTCGTGCTTAACCATGAATATAGTTATTCAAAAAATCCTTTATTCTTTGCCAGTACTTGGTGCAGCTTTATCTATTTATTATGTTTCATCTTTGCCCCAAATACCTTATATACATTCTACATTTGCATGGTATGACAAAGTTTTGCACATCATTGCATACTTTATTTTTGGAATTTCCTTATTAATTGCCTTTGTTCCTTATAAAAAAACCTCACTCAAAAAAAAACTCATTATAAGTATCATAATTGGTGCTTTTTATGGCGCAACAGATGAATATCACCAATATTTTGTAATTGGTAGATCTTCAGAGATTGCAGACTTAATCGCAGATATTATTGGTATATGCCTTTCTTCTATTTTTGTGATAGTATATCATAAATTTCAGAATAAAAATATAAAGTGAATAATTATTTTCTATATAGCGTATACATTTCTTCAACAAAACGCCAATTCACAATATTCCACCAAGCTTGTATATAGTCTGCCCTTTTATTCTGATATGTAAGATAATATGCATGTTCCCAAACATCAATATTAAGTAAAGGGATTGTATCCCAAGCAGACAATTTATGTTGATTTTCTGCTTGTAAAATTATCAGACGATTATCGCTTTTTCTTAAATGAAGAATTGCCCATCCACTACCTTCTACAGAAGCAGCAGCAGCTGAAAATTGCTTTTTAAAAGAGTCAAATGATCCAAAATCTTCTTTAATTTTTTCTGATAAAAGTCCTTTTGGTTCTCCACCACCACCTTGGGATGGTGAAGCCATAGATTTCCAAAATAAAGAATGTAAAGCATGCCCACCTCCATGAAATGCAGATTGTTTACTCCAATATTGAATGAAACTATAATCTTGTAAAGAACGAGCTTTAGCTAATTCTGCTTCTGCTTTATTTAAACCATCTACATAAGCCTTATGATGTTTAGAATGATGTAATTCCATGGTTCTAGCATCAATATATGGTTCTAAAGCATTATATGCATATGGTAGCGCTGGAAGTTCATGTTTAGTTAGCATCCCAGTAGAAGAATCTTCTGAAGATGCAAATATTTTTGTACTAGCTAATGCTGAAAAAGAAGCAAAAGCACCAATAAAGTTTCTACGATTAGATTTCATATTATATCAAAGATATATGGTTAAATATTAAGTAATTAAATCCTGATCACGAGGATTCCATAAATGTTTGTGTATATCTACAGATTCACCTATAAATTGAATATTCTCAGACAATAGCAATTCTTTCATTTGTTCTGGATAAGCAAAATGAAGTTTTCCAGTTAAATCACCATTGCGATTTACAACTCTATGGCATGGAATATCTATACGGTCAATCACACAATTTAAAGCCCAGCCAACCATTCTAGAAGAGGATTTTGCACCTAAAAATTCTGCAATAATTCCATAGGTACAAACCTTTCCAGGGGGGATCAAGCGAACAAGATCATATACTCTAGCATAAAAATCTTGAGTATTTTTCTGTTGATCATGTGGTAAACTTCTAAAATTTTTCATTAATGTGGATAATTTTATATGCGTAAACGAAAAAATTTAACTAATTTTCATCAACCTTCAACATACTTGTTACACACTCAGTTGAATTGATGTCCAATAATTACTTTGCAAATGCCGAATATACTGATAGTAAGCACTTCATTTCTATAAACTTAGAAGAATCAGGAACAGTTCATATCTTAGAAAACGAATTTTCTATTTCGATAATAAGTGAATATCCGTGCATACTTAAGTTACATGATAATAAAATTGGAATTGATACAATTGTATATGCAAAAGTTCAAGGAAATACAGTTGAGCTTTCTTTAAATGGTTATAGTTATCCGGCATATATTCTTAATGATATACAATATCATTATCAGAAATTACTTCAATCAAGCAATGTAACATCTAAATCTGTCAACAAATTACTAGCACCGATGCCAGGATTATTAAAAGAAATTCTGTGTACCGAAGGAAAAAGAGTCCGAAAAGGAGAAACACTTTTTGTATTAGAAGCTATGAAGATGGAGAATTCTATAAAAGCACCTGTTCATGGCATCGTATCAAAAGTTAGTACTCAGATTGGAAAGGCTATTGAAAAAGGTTCTGTATTATGTATCATACAGACATTAGATAATTGATAAAAACTTTACTGATTTTTTTCGTTTTTCACAACAAGGTTACCCTATGAAAAGACGCATTGCTACTCTTTTCGGTATTGCCGTTATTTGTGGTTTAATAACCATACCTGTTTTGGCAAACAAAGCAGAAAACAAAATTCGACATGCAATGAAAATTGCAGCTGAAAGAGCACCCGAAGTCCCATTGTTTTTGTATGCAGCTACAATCAATCCGGATGAAGATGCTTCCCAGGCTTTGAAATCGAAAAATATCAAGATTGTTAATCTTGGTCCTGTTATTAACTCTGGTGCAGATGAATATGCTCCAACGGTTACTGCAGATGGTAAAACATTATTTTTTGTTTCGAACAGAAAGGGAAGTAAAGCAAGTAAAGAGGTAGATTATCGTGGCCCAGCATCAGATGATTTTTGGGCAGCATCTAAAGAGGAACGTTTAGATATGTTCCCAGCTGGTTCTGTATTAAATATTGAACCAGAACCAAAAGAAAGTAAAAACACTGTTAATACCATTTTTAATGAAGGTGCAGCCTCCATTTCATCTGATGGTCAGCGTTTAATTTTTACAGCTTGTGATCGCCAAGATGGATTTGGTTCTTGTGATTTGTATGAAACTACCATTGACGGGGTAAAATGGGGTAAGCCATCAAATCTAGGAAAAAATGTAAATTCAAGCTTTTGGGATTCACAACCATCTTTGTCTCCAGATGGAAATAGAGTGTATTATTCCTCAAATCGTTTAGGACCAAATAATACTGAAAATGACATAAGCAATGAGAATTATGATATTTGGTATTCAGATTTTGACGAAGACAAAGGCGAGTGGTCTTTAGCAAAAAATTTGGGAAATATTGTTAATACTGGCAAACAAGAATTAGGACCATTTATTTCGAAAGATGGTGTTACACTTTACTTTGCTTCTACTGGCCATATACCAAATCTTGGAGAAAAAGATTTTTATTATACCACCCTTACAGATCCAGAAAAAAATATTTGGACAAAGCCTCAACCAATTCCATATCCTGGAATTAATTCAAAAGATGATGAAGAATTTATATCTTTCCCAGCTTCTGGTGATGTTATTTATTTCTCATCTAATAGAAACTATGATAATGCCCAAGGTGAACAAGATATCTTTATGGCATTTGTTCCGCCATTATCAAGAGCAGTTATTGTACGTGTTTTTGTAAATGATGAATGTACAAATGAATCAGTTCCTGCAACAATAACTATCGAGAATTTGACTACTGGTTCCAAGAAAACAGATTCGGTTACCAACATTAAAAAAGAATTTCAATATGTGGTTATGAATTCTGATTATGGTAAAGGTAAAGATGCTGGCAAAACGATTAAGTACAGAATTACAGCTGAAAACGCTAATTATGGCAAAAAAGTAGAAGAAATTATTGTTACAAAGCCAGAAACTACCTACGATAATGATAAAGCAAAAGAGTCTCAAGAAGAGCCTCCTGTTAGAATTTTATTGGGTAAACGCCCTGTTCTTTCAGCAGAAATGGAATATTCTGATTTTATCAAACGTGCGTCTAAAAAGAAGCCTGAATTAGCTTCTTGGAAGGGATTAGTATTAGAAGAAGTTGCTACAATCGATTTATTCCCATTATTACCATACGTTTTCTTTGATTCTACTTCTTCAAGTATTCCTAGTCGTTACAGACTATTTTCATCTTTTGACCAGACAGCAGGTTTTTCTGATGAAAAAGTACAAGGTGATAAGAATGCCAAAACACCAGAAAAATATTATGATATCTTGAATATTTATGGATATCGTCTTACTAAATATCCAAATGTAAAAGTAAAAGTTACCGGATGTAATGATGATGTTTCGGCTGGTGAAAAAGGCGATATGGCATTATCCGAAAAACGTGCTCAGGTAATTTATAATTATTTGAAAAATGTTTGGCATATATCCGAAGATCGCTTAACACTAGAAAAAAGAGGATTACCTGACGATAAAGTAGCATCCAAAACAAGTGATAAAGACCCTCAAAGTAAATTATATTCTAATATCGAAAATCGTCGTACAGAATTATCCTTTACAGGTGATCCTGAAGATCTTTGGCTTGTCATGGAGCCATTGATAGATAGAGATCCTACTATATTTCCTTCTCCATTGTCTATGAATTTTATCATGAATAATGGTATTGATGAATCACTTATTGCTTCTCGCCGCATTGAAATTATGCGTAGTGATAAACAATGGGCTACTTTAAATCAAGTTGGTAAAAATGAAGCATCGTATACATGGAATTGGAAAGATAAAACAGGTGCCGAATTAAAAGAAAGTGTTACAGAAGAAACTCCTTTTACAGCTAAGCTTATCGTAAAAAGTATCAATGGAACTGAATGTTCATCAGATCCAATTTCTATAAAAGTAATGATAGTTAAGAATAAGCCAGGCGTAAAAGTTGAAAAAGCTGGTGCTAAAACACGTGAAACATATAAACTTGTTCTATTCCCATTCAATAGATTTGATGCAGGCCCATTCAATGAAAGAATTCTTAAAGAATTCGTGTATACCCGAACAACTCCTAAATCTGATATAGCTATAGAAGGCCATACTGATGTTATTGGAATGTTCGAATCCAATGGTAAATTGTCTGCTAATCGTGCCAAAACAGTTGAAACAGGAATTCGTGCTGCAACAAAGAATCAATTCCAATCCCTTGAATCAAAAGGTGTTGGAGAAGAACAAGAATTCTTTATTAATCAATTGCCAGAAGGACGTTTGTACAATAGAACTGTTCAGATTAATATTCAAACACCAATCGAAGAAGACTAGTCTACTTTCTGCTTTATAATGAGAGGCTGTGTATAAGTTATGCACAGCCTTTTTTTATTCTCAATATATATCAGGTTGTTCCCTTATATTTGCGCTTAATTAAGACATTTACAAGTAGAAAAACAATGGCATTTATACGATCAATTTCTGGATTAAGAGCAACATTAGGGACAGGGCTTCAGCCTGAAATTATTAGTAGATATGCTGCTGCTTTTGCACAATATTGTCCCGAAGGACCAATAGTTATTGGAAGAGATGGCCGCCCATCTGGATTATGGATGGAACATATTCTTATTGGAACTTTGCAAGCTTGTGGCAGAGATATATTGTTATTAGGTATTGCACCAACACCAACTATTCAATTACAAACAGAACATTCTGAAGCTGCAGGTGGAATATCAATTACAGCTTCACATAATCCTCAAGAATGGAATGGATTGAAATTTCTAGGTTCTGATGGAGTATTTTTAGACGAACAACAGAATAGAGAATTCTGGCACATAGTAGATAATTTTCCTCATGATTCATCAGAAAATATCATTCCTGGTACGATATATACTGTAGAAAATGCGGTAGAATATCATTGTAATGCTGTCATTTCATCCATCGAATCAATTACAAAACAATCTTGTTTCTTGGGTAAACAATACACAGTAGTTGTGGATGCCGTTCACGCTTCTGGAAGCATATTTATACCTAGATTATTAGAATTATTAGGATGCGAAGTAATTCCATTGTTTTGTGACAATTCAGGGATGTTTCCACACATTCCCGAACCAATTCCACAGAATTTATATCAATTATCGCAAGCTGTCCTAAACCATAAAGCAGACTTTGGAATAGCCATAGATCCAGATGCAGATAGATTAGTTCTGATTGATGAGCATGGCATTCCCATAGGCGAAGAAAAAACAATTGCTTTATCTGTTAAGTCTTTATTATCTATGATAGATATCAATGAAGTTCAAAGTGTTGTCGTTAATTTATCAACTTCAAGAATTACAGATATTATTTCAGAAGAATATAAAGCCAAAACATTTAGAAGTCCAGTTGGGGAGATTAATGTTGTAAAAGCAATGAAACAGCATAATGCAATTATAGGTGGGGAAGGTAGTGGTGGCGTAATCTTGCCTAGTTGTCATTATGGAAGAGATTCTTTGGTTGGAATTGCATTGATTATTGCTTTGCTAAGATGTGAACATTCAACATTGAGCAAAATATCTGATAGTTTGCCCAAAAGATATATAGCTAAAGGTAAATCAAATTGGGATAGAGATCCGCAAGTACTGTATAAAAAAATTGCTGATACTTTGGGTGAACATGCACTTCAGATTAGATATGATGATGGGATATGGATGGACTTTGGATTGAGTTGGATACATGTGCGAATATCTAATACTGAACCCATTGTCAGATTTATTGCAGAAAGTGATTCAGAACAAAATGCAGAAGACTATCGTACATTAATTGAATCTATTGTATTGGACTCAAATACTTGATACATTCGAACGTTATGCATATTAAATGTATGTTCATCTATGCCTATCACAAATGTAATATGAAATTCATCAGATATATGCTTTTTGCATTTTTATTAGTGATATGTTTAATACCAATTCAAGCACAACAACAAAATAGTTTGCTTAAAATTGGAAGAGTAAAATATTCAGGTGGTGGTGATTGGTATAATGATCAATCCTCTGAAGTGAATCTTTTAGCATATATTAGAAAATATACTACTATTCAAGTAGAACCTAAATATGAATATGTAGATATTTCATCTGATAATATATTTCAGTATCCTATACTTTTCATGACAGGTCATGGTACTGTTAGTTTTTCAGATAATGAAGTAGCTAGACTAAAAGCATATTTAGAACATGGAGGTTTCCTTTATATTGACGATGATTATGGCATGGACGCTTCTATTCGTAAAGAAATGAAAAAGGTGTTTCCATCACAAAATTTTATCGATTTACCCTTTAATCATCCTCTTTATTCATCACATTTTGTTTTTCCAAATGGTATGCCAAAAATACATGAACATGATGCAAAAATGCCTCAGGGACTAGGCCTTTTTCATAATGGCAAACTATGTGTGTTCTATACAGTAGAAACCAATCCAAGTGATGGTTGGGCAGATCCAGAAATTCATCATGATACAAATGAAAAACGTGAAATTTCCTTGAAAATTGGTACAAACATTATTGTTTACGCTTTAACTAGATAATTTTATATGAATACAAATCCTATAGAAAAAGGATATGAGGATATTATTAAAAGGCTTGAAGAAGTTCAACATTCAGAGCTGATTAATAATACTATTTCTGGATTACTTATTGGTATTTCATATATATCTATTATTGTTCTCTTTTTTTCTGCATTAGAAGCTATAGCTCAAGGTAATATTCAAACAAGAACAACATTATTTTATACATCGGTAATATTGTCTATTGTTGCACTTGGTTCTAATGTATTCCCATCTATCATGCTATTAATCGGCATGTCAAAAAAAGATACATTATATCAATTAGCTAAAAGAGTTGGAGATGTTTATAGTGATATTAGAGATATTTTGCTAAATGCAATGCAATTATTAGAATTTAATAAGCAAGGGACATCTAAAGAACTTGTATATGCTGCATTTTCATATGCATCATCATTAACAAAAGGGAAAGATTTTTCTGTAATACTTAATCATCAAAAGAAAAAAAGGGCATTTCTTTTTTTTATACTATCAATAGTTATATCATCAATTAGTATTGTTGGCGTTCAATCTCTTCAATCTTCATTGTATAGGCTTTGGAATCATGATACATCATTTGTTCCACCTGCGCCATTCTATTTAACGATATCTCCCCTTAATAAAGAACAATTAAGAGGTGAAAAAGCACGCATTTCTATCACTGTACATGGAACTATGCCTGCCTCTGTTTTTCTGATGCTAAAGCAAGGTAAACAGCAAAACTTCGAAAAATTTCAATTGCAAGCAGATTCTACTAATGTATATACCTATCAGATAGAATCACTTAAACAAAGTGTAGAGTTTTATGGAATGTCAGACTGGTTAAATGAACCAGTACAAACAGCCATTGGGAAAATCACCGTGATTGATAGACCTCAGATACGTTCTATCTCAGGAACCGTTCAACCACCAGCATATAGTAAACAAGCATCAAAAACAATAAATGAACAAAATGCAGATATCATAAGCCTTATTGGTACTACCGTTCGATTATCTGTAGTTTCAAGCAAAGATATAAGCAAAGCTTCAATCATTGTATTGTATCCTTCATATAATCAAAAAGATACGGTAAATGGCAGTAAAGCCAAAAGTTATGATACTGTTAGAATAGCATTACAAGGAGAATCAAGGGTTGCAAATGGAGGATTTACAGTAAAAAAAGATGGTGAATATTATATCGAAATTAAAGACAAAGATGGAAGAATAAATGAAGAGCCACTCCATTATTCCATAACTACCATTCGTGACAATTCTCCCATTATTACATTGATAGAGCCAAATCATGATATTACTGTAAATGAACAAGCATTATTACCTATTTCTCTTCAAATAGCCGATGATTATGGGTTTTCATCATTAAAACTGTGGTATAGATTAGCTGAATCCAAATATGCACCAGAGTCCAAAAGTTTTAGCTCGCTAAGTATTCCTATTCCAAGTGGTACTGTAAGCGCAGATATTCCATATATGTGGGATATAAATAAAGTTGGAATTGCCCCAAGTGATCGATATGAATTCTATTGTGAAATCATTGATAATGATATTATTACCGGCCCAAAATCTTCAAGAACATCAATTATCAGTGTTCGATTACCTTCATTAGATGAAGTATTGTCTAATGCAGATTCAGTACAAGATAATGCAGTAAAAGATCTGGAAAAAACAGCAGCTGAAGCAAAAGAAATCTCTAAAGAATTGGATGAATTACAAAGAGAAATGCTAAAGCAACAACAAAATATGGATTGGAAAGACGCAAAAAAAGTAGATAATCTGATGAAAAAGCAGGAAAATCTTCAGAAAAAGATGGATCAGATAGATAAAAAATTGCAAGATATCACCGAAAAGTTGCAGGATAACAATGCGATTTCACCAGAAACAATGGAGCAATATAAAGAGCTTCAAAAACTGATGCGAGAAGTAAATTCTCCAGAATTGCGGAAAGCAATGGAAGAAATGCAAAAAGCCATGCAAGAATTAAGCCCTGAACAAATTCAACAAGCAATGAAACAAATGAAATTCAATGAAGAAGAATTTAGGAAGGGAATTGAAAGAACAATGAATATTTTAAAGCGTTTACAAGCAGAACAAAAAACAGATGCTTTGCTTAAAAGAGCTGAAAAATTAGCAGAACAACAAGAACAATTGGCCAAAAAGACGGAAAACACAAATCCATCTAATCAAGCAGAAAAAAAAGCTAATGAATTAGAAAACAAAGCATTGCAGCAAGACTTAAAAGATATGGCAAAAGAACTTAAAGATCTTGAACAATTAATGAAAGATCTTGCTCAACAAATGCCCATGAAAGAGCTTGAAAAAGCAAAAGAAGAATTAGCTGAACAAGAAACATCTCAAGAAATGCAAGAAGCTTCTGATGAAATGCAAAAAGGGGATATGAATAAGTCTGCGCAAAAGCAGAAAAAAGCTGCGCAAAATGTTAAGAATTTTGCCAAGCAAATGAAAAAGCTAAAGCAAGAGATGAAAAAAAATATGAATAAAGAAGCCATCAGGCAAATGCAAAAATCATTGCAAGATGCTTTAAGTATGTCTAAACAAGAAGAAGCCCAAAAACAGAAAACAGAATCATTAGATTTTAATTCTAATCAATTACAAAAAGCAGCCCAAGACCAAGCGCAATTGCAAGATCAATTAGCAAATATGGCTGCCCAAATGATGCAATTAGCGCAAAAGACAACAAAAGTAAGTCCTGAAATGGTAAAAGAAATGTCTAATGCTATGCAAGAAATGCAAAAAGCATCTGAACAATTATCTCAAAGAAATCCTTCGAATGCTGCTCAATCTCAAATGGCTGCTATGAGTTCATTAAATAAAGCATCTATCCAAATGCAAGATGCCTTAAATAAGATGAAAGGCGAAGGTGATGGATCTTGTGATAATCCCGGAGGGCAGGGCCAAGCAAAAGCAGGCAGTGGAGGCATGATGCAACAATTGCAGAAAATGGCAGGTATGCAACAACAGATTAATTCAGGAATGCCACAACCTGGACAAGATGGAAGTTTGTCTCCGCAACAACAACAGCAATTAGCTCGATTAGCAGGACAACAAGGTAAAGCTCAACAAGCTATGGAAGAATTAGCCAAACAACAAACTGATCCAACTGGTAAAAGAAAATCTTTAGGCGACTTAAAGAAAATTGCAGATGAAATGCGAGAGATTGTTGCTGATATGGAAAGTGGAATTATCACTCCAGAAACTAGAAGAAGACAAGAAAGAATTTTGTCTAGGTTATTGGATGCTTCTAGATCTATGAATGAAAGAGATTATGAAAAAGACAGAGAATCCAGAAGTGGACAAGACATCACGGTAAAAAGTCCTCCACAGTTAAATCTTAACTCTCCAGAAGGAAGAAATAAAGCGATGCAAGATGTGCTTAGATCTTTAGGAAAAGGGTATACAAAAGACTATGAAATTCTTATCAGACAATATTTTGACCGCTTGCAAACTAAACGTACTGTGATACAATAATGCTATATAAAGTACATTATAGTTTGCTTCTACCTTTATTGGCATGGGTCTTTATCCATAGCACTCCAAATATTAATGCCCAAAATCAAGGAAGAATTATCTCTTTTTCACAAATTGATTCTTTGCTTCATAATACTCATGATACATTATACATAATAAATTTTTGGGCAACATGGTGTAAGCCATGCGTTGAAGAATTACCAATATTTGAAGAAATTAATGCGAAGTATAAAAATCAATCAGTAAAAGTTCTTTTAATTAGTTTGGATTTTATACAAGACAAAGAAAAAATTCTACTTCCTTTCATAAAAAAGAAAGATATTCAATCCGAGATAGTGTTATTAAAAGCTGAAAATCCAAATGAATGGATAGATAAAGTTGATAGTGAGTGGAGTGGTGCTTTACCAGCTACTTTACTGATTAATAATCAAAAAAAAATTCGCAAATTCTTTGAAAAACAATTTAAACATGAAGAATTACAAGATATTATTACACAATTATTAAAGAGTGAATTATGAAAAAATTATGGTTTTTTTCTCTTCTGTTATCCTGCATAACATGTGTGAACATTTTTGCTGCTGATGGATTAAAAGTAGGCGATATCGCTTCTGATTTTTCTCTAAGAAATGTTGATGGATCGATGATTAGCCTAAAAGATTATTCCTCATCAAAAGGGATTATTCTCATTTTTACATGTAATCATTGCCCATTTTCAAAAGCATATGAAGATCGCATTATTCAAATCAATAAGATGTATGCAGAAAAAGGATTTCCTGTTATAGCTATTAATCCAAATGATGAAGTATCGGTACCAGAAGATTCATATGATAATATGAAAATCAGAGCAAAAGAAAAGGGTTTTGTTTTCCCATATATTCAAGATGCAACCCAGCAAATTGCTAAAACATATGGCGCAACAAGAACACCACATGTGTATGTGTTAAAGAATAACTCTGGAGTGTTTTCTATTGCCTATATAGGTGCTATTGATGATAATCATAGTGATGCAGAGAATGTAAAAGAAAAATACCTAGCAAATGCAATAGAATCTTTAATGCAAAATAAACCAGCAAGTCCAGATTTTACAAAAGCAATCGGTTGCTCAATTAAATGGAAAAAGTAAATATCACTTCGTTTACTGATAATCATTCTATGAAACTATGGGATAAAGGATATTCTGTTCATAAAGAAATCGAAGCATTTACCATTGGTAAAGACTTAGAATTCGATGTATTTTTAGCACCATACGATATACTTGGTTCAATTGCTCATGCAATAATGTTGAAAAAAACAGGACTAATTAGCGGATCTGAGCTCTCATCTATTGTGTCTGTTTTACATGAATTATATCATATTGTAGTACAAGAAGAATTTACAATTGACCAATCATGTGAAGATATTCATTCTTGGGTAGAATTAGTTCTTACAAAGAAAATTGGTGAAGCAGGTAAAAGAATTCATACAGGAAGATCTAGAAATGATCAATCTTTATTGGATATAAAACTGTTCCTAAGACATCAACTTTTTCATCTTGCAAGTAATGTTAAAGATGCTGTTATGTCTTTATTACAACTTGGAGATCAATACAAGGATATCATTATTCCGGGATATACACATCTGCAAATTGCGATGCCATCTTCATTTGGTTTATGGTTTGGAGCTTATGCTGAATCACTAACCGATGATTTACTTACTGTTCAATCAGCATATAGATTTGTGAATAGAAATCCATTAGGAAGTGCTGCAGGATATGGTTCATCATTCCCCTTAGATAGAACATTAACAACAGATTTACTTGGTTTTGAAGGACTTAATATAAGTTCTGTTTATGCTCAAATGACAAGAGGCAAAAGTGAATTAATTGTTTCTAGAGCACTCTCGGGAATTGCCCAAAGTATTAGTAAAATGGCAATGGATATAACTTTATATACTAGTCAAAACTTCGGATTTATGTCATTACCGCAAGAGTTTACAACAGGCTCTAGTATCATGCCTCATAAAAAAAATCCAGATGTTTTCGAGTTAATCAGAGCTAAATGTAATCGAATTAGTGCTATTCATGTAGAAATTAGTGGAATTACTACAAATTTACCCTCGGGATATCACAGAGATTATCAAATAACAAAAGAAATACTTTTTCCTGCTTTTACAGAATTATCAACATGTATGTCTTTATTAACAATAGCATTACAGAATAGTTCTTATCATCAAGGTATTACTCAAGATAAAAAATATGAACTGATGTATACAGTTGATTCAGTAAATGAATTAGTTCAACAAGGGATTTCTTTTAGAGAAGCTTATATGCAGATTGGACAAAAAGTTCAACAAGGAGAGTATCAGAAGCCAAAGCATATGAATACTACTCATATTGGCAGTATCAATAATCCTGGATTGCAAGAAATTCAATCGTATTGTATAGCAGAATACAACAAGTTTAATTTTGAAAAAGCAGAATCAGCAGAAAAACAATTATTAGATAAAAGATTTATACAAACACAGTATCTTGTTGATTAATATGAAGATAGGAAAGTTTACTATACAGCATTTTGAAACAGGTGATTTTGCATTAGATGGTGGTGCAATGTTTGGAGTTGTTCCAAAACCTTTGTGGTCTAAGGCATATAATTCTGGTGATGAATTAAATCGCATTCCGATGACAGCAAGGGGTTTGCTTATTCAATATGAAGATAGAAGAATTATTGTAGATACTGGATGTGGTAGTAAAATGCCATTAAAACTACAAAATATTTATAATGTTGATTATACAAGAGCTTCCATTCAGGCATCTTTAGAAATTCATAATTTAAAAGCACAGGATATTACTGATGTAATATTTACTCATTTACATTTTGATCATTCGGGTGGTTCTACCTATCGAACAGAAACGGGAGAAATTGTGCCGATGTTTCCGAATGCAAAACATTATGTACAAAAAGATCATCTGTTATGGGCAAGAAATCCCACAGATAAAGATAAAGCTTCTTTTATGCCAGAAAACTGGGAGCCTATTATACACAATGGAATGATGGAGATATTAGATGGTCCTGGCGAATTATTTCCAGGTTTATCTGTGCAAACATTGCATGGCCATACGCAAGCTTTACAAATGATTACAGTTACCGATGATATTCAAACCTTAATATTTCCTGCAGATTTATTGCCTACAGCAGCACATATTCCAGTGCCATATGTTATGGGTTATGATAATTTCCCTTTAACATCTATGGAAGAAAAACATAAGATTTTAACTAAAGCAGTAGAAGAAAAATGGATAATATGCTTTGAGCACGATGCATTTGTTCCGGCAGGTAACATAAAGCATACTGATAAAGGTTTTGCATTAGCAGAAAAAGTGGAGTTATAATGTGAATGCATATGATAATGAAGACAATATTGAGTTTGAACAATCAATTGGAATATATCAAAAAGGAATATTTCACGATAAGCAGTATATTCAATTGTGTAAATCTGGTGATATCTTTCCCCAAAAAGGAAAAAATTTCTATTTTGATGAAGATGTCCAAATAGCTGTATTCAGAGACAATCATCAATTATTTGCTGTTTCTAATATATGTCCACATCAATATGCAGCTGTAATATGCAATGGATTTTTGGAAGAAAAAACAGTGACATGTCCACTACATGGATGGATATATTCACTAGAATCTGGCAAAGCATTAGGAAGTAATGCACGATTACTTACATATCATATATTTGAAGATGAAGGATTAGTGTGGTTAGAACAACCAAAAAAAACTCGTCCATTATGGTTGGAAAATTTCTGATGGGGACATTATATGTTTTCTGATACATCAATTGAGCAATATTCGGAATTCATTAAAGAAAAAGCTATATCAATAGGTTTCGATCTGGTTGGCATTGCCGATGTAGAAGAATTCAATCAAGAATTTTCTCATTTTCAGGAGTGGATTAATGCTGGCTATCATGGTTCAATGGGGTATATGGCCACTCAGCAAGAGAAAAGAAAAGATATTACACTTATTTTACCAGAGGCAGAATCTGTTATTGTAGTTGGACTAAATTATTATACAGATATTCAGCACAAAGATGATTCTACACAAGGGAAAATATCTCGATATGCTTGGGGTACAGATTATCATGAAATATTACCAGCAATGATGCAATCATTATCGAAAGAGCTTACTGAATTAGTACCCAATTCCCAGCATAAATTTTATGTTGATACTGGCCCAATATTAGAAAAACAATGGGCAGTTAAAGCAGGACTTGGCTGGCAAGGAAAACATTCAAATATCATTAATCGAGCAATAGGATCTTGGTTTTTTATAGGGGTAATAATCTCTACAATTAAACTATCAGCAAGCAAACAAATCACTGATTATTGTGGAACATGTACCGCTTGTATCGATGCATGCCCAACAAATGCGATTATTGAACCATACAAAGTTGATGCAACAAAATGCATATCGTATTGGACAATTGAATCGAAGCCAGATATACAAATTCCTGATGCCATATCAGAAAATCTACAACAGTGGGTATTTGGATGTGATATATGCCAAGAAGTGTGCCCGTGGAATTCATTCCAAAAAGAAACAAATAAAGAATTGTTATTCCCAAGAAATAATGAGATGTCCTTGTCGCTAGATGCAATCGTATCTATGACACAAGAAGAATTTTCGACTAGATTTAAAAAAAGTCCGATTAAAAGAACTAAGCTTGCAGGTTTGAAAAGAAATGCGGAAGCGCTAAAAAGCAATAATCCAAAAGACAATCCACTATGATAAGAACAATAAAAAAAATAGAGCAATCCAAGATTATTAATGAAGGTGGATTGCAGATGAAACAACCTTTGCCATCCACCGCTATAAAAGATATTGATCCATTTGTATTATTACATCATCATGGACCAATGCAATGTGAAAAAGGATTCGAATTACCTTTTGGGCCACATCCTCATCGGGGATTTGAAACAGTAACTATCATTTATCATGGTGATATCGAGCATAAAGATTCATTAGGAACTTCAAGTATTATTCGTACTGGGGGTATTCAGTGGATGACAGCTGGTTCGGGAATCATTCATTCTGAAAATGTATCTGAATCATTTAAAGAGAATGGCGGTGAATTAGAAATTATCCAATTATGGATTAATTTGCCATCTTCCCTAAAAATGACTCCTCCTGTATATCAGGGTATTCAATCAGAGCAATTACCATTGATATCTTTGAATCCCCATGCTATAATGAAATTGATAAGTGGTACCTATCATTCGGTACAAAGTCCTGTTATTTCTATAACCGATATTTTTTTATCAACAATATCAATTTTAGAAAACACACATATTCAGCTTCAAGTACCTGAATCTTCATCTATTCTTTTTTATGTAAAAAAAGGAAATGTTCAGATTCAAAATGAACATATCAAGCAGCATTCACTTATACAATTCAATGATAAAGGTTATACAATAATTATTGATGCTTCAGAAGGGACTGAAATCCTTTTTGGATATGGAATTCCATATCATGAACCAATTGTAGCTCGGGGCCCATTTGTGATGAATTCTTTCAATGAAATCAATCAAGCAATTGATGATTATCATGCAGGAAATATGGGTAATATAGATCTATCTCTTTAACTATTGTACATTTTTACATAGAAAAAAATTATTTGCTTAGTATCTTAAAAAAACAGTGTTTTTAATACTAAAGATATTTGTATTTTTGGAATGCAGCATATATCCATCCCCACGAAACATCTATGAAACGATTGCTTTTTTCGGCAATGTTTGCATTAGTGCATGTTATTGCAAACAGTCAAATTGCAGACCCACAAATTTCTTATGGGCCTAAGAGTCTATTGCAAACTGATGCTTTGCTTCAAGAAGGAAATCTTATTGAATCAAGGGAACATATAAGAACATACCTAAAAGATTTTAGTGATGGGATATACTCAGACGAAGCTAGGATATTACAAGCCATCATTTTGAGGGAGCAAGCTGATTATTCTTATGCAGATAAGTCTTTAGCTGATTTTATACAACAAAGAAACAATTCTAAGTTTATACCCATTGCATGGTTCGAGCGTGCAGCAATAGCATTTCATAAAGGAGATTTAGTAATTTCTATAGATTACTTTCATCAAGCTTCAATGAATGCTAATAAACTATTAGAAACTGATAAAAATTATTATAAAAATATAAGTGGGTCTGCAATTTATTGGAAAGGTATAGCTCATGCGAAATTAGGGAATATAGAACAGTCGGTAGTTTTTCTTACAGAGTGTCAAAAACTATTTCCTGATCATTCATTAGCTGATGATGCATTATATTTTAGGGCTCAATTAGCCGAAAGAGAGCTAAAATCTCAGCAAGCAGGTGTTTTATATGCTGAGCTATTAAGTAGATATCAATATAGTAATACAGTTTTAAGTTCTGCGATTCGTGCAGCAAATGTAAAAGTAGCATTAAAAGAACCTAATGCAGCAATTGTATTCTTAGATCAAGCTCATAATATTGTACGTCGAATATCACAAAAAGATTCAATTGGATTGATGTATGAAAAACAAGTGCATTCTGAAGCATCTGATCAAGAAATACAATTTTTGCGTATAGAAGCACTTACATTATCGGGGCAATACCAAAGTAGCCATAGTATGGCTAAAGAATTTATACGAATATTTCCTTCCTCTTCTTTGAAACCCCAAGTATGGCTGGCTGCTGGCTATAATACACTACACTTAAAAGAGTATCAATTAGCAGAACAATATTATCAAACAGTAATTGATTCGGTTCAAGATGATCAATCCTTGATTAAGCAAGGTGCAAAGTTATATCATGCAATAGTACTCAAGGCATTACAAAAAAGGGAAGAAGCAAAAAAAGAATTGTCATTATTAAATGCACAAATTGGATATCCATATATATCTCAATCTTTATTAGAATATGGGCAAATTGCCTATGAAGATAAAGATTTAGAAATAGCAAAAAAAGCTTTGCAGAAAGCAGAAAGAGAAACCACCGACAAAACAGTACTTGTTAAGATTAATCTATTACTTGGAAGTATATTTTTAGATTTAGAAATGTATGGTAAGGCAGCCAGAGAATATGCATCAGCTGAAAGAAATGCAATAATACTTTCTGATATTTCATTACCCAATAAAGAAAATATATTAGCAGAAATTAGATTGAAAAATGGAGTATCACTACATCAAAATGAACAATATCAAGATGCTGCAATTGAACTTTCTACATTTTTAGGTGAACATAAAAGTGATATACGCAAAGATGAAGCATTGTTTTGGTTGGCTGAGTCATATTTCAGATTAGATTTATTGAAAAATGCCGAAGAATTTTACAATCAATTGATTTCAGATTTTCCAAAGAGCAAAAGAGTTGAAGAAAGTATGTATGCATTAGCTTGGACATATTTTAGGACAAGAGATTTCAATAAAAGCAATACGGCATTTTCTTCATTATTAAAGAAATATCCAGATTCACGGTTTGCAGCAGAAAGTTGGGCAAGAAAGGCTGATGGATTTTATATCCAAAAACAATTTAAAGAATCTTCTATTGCATATAAAGCCTCATATAAGGCCTTACCAAATTCCGAAGAAGGGCAGTATTCTGCATATCAATATGGACAAGCTTTATATAGATTAAATGATTTTGATGGGGCATTGCAAGCATTTAGGACATTTATACGATCTCATTCAAAGTCATCTTTGGCTCCTTCTGCATCATATTCATTAGGTTGGACGCATTTTCAGCAAAAAAAATATTCAGAAGCAATTGAAGACTTAAAAGATTTGATTAGCTCTTATCCATCTAGTCCATTATGTGCAAGAGCCCATTATACTATTGGGGATGCTTATTATAATATGGAGCAATATGAAAAAGCAATCACAGAATATTCAATTGTTAAAAACTCATATGCTCAATCACCATTAGCGGGCGAATCAGTTAAAAGTATTCAGTATTGTTTGGAATTTTTGGGAAGAAATCAAGAAGCAGACCAGATAGTAGATGAATTTGTAAAAGCACATCCTGAGTCCGATGCAGCTAAAGATTTACTGATGAATAAAGGATTGAGCTTTTTTAATAGACAAAATTTTCAAAGCGCAATTAGTGAATATGAATCGTTTTTGAAATCGAATAATGATAAAGAAAGAAATGCCGAAGCTTTGTTCTATTTAGGAAAAAGTTATGCTAGTTTGGGTGAATCTTCCAAAGCAGAATCTTCTTATAAAGATGTGTATGCATCATATTCAAAAAGTGAATTTGCACCTTTGGCATTACTTGAAATAGGATTGCTCAAGCAAAAATCTCAATTACTGAGGGATGCCGACACAGCATTTATCAAGTTAATGGATGAATTCCCGAATAGCAATTCAGCAGCTCAAGCTGGATATGAAAGAGCCCAAATTGCTGTGTCACTAACAGATACACTTAAGTCCTTACGTTTATTTACAGAAATTGCTGACAAGTTTATTAGCTCTGAATATGGTGATCAGTCAAGATATAAGATAGCTATGTACTATAGATCAAAAGGAATGTTAGATAGTGCAAGAGTACATTTTGGAAAGCTTATTGATAGACTCGAAAATATTTCAATTGCAGCCGAAGCCCAATATAGAATAGGTGAATCATGGCTGAAACAAAAAGAAATAGGAAATGCAATAGAAGCATTTAATCAAGTAAGACAAAAGTTTAGCAATATTGAAGATTGGTTTACATTGTCTTTACTTGGATTAGGCGAAAGCTATGAACAAGTAAAAAATATTGAAGCAGCAATTGAAGTCTATCAAACACTATCAACACTTAGGGCAGATGATGATTTTGGAAAAGCAGCGCAAGCAAAACTTAAGAAATATGGGAGGGTCCGATAATGAAACTATTCATAATATGTATGGTATTTCCTATAGTTCTTTGTGCTCAACAACAAGGTCAAAATAATGCTGTTCAACCTATTGATTTACAAGAATTTGTTATCACTGGCAAAGCGAGTGCAGAGATAAAAGGTGGAATTAAACAAAAGCCTTTAAAACCACAATCACTTAAACAAACAGAATTAGATTCAATAAATACGAATGAAAAAATACCAGCACCTTTATTGTCAGCGTTAACATTACCAAAAAGTACATTCAAAAAAAATATATCATCAACCTCTGTTCAAGCTGAACTTGGCCAATTTTATACTCCAAAATTAATTGGATTATATACATTTGAAGAATTAGGATATTCGGTTGATGCATTAGGATATTATGAAGGAAGTAAAGGGCATATTCAAAATGCTGATTATAGCAAAGTAAAGCTAGCAATCAATGCAAGTTATGATGCTCCTAAAAAGTTCATTTTCTTTGGAGGCAGCAGAACTGAATCTTCTTTATCGGTATTCAGAAATGGTTATTCCTTTTTTGGAATGGATTCTTCTGTAGATCGATCGATTCTAGGCGTAAAAGCACATGCACATACTAAAGGAAATTATCAGGAATATACCTACAGCACAGGCGCTGAGTGGAATATGCTTCAATGCGAAACAAATATGAAGCAAACCAATGATGCAAGAATTATGGGATTTTTAGATATTTCAAGACCATTTGGAACAATGAATTATGGGGCTAAAGCTTCTGTTGATTTACATTCATTCCGAGAAAACTCATCATATAATATGATACAATTAGGTGGATATACTAAGTTTACATACAATGACATTCAATCAGATATATCCGTAGATCTTCAATCAGCTACAAATTCTCTAGATATTACATTAGGTGGAGTACTTATTACGTATAATGCGCATTATCAAATGTCTGAAGATATAACCCTTTTTGGCTTTTTACAAAGCGGATTAAGTGCAAATTCATTTCAAGACATAGTCCAGAATAATCCATATATCATCGATTCTTCAGTAATTTCATTTAGAAGAGATATCATACATATAAAACCATCATTCATGTATCAACCAACAGCCAAAACAAGCATACATACATCAATTGATTATAGGCTCAGTTCAGATATGCCTATTTATATCCCAAATTCATTAGAAAGAAATACATACTCTGGATATGCAATAGAATATGTAGGTGCTCGAATATTAACACTTTCCTCTGAGTTATTATGGAAACCCAATGATGCTATGTCATTTAGTGGATTATGTGCTTTTACTAATAGTCAATTATCTGATTTTGAGGGTTCAGTTCCATTATTACCGACAATAAAAGCTGGAATTACATGGGATATGAAGTGGAATAATGATATACAAAGTGTATTTTCTGCAGAGTATATTGGCGAAAGATCAATTGATAAACAGTCTACAATTTCTCTACCAGCATATTTCATGGTAAATCTGCAATGCAATTATGCTTTGCCATATAATATGAAAGGATATATTCGATTAGATAATATATTAAATTCAAAAGTATATTTGTGGAATGGTTTTCAGGAACGTGGCATTTTTATAGCATTAGGCCTAAAATATTCCCTTTAATTAAACTGAATGGCTGCATATGAATGATGATATAAACCCAAATACAAATCCCAATAATTTCGGAGGATTTGATGATTCGGATGGACAAACATTTTCCGGTTCTGGTTCGTCTAAAAATTCATCAAAAGGAAAAAGTTCTATGAATTCTGAACAAAATCAAGATAAGCCATTTTCAGGTACAATCAATTCTGAAAAAAAAGGTGGCTTTATATCATATATAAATCCAGAATCAAGTACGATGTCTGCAGATAATCCAGCACCAAAAAATTCTGGAAATAATTGGATCAAAGTAATAGCAGCAATTTTATTGATTTCTGGACTCATTTACTTTTTGATTCCTGATTCACCTAAAAGTCAGCCTGAAATTGTAATAGATACTACAGAACAAACTGAAAATAATGAAGTCTCAAATCCCGATCTCATAGAGATTGATTCTCAAGTTGTTATTCTAAGAAATACAATTATTCAGGATTCTATAGCAAGAGTTCAAGATTCTATCACAAGAGCAGAATTAGCACAAGGCAAACCTTTAGATAATAATTCTTCCGAATCAATATCTGATAATAAACCTGTGATTGAAGAAAAAATTCAAGAAAAACCTCAATCTCCTAAGGGTAAATCTGATAAGAGTAAAAGGAATAAAATAGTACAGAAAGATGTGAAAGTTGTTGCTAAAAAGGAAGATAAAGTTAAAAATGATAGCAAAGCAGATATTATCAAACAAACCTTTTTAGACCCAGCAACACCATTAAAAGAGAAAATTACATCTAAGATCAATCCTAAGACTGAAGAAAAATTAAGTCCTAAATCGAAGGATATCAATAAATTAAATAAAGATTTAATAGTCAATAAAGAGACAAAAAAGTCATCAGTTAAAGGTATTTACTCGGTACAAGTGTATGCTACTCCAAGTAAAGATGATGCAAATGAAGCATTGAAGAAATTAAAATCTAGAGGTCAATCAAGTGCCTATATCAGTATGTATAAAAATAGAGGTGCAAATTGGTATAGAGTCCGTTTTGGTGGTTTTGAAAGCAGAGAATCTGCACAATCTGCTGCAAAAAAAGCAGGTTATAATCAAGCATGGATAGATAAAATCGAATAAAAATATCCTATGAGTTATCATGCAAGAAATACTGAAAATAATGCACGTGTAAATTTTGTTTTTATTTGGGACAAATTTACAGTAAAGGGCTTTGTATATGCATTTATTTGTATGGTTTTATTATTGATATTTTTTACATATACCAAAGTAGTAATTGATCCAATCAAGATTGAACATATTTCGCATCCAATAATTCTTCTCAATTTTGGTGAAGGGGATGGAACTGGTAAAAGAAAAGGTAATTTAACAGCTGAGGGTATTTCTTCATCAGGTAAAAAACCATCTAATCCTCTAGAAGATGCTAGTAAAGATAAATCAGCATCTTCTGCAAATGACCCAACAAAAAGTAATAGCTTGATTGCAAAAGATAAAGTGTCTGAGAGTAATAAAACTGATAAGGATAGTGTATCTGGTGGTGGAAAAACTATAGGAAATGGAGCTGGTTCTGGTACTGGCCTTGGTGATAAGGGAATAGGGACTGGTTTAGGCTTAGGATTAGGAGACATCGAATGGGGCGGTGGAGGCAATCGAACTGTATTAAGCAAAGTATTACCTAAAAGTCCTAATAAGCTTGATAGAAATGTCCAATTAAAAGTAAAGTTTACTGTATTAGCCGATGGAACTGTTGCAAATATGAAGCCAATGCAAAAAGGTGATCCATTACTTGAACAACAGTCATTAAGTGCATTAAAGCGTTGGCGATTTAATAAGATAGCAGATGGTGTTGAAATGTCTGGAATAATAACATTTAGTTTTAAAATGGATTGAATGTAAAAATGGATCAGATATCAAGTATTTATCATTGGTTATTAACTTTAGGAGCTTTACCTTTACTTATCATAGCGATTATTATTATCGCCTTACTCTTCAAGTTAGCGCGCACATTCATTAAATTTGCATTCACCATTTGTGCACTCATAATTCTAATACTTGTTATCTTAAAACTAGTGAATAATCAATAATTCACTTACTCTATATAATCGGATTTAACCATGGCCCAAACAATTGGAATAATTGGAACAGGATATGTAGGACTAGTTACCGGAACTTGTTTTGCAGAAAGCGGAAATACAGTGATATGTGTTGATGTTAATGTAGATAAAGTAAATAAGCTTAAGCTTGGAATCATGCCAATTTATGAACCTGGTTTAGAACATTTATTAGAAAGAAATATAAAAAATGGAAGATTGCATTTTACAAATGATCTTGAATATGCAACCAAATCATGTGAGATATTATTTCTTTGTTTACCAACTCCGCCTGGCGAGGATGGATCTGCAGATTTAAATTATGTTCTGGATGCTGCTAAAGATATATCTGTTTTTATCAAATCAAACAATATTTCAGAGCCTAGAATATTAGTAAATAAAAGCACTGTACCAGTGGCTACATCCGAAAGAGTTCGGGCGGTATGCCAACAATATGCACCCGGATTTACTATAGAAATTGTTAGTAATCCAGAATTTCTCAGGGAAGGTTTTGCAGTTGAAGATTTTATGAAACCTGATAGAGTTGTAGTGGGTACTAGCAATGCATATGCAGAAAAAGCTATGAGGGATTTATATGAACCATTTCTAAGAAGTGGTAATCCTATGTATGTTATGGATGAGAAAAGTGCTGAAATCACAAAGTATGCAGCTAATTGCTTTTTAGCTATGAGAATTTCATTTATGAATGAATTGTCCGGTTATTGTGAAGCAATTGGTGCTGATATAGAAAATGTAAGAATTGGAATAGGTTCTGATACTAGAATTGGCAAAAGGTTCTTATTTGCTGGTATTGGTTATGGTGGAAGTTGCTTTCCAAAAGATGTAAAAGCATTATTGTATTCTACAGATTCAGTAGGAACCCCTTTAGGTATCATACATGCAGTTGAAGCTGCTAATACATTTCAAACAGATAGATTTATTCTTAATATCATTAACCGTTTAGGAAATCTTAAAGGCGTTAAAATTGCAGTATGGGGTTTAGCTTTTAAGCCTAATACAGATGATGTAAGAGAAGCGCCTGCATATAGGATTATAGACTCATTACTGAAACAAGAAGCTAATATTCATGTTTATGATCCTGAAGCAATGCCAAATACAAAACATATATATGCGGATACTTTGCATTATGGATCAAATTCATATGAAATATTAACAGACGCGGCAGTATTAATTATTGCAACAGAATGGAATGAGTTTAGAAAGCCTGACTTTGCTTTAATGAAACATAATATGGCAATGCCCATAATATTTGATGGAAGAAATTTATATGAGCCAAATACTATAGCTGAATTAGGATTTGAATATCATAGTATAGGAAGAAAAATAGTCGGATCTTTACAATAAGTATTGATTATCTCACCTTTAGATAATATATGTCTATTTTCTTTTTCATGGTTGCAGGACTATTTACAGTAAAAGCTTTGCTATTTATTGTTGCAGCTTCTTTAGAACGTACAAAAGCAAGAAAAAGACAATCCAATCAGTCATTGCATAAAGTATCGGTTATCGTTCCTGCTAGAAATGAAGAAGATAATCTTGCAATATGTTTACATTCTCTACTACAAAGTACATATAGCAATTTTGATATTATTGTAGTAAATGATAGATCATCAGATAAAACAGGGGAAATAGCAAATACTTTTGCTGCTAAGTATCCACAAGTTACAGTGATACATGCAATTGAAGAAAGAGAAGGTAATCTTAAAGGTAAACCCGGTGCTTTACATTTAGGTATACTACATTCTAACAGTGATATTATAATGATGACTGATGCTGACTGTTCGGTTGCAGCCACATGGATTGAATCAATTGCAAAACAATTTAATAATCCCAATGTTGGATTAGTTGCTTCTTATACAGTGGTTCAAGGGGAATCATTTTTTCAACATATGCAAGATATGGAATGGCTAATGAACCATACATTAGCTTGTATTGGTGTTTCTTTAGACCAACCATTAGGATGTTTTGGCAATAATTTGTCGATTAGGCTTGCTGTTTACCAACAGATTGGTGGCTATCCTGGCATTCCATTTTCAGTAACAGAAGACTTATCATTACTACAAACTGTTCATAAATCAGGATGGAAAATCATATATCCATGCGATCAAGAATGTGCAGTTGAAACAAAACCTTGCTTACATTGGTCTGATTTTATTAAGCAACTTCATCGTTGGATAAAGGGTTCAAATGGATTAGGATGGAGAAAGCATATTTTTGTTTTCTTTGCATTTATATTCTGGGCTTTTTTAGCATATGCAATATATCATCATGCATGGAATGAGCTTATCATGATCTTGATAATTAGAATAATGGGAGACTATATTCTAGTTATACCATCATTGGCAGCACTTAAAAGAATGAATAAAATTGCCTATGTATTTCCTGGAATGATCTTTATGATGATTATAGAAGCAATCATTCCATTCTTATTCTTAAAGAAATCAGTTATATGGAAAGGACAAAAATTTACCTAAAGAAGTAATTACTCTTTTAGGTGGTAATGATTAATTCTTTTTATTCGTTAAAGCAGCCTTCACAAAATCGATGAATAGTGGATGCCCTTTTACTGCTCGAGATTTATATTCTGGATGAAACTGAACACCAACAAACCAAGGATGATTCTTCAATTCTATAATTTCAATCAACGTAGTATCAGGAGAAACACCACTTAATTTCATACCGTGTTGCTCTAATATAGTGCGATAAGCATTATTGAACTCATATCTGTGACGATGTCTTTCTTCGATAGATTCTGTACCATAAGCTGCATATGCTAAAGTACCTTTTCTGATATTACATGGATAAGAACCTAAACGCATTGTTCCACCCTTATCTGTGATATTTTTTTGCGAAGACATTAGATTAATTACCAAATTCTTTCCTTTTTTAAATTCTCCAGAATTTGCATCTTTCATACCAGCTACATTCCGCGCAAATTCGATTACTGCGCATTGCATACCTAAGCAAATACCAAAAAACGGGATAGATTGTTCTCTAGCAAATCTAATTGATTCAATTTTCCCTTCAATTCCTCTGTTTCCAAAACCTGGTGCAACCAGAATACCATCCAAACCTTTTAACGCTTGCGCAGCATTGTTTTTTTGAATTGTTTCTGAATCAATCCATACAACATCAACTTTGGTATTATTAATAGCGCCAGCATGAATAAATGCCTCAAGAATGCTTTTATACGAGTCTTTAACTTGATTGTATTTACCAACTAAACCAATTGTGACAGAAAACTTAGGATTTTTAATACGCGCAACAAATTTATTCCATGTATCTAAATCAAGTTTTCCAACAGGCATACCAAATTTACGCAGAACAATTTGATCAAGGTTCTTTTTAGCAAGGCTTGTAGGAACTTCATAGATCGTTTCAGCATCCATAACTTCAATTACTGAATCTTCTTCGACATTGCAGAATAAGGCAATTTTTGAAGTGATTTCTTTATTTAATGGTAATTCAGTTCTACATAATAAAATATCTGGCCTTATACCCATTTCCATAAGCATTTTAGCCGAATGTTGTGTCGGCTTTGTTTTTAACTCACCTGCAGATTTAATATATGGAACATAGGTAAGATGAATATTCAATGTATTTTTGGGTCCTCTCTCTAGGCAAATTTGCCTAACGGTTTCCATAAAAGGCAAAGATTCTATATCGCCTACAGTGCCCCCAATTTCTATGATAACGATATCATATTGCTTATCGTAAATTGTCATACGACGTTTAATTTCATCAGTTATATGAGGAATCACTTGAACTGTTTTTCCTAAATAACTACCTTCTCTTTCTTTTTGAATCACTTCAAAATACACTTGCCCCGAAGATACACTATTATAACGTGTTCCAGATACATCTAAATATCGTTCATAATGGCCTAAATCTAAATCACATTCTGCGCCATCATCAGTTACATATACTTCACCATGTTGTTGTGGACTCATTGTTCCAGGATCAACATTAATATATGGATCAAATTTCATGATTGTTACTGATAATCCTCTTTGTTTTAACAATAAACCTAAAGAGGCAGAAGCAATACCTTTTCCTAAAGAGGAAAGTACACCACCAGAAATGAAGATAAACTTAGTTTTTTTAACTGCCATGATAATTTGCTGTTTTTTTTAAAAATGTATTTTCTGAAATGGTTGCTTATAAAAAGAGAAGGAGACCCGAAGTCAATGTGATTTCGCGTCTCCCTATAATGTTCGCGAGATATATTACATATGGCTGATAACTGCATCACCGAATTCTGAACATTTAACTTCTGTTGCACCTTCCATCAAACGTGCGAAATCATATGTTACAGTTTTAGCATTAATTGCACCATTCATACCTTTGATAATGAGATCGGCTGCCTCATTCCATCCTAAGTATCTAAACATCATTTCACCAGATAGAATTACAGAGCCCGGATTTACTTTGTCTAAACCAGCATATTTTGGCGCTGTTCCATGAGTTGCTTCGAAAATGGCATAACCATTATCATAATTAATATTGGCACCAGGTGCAATTCCAATACCTCCAACCTGAGCTGCTAAAGCATCACTGATATAGTCACCATTTAAATTCATTGTAGCAATTACATCATATTCTTCTGGCCTTGTTAATATCTGTTGCAAAAAAGCATCTGCTATTGAATCTTTAACAAGCATCTTATCTCCTGGCTTTCCTCCGCAATCATCCCAACCTACTGCTACATCGCTAAATTCTTCTCGAACTAATTCATAACCCCAATCACGAAATGCACCAGATGTAAATTTCATGATATTGCCTTTATGAACTAAAGTTACACTGCTTTTACCTTGGCTTAAAGCATATTTAAGCGCAGCTCTTATCAAACGTTTAGAGCCCGGTGCAGAAACTGGTTTGATGCCTAATCCAACTAAATCAGGCGCTTCTTGAGCAAAGCGAATTTTTTTATAAAATGCAGGAAATTCTGTGTGTAAGAAATCAAGCATTTTTTTTGCATCTGGACTACCAGCTTTGAACTCTATTCCTGCATAAATATCTTCTGTATTTTCTCTAAAAATAACCATATCTACTTTTTCAGGATGCTTAACTGGTGAAGGTACTCCTTTAAAATATTTTATGGGCCTTAAGCATACATATAAATCCATCAACTGGCGTAATGCAACATTGATAGACGTTATGCCACCTCCTACAGGTGTAGTTAAAGGGCCTTTGATGCCAACTATATATTCACGCAAAGCTGTTAATGTATCTTCTGGTAACCATGTATTTTCGCCATACACTGTATTCGATTTTTCACCAGCAAATACTTCAAACCATTCTATAGATTTTGTTCCACCATATGCTTTTGCTACAGCTGCATCCAATACTTTTACAGAAGCCGCCCAAATATCAGCGCCTGTTCCATCTCCTTCTATAAAAGGAATAATTGGATTATTAGGTACAATTAAACTGCCATCTGCACCAACTGTAATATTCTGACCTTTTGTAGGTGGAATTAATTTTAAATAGCTCATATGTAGATCCAATCGCGGGTAAAAAATCTTTTCACAAAATTAGAGATTTAACATGAATTTTACGCTGTTACTCTCTTTTAAAATCAAAAATATATATTAGTGTATTGGTGTTTCAATTTGAATTTGAACCGTTCTTGAATAACTTCTGCCTTGGGGAGAATCATTATCATATAAAAGGATATCGCTACCCATAGGAATGATATCAGTTCTTGAATCAGGTATATCTAACTTTTTTTGTACTTCTAGACATCTTTTTCTAGTTAATTCTTGATTATAAAGTTTCTCACCTGTGATATCTGCATAACCTGTTATTATTACCTTTGAATTAGGCGAAATAAATGATTTAATAGTATTAATAATATCTACATTCTTTTTATCTAATTCAGCACTATTATGATCAAAAAGCAATAAGGAGAATCTATCAATTTTCTTGTCATCTTTAAATTCTTCTCTTTTCTTATTAATAGTAAGTTGTTGTAATGTAATCTCTTTTTCAATGGTTTGCTCATTTCCATTTGTATCTATAGCATGAAGTTTTACCTTAATCGGTTCCTCGTTTACAATAGATTTATTTACAGGTATATCCCATAAATATGGTTGATTCGGAATTTTACCTGTACCTTTATACATTTGAAATACAGTGCCATTTTGCATGATAGATACATCCCATGATGCTAATGAATCTGAAGATGTTTCTAATAGATTAATCTCTAAAGAAGGAGGATTTGCCGAGATTTCAATTGTTTGTTTAATGATTGGCTTTATCAGAGACAATGAATTTGATTCAATTTCTACTCGACTATTTTCAGCTTGTCCTAATGGATTTGTATTGCTAGAAGGCTTTTTAGGTAATTTTCCAATTACTTTATTTATTCTGGAATTAGGTATTGACCAAGTATTATGTAAATAGTTTGCTACTTCATTAGCTCTTTTTTCACTGATTCCTTCAATTGTATCTTTACCTGAAGTATTATTATTTCCTATGATTAAAACAGATCCTTTTTCAGATTGCATTCTAAAAGCAATAATATTTAACATGTCTTTGTAAATATTTAATGTCGATGAAGGAATATCTTTTTCACTAAACAATGTGGATTCATCGCTATTTAATAGATGTTGAGCAGTTGATGATAATTTATATTCGCCTTCATTAAAAAATACATAAGGAAGTAAAGGAAAAGTTTCTGTTGTTTCAATTTCTTCGATCTGAATAGTTGGGTCTTTTGTACGATTACCTTTTTTGTCTATACCAGAGGTTTGCATAGATAATGAAAGTGCTTTTTTAGCTTTGATGATGGGCACTTCTTTGATATATGATTCCGAAATATATACAGTTTGAATGATGGTATTGTCTATAACTTTTTCCTGTATTTCTGAAGATTTATGATCTATTCTAAGCTGAATACTCGAGATGTCTGATATCTGATGAATAATAGTATCTCTTTGATAGATAGTATCTTTTATGTACAGTTTTTCTTTTGTAGGAAGAATACCATTTTTGAATGATAAGCCCAATTGTAGAGTATTCACTTTCCAATCTAAGCTGCTTAAAGAATTAAATGGTAAATGATAAGAGATATATGGAGAAATAAACATATGCTTAGATATTGGTATATCATAGCTCATACCAATATCACCACTTAATAGAATCTGAGAATATTCTGGGATTATTCCATTTGCTTCATTTCTTATTTTTTTTCCATCTAAAAATGTGGCATTTGATGGACTAATGAGTGTTTCTTTTTGTTCAAAATTTGCATTCATTACATAATAAGCACCAAGTGAAGCAGATAAGAATAATGAATTACTTATTTGATACAGTAGGGAAGGCTGAATATGTATTTGTAATAAGTTCGCAACAATTGAATGTTCTACAGTAATTGGAGCGCCAATTGTATCAAATGGAGGATTGGGATTTCTGATAAATTGAAAACCAATATTTTCATTAGATAATAAAGTGCCACTGGGATTATGAATACCTAATCTAAGGCCAGCATACAATGAATTATTAAGTGGAATTTGCAGAAGCCCACCTATTGCATAACCTAAACCAGTTCCATTCTCAAATTGTAAACAACAAGTTGGATAACCTTGTATTTCTTTAAAATTAGCATTATGAGTATTCATGTTTATACCAGCATAAGCACCCCAATACCACACTGGTGTATCTTGAGCATCAACTCTATAACATTGTATTAAAGCTAATAGTAAGATTATTATTGAAATATGTTTCATGTTCAATGAACTATAAGTATTTATTGTAAAACAGCATAATCTTCATAATCTATAACTAACTTTCTATAATCATCATGTATTCTTTCGGGTGCATTTGTTATCGGATTAAGATTAACTAGAACACCTGTTGCTTGTACAATTAATTGATTATCTGGATAGGATAGAATGATTTGATCAAATATGATGGAAGAATTATGGATTTCTGAAACTCTGGTTAGAAGTATATATGATTGATCAAACTGTGCAGGCGAAACATAATTAACTTCATTCTTAGCAACAACAAATCGATCTTTTGTAATGAATGTTTCGGAGTCAATAGATATTCCAATAGACCTAAAATATTCAATTCTAGATTCTTCCAGCCAGTATATATATACGGCATTATGAACAATATTTTGTCTATCAACTTCGAAGCTTTTTACTTTTCCAGTCAAACGATGTTTATATTTAATACTATCAATTGTATGTTGATGAGGTTGTATTTGTTTCATAATGAAGTAGGCTATTTATTATAAAGCATTATTGAGCTAATACTTGTAAAGCTTCTACAGCAATTTGAGCTGCTTGTATGGTTTGCTCTGTAGAAACTTGAAAATGAAATACGGCTCTTACACAATTGGAACGTCCCATAGATATAATAAGATGTCTTTTCTTACATTCATCAATAAAATCTAATGGTTTAACTCCTTGTAAACATTCAATAATTACAATATTTGTATCTACTTTATGATTACTATTAGCAATAGTACATAATCCTGAACTTGCAATCATTTCTGCAAAAAGCCTTGCATTATGATGATCATTGTTTAGCAATTTTCTATGGTATTGTAAAGCATATAAACCTCCAGCTGCTAAGATGCCAGATTGCCTCATACCTCCACCTAATATTTTGCGCCATTTTCTTGCTAATTCTATGTGCTTCTTATTTCCTAATAATACAGACCCAGCAGGGGAGCCTAGTCCTTTTGATAGGCACACTGATACAGTATCAAAATTCCGAGCATATTCATGTGGGGAAATACCTGTTTCTGCACATGCATTCCAAATACGGGCTCCATCGCAATGAAATTTAATCTCTTTTTCTTTTAACATTTCTGAAACAGATTGAAGATATTCAAGTGATAAAACTGTGCCTCCATGACGATTATGCGTTTGTTCTAAGCACACTAAACTTGTAGTGGGAAAATAATAATCTGGTGGACGTATTGCTTCGGATATAGATTCTAAGGGGATTTCACCATATTGTGAAGGAACACAATACATTTGAACTCCTGATATGATTGAAGGTGCAGATGTTTCATAATGAAATAAGTGTGATTGACTTTCAACAATAATTTCATCACCTTTTTTTGTATGAATAGCCAATGCTATCTGATTACTCATTACTCCAGTTGGAACAAATAACGCAGCTTCTTTTTGAAACATATCTGCAATATATTCTTGCAAATGATTGATTGTTGGGTCTTCACCATAAATATCATCACCTACATCTGCATGCGCCATGCATATTCGCATCTCTTCGGTAGGTTTAGTAACTGTATCGCTTCTTAGATCAATCATATGTTGCATTTATCTATCATCCTGAGCTTTTTGATAAATGCTATTATTTGCGGGGTCTAATATGCCTAAATTTGTAAATAGCTCTGGGTCATCATATCCTTTAAAGATATCTGCTATCTCCATGAATTTTGCATTAAAAAAATAATCCATTAATGTACTTCTCATGGTTACTTTCTTTTGTTTAAATGTTTTCATAGAAGTAATAATGTTTGCCATTACTTTTTTTCCAGAATCTTTATCTTTTTCTAGGGCCTCTAAACCATCAAAATGATAGGAGAATATTAGTTTTCTAAAGTCATCAAATACCATGTCAGTTAATTCAGTTACTAATCCAATTTTGGAAGGAACAGAGGGGTCGGGAGTCATAGTATATCCAGATGCATTCACAGCAGCCCCATTACGACAAATTAACTTTGCTTTTTCATAAAATGGTGTACCTTCTAATTCTCCATAGGTGTCCAAAAATAAGCCCATTGCAGTAAGCATATAATAATCAATAGGGGAGGATAAACTATTGAATCTATTATTTTGAAATGAGAGTGCTGCACCAGGAGCATACTCAAAAGACCAATTTTTTTCGATTGATTTCATTAAAACTGATTTTGCTCCATTTTCTAATAGAGTATAGCTTAATACTGTTAAAATAGCTGAATATGTATTATTTGAGGCTTTTCCAGTAACAGTAATACCAATATCTACAGGAACTTTAGGCTTTTCCCAATCTTGATCGGCATATTTTTGTGTCGATAAATAATTAATAATATCTGATTTCAGATTTTGAATATCTATTCTACTATCAAAAGGTATATTATTTAAATCAACATTTACTTGAAATTGAATTTCTTGTGCATGTAAAGTACTTAGAAAAGTAAGTGCGCAATACATACATGAAATAACAAGAGTTTGTTTTATTTTAAACATAATAATCAGGGGTTTTATATGAATGTCAGTATTATACGTACTGCTAAAATACTATGCATAGTTGCTCATAGCAACTTTTTTATTTTGTTTGATTGCTATAGTCAAATTGGACATTTTTCTTTATATGAATCTAATCTTTCTAATGTGATGAATACTCATCACAAATTCTGGGAAGCGCATGATTCACTTAATAGTCTCCCTTTATATTCTTTAGGATGTACGATTAGCCCTCAATCCTCTGGCATTGCACAATTAACCCCATATACGATTAATGCTTATATAATTCCTCATAATGATATTGAAATCGAATCTTCAATAATGTCAATATATTCACAATACTATAATGAAATAACACCTAGTATCGTATGCAAGTGGAAATCACCAATTGCACAAACTGATATTCTTTTCGGCCTAAGTAGTACATATATGCATATAGGAGATGAACAATCTTTTATTAATGGACCGTACTTTTTAACAGGAGGTATTACTCATATATCTCCATGGTTAAGCTCTAAACTAATATGTATACAATCTTTACAAACGCATAATACCATTCTTTATCAACCTTCCATGCCTCAGTATTCTATTGGAATTAATTCTGATATTACTGATAATTTTTACCTTGAAACTGACATTTTAATTCTTCAAGCCATTACGGGTTTAAGAATATGTGCTGTCATGGGATTAACACCAGATATTGTTTTACGAACTACATATTCAGTACCTTTGCAATCATTAGATATACGTATTGATTTTTTCCAAGCCCCTTCATTAATAGTAAAAGGATTAATTCGCTTCCAAAGTTTGTTTGGAAATTCCTATTCTATTAATATTGAAAGTGCTGATATATTTTGAAAAGAATAACAGATTATTATGGCTAAACAAAAAACCTTATTTGAGCAATTAAAAAATACAGAAGCTCAAGAACAAACGCCTGAAATCTCTCTTAGAAATTCACATATTGTTAAGTATTCAATATTGTGCATATCTATTATACTTGTTGGATTATTATTTCCCCATCATCAAAATTTCGAAGATGGATCTTCTGATATAAAGAAAGTGTCTGATGGTATTCTTTGGATGAATGAAACTGTAAAAGCTGAATATCCTTTTGCAATTAATAAGCCTTTACAAGAAATTAATGCTGAAATTCAATTTATAAAAGAGCATTCAAGCCCGGTATTTGTCGATAATAAAGTAAGTAGACAAAAAGCAGATTCTAATCTTATTCTCCTTGAAGAATCCTTGCTAAAATCAAATAATAATAATGTGATTAAAGCCAATGTATCCTCTGATATATATCAAAAATTCCAAAAAATTGATCCTAATACCAAAGAGAAGTTCCTTCAAGTTCTAGCTTTATATAAATCGAATATACTAGATTCAGTCTATTCAGGTAAATCTTATGTAAATATTCAAATAGACTCCTTATGGCAAAGTATTATTATTAAGAAAAATAGTTTACAAGATATTGAATTACAGAGACATGAATTAATTGATTCCTCATCTGTTAAACGAATTCTGATAAGAGCTCTTAATAATCAGTTTGATGAACAAACAAGCTTTATTCTAGTAAAGATGTTGATATCAGTTCTACCTGCAAAGTTCATGTATTCTGAATCTCTTACAAATGAGTTGTCAAATGTAAAAATCAGTGCTGTACCAAGAACCTTAGGAATTGTAAAGGCTGGAGATATCATCATCAATAAGGGTGAAAGAATCGATAGAATGGCAATGCTTAAAATGCAATCGTATACTAGCTATCGATCAATAATCGAAGGAAAAGATTATTCTTGGATTGTCTTTCTTGGTGGTATGGGACATTCCTTCATAATTTTTTCAATGTTGATTTTGTATCTGTATTTCATAAGACCAAATATATTTAAAGATAATTATAAAGTAATGGGATTATGTGGGATTATGTTGCTGGCTTCATTATCAGGTTGGTTTTCAATTATCATTAATTCGAGTTATCCATTAGAATATGCCGTGATAGTACCTGCATTATCGATGCTAATTGCTATTTTATTTGATTCAAGAACTGCTTTTTATAGTACGGTTGTGATGTCTTTGTTGATTGCAGGTATTAGAGGAAGCGATTATTCTGTTGGTTTGGCAATGATGATAGGCGGTATGCTAGCTGCTTATAGTGTAAGAGATATTAAAAGTAGAACACAGATATTTCAATCAATTCTCTTTGTTATGCTTGGTTTTGCTCTTACAATCATTTCAATTAGTGCTGAAAGAACTCTTGATATTTCAGAAACACTTCTCCAATTGGGTGTAGCTGGAGTTAACTCAGTTTTTTCTCCTTTATTGACTTTTGGTATTTTGTATATTATTGAAAGAGTTTTTAATCTTACAACAGATTTACGTTTAAAAGAATATGATAATGTAGAACATCCATTATTAGTAGAAATGAGTGAGAAATCACCCGGTACATATCAGCATACTTTAACCATTGCACGATTATCAGAAAGTGCTGCGATTGCAATAGGGGCTAATGGACTTCTAGCCAAAGTAGGTTCTTATTTTCATGATATAGGTAAAATTCCAAAAGCGGAATATTATGTTGAAAATCAAATAAATATCGATAATAAACATGATAAATTAGCACCTAAAAAAAGTGCTTCTATCATTAGAGATCATGTTCAAGATGGAATAGAATTAGCGATAGAATATAAATTACCTCAAAGAATTATAGATTTTATTCCTATGCATCATGGAACTATGCTTATTAAGCACTTTTATGCTAAAGCTATTGAATTGTCTAATATTGGTGAAGGATCTACAATTGTTAAAATGGAAGACTATAGATATACAGGCCCTAAACCTGTAACTAAAGAAACAGCTATTGTTATGCTGGCAGATGCTGCCGAAGCTATTGCAAGGGCTGCCAATGCAGATAATAGAGAAGATATCGTAGAAATATTAGATTCGATTGTTAAAGATAGGTTTTTAGATGGTCAATTTGATGAATGCCCAATTACGATGGCAGAGATACAAGAAGTAAAAGAGTCTTTTGCAAAGAACCTTCTAGGAATGCGACATCATAGAGTGATGTATAAAGAGATCCCAATACAAGAAAGTTAAATAGAGATAAAAAGAAAAAGGCAGTGAATATGTTATTCACTGCCTTTTTTTATATATGTACAATAATAATTACTTGGTAATCATCAATTGTTGCTGAGCTTGGAATGGACCTGATTTCATTACACAGATATACATACCAGATGGTAATGACTCTGTAGATAAAGATAATTCATATGATCCACTTTGGAGTGTTCCATTTAATAAAGTATGTACTTTTTGTCCCATACTATTATATAATTCGATTGTGGTTTGTCCTGAAATCCCAATGCTATATTCTATTGATGCTTGATCTACAGCAGGGGATTGGCCAATTTGCTTTAATGCATATCCAATTCCACTTCCACGGATAAAGCGTCCATTTTGGAAGCAAATCTTATCCAATGTTAATGAAGAACCTGCAGTATTAATAATTAAGCATTTAGATAAAGGAGTAGAAGTTGTTGCTTGAACATCGACACTGAATACATTGGTATCACCCAAATACGCATTGTATTCTAACTCAAACAATTCTACATCAGATTTGCCAGGAATCGAAGTGATACCTTTTCCGCTTACCACAATATTATTTGGCTTGCTAACTGCATTCCATGTCCAGCCATTAATTTTGCTGATCAACTTATTAGAATATTCTAAGTTTTGTGCATTATAGCTTAAAATAACTTGTAATGTATCAACATTCGTTGTGCCTATAGCAGAATCAATCTTTGCTTTTACAATTAAATTGACCGCTTTTCCTGGAATAACTTTTTGATAATCATTAGGGCTAGTATATACTTTCATACCAGAAGTTATAGCCTTGCCAATCAAATTGATTTTTCTTTGACCTAACTTTACTGTAGCTGCAAAAGTACCTGCACTTTGCGGTGTAAACATTATTAAGAAATTATTAGTTAAGCCAGCACCAATATCTACACTTCCTGATGGTAATAATGTAAATTGATCTTTATCTGTGCCTTCTACAGAAGCATCAATTGTCACTTTATTACTACTTAAGTTAGGATAAGGAATTACTGCTCCAGGAGTTTCACACACTAAAATAGTTCCAAAATTAACTGTACTGTCTGCAGAGAAACCTTCTCCACAAATAGTTGCTTGGCTAGAGCCATTTGGTCCATCGTGTACAATATTGACAGTTGCGCTTCTATAACCTACAAATTGAGGTGTAAACCTTACAGACATTATCTGCTTCCCACCAGCTGGAATTGTAAATGGTGCAACTGGAGTTAAATTATCAAATTCTGTAGATCCAACAATAGTGATTGAAGATACATTCAAAGGCGCATTGCCCGTATTATTCAATATTAATGCATCAGCTTTAGTATTATTGGTACCAACTATTGTAGTTCCAACGCAATTAGAATCTGCTTTTAATGTGCCAGTACATCCATCACCTTGAAGTCTTCCACCAACTGTAATTGTTTGATTATCTGCAGAAGCTTTAACTAATAATGAATCCCACAGACCTAATGTTGCGGTTTTTGGAGAAAATTCAATTGTTAGGTTAGATTCTTGTCCGCTACCAAGTTTATATGGTGAAATTGGTAATGTTGGAGTAATAACGGTAAATGTTCCATCATTCTTTTGTAGAGTGATTGATTCTATTGTTGCTTCGCTACCACCATTATTTTTAATTTTAATTACTTTTTGATCTTTACCATTAACAGGTACACAGCCCCAAATTCCATTAGATACTGTTGCCTGTAATGGAGAAATACCATCTCCGCTTAATTGAATACGAGGAGCGCCACAATCAGCTGGAAGGCCTAAATCTATAATTGCAGTCCTTTTTCCTGTTGCTGTAGGAGAAAATTCAACTTCAAGTTCTAAACATTGTCCTGGGCGAATTGTAATTGTAGTATCACCACTTGAAGGCAAAGCTGTGCCATATCCAGGATTGACACTTACAATTTTATAATCTCCAGGATTTGTACCCGCTAATTTTAATTTACCATCAATAATTATCCCACTTTTATTACAAAGTGCTGTTTTAATTTTCATGGGAGACTTAGCGTTTACCAAAGTATTCGCAAACACTGTGTCTGAAGTATATGTATATGTACAAGGCTCAACACCAATTCCGCAAATTGTCATAGATACTATAGGAGAGCAAGATGCATAAAAAGTAACTTTAGCGCAATGTTCACCTGGAGAAGTTGGATCGAATAATACTTCTATAGGAACAGTATCGCAGTTAACAGCTGGGAAGAGTCGTCCATTAAGCACTGTTTTTAGACTAAACTGAGGATTATCCACACCAACACTATCAATAAATGTATCTAGGTTTCCACCATTACAAATACCAGTATTTAATGTTTGTTCTTTAGGTTGTCCAACAGCAGTAGTACCCATATTGAAACGTAGATTTGGATCTACCGAATACAATTTAGCTTTTGCCAATGGGAAACTTACTTGACTTGCAGATGAACTTGGAGGTAATCCACAGAATTTTGTAACAAACCCATCAGATAATCCAGCTGATGTTAATAGCTTATTACCTGGATCTTTAACGATTGTTCCATTAAAAGAACCTGTTTCATAAATACAGCCATCTTTGTCTGTAGCTGTATTTTTAGTATACGGTTTGCCAACTACTTTAGATGGTTGTAAATCTAGCCAATTACCTGCTTCATCAAAAATTGCTGTAAATGGTTGCCATAAAGTAGTTCTATTCTGAATTCTTACTGGAACTCCAGCAATTGTAGTTTCTAAAGTTCCTTTGAACATACCTTGAGCATATACATGCTTATCGGATGGATCATATGCAATTTGTTCACCAAATGCTTCTCCTGCAGTATTTGCTCTTGGGCCTAAATCCTGAACCATAACCATATTGCCATTTGATTCTATTCTGGCCATAAAGAAATTACGTTTGGATTTATCACTTGCCTTTGTTTTGGATATTGCGCCTTGCAAACCTGGTTGATTTCCAAAAGTTGCATCACCAATATACCATCCAGTTGTATATGCAACTTTACCAGGCCCAGCTGCAATTCCAGTGATTTGATCTTCGGAAGTTCCACCAATGCCTTTTACATAAACAACATTGCCAGAAACATCAATTTGAGCATAAAAGCCATCTCGAGAACCACCTGCACTAGACATCTGATTTGTATCGAAAGTACCTACACCAACAAAAGAACCTCCTACAAAAGCATTTAATCCATCTGATGAAAGAGATATACTTACAGATGAATCTGATAATGTACCGCCAATTTGTTTAGCCCATACATATGTTTTTGCACTTGGCAAACCAACTTTTATACGGAATTTTCCTTTTGTATCTAGTTTTTTCAACTCATCTGCTGACCATATATATTTCAATCCTGTTGCATTATTTGCAAGAAGATTCCATGTTGCTCCATCATCAGAACTGTATTGAATAATAACTTCTTGCGCAGAATCAACACCTGCCCATAAGATAGTTAAATCATTACATGTAGATCTTACTTCGGAAGATATTGGGTCTACAAGAATTACACTAGCTGTTCCTCCTACCAAAGGAAGAATTGGTGGGCTACATGGTGTTCCAGTTAATTCCAGAGTGCCTTGTCTAAAATCTAATACATTACCTTGAGTAAATTCTACAGCAAAAACCCTGCTTTTTCCAGAATCTATCGTAATTGGAGTAGATCCGTCCCAATCAGTTAATTTAAATGTAGCACCTGCTGGAGATGTAACTTTGCCTTTAGTTAAAGTAACTTGTCCAGTTTTAGCTGTAACGGTTACAGAGCTTGTTATTGGAGTATTTGGAAGAGGATTTCCAAATGACAAAATTGGTGGGCTTACGTCAAATCTTAGAATACTACTAGCTGGGGCTAAATATTCAGAGGATTTGGTGATATTATATCCTTTTTTTAGCGTTATATCAATTTTTCTTTTTCTACTAGAATCATCACAACCCATTGGAGATTTCCACTGAAGATAGCATACTTCTTTTGCTTGCAATTTAGTAGCAATCTTAGCATAAATTTCTTGTAATTGGGCTGCAGCATCACGAGAATTTGCTTCGAAAGATTCTCCGCCGGTTTCACTTGCAAATCTTGCTAAATCTGCATTCATACCGGTAAATGCTGTAATAGCATAAAAAACGATGCCATTATCTTGTAATCCTTTACGAATAGAATCTACAGTTGGCTTTCTATTAGGCTCTCCATCGGTTAAAAAGATAATGACTCTTTTTACTGGTTCTGTAGGCCTTTCACTTAAAAGCTTAATTGCGCCCCATTGTTTGTGTAGTAGCGGGGGATCATAAGCAGTTGCAGTTCCTAATTCTATTTTATCAATAGCAGCAAGCAATTGATTGCGATTATTTGTCCAATCTTGTTCTAAGTAAGATTGGCCATCGAAAGAAACAATGGCTACTGCAGTTGGATCAATAAAATTCAATTGCTGAACAAATAATTTAGAAGCAATCTTAACAAATTTGAATCTTGTATCATCTGGGGTTTGGCCAACTTGTTCAGACATCGATCCACTTTTATCAATAACCAATACTACACTTAAAGCAGGGCCATCAACAATAGATGAACAACGCTTTATTAGCGCTGAATTTGGAATTCTAATTCCATTTTCAAATACATCAAAATCATTAGAATCTAATCCAGCCAATGGAGCATCATCTTTATCTAATGTTTGAAAAAAAGTTCTTATCTGAGGATAAGCTTTTGTTTCAGGTGCAAAAATATTGAATCGAACTTGTGCTTTTGTTTGAACTGAACAAGCAGTTATTAACAAAAACAAAAACATTGTAAAGAATCCTAATCTGCGAATCATATGATTCTCCCGATTGGTATAACACATAGTATTTATTATCAAAGTAAAATGCCCTAAACAAATTAATGTTTTAGAACAAAAAAAAGTAGATTTATCATGCAAAAATCTTCAATGTAATGACACATTCTAATGATATAAGTCACAAAATATTCATTAAGAAGCAAGCATTACGGGTCTTTCCAAAATTGTAAATGTTTTATCAACAGAATTAAGCTCTGCATTAACTCCTAATGGTAATGTCATCTTACTTTTAACATGCCCAATAGGTAAACCATACACAGCAGGGATGCCCAAAGATTTAATTCTTGATTCAAGAACTTGTATAAGTGAGAATGATACTTCAAATCCTGTGATTCTTTGAGCTTCACAATTTTTGAATTGTCCTAAAACGATACCTGTACATTGTTGCAATTTGCCAGCAAGCCATAATTGTGTTAACATTCTATCTATTTTATATGGTTCCTCTGCAATATCTTCTAAAAACAATAATGCATTTTTAGTATCAATTTCATAAGGTGTACCTAAAGTACTAACTATCATCGATAAATTACCACCTGTTAAAGTACCCCGGGCAACTCCAGAATTTATTGTAATTATTTTACTGTCAGAATATGTAATCGGCGCAAAAGAACTAGCTACATTATCTTTAGAAATTGCATCTTGTTGAATTAATTGATTTGAGCATAATGTTTTATTAAAATAATCAACAGTAAATGGATCAAAAGTAGAGGACGCTACAGGCCCATGAAATGTGACAAGATTACTCAATCTATTTATAGCAACTAATAATGCAGTGATATCGCTATAACCAATAATAATTTTTGGATTTTGTTGTATCATTGAAAAATCTAGCATGGGTAGAATGCGCATTACTCCGTATCCACCTCTAGCACATAAAATACAATCAATATCCTTTCTTTCGATAAACTCCATGAACTCAGATGCACGTTCTGCATCTGGTGCAGATAAATAGCCATATTTTCGTGTAATAGTATTACCTATTACTATATTAAAACCATTAGCTTTTAACAGTGAAATGCCTTCTTGGAGTTCTCCATTATCAACTCCGCTTGCTGGTGCTGTGATGCCTATTGTTGATCCCTTTTTTAAGGCAGGTGGTAATAATGAAGCGCTGAAACCTTTTGCATGCAATTCCTCTGAAGCAAGAACGGCTTCAGCAGAAAACTTAGGGAAAGATTCTACCTTATTATCAGCCTTTGCTAATGAATTAGCAGAGTTAATAATGCCGGCTCCTAGCCCAATGCCACATGCTCCAAGAAAATTTCTTCTTTTCATTCGTATCAACTTCAAAATGTGAAAAACCGAGAAACAACATAAAGAATACAATAATTAGTACTAATCGCAAAATTCATGCCGTCGGTATCCAACGGATACAAAAATACTAAATGAATTCTATCTAATACTATCATAATATGGTAGAATTTAAAGAAATTAGCTATGTGTGTAAATACTTTGCCAAAGAATCAAATCTATATAGCTAACTTGTTCAATTGAAAACGTGTATTTATATGAAATTGTATAGTGTATTGAACTGTATTCTATTCTCACATCAATGAAAAACACAATAAATTCCAGAAGAACATTGTTAAAATCAGCCGGTGCCTTAGCGATTTTACCATTTACTACATTTCACAATGTACATGCATATCCTAATCCAATAGAGCTTATTCAACCTGATTATAATGCCGATTTTTGGCAAGCAATTAGAACTGAATATTCTATGGATAGAACCATGATTAACCTTAATAATGGTGGTGTTAGTCCTAGCCCAAAATCTGTTATTGATTCTCTTCATAAGGCTATTGATTATGCAAATTTAGCCCCAGCAAGAAATCTTTGGCAACAATTAGAACCAGGTGTAGAAAGGGTGCGAGAAGGTTTAGCAGATATGTTTGGTACACAAGTATCAGAAATTGCTATTACCAGAAATGCCAGTGAAAGTTTACAAAATATTCAATTAGGAATGAGTTTATCGGCTGGTGATGAAGTATTAACCACCATCTATGATTATCCTAGGATGATTACTGCTTGGGAGCAAAGGGTAAGAAGAGATAATATTGTCTTGAAAAAAATTGAAATTCCTATGCCTTTATTAGATCCCATGGATGCTGTACATGCTTTAGAAAAAGCAATTACAAAAAAAACGAAAGTGATTCATGTTTCCCATATTCCATTTTGCACAGGGCAAATAATGCCTATAAAAGCAATTTGCGAAATGGCAAAAAAATATTCTATTGAATCTATTGTAGATGGCGCTCATTCATTTGCTCATATACCTTTCAAACAACAAGATTTACAATGTGATTATTTTGCAACTTCGCTTCACAAATGGCTTTATGCACCAATTGGTACAGGCATGTTATATGTGAAAAAAGAGAAAATATCTTCCATATGGCCTCTGATGGCTGCACCTACAGAAATGGATGATTCTATAAAGAAATTCGAAGAAATTGGAACGCATCAATCAGCTTTACACAATGCAATTAGCGATGCTTTGGCATTCAATGAAAGAATAACTGTAGAAAGAAAAGCAGAAAGATTAAGAGCCTTGAATAAACGATGGATTGATAAGATTAAGCAAGATAAAAGAGTATCTTTTTCAGTTAATATAGATGATGATCAGCAATGGTGTGGCATCATAGTAGTAATGTTTAAAGGCTTTAATCACGAGAAAATAGGTGAATATTTAATGAATACTCACCGCATCATTTCTACGCCATTAAAATATGCAAATATTGATGGTTTAAGAATTACTCCCAATATTTACATTGCAGAGTCTGAAATTGATTATTTTGCACAAGCATTACTTAATATTTTGGATGGAAAGGTCAGTGGCCTTACCAAGTAATATATTTTTAACTCACTACAACACTGCAATTATTGCTGTGTATTCCGATTTAGCAGACTTCCTATATGGTAAATGATACATTCTTGTGGATAAGTTTTCACATATTTATTCTTTTGATGCTGGCAATTGATATTGGTATCTTTCACAAAAGAGCACATGCAATTTCTGTTAAAGAAGCCTTGGGCTGGAGTGCTTTGTGGATATCTTTGTCTGCATTATTTGCAATAGGTATTGCTTATTTCAAATCGCCTATTGCTGCTACGGAATTTGCTACAGCATACATCATAGAAAAATCATTAAGTGTTGATAATCTCTTTATTTTCTTAACGATTTTTAATTACTTTCGGGTACCTCAAAAATATCAACACAAAGTACTGTTTTGGGGTGTATTAGGTGCTTTAGCAATGAGGGCAATATTTATTATTGCTGGCGTATCCATTATTGCAAAGTTTCATTTTATAATTTACATATTGGGTGCATTTTTAGTATATACCGGGTTTAAACTCTTTTTTACCGATGAGAATGCAGAATATAATCCAGAAAATAATATTGCATTGAAATTTGTAAGAAAATATATTGGTGTATCTAAATATTATCATGAAGATAAATTTTTCTTAAGAAGGATGGGACATAGCTTTGCAACTCCATTATTTATGGTGTTGATTTTAGTTGAAACAACTGATTTAATTTTTGCTTTAGATTCGATACCAGCTGTATTAGCTGTCTCTCCAGACCCATTTATCGTATATACTTCAAATATCTTTGCTATTCTTGGTTTAAGGTCATTGTATTTTGCTTTGGCTGGAGTTGTAGGATTATTCCATTATCTAAATTATGGCCTTGCTTTCATATTAAGCTTTATTGGCGTCAAAATGCTTATTAGTGGTATGTATACTATTCCAATTCATTGGGCATTATTAGTTGTATTAAGTATTCTTATCTTTTCTGTTGTATTATCATTACTTTTCCCAAAATCTAAAGAACAGGAAGTGTAAATTTTATGATTCTGCCTTTAAGGATTGCTTTGCTTTGGCATCAGCATCAACCATATTATAGAAAAGGCAATCATTTTATTCTCCCATGGGTACGATTACATGCCGCAAAAGATTATTGGGATTTACCTGCTTTAGCCGAACAATTTCCTTCTTTAAAACAAACAATTAATATTGTTCCTTCATTATTAGTTCAATTGGATGAATATATCCGATATGGAATTACGGATTTAATCCAAGAATTAACTCTTATTAATGCATATGATTTAAGTAGATTCCAGAAAACAGAAATTCTTCGTCTCTTTTTTTTGTGTAATTATACAACTATGATTGCACCATATGCTAGATATAATGAACTTTATTCTTATGCAGTTCACAATCAACAAGAAGCTGTAGAATCATTTACTTCGCAAGATTGGTTAGACATACAAACCTGGTATAATCTTACATGGATTGGGGAACTGTATAAATCCAATAATTCAGAATTACAGTCATTTTTCGAAAAAACTCATTTTTCAGAAGATGATAAACTAGCAGTATTAGCTTATCATAAACATATCATTAGTCTAATAATACCTTTAATGCAGAAAGCTGTTAAAGAAAACAGATTAGAATTATCAGTAACTCCATTTTATCATCCTATTATTCCACTATTGATTGATTCTAAATCAGCTTTAGAGAATTTGCCCAATATACATTTACCTGATTTAGCACCCCAATCAATGAAAGATGCCCAAGTGCAGATAGAAAGGGCTTTAGCATATTGCAAAGATCGATTATCTATTATGCCAAATGGAATGTGGCCATCAGAGGGCTCGATTAGTAATGAATCACTATCAGTATTCGAACAGTATAATGTAAAATGGATAGCAACCGATGAAAAGATACTGTTTCAATCCCCTGGACATCATCATCAATTGGATAAGTATTTTCCAAGAAAAATAGGAAATCTTACCTGCTTTTTTCGTGATCATGCTTTGTCTGATGCAATAGGATTTGAATATTCTTCATGGGAAGCTCAAAAAGCTTCAGACGATTTTATCAACAGATTAAAACAAATTCGATTAGACCTTATTCAACATTATGGCGAACAATCATTGCAATATGCAGTTGTTCCGATTATTTTAGATGGAGAAAATTGTTGGGAATATTATCAGCATAATGGTTTGCCATTTTTACGTTCATTGTTTCATGGTCTTATTTCCAATCCAGAATTACATACTATTACAATGAGTGAGGGTATTCAAGGTTCTGAGTTCTTAGAACCATTATCTTCTATCAAAGCTGGATCGTGGATACATGGTAATTTTAGTATTTGGATTGGGCATCCTCAAGATAATGCTGCATGGGAAATGATTGCAAAAGCTAGAGAAAGATTATTTAGTTGTGCCTTAAATCAAAAAAGCCCGGAATGGCAAAAAGCATATAATCATCTTCTCATTTCTGAAGGTTCTGATTGGTTCTGGTGGTATGGAGATGATCATATTTCTGCAAATCAATCTGAATTTGATGAGCTTTTTAGGTGGAATATTGAACAAATTTATCTTTTAATTGGGCATCATATCCCAGATGAAGTAAGGCAGCCAATTGCAGACAAAATCGATTTTCCAGATGCTGAATTGTCTTCAAAAGAAATTATTCATACCCTTTTCGAAAAAGAATATTCAGGATCTGCCATCCATTCTGTTTCAGAAATTCTGTCTTCTATTCAAATTTGTTTTCATCCTGAATCTCAATTATATACAATCAATATTAATGCAACTGATTGTATTGGTAAGAATGCAGCAATAGAGATATATATTCTTACTGATCAGCATAAAACTCTTACAGCTATATGGAAAGATAATTATCTTCAATTTGATGGATTTATTCCAAAATTATGTGGTAGTGGGATGCATCATATTTATTTTTCATTGCCAGATACATTGCAAATATTTCGCATACGCTTAAAAACACTACACAATACAACAAGTTTATTATATCCCCGTTCCGGCAATTATATAACACTAACTTTATAATGATTAAACAATGAATATAACATTATCACCAGCACATGAATATTGGGAAAAGTCTTTTTCTTATCAAGAATATAAATCGACATTTGAAGCCTTAATTATGCGTTCTGAACATAATATTGAAGCATCTGAAAAAGAAATGCAACATTATTATACATTAAACTGGGCTAGAAGTAAAAGAGTAGAAAAAGTGTATACGATGTCTGATAATGCTAAAAGTGTTTTATCTGGATTAATGATAGAACAAAAATGGATTGTCATCACTGAGGCTTGGTGTGGAGATTCTTCGCAATCATTACCAATAATTGCAGCATTAGCAGAATATAGATCAGATATTATTGATTTGAGAATGTGTTCAAGAGATCTTTATCCAGAACTACTTGAATTATATAAAACAAATGGTTCTATGGGTATTCCCAAATTGATTTCAATAGATAGTAATGGTAAAGAGCTTTTTACCTGGGGCCCAAGGCCAATAAAAGCGCAAGAAGTATTTGATGCTTTAAAACATGATAATCAAGAAAAATCAAAGATATATGAAGCTGTTCATCTTTGGTATGCAAAAGACAAAGGACAAACTGTAGAAATAGAAATCGTATCTTTGTTACAATAAATTATATAATTATTGGGATTGGAGTTTTTGTATATGATGAATGTAAGTAAAATCCTAGGAAGAAGAAATATATTGTTCTTATCGGTATTAGGTTTAAGTATTGTTTTAGTGAATTCTTTGAATGCACAAAATGTAACAATATTATTAAAAGGGAAAGTAATAGACGAAGCAGGAAATGCATTACAGGGTGTTAATATTCAATTTAAAGATGGTGAAAGCTCAGCAGGAAAAACTAAATCACAAAATACTGGTGAATTTACATCTGTCCTTAAACCCGGAAAAACCTATTCAACATTTTTTGATCGTAGCGATATTTTGCAATCAGATATAAATTTTACAACTCCATCTGTTACTTCATATCAAGAATTACAAAAAACGTTTACAGTAAGAGTAATCAAAACAGGTGAAAACCTTGGTGAATATCATGTTTTTGCTAATGATAAAGCAGACTTAATTGAGAGTCCATTTTTTGAAAAGATTACTCAAATGTTGAAAAAAATGCGAAGCCTTAATATCAGTATTACTGTTTCAAACATTACAAAAGCAAAAAAAGCTAAACCTTCTAAGAAGAAAGGAAAAAATGTTCAGCCCGAAACGCAGCTTTCTTTTGGACAATTAAGAATCAAAGCCCTTCTTGATAAATTAATTTCTATAGGAACTAGCCAATCCCGAATTCAACTTATAGAAGGAACTGTAAAAGCTCCTAATGATATTCAGGTTACTGTTAAAGATATTGATAGCACATTTTAATGATTGGAATACCGTATATGTATTGTAGAGTATCGCTTTATATGTTGATTTGTTGTTTTCTATGTGGTATTGTAGACTTGTCTGCCTCAGAAACAGTTATCATGAAAGCACTAAAGTCTGAAATGAAAAGAACAATGGAAGGTTTGAAAAGCCAAACCAATCCACCTTATTTTTTATCATATGCAGTTACTGAAACAAAAACAGTAAGGATGACAGCTTCATTTGGCAAATTGAAATCTGAAGAATCAATTAATAGCCGTGTATTGGATATTGACATAAGAGTTGGTGATAACTCTTTGGATAATACCCATACGATCAGAGGTTCTCGTTTTGAATTTGGTGGTGGTGGCAGGGGAGTAGAATTGCCGTTTTCAGAAAATGAACAAGCATTATCTTCAATTATTTGGGCAGCTACCGATAAACTGTATAAAAAAGCTGTAGAGCGATATGGTAAAGTACTTACAAATAAAGCTGTAAAAGTGAAAGAAGAAGATTCTTCTGCAGATTTCTCTGTCCAAAAACCTGAAGTATTTATTGAAGAAGCAGCTGTTTTTACCTTAGATACAAATGCTTGGAGAGAAAAAGTTACATCTTTATCCTCTCTATTTTTAGCAGACCCTAAAATTTATACAGGAGATGTATACTTTCAAGCAGATATTATTACAAAATATTTTGTTAATAGCGAAGGAACTCAATTGCAACAAAGTGAGCCCAATGTAAGAATGTTTGCTTCTGCTTCAACCAAATCCGATGATGGAATGACATTGCCTTTATTTTCAAGCTATTTTGCTTTTGCTCCAGAAGGACTTCCGCAAACCGAGAAGATTAGAAAAGATATACAGTCTATGATTAGTACAATTGGTAAATTAAGGGAATCACCATTAGCAGAAACATATTCTGGACCAGCCATCTTATCTGGGCCTGCAGCAGGTGTGTTTTTTCATGAGATTTTTGGACATAGAGTAGAAGGTCATCGCCAAAAAGATCCAAATTCATCTCAAACATTTAAATCGTTTTTAAACAAAAAAATATTACCAGATTTTATCGATGTTGTATTCGATCCAGGAATGAAGTCTTTGCAAGGACAAGATATCGTAGGATATTATAAATATGATGATGAAGGTGTAAAAGCACAAAAAGTAGTAGCTGTTAAAAATGGACTTTTTCAAAATTTCTTGATGAGCAGGTCACCAATTGAAAATTTTGCAGTTTCTAATGGTCATGGCAGACGTCAAGCAGGATTGCGCCCTGTGTCAAGACAATCAAATCTCTTAGTTCATGCATCAGAATCAGTACCTTTCGATTCATTGAAAACCCTTTTACGACAAGAATGCAAAAAACAAAATAAAGATTATGGTCTGTATTTTGTAGAAATCTCTGGTGGATTTACTTTTACAGCAAGAACAATTCCTAATGCATTTAATGTGCAACCTTTGGTGGTATATAAAATCTATCAAGATGGCAGGCCAGATGAATTAGTTAGAGGCGTTGATTTAATCGGCACACCATTAACAACCTTTAATAATATTGTCGCTGCAAGTAATACTATAGGTATTTTTAATGGAGTATGCGGTGCTGAATCTGGTGGAGTACCTGTTTCAGCAAGTTCTCCAGACTTATTTGTTAAAATTATCGAAGTTCAGAAAAAACAAAAATCCCAAGCAAAACCTCCATTGCTTGATTCTCCATTGACAAATCCAAAGCCTTAATTATATGATTGGACAACTTTTAATCCATATCCTTTTTGCTCTTGCAATAGTAAGTACTGGCTTATATGCTTTTGCTCTAACTGGAAATATATATGCAGCATCTCTAGCTAGAAATGTATATCGTACTATGTCTGCAGGGATTTTACTTGCTTTCTTGATGATAGTATATACTGTTTTCACTCATCAATTTGAATATCATTATGTATGGAATTATTCATCTAAAGAATTACAAGCATGGTATTTATTTGCTGCTTCATATGCTGGGCAAGAAGGTAGCTTTATGCTGTGGACTTTATGGGTGTCATTGATAGGCGTTATCCTTTTACCTTTTGTAAAAAAAAGGAATTGGGAATCGCAGATAATGGTATTTTATTCTTTGATTTGTGTTTTCCTTCTTTTATTGTTAGTTGTAAAAAATCCATTCTCATTTGTATGGGAAACCTTTGCTAAAGACGGTATTGCAGACGGCTTTAAGCCAGAAAATGGTAAAGGATTAAATCCTTTATTACATAATGTGTGGATTACCATTCACCCTCCAATATTATTTACTGGTTTTGCCGCAATGAGCGTTCCATTTGCTTTCGCAATGGCTGCTTTGATAAAAAAAGAATATCAAGATTGGATAAAAATGGCATTACCTTGGACACTTTATGCAACGGCAATTCTAGGTTTTGGCATTATGCTTGGTGGCTTTTGGGCATATGAAACCCTTGGTTGGGGTGGCTTTTGGGCATGGGATCCGGTAGAAAATTCATCATTAATTCCTTGGCTTGTATCTGTTGCATTAGTACATACCATGCTTATTCAAAGAAAAACTGGTGGATTAGTTAAAACAAATATCATATTATCTGCTTTAGCCTTTATCCTTGTACTGTATTCTACATTTCTTACTAGAAGTGGAGTACTTGGTGATACATCAGTTCATTCATTCGTAGATCCAGGAATGTTCGCATATATTCTTCTTATTGTGTTTATGAGCACTTTTCTTTTGATAGCCATAGGCTTAATTATATGGAGAAAAAGTGATCTAAAATCTGATAAGGCTGATTTTGCCATAGGCAGCCGAGAATTTATGATGTCGATTGGATCGGCATTATTATTAGGTAGTGCTATTATTGTTTTTATTGGTACAAGTTGGCCTCTTTTTGCAGAGATATTAAAACAACCTAAAATAGCAATAGACCCAGATTTCTATAATACTACTCATTTGCCATTAGTAATTCTTATTATGTGCATTAATGCATTGTCTTTATTAGCAAGATGGAAAGGTCAATCCCTATTACATATAAAAAAATCAATCTTATTTTCAGGATCTTTAGCCTTATGTGGTACTTTGGTATCTTGGATACTAGGCGTTAGAGATCCTCTTTATATACTTTTAACATTTTCTGCTTGGTTTTCTATGATGATTAATGCTGAATTAGCATTAAAAGTAATGAAAGCTAAGTTTGCATCAGCTGGTGCTTATATTTCTCATGTGGGAATAGCATTATTGTTAATTGGCATTGTATGGACATCCAGATATTCTGTATTAGAGCATGCTCGATTAGTTATTGGAGTTCCAACACAAGTTTTGGGATATACTCTAACTTTTGAAGGACGTGAACAAATAGAAAAAGAATTTACAGACAGAGAAAAGTATAAATTTCATATCAAAGTAGAGAAAGATGGTCATGTAAATCATGTGGCTCCAATTCTGTATTGGAGTGATTTCAATAAAAGAATGTCTGCCTTTCTAGAGCCAGGTATTGCCTGGAGTTTAGGAAGAGATTTATATATTTCGCCAAAATCAACTGATGAAGAAGGTGGAATACCAATTATTACCTTAAAAAAGGATGAAAAAATAGTTTTTCCTACAGATTCTACTAGATCTTTCCGTTTTATTGCTTTCGATATGTCTGCCATGAGAAGTGGCCCATCTGCTGATGGAATGATACATCCTGCAGCAATAGTTCGCATATATTCACCAAAAGACAGCGCAGATATTTCATTGCGTGCTTCTTTAAATATGCAAACAATGGAGACTATACCCGAACCATTAGTATTGCCTGGCACAAATCAAAAAATATCTTTTGCAAAACTTATTCCTAATAAAAAAAGTTTAGCTCAATCAGAAGCTGCTTTTAGTTTTGAAGATACTTCGAAACCTATACCTCAGAAAAAAGAAGTATTTACTGTAGAAGTTTCAATAAAACCTTTGATAAATCTTGTTTGGTTTGGAGTAATTGCTATGGTTGCTGGATTTTTTATTTCAATTGCTAGACATAAAAAAGATTTCATTATCGTAGAATAATGATATAGATTCTTGTTTATTATTTATGAAGTGTGTTCTATGAATTACCTTGTGATATTCATTTTTGTTTGTATTTATACAATGAAGGCAGACCAAGAAATTGGCGGAATAAAAATTCCCAGTACTATGAAAGTATCTGACCAACAATTAGTATTAAATGGAGCTGGAACAAGAGAAAAGTTTTGGATGGATATGTATGTTGGAGCTTTGTTTGTAAAAGCAAAAACTCAAAATGCCTCTGAGATTATAGCAGCAAATGAGATGATGGTGATGGAATTAACTATTGTTAGTGGATTGATTACTTCCCAAAAGATGTCTGATGCCGTAGATGAAGGATTTATCAAATCAACAAATAATTCAGTTTCATCTTTGCAATCTAGAATTAATCAATTTAAACAGATCTTTAAGGATGAGATTAAGAAAGGGGATCAATATGTATTTCAGTATGAACCATCTAAGGGTTTGTCTATTATAAGAAATGGTAAGCTGTCTGCAATGATACCTGGTTTAGACTTTAAAAAAGCACTATTCGGTATTTGGTTATGTGATAATCCAGCTGATAAAGATTTGAAACTTAAATTATTAGGTAAATAAAAAAAGGGATATCATGTGATATCCCTTTTACATTTAAGCAGAAATGCCTTTCAATTTAGCTTTCAAGTAATCTTGGTTTAGTTTTGCAATATTATCAGCACTTATTCCTTTAGGGCAAGCGGCTTCGCAATCCAAAGTATTTGTGCAGTTCCCAAAACCTTCGCTATCCATTTGATGTACCATTCTTAAAACTCTTTTATGGCGTTCTGGTTGTCCTTGTGGTAAATATCCCAAATGAGCAACTTTAGCAGCAGTAAATAGCATAGCAGATGCATTCTTGCATGCTGCTACGCATGCTCCGCAACCAATACATGCAGCAGCATCCATTGCAGCGTCAGCGTCTGGTTTTGGTATAGGAAGAGTATTCCCATCTTGAGCATTACCAGTATTAACTGATATAAAACCACCAGCTTGAATTATTCTATCAAATGCACTTCTATTAACAGATAAATCTTTGATAACGGGGAATGCGCTTGCTCTCCATGGTTCAATGACAATATTATCGCCATCATTAAATTTACGCATATGTAATTGACATGTAGTTGTCATATTTTCTGGGCCATGAGGTTTGCCATTAATCATCATAGAGCAGGACCCACAAATACCTTCGCGACAATCATGATCAAATGCTACTGGATCTTGTCCTTTGCCTAATAATTGTTCATTTAAAACATCAAGCATTTCTAAGAATGACATATCTGGGCTTATTTCATTTAAGGTATAATCAGTAAAATTACCTTTTGTATTTGCATTCTGCTGACGCCATACTTTAAGTTGTAAATTCATTATTTATAGCTCCTTGTAGCAAGCTGAATATTCTCAAATGTTAATTCTTCTTTGTGTCTAATAGATTTGCTATTTGTGCCAGTATATTCCCAAACTGCTGAATGGCAAAAATCCTGATCATTCCTTTTAGCTTCACCATCTTGAGTTTGATGTTCTGTGCGGAAATGTCCACCACATGATTCATCTCTATCTAGGGCATCCCAACACATCAATTCTGCAAACTCTATGAAATCTGCAACTCTTCCAGCTTGTTCCAAGGCATTATTCATTTCTAAGCCAGAACCTAATACATTCAGATTGTTCCAGAATTCTTCTTTAATCTCGGGAATACGGCTTAATGCTTGTTGAAGGCTAGCTTCGCTTCTAGCCATTCCGCAATTATTCCACATTAACATTCCTAATTCTCTATGAAAAGAAGAAGTAGTTCTTTTTCCTTTTATAGATAAGAATGTATGTAAACGCGCTTGTACTTCAGCTTCAGCTTTTTTGAATTCAGGGTGATCTGTACCAACCTTATTTCCGGTATCTGTTGCAAGATAATGACCTATTGTATATGGAATCACAAAATATCCATCAGCTAAGCCTTGCATAAGCGCACTTGCGCCTAATCTATTTGCTCCATGATCAGAAAAATTAGCTTCACCTAATACATGTAATCCAGGAATAGTGCTCATCAAATTATAATCTACCCATAAACCACCCATTGTATAATGAGGGGCTGGATATATACGCATTGGAATTTTATAAGGATTTTCGCCAGTGATTCTTTCATACATTTCGAATAAGTTTCCATAGCGTTCGGCAATGGTTTTTTCGCCAAGACGATGTATTGCTGCAGAAAAATCAAGATATACTCCGCGTCCACCGGGCCCAACGCCGCGTCCTTCATCACACACTTCTTTGGCAGCTCTAGAAGCAATATCTCTAGGAGATAAATTACCAAAAGATGGATATTTTCTTTCTAAATAATAATCTCTGTCGTTTTCTGGAATTTCATGTGGTGCCCTTTTTTCAGTAGCTGATTTTGGTACCCAAACACGCCCATCATTACGAAGAGATTCACTCATCAATGTTAATTTAGATTGATATTCACCATGTTGAGGAATAGAAGTTGGATGAATTTGAGTAAAGCATGGATTAGCTAAACCCGCACCTTTTTTATGTGCTCTCCATATAGACGTTACATTGCAAGCCATTGCATTGGTTGATAGATAAAATACATTAGAATATCCACCAGTAGCAAGAATGACAGCATCTCCAGCCCATGATTCTATTTTACCTGAAACTAAATCTCTTGTTACAATTCCTTTAGCATGGCCATCGACAACTACTAATTCCATCATTTCAGAACGTGTATGCATGGTAACAGTTCCAGCACCAATTTGTCTTGATAAAGCTGAATATGCACCAAGCAATAATTGTTGTCCTGTTTGTCCTTTTGCATAAAACGTTCTAGATACTTGAGCCCCACCAAATGATCTATTAGATAAGTATCCACCATATTCTCTTGCAAATGGTACGCCTTGGGCTACGCATTGATCGATAATATTTGTACTAACTTGGGCTAATCTATATACATTACCTTCACGAGCTCTAAAATCTCCACCTTTTACTGTATCATAAAAAAGACGGTAGATACTATCGCCATCATTTTGATAATTTTTTGCTGCATTTATTCCACCTTGAGCTGCAATGCTATGGGCTCTACGAGGTGAATCATGAAATGTAAAGCAATCTACATTATAGCCTAATTCTGCTAAAGATGCAGCAGCAGATGCACCTGCAAGACCACTACCTACTACCAATATTCTATACTTTCGCTTATTAGCAGGATTAACAAGCTTAACTTCAGCCCTGTGTTTATCCCATTTTTGTTCAATTGGGCCAGATGGTATTTTGGAATCAAGAATCATGATATAATATCTAAATGTGAATAGTCTATATAATTTATTTACAACAATCTTTCATAGCAGAACAAGCTTCTGAATTATCACAAACCGGTTTGATAATACCACTAAATACTGCTATTGGAATTGATAAATATCCAATGAGAAATATAGCTGCTAGGGCAGGGCCAATCTTAGCAGTAATAGCTAAATATTTTGGATTATGTATTCCTAATGTTCTAAAAGCACTAGAAACAGAATGGCTTACATGTGCGGAAACAAAAATGATTGCAAACATATAGCTAAGGGCAATAAAAGGATTCTGGAAACCAGCTACAACCATATTGAATACATTATGAACTACTTCTCCAGATTTAAGGGTATAACTATTTTCAAAATATGTTTGAGGCTGAATAATGCCAAAAGTATAATGTAATAAATGATAGATAACAAAGAAAAGTATTGCTAGTCCAGAATACATCATTGTTCTTGAAGCAAATGTAGATTTAAGTGATTTTTTTTCTTGATATGCAATCGGACGTGCATCGCGATTTCGATTCGAAAGTTTTATTGAAGACCAAACATGCAATCCTAATGCAGAAATCATGGCTATTCTAACTAACCATAAAAGTGGTCCTAGATTTTTTAAACCTAATGCATAAGCATTTATTTTTTCTGGGCCGCTAAACATCAATAGATTTCCTAGAAGATGCCCAACTAAAAATCCAACAATCATCAAACCCGTAACAGCCATCACTATTTTGGTGAATACGGTTGAACGGAGAAATTGAAACAGAGAAGACATGAACTATATCCTTAATAATTTAGATCTAAAATACATAATTGAGGGTTTTTCGTCAAAGGTAAAAGTCTTAAACTCGCGCTTCATAGTAGTATTGAGCTCCAAACGGTAAAAAACCTAGCATTGGTTCCAAAGGTCTAAGGAATCCAACAAAAGCTGGAAAAAACAGTGTAAATGTTCTTTTTCTTATAGAAAACCCAGATTCTTTATATATATGTTCCGAATAAGATGGAGGAAGCAGAACTGCATCAATATCGAATGGACAATCTTTAATTGTTTTTACAGTGATTGGATTCCAAGGATTATGTTCAAACATAAAAATCATTCCTCCGGCTCGCAGATGATTTTTTAAATCCTTAAGAATTCTTATATGTTCTGAATGAGGAATATGATGAAATACATTTGCAATAAAAATGACATCGAATGTATCTGGAAATGGTATTGGGCCTGTTTCAGATAATAGTTCCCATTGAATTCCGGGAACATCTTTATTTGCACTTTTAGCCATATCTAATGAATCTTGCGAAACATCAGCACCAATTATTGAAGAGCTAGGAAAGTATTTTCTTAATAATGGTTCACTTTTACCAATACCACATCCAAAGTTTAGGATATGTAGATGTTCTTTGTCTCTTCCATATATTTTCAATTTCCGATATACTTCTTTTACTTTATATTCATCAAAAAAAGCGGGCTCATATCCAGAAGCCTTCACATTTTGAGCATGCATCGATTGATATTCTAATGCATATTTATCAAATTCACTCATTAGGTTCTTTCCTATAAATATCTTCTATAATATATAATGGACGATATTTTGTCTCATCGTGGATTCTGCCTAAATATTCGCCAATCATCCCTAATGCAAGTAATTGCGTGCCACCTAAAAGTAAAATACATATGATAAGAGAAGCCCAACCTAATTCAATATGCGTATCGGGCATAAATAGCTTAAGTATAATAATATAAAGGCTATATAAAAAGCCAAGAAATGCTGTGATAATTCCAATATAAGATGATAGTTTTAATGGAATTGAAGAAAATGAAGTTATGCCATCAACAGCAAATTTTATCATTTTTGTTAAGGTATATTTTGTTTCTCCAGAATGTCTTTCATTACGTTCATATTCCATACCGATTTGATTGAAGCCTATCCAACTAATCATGCCACGAATAAATCTATGGCGTTCTTTCATCGATTTTAACACATTGACAACTCGTCTGCTCATAATTCTAAAATCACCAGTATCAACAGGTATATCAACATTGGTTAATTTTCTTAAAACACGATAAAACAAAGAAGCGGTAAACAATTTAAAAAAGCTTTCTCCATCTCTTTTTTTTCTTACGGCATATACAACATCATAACCCTTTAACATTGTTACATATAAATCAACAATAGTTTCTGGAGGATCTTGCAAATCTCCATCAATAACTGCAATTGCATCACCCAGTGCTATGTCTATGCCAGCTGTAATTGCAATTTGATGTCCATGATTTCTTGATAAATTTAAGAGCACATAACCTGGAATCTGTTCACAAAGATGTTTGAGAAGATTCACAGTATTATCTTTAGACCCATCATTAACAAAAATCACTTCTATTTCTTGAGCATTAATACCACATTTTGACAGAAATAATTGTTTGGTATTCTCCATTCTTTCATAAAAAGCATGTATGATACCTTCTTCATTATACATTGGTACTACAATTGAGATTTTCATAGCTTATGCCTGATTATGTGCAGTTAATTCGGCTGTGAAACCAATAAATTCTTCTTCTAATTGCTGGCGTTCATGCATGGAAGCATATATACCATTTTTTGATAATAACTCAAGATGCGTACCCGATTCTACTATTGCACCTTTTTGCAAAACAATAATATTATCGCATAATGAAACAGTAGAAATACGGTGAGCGATAAGAATAGTTGTTCTGTTTACCATTAATGTTGATAAACCTTTTAAGATTATTTCTTCTGTAGCTGTATCTACGGCAGAGAAAGCATCATCTAATACTAATATTTTGGGATTTCGGACAATTGCTCTTGCGATTGCAGTTCTTTGCTTTTGCCCACCAGATAGAGTTATGCCACGTTCTCCAACAATTGTATTATACCCATTTGGTAAATCTTCAATATCTTGAGCTAAGCCTGCTAATTGAGCTGCTTCTTGAATTTCTTGCTCACTTGCTTCTGGTTTGCCAAAGCGAATATTATCTGCAAGTGACATGCTAAAAAGGAATGCTTCTTGCTGAACAAGGCCTATACAGGAACGTAATTCTTGTAAAGAAATATCTTTAATATCAATACCATCTATCTTTATCGAGCCAGATGTTAAGTCGAATAGACGAGGTAAAAGGCTTGCTAAAGTTGATTTTCCGCTCCCAGTTGCCCCTACAATACCAAGTGAACTGCCTGCTTTAACTTCAAATGTAATTGAATCTAATGCCTTATCTTTTCTATCAGGATATTGCATTGTTACATGGTGAAAACTAATGTGTGGGTTTTGTATGTGTTGTGAAGAATTGGCATCTTGTTTATACGATATTGAGGGTATCATATCCATAATATCACCAACTCTTTTTGCTGATGCTGCTGCCCTTTGAACTAAATTACTTACCCAGCCGATTGCTGCAACAGGCCATATCAATTGATTTAGATAAATAAAAAATTGCGTGATATCGCCTAAAGTAGCCTGATTTCTAATTACTTGAATACCGCCATATCCAAGAACTAAAAGATTAGAAAAACCAACTAAAGCCATCATAGAAGGCATTGTTAATGATTGAAAAAAAGCAAGCTTAATATTTCGGAATTTATATTCTTCACTTTGTTGGGAAAACTGCTTGTATTCATAGTCTTCCCTTTGATAAGCTTTTATTACCCTTACACCGCTAAATGATTCTTGAGCATGTGCAGTTAAATGAGAAAATTGTTCTTGTACTTCTCTAAATCCATCATGTACTTTTTTTCCAATTCTATATGTTAAAAAAGCCATAAAGGGTAAAGGAATCAAAGCTAATAAAGTAATTGATAGATTAATCGAGCTCATCAAGGCTAATGCAAATGTAAATGTAGTTATAGTATTGGCTGAATACATGATAGCTGGACCCAAGAATTCACGCATTGCAGCAATATCATTTGTTGTTAAAGCCATTAAAGAGCCAGTAGAATTTCCATGAAAAAAAGAAAGAGATTGAATTTCTAAAGCCTGTAATAAATCATTTCTTAATTCATATTCAATTAATCGAGATGTTACAATAATTGTTCTTCTGGTAAGGTACATAAAAAAACCAGAGCCTATTGTAAGCGCAAGAATAAGTCCAATAGAAAGATAAACCTCCTGTGAATCTATATTAGCCCTTTGCATTCCATCTACAATACGCCCAACAAAGCGTGGTACAGAAGTAGAACAAACATTAGATAATGTTACAAAAAGAAAGCCCAGCATAAGTTGGGCTTTATGTCTTTTCAAATAGGGGAATAATCTTTTTAATTCTTTCATATTGATTGCATTATGCTATGGTAATTTCTGGACATAAATACACATCTTGAATTGTGTTCAATAATGCTATGCCTTCATTCATTGGCCTTTGAAATGCTTTTCTTCCTGAAATCAAACCCATTCCACCAGCTCTTTTATTAATAACTGCTGTTATAGCGGCTTCTGCAAAATCATTAGAACCGGATGCACCACCAGAATTGATAAGTCCAATTCTGCCCATATAACAATTTGCTACTTGATAACGACATAAATCAATTGGATGGTCTGAACTTAATTCTGAATACATACGATTATCTAATTTTCCATAACTAGAATTACCCATATTAAGTGAAGAATATCCACCATTGTTTTCAGGTAATTTTTGTTTAATAATATCAGCTCCTAAAGTAACACCCAAGTGATTTGCCTGGCCGGTTAAATCAGCAGAAATATGATAATCTTTATCTGATTTAAAAGCTGAATTTCTTAGATAACACCATAAAATAGTTGCCATACCCAATTGATGTGCATGTGCAAAAGCTTGTGAAATTTCTACTATTTGTCTAGAGCTTTCGGGAGATCCAAAATAAATAGTTGCTCCAATCGCAGCAGCGCCCATTTCATAAGCTTGCTGAACAGTTCCAAATAGTATTTGATCTGCCTTATTTGGATAGGTAAGAAGTTCATTATGATTAATCTTGACGATATATGGAATTTTATGGGCATATAAACGAGAAGTCATAGCTAATACACCAAAAGTAGAAGCTACTGCATTACAACCACCTTCAATTGCAAGAGTAATGATATTTTCTGGGTCGAAATATGCTGGGTTTTTAGCAAAGCTAGCACCTGCAGAATGTTCTATCCCTTGGTCAACAGGAAGTATAGAAGTATATCCTGTACCAGAAAGCCTTCCATGTGAAAAAATTCTTTGTAAATTTTGTAAAACACGATTAGATCTATCTGAAACAGAATAAATTCTATCTACAGCGTCGCCACCAGGTAGATGTAAACTAGATTTATCAACTGTATTGCAAGTGTGATCTAAAAAATAAGAGGCTTGGCCGCCCAAAAGCGAGACTATATTGTCAATCATTAACAATCCTTAAAGTTATTGTTTGGGATTGAAGAAACATGAATTTGCTAAGACAAAATTACGTGATTTTGATGAATAAAATCGTGGGTTTATTTGCAATATTAGTGTTTGATTTCTCCTGATGATTATATGTCTACCAAACATAATCTAAAGCACTAAACAAATTATATATTCCAAATTCCTTCAAAATTCTTATTTTCGCTTTCCTTTTTTAAAAAAGGTAGGTATAATCATAGCCCTGGTTGTGATGAAAGTACTACGGAAAGGTGCAAGAGTGGTTTAATTGGCACGCCTGGAAAGCGTGTGAGCCTGTAAGGGTTCCGCGGGTTCGAATCCCGCCCTTTCCGCAAGCCATCCCCTAAATTGTTGGGGGGTGGCTTTTTTTATTTTGCTTGAATAAAAAAAAGTAGAAAAACCAATAAATACTGCGTCCAAGACTTGCTTTTTTCGTATTTTAGCGTGTAAGATTTTTCCTTAAATACTCAGAAAAACACTATGTCATCGCTCCTTAGCGAGCGCATTCTTCCTGTTATGCTAGAAGATGAAATGCGCGCTTCTTATCTTGCTTATTCAATGTCTGTAATAGTTTCACGTGCATTACCTGATGTGCGTGATGGTTTAAAGCCAGTTCACCGTAGAATTCTCTATGCTATGTATGAACTAGGTTTAATGCCTAATAAACCATATAAAAAATCTGCTCGTCTGGTTGGGGAAGTTCTTGGTAAATATCATCCCCATGGAGATTCTTCTGTTTATGATGCAATGGTGCGTTTGGCTCAAGAATGGTCTATGCGTTATCCACTTGTTGATGGACAGGGTAACTATGGATCTGTAGATGGTGATCCACCAGCTGCTATGCGTTATACTGAATCTAAATTAGCATCAATTGCAATGGAGACATTGCGAGACATTGATAAAAATACTGTTGATTATCGCCCTAACTTTGATGATTCTTTAGAAGAACCTACCGTGTTACCTACTTCTTTACCTACTTTGTTAATAAACGGAGCGGGTGGAATTGCTGTAGGTATGGCTACAAATATACCTCCTCATAATCTTAATGAAGTTGTTGATGCTTTACAAGCATTGATCATTAATCCAGAAATTACAATTTCTGAATTGATGCAATATGTAAAGGCACCTGATTTTCCAACAGGCGGTATTATCTACGGATATGAAGGTGTAAAAGATGGTTATCATACTGGGCGTGGCCGTGTTTTAGTTCGTGCTAAAGCAAGTGTTGAGACTACAAAAACCAGAGAAACAATTATTATTACTGAATTACCTTATCAAGTAGGTAAGGCTTCATTAATTGAAAAAATTGCAGATTTAGTAAGGGCCAAGGTAATTGAAGATATTTCTGATATCAGAGATGAATCAGATCGTGATGGAATGCGTATTGTTATTGAGTTAAAGCGTGATGCCACTCCTATGGTTGTTTTGAACAATTTGTATAAGCATACACAATTGCAAACAACGTTTGGTATTAATATGTTAGCTTTAGTGAAGGGCCGTCCAAAGGTTCTTACACTAAAAGAAATGATGGAAGAATTTTTAAAACATCGAAATGAAGTAATTGTTAGAAGAACACAGTTTGAATTAGATGCTGCAGAGAGAAGAGCCCATATTTTAGAAGGTTTTATTATTGCTTTAGACAATATTGATGAAGTAATTAAAACCATCAAGCAATCTAAAGATACACCAACAGCTAGTATGAATTTACGTTCAAGATTTAGTTTGTCTGAAATTCAGGCTAAAGCTATTCTTGAAATGCGTTTACAAAGATTAACTGGTTTAGAAAGAGATAAAATCCAAGCTGAATATAGAGAGATTATTCAATTAATTGAAAAATTGAAATCTATTTTAGCTAGCAAAGAATTGCAGATGCAAATTATTAGCGATGAATTAGCTGAGATACGAAAAAAATATGGTGATGAACGCAGAACAGAGATAGTTCATGATGCCAGAGATTTCACATTGGAAGATATGATAGCCAATGAAGAAATGATTGTAACTATTTCTCATAAAGGTTTTATAAAACGTACTGCAGTAACTAATTATAGACGTCAACATAAAGGTGGCCGTGGCGCAAGCGGAGCTGGTACATATGATGATGATTATGTAGAACAAGTTTTCCGTGCAGCAACGCATCATTATTTATTATTCTTTACTGATCGCGGTAGAGTGTTTAGAGTAAAAGTATATGATTTAACCGAAGCAAGCAGAAATGCAAAAGGTAGATCTTTAGCAAATGTTATCGAAAAAGCCAATGAAGAAAAAGTAACAGCTACATTAACTGTAAAAGAATTCCCAGATAATCTCTATATCTTTATGGCAACAGCTAATGGTACTGTAAAGAAAACATTATTATCAGAATTCGAAAGTGTTAGAGCAAATGGAAAAATTGCAATTAATCTTCATGATGATGATAGTTTGATTAGTGCTAAAATTACAGATGGATCAAATGATATTATTTTAGCATCTAATGCTGGTTTAGCTTGTAGATTCCGCGAAAGTGATGTACGCCCAATGGGTAGAACTGCTGCAGGGGTTATTGGTATGCAATTAGGCGATACCGAAAGAATAATCTCGATGGTATCTATAAAACGCCCAGATTCTCAAATAATCGTTGTTGGTGAAAGAGGTTATGGAAAACGAACCAATTATGAGGATTTCAGGCTAACAAAACGTGGTGCTAAAGGTGTGATATCTATGAATATTACAGATAAAACTGGTGAAGTTGTCAGTATCATGGAAGTACAAGATACTGAAGATTTAGTAGTAATGACAGTTGGCGGTATTCTTATTCGTCAACAAGTTAAAGATATTAGAATCATCGGTAGAAATACCCAAGGTGTTCGCCTGATTAGATTAGAAGAAGGTGATAAAATAGCAGATATTACTACTGTACCTCATGAAGAAGATGAGGATGAAACAGACACAGTAGAAGGAAATGAAATCATAACACCTACTAATTCTGACCAATTAGAACTGTTGTAATATGTTGATAATTAAAGTGTTAAAAATTAAATTCTAAAACAGTTTGTGAACTTGTAAAGAAGTGCTTATTTTTGTTGCAGATTAAATTTGTCGGAGGGATGGCCGAGTGGCTGAAGGCACCGGTTTGCTAAACCGACGTAGTGTTTTAGAACGCTACCGAGGGTTCGAATCCCTCTCCCTCCGCAACCCTATGAAAATAGGACACTTAAACCGATAACTATATCATGTAGTTATCGGTTTTTTTATTGGGGTAATTCTGTAATTGAAATTACTGGTAATATTGTTAACAGTATGTA
>JBMOIC010000009.1:0-86965 GCA_049317525.1 Bacteroidota bacterium | reverse complement strand
ATTTTGTCACCAGTTACAGCACGATCTTTAAGCTTGACTGTTGAAACAATCCCATCTTTGATATAGAGCGAATCAAACTTGCCAAGTACTTCACCTTTTACAGTGAGACGATTTATAGTAATATCATCAGAAGAATCTTTATCGCCAATATTAAAGATTGTATCATTTCTTATGATGATACCTTGTCCAGGAAAATATAATCGTTCAATGTCGATAGACGGAATCCAAGAGCTACCATTCCACTTTAAAATCTGCCCATTTGTAGCACCCATTTGATTTAATTTACTAGAAGATATAGCACCATCGGCAATTTTATCTCTAGTAACTTTATTATTTCCTATCGATGGATTTGGATATGTACCTGTTAAATCACCACCTGCATTTGACCCAAAAGTGATATCATCATTAGGATTTACATCACCAGTATTGATAATTGAATCATTACTAATTGCTATCCCAGCACCAGCATTATACACTTTTCCGATATCATTAGATGGAACCCATCTAGTTCCATTCCACTTTAGAATTTGGCCATTTGTTGCACCCATCTGGTTAAATTTATCGGCTGTAATTACACCATTTGCAATTTTATTATTAGTAATTTTTCCATCTGCTATTGTAGGATTTGGATATGTACCAGTAAGGTCTCCGCCGGCATTTGAGCCAATAATTATATCATTGGTAGAGTCTCTATCTCCAGTATTTGTAATGATACCATTTTGTATTGAAATTCCCGATCCAGCAGAATAAACCTCTCCTATATCATTAGAAGGTACCCAATTTGTACCATCCCATTTTAGGATTTGTCCAACAGAGGCTCCCATTTGGGCTAGTTTAGACGCTAAAATACTGCGGTCTAAAATTTTGGAAGAAGTAATTGCTGCATCTTTAATATTCTTGCTTTTAACAGCTGAATCAGCTAATTGTAATTCTGTAAAACTGCCATTAATATTAATATCAATTGAACTATCAGGACTTCGAGATGGGCCTAAAGAAGGAGCTAAACTTAAAGAAAGTGTATCACCCAGATTATTAATTGTTAATCCAGGACTTCCCTTCAAGAACAGATTACCTGCTAATCCATTTAGGCTAAGTACAGCACCTGTAGCATTTGCTGTTAATCCCTGCGAAACATTAGATATTTGACTCTTAAATGAATATGGAGAAGCAACTAATTCAACCCGAGGAGTAAACTCAGGATTACCAGAAACCGTTATTCCAAGCCAATACTGCCTATCAAATGAAATATTCAAAGGTTGTATAGATCCAAGAATTGCATCAAAAACACCATTCTTTGTTGATAATGTTTGTGTTTCTGTCCAAACAGAATTTCCGCCAGATAATGCATCATATAATTGGAATGTAATAACATATGAAGAATCTACATATGGATCATTTCCAGTTACAAGTAACAGTCCCTGATACGATAATTTTTGCGGCAACTGAGCAGATATTCTACTTGAGCTCAATAATACAATACATAATAGAATGAATAGTAACCGAATATTTTTCATAGATATACTTTAAAGTTAAGTCCAAATACTACAGTATTTACAATATAGTTTTATAATGATATCAACTAACTATTTGAAATACTTGATGTTTACACAACATAATTCTTTCATTAATATTGTAGATTACAACAGTAATTAACCTTAACAAAAATTATGCCTAATGTTAGGCAGTAGCTTATATCTGAAGTATTTTATGGTAACTATTTAATTTTTCTTTCTGATTTGAATAAGAACATTATTTTGCACTGAGAGTATGTACTTTTAAAATATTTATTGAGATAATAGGTTCAGGATGAATCACCAAATATATAGTGAGAGTATAGATTCAATAGAAAATAGATACTCGTCTAATTTTATTCATGGATTAAATGAAGATCAGATAAGAAAAAATGGAGAATTGTTTGGGAAGAATGAATTACCTGAGCAGAAAAGTGTCTCAGAATGGACATTATTGCTGAGACAATTTAACAATCCAATTATTTACATTCTGATTATAGCTGCAATTCTAAATGTATTTATTGCAGATACTACCGATGCATTGGTAATTATACTTGTAATTTTATTAAATACAGGTATTGGGTATTATCAAGAAAAAAGGGCAGCAAAAGCATTAAATTCCTTAAAAAAACTTACTTCTCCCACTGCAAGAGTACTAAGAAATTCGATTATATCAACAATAAATACACATGAACTTGTTTGTGGTGATATCATATTTGTAGAGAGCGGCACAAGGGTTCCTGCGGATGCAAGAATAATAGAAAGTTATGGTTTATCTACAGATGAGGCAATGTTAACTGGTGAAACATTTCCAATACATAAATCTTATGAACAACTTTTTGAAAGCGATATACCAATTGGCGAGCAATACAATATGTTATTTGCAAGCAGTATCGTATTAAAAGGTAGAGGAAAAGCTATCATTGTAGAAGTTGGAAATCGCACTGAGATTGGAAAAATCACAAAATCTATAGTACAATCAGAATTAGCAGAAAGTCCTTTAGAGAAACAGATCAGTACATTTGGAAAAAAGCTAAGTATAGCAATCAGTAGTATTGTAGTTTTGATTTTTATCATAGGTTTTTTGCAAGGCATTGCTGCTTCTGAGATGTTATTAACTGCAATTGGCTTAGCAGTAAGTGCAATTCCAGAAGGATTACCTGTTTCTGTTACTATTGCACTATCAGTTGGAATAGCTAAAATGGCAGAGCATAAGGCCATTATTAGAAGACTAGCAGCAGTAGAGACTTTAGGGTCTACTACAGTAATATGTACAGATAAAACTGGAACATTGACAAAAAATCAAATGGTTCTGAAATATCTTGATTTACCGGGGCAAACTTATTCTTTTTCTGGAAATGGTTATGAAAAACAAGGCGTGATGTCTCCCGAGAATAAAGATGCAGAATCTCTTCCACAAAATCTTAAAATTGCCATCTTAATTGCTTCAAAATGTACTGAAACTTCTATATCAGAGCATGCAGGTGAATATATAATTTCTGGAGATCCCACTGAAGCTGCTTTGATGATTGGTGCTGTAAAATCAAACATTAATATTGTGTGTTCAAAACATAGATTAATTTTACCATTTGAATCAGAAAATAGATTCATGGCCAATTATACAGATTCTGAACTTGGCTCATTATTACTTGTAAAAGGCTCTCCAGAAGCTGTTCTTCCATTATGTATTTCTACTCTTTCATCTGAAAATATCATTGAGAATATTGATAAACTCTTTTTACAATCTATAGCGCAAGACGCTGCAGCTAATGGATTTAGAGTGTTAGCTATGGCTTATAAGAATGATGAAAATGCGATCTGTAATTCTTTAGATGATATACAAGAATTAACATTTATTGGCTTTGCGTATATACAAGATTCAATCAGACAAGAAGCCGCAGATGCAGTAAATGATTGTAAGCAAGCTGGTATCAGAATTATTATGATTACTGGAGATCATCCTGAAACAGCAAATGCAATCGCTTCACATATTCAATTACATACTAAAAGCACCAATTCTATCACAGGATTAGAATTATCCAAACAAGATGAACAATCATTCGATAATATTTTAAACTCAGTAGATGTATATGCTAGAGTTGCACCAGAGCATAAATTAAAGATAGTAAAATCCCTTCAGCACATGGGTAATATAGTTGCAATGACAGGCGATGGAGTTAATGATGCTCCAGCATTAAGCACCGCTGATATTGGAATAGCAATGGGTAGTGGATCTGATATTGCAAAAGAAACGGCATCTATGATCATTGTAGATGATAATTTTGCTACGATTGTTCAAGCTGTTAGGCGAGGCAGGATAATAGTACATAATTTGCAACATATTTTACTGTATATATTAAGTACAAGTTTAGGTGGCATATTAACAATTGCATTAAGCGTACTTATTGGATTACCTGTTCCTTTGCTTCCGGGACAGCTTTTATGGGTAAACTTGGTAACTGATGGAACATCTACATTTCCATTAGCTTTTGAAAATGAGCATGGTAATGTGATGAATAATAAGCCTAGAAAAAATGGGAGCTCATTATTAGAATCGTTTATGATAGAAAGAATTATCGTTGCTGGTATAATTATGATGATTGGAACAATTGGTGTGTTTCTTTATTCAATGTATGTATTGCACAATAGTTTAATTGAATCCCGAACTTTAGCTTTTTGTACTTTAGCATTATTCCAAATCTGGAATGTACAGAATTCTCGTTCAGCAAATAGATCGCTATTTTTTAGATTAAAAACTCATAAAGAAATCTTAGAACCAATTGGAATTACAACAAATCCAATGCTATTAGGAATAATGATATTAGCATTAGTATTACAAATTATTGCTGTTTCGGTGCCATTATTGAATACTTTATTAAAAACCCATCCTTTGCAAATTGATGAATGGTTTTTATGCCTGGGTATTTCTCTTTCTATCATCATTATTGCAGAATTTCATAAATTTATTCGTAGAAATCACTAAAGATTAAAAATGAAGACTATTTTCTTGTATATATTCACAATCAGTGTATTCAGCTTATACAGCTGTAATTCAGTAGTCAATATCCAGCCATCTGGAAATATCCAAATGATGAAAAAAAATTGCTCATCATTTCAAGAACTTGATATTACTGGAAGATTTGACGTCACGGTGATATATGATAATACTGAATCCTATGACATTACAGCAGATGATAATATTCTGCCATTTGTTGAAATTCAACAAAATGAAAGAAGTATTGCTATCTCATTAAAGAAGAGAATGCCACGCTCGGTTTCTCCAATTAAAATGACGATTCATGTTGCTTCACTTTCGAAAATCCAGCTTGACTATGGTGCAACTTTAAAAACTGAGCCTCGCTGTATAGCTGATAGATTAGATCTTTTACTTTCTAATGGAAGTTCTTTTCAATCCAATATACAATGCCAACAATTAGATATTACCGCTTTGTCTGGATCTAATATCATTCTTAATGGAACAGCTAATATTGTACATATTATTGCGAAAGAATCATCATCTATCAATGGATTTGATTTAGTAACTCAAAATACACAAGCTCAAATATTAGAAGCAAGTTCATTAAATATTAGTGTAGAGAAAGAATTTTCAGTGCAGGCCACTGAGGGAAGCATGATTAATTATCGGGGCACACCAACTTTTCTAAAAAAAATAATTGAAGGCGGTTCAAGAATTGAAAAGCGCTAAAAAAAAGCCCTATAAAGAATTGCTCTCTATAGGGCCTAATATCTATGATATCTGATACTATTCTATGGTATCAAATTCTTCACGACTTAATCTTTTTATAGGTTTTTTCCTTATCCCAGATATAATAGCATTACACATACTTATTTGATTAGAAAATAAAGTATCAAGTGTTGATTTGATAGATTGTATATCCTTGGCTATATTATCAATACGCTTTAATTGTTCAGCACTTGGTTTGCCTGCATATTGATTTATAGTACCATAAATACCTGCTAATTTTTCTCTTATTTTATCTTCGCTATCGGCAAAAAGAGTGCTTTTTTCCGCCACAATCAATGTGTGAAGTGAATCTAATGACTTAATTGTTTGCTTAACAATTGCATTCTCTTTTTCATCAATAATAGTTCTTATTCTTAAAGAAAGAGTATCCCTTGCAGCAGTTATTTGTTCTGAAACAAATGCTAGATCATCTATCATTCCCCAACATTTTATAGCAGTTTGATTTTGGGCAATTCTATCATCCTTTGAATGAACAGATTTTTTATCGCTTACAATTGTGATAGAACTTGAATACTCTTTACCATTCTTTTTCACTCTAATTCCATATTCACCAGGTAAAACTGTATAACCAAAATTACCACCACCAGTGTTTTGTGAGATAGCTACACGAGGGGATTTTGTATCCATATTCCAGGACAATAAGTTAACTCCTTTTCTTTTTGAAGCTGGGATTGAAGTAAGTACGGCATTTGTTTTTTTATCAAAAATCTCAATACTCATTTCTCCAATCATATGTCTAGATTTTAAATAATATGCAAATCGAGCTCCTCTATTAGGATTCGCTGCAGCAAATTCATCAGAGCCACTAAATTCTTGGAATCCAGTTGCAAAAGACATCTCAGATATTCGTGTTGGAAGGAATGTAAAATCATCTTTTAGAATATTTATAGACAAACCTCTCAATGGAGTTATATCATCGATAATATATGCACCGCGCCCATGAGTACCAATAATTACATCGTGATCTCGTGGATGAATTGCAATATCTCTAACAGGGATCGAGGGTATTTCATTTTTAAATTGAGCCCACGATTCACCAGCATCTAGAGAAATAAATAAACCAGATTCTGTTCCAGCAAATAAGAGATTTTTATTCACTACATCTTCTCTAATTACATGAGCAAAGCCCCTTAAAGAATCACTTATACATTGTTTCCAAGACAAGCCAAAATCGGTTGACTTTAGAATATATGTAGCAAAATCTCCTCTGGTATGATCTTCTAATGTTATATAGACAGTGGATTTATCAAAATGGCTCGGTTCTACTGATGAAACCCATGTATGTGGCTTTATCGTTTTAGGTAAATTCTTAGATACATTTTGCCAAGTATTTCCACCATTTGATGTACATTGGATATTACCATCATCGGTACCAACCCATATAATTTTTTCATCTAAAGGAGATTCATTTATCGTATAAATTGTACAATGGTTTTCTGCACTTGTATTATCCTTTGTTACTCCTCCCGATTCAACAGGATTATATTTTGAAGAATCATTTGTTGTTAAGTCAGGAGAAATTCTTTCCCATGTATCACCATGATTATATGATCTATGAAGATATTGCGAACCAATATAAAGCGTCTTGGGATTAAGTGCTGATTGAACAATAGGCGTATTCCAATTGAATCGCAACTTTTTCTCTCCTAATTCCTCAAATGGAGAAATAGGTTTTGTTTCACCAGAATGCAAATGTCTTCTAATTGCCGAACCACCCTGCGACTCAAAATAAATGATATCCTTGTCTGCTCGATCTCTTACAATAGCAAAGCCATCACCCCAACCTGTTGGATTCCAATCTTTATTCTGTATCGCACTACCACCTTGAATACGATGCGGTGCCATCCATGATCCATTATCTTGTAAACCACCAAATACATTATATGGCTCCTCGAAATCATAGGCTATATGATACATTTGAGCTAATGGAAGATTTCTACATTGAGACCATGTTGCTCCCCGATCGAATGTTCGGTAAACACCACCATCTGTTCCTAATAAAAGATGTTGAGGATTTTCTGGATCGATCCATAAAGCATGGTGGTCTGGATGATTTCCGCCACCATAACTAAAGCCATTAAAGGTTTTCCCTCCATCATTAGAAATCCCTAATTGAAAAGAAGGTCTATACACTTTATTCTCATTAAATGGATCTACATATAAACAAGAAAAGTAGAAGGGTCTTGCGGTAACACTAACTGCATCAGACATTTTCTTCCAATTATCTCCATTATCATCAGAACGATATAAGCCACTTTCTTTGGATTCGATCATGGCATACATAGTAGATGGTTTAGAAGGAGCAATTGCAAGAATAATTCTTCCTAAGTCGCCTTCTGGCAATGAATTTGACTGCTTTACCCACGTTTTTCCAGCATCTGTACTTTTAAACAATCCACTACCTTTACCGCCTGAACTAAAATTCCATGCTTTTCTTCTGAATTCCCACATAGAGGCATAGCAAATATTTGGATTTTCTGGATTGATTACTATATCTGCACAACCTGTTTTTTCATCTATATAAAGAACTTTCTGAAAAGTCTTTCCGCCATCTTCTGTTCTATAAATACCACGATCTTTGCTATCACTCCATAATGCGCCCATACCGGCAACTAGGGCTATATCTGGATTTTTAGGATGTAATGCAATTTTTGCAATTCTCTCAACATTTTCAAGACCCATTAATTTCCATGAATCACCAGCATCTGTAGTTTTATAAATACCACCACCCAAAGAAACGCTATTTCTAACATTACATTCTCCGGTACCAACCCATACTACAGAATCTTGATATCGTGGATCTATGCTGATGCAACCAATAGACTGTTGTTTTTCTTTACTAAAAATTGCTTTAAATGTAGTTCCATTATCTTTAGACTTCCACACTCCACCAGCTGCGGATCCTACATAGATACACAGTCTTTTTTCTTTTGGATTATCTCCACTTGGTAAATACAGAGCTTCTAAAGCGGTAACTCTTCCACTTGAAGTTGCTGGGCCAAGTTCGCGTGCTCTTAAAGAGCCAAATGTATAAGGTGTAATGAGTTGAGCATATGTGTGAATATGAGCAAAGCAACAAACAATAAAGAGAAAAGAATATATGTTTTTCATAGATGTGTACACTTATTATTTAGATTTTGAAGGCATTAAGAAAAAAGAATCATCTACTTGTTTATCAAATTGATATGCTTCTATATAAGACACACCAACGGTTTCTCCATTTGCTTTAGATTCGATATTATAAGGTAAAGTTCTTCCATCTATAACTTTATATTCGCTATAGAATGAATCACTTTCTCTTGCAACACCAGACTCATTATACTTTACTGTAGTTTTAATAATTAGGTATGAATCAATGTCTAAATAGTACATTCTAGATGCCCCATCAGGAGACTTTGCGGTGATTTTATATACTTCAGAACCTTCAATTTCATCTTTACCACTATATTCAATAGTAGAACCATCACTTCCATTTAATAATAAATCATTCCATACCATTTTTACCATTCTTTTTGCATCTTTAGAATCATCTTCATTTAAGGGCTGGGGATCATTGGAACCTGTCCAAGGTTGAATAGTCCAACCATTAGTACCATCAAATGCTTGAACATAAGTTAAGCCTGGTTGAAATATAAAATCCATACGAGCTTTATCCGGACTTTTCAGAGTAAAAACCATAGGTCTTTTTTCTCCTCCACCCCCACCCTGAGTTTTAGATTTAATAATTACAGAGGCAGATTCAGGATATTTTTCTTTACCACCAACAGCTTTTTGATAACCATCTATAATGCTCTGTAAAGATTGAGATTGTGCTGTATTACTTAACATACATGCAAATAACAATATGATGCAAATTTTCATATACTTCCTATATTCAAAAAAAATAAAGTTCTATGTGTTTAATATCAATCTTATATACTAGATATTCATGGATAAATATCTAATAAACATAAGCCTATTTAGACATGTATTCATATAAAAGTTTGAAATTAGTATATATGTATCTGTTATTATTACAAACTTTAGTAATAATAAATGAATGTGTAATAATTAATAATTGATACTTACTTATGTTCATGATTTATTATCATGATACCTTCTTTAGAACATGAATCATCAGGCAGAATTTTTGAAATTAATCAAAGAAAATGAGCGAATCATTTTCAAGGTTTGTCGCATGTATATGGATACTGTAGTAGACCGTCAAGATTTATTTCAAGAAATAGTAGGCCAAGCTTGGCGTTCATATGAATCATTCAAAGGGTTATCTAAATTCTCTTCTTGGTTATATCGCATTGCCTTAAATACTGCTTTAACGTATTTTAAAAAGAATAAACGATCAAAAAATACGATTGAATCCTATAAAGCTATAAAAGATGTCATTGAAGAGGAAGACAGACAAGAACAAATAGACTTGATGTATACGGCAATAAGTAGATTGCCAAAGATTGATAAAGCTATAGTAATGCTATATTTAGACGATTATTCATATCAACAAATATCAGAAATGATGGGAATGAATATTAGCAATGTTGGTGTAAGAATAAATCGTATCAAAAAAAGATTAAAAGATGATTGCAATGAATTACAAAGTGAATAATATGGATTTAGACGACCTAAAAAAAGAGCTAAATCAATCGCTAGAACAGCCCATAGAGATAGAAGTTATCTTAGATAAAATTCCAACTCAAAAGTCTCATTTATTGATTTATAAAATGAAGAGAAATATCATTATTGAAATTCTTCTCTACTTTCTTACTTTGATTTGGTTGGTATATGAATCAATATATGCTTTAAGTCCAGCTATAAGAATATATTGTGGAACAGTAAGTTTCTTGGTATTATTAGTATTTCCAATTCTCTATTCATTGCATAAAAAGATTGGCTCTTATATTGTACAAAGCTTTGAAATAAAAGATAATCTGATTGAATTAATAACACTTACCAAAATGTATATCAGAAAGTACATTATTTTTACAATGGTGCTTTTACCAATTTGCTTTATATATTCCTTAGTTCTTAGTATCATCTATGCATCGCCAGAATCATCATTTACTCCTTATATTTCTTGGTATAGTGTTTTTTTAAATGTTACATATATAGCAGATAGTGGACAAACCATAACAGGTGCAATACAGAATAATGTATTGGTGGTTATTGGTATTCTTTTGCTCATCATTATCATACTGAGTGTGCTAAACTATATATTTACAAGAGTGTATCTTCATTTTTTCTATGGAAGGTATATAAAGCAATTAGAATCATTGTTAGAAGAATTAGAATAAAATACTAATCTACCGTAGCATTTCAATCAATGATAGAAAGTGATAATTATAATTGTAATGAAGAAGTTTATTGAGTAGATTCCAAACGTTTTTATTCGTTATTTTTAAATTTTTGGAGTTCTTTAATGAATGCAGCTCATATTCATTTAATGATTAATCATTTCCCTATCATTTTACCATTTATTGCAATTATCACAAGAATTATAGCACATGTGATCAAATCTGATTCTATGCGTAGATATGCGCTTGGTATCTTAATTGTTGGAGCTATTACTTCATTTATTGCAATGCAAAGCGGCGAAAGGGCCGAAGAAATCGTAGAAGACTTACCTGGAATTTCAGAAACATATATTCATAATCATGAAGAATCTGCTGAAATATTCTCAGTTATAACGTACATAGCTGGTGGAATTGCTTGTATTGCATTATGGGCAGATATCAAAAGGAAGTCTTATGCACAAGTAATTATCGAAATTGCGATTGTGTTAAGTGTCGTTTCTTTATTCTATGCACAGAAGACAGGGACTTCTGGCGGTGAAATTAGGCATGAAGAAATTAGATAATGTCTGATTTCAGATGTTTTAATGCTTCTCTTTTAGTTAAACCACTAAACTCATGTGAATGAACAAATGAAATAACTGCATGAGGATGTACATAACTATATTCTCTTAAAGCCCAGCCCATAGCTTTTCTAATAAAGAATTCATTCGATTCTTTTAACTGTATACATAAAGAAAACAGTAATTGTTCATCGGTTTGGGCTTTATACCTTTTTTGATGAAGGATACAAATCCTTTGAAGCCATATATTTTTTGATGCCATCCATTTAGTTATACATGTTATTCTTTGTTCGGGAAATTTCTGAAAATATATGCCTATTAATGGAGCAATGCAGTCTACAGAATCCCACCATGAATGAGTTGTAATCATATATTCAAGAAGTTCAATGGTTTCTATCTTCCAATATTTCTGAGCTTTATCTACGCATTCAATTGCCACATAATGTAATTCCCTCTGTTCATGATTGTACAAATCCCTGGCTATATCATTAATATGTAACAATATATCTTTTGGATACAGACTCATTGTCTGTTTCATTAAACTTCTTCTTAAAGGGCTTTGCAAGCCATAAAAAGAGAAGAGGTTTTTCATATATGCTTGCATTGGCTTAGCCAATTCTGGATCAGCATGAATCTGAAAAACTTGTTGAATTTTTTGTGGAAAAGAAATCATGGCAATGATTCAAAGATAGTGTGTTCAGGCTCTTGCTCTATTGGATAATATTCTTCTAATACTATATCTTCATTATCCCCGATACTCTGTTGATGAATACGAATTATTTGTTGCTTCACTAAATCCAATAAAGCAAGGAAAGTAACAACTATAGACATCCTAGACTGATTATTAATGAGAGTGTAGAAAGTAGTTTTTTTCTCTTTAGAAATCAAAAGAGTAATCTCTGTAATTCTATCTTCAACAGTCATTAATCTGGCTTCTATAGCATAATGTTTTTCTTGTTCGGCATTCCTATGAAGAGCTTTTTTTAAAGCACGCATTAAATCAAATAAAGAAGCATTAACAAGGGCATCATTACTTCCTAAATGTCTTTGTTCGGTTTCAAAAAAGTTTCTATAATAATGATACTTTTCTGCCTCGGCCTGTTCATATAATACAGATGCAGATTCTTTAAATTGTTTATAGATAAGTAATCGCTCTAATAATTCAGCTCTGGGATCAATTTCTTCTATTTCTCCATCTTTTATCACAGTTTCTCTTGGTAGTAGCATTAATGCTTTAATCTGCATCAAAGAAGCAGCCATTACCATAAATTCACCAGCTAATTCAAGATCAAATAATTCCATTAAGCGAATATATTCTAAAAAATCTCTAGTTATTTTGGCAATTGGAATATCATAGATATTTAACTCATCACGCTTTATAAAAAAGAGTAATAAATCTAATGGGCCCTCAAAATTGGGAAGTTGTATCGTATACGTGGACATCTTATCTACCATTAAAAGAGAAAGGTGAATTCATTATAACAAAACTATATAGTTTTCTTTGAATATTTGCTGAGTCTTTGGTCAAGCATAATGTAATAGTTATTTTTACATATTATCAGATTTACTATAAAGGCAAATAAATGAAATACGCAGGTAAAGCTTTACTACTTACATTATTCACTCTGTTGTTCTGTTCACATATCAATGCTCAGACTATCTATTCAGGCAGGGTTAGTTATAATATTACTATCAATGATGTAGCAAATAATGTTGAAGTTACTACAAATGGATCTGAGATATTATTACATATGAAATTGGCAAATGGTAAAGAAGTTGATATTAAAAGTGATCGATATGGAAAGAAGCAAGTAATGATAATGCATACTCAAAAAACATTTGTAAATCTTACAGTTTCTACGGTAGAAAAATTAACTGGTTTAATGAAAAAAGTTGGTAAAGTTGTTGCAGCACCGATTATCAGTGAAACCAGAAAAACCGGTGAATCAAAAAAAATCAATGGTTATATCTGCGAAAAATTAATTCAAGAAGATGGATACGGAACAATAGAAATTTGGGCCACAAATACTTTAGGATCTTTAGCATTTAGTGGAGTACCATTGATTCCTTTACCTACTTTGATGAATTCGGATGCTGCTGCTTATTTTCCTCTAGAAATTACGGCCAAGAATACCGATGGAAGTGAAGTTTTTATTATGAAAACTAATGATATTAAGCCTGGTGCTATTGATGAATCTGTTTTTGCAATTCCAGTAGGATATGAATTAGCAGAAATACCAACTCAGCCAAATGCTAAATAAAGGTTAATGATTATGAAAAAGCGGATTATCCCAAAGATATATCCGCTTTTTTTATATCCGAATTATATGTTGAAAACTTCATATATAATGAACCTATTTCTTATTGGTGAATCCACTGTAATAGACTAAATTGCAGCCACTTAATCCAACCAAAATCATTGCAATCTTAATACATTATGAATTATTCCAAACTCCTTATATCATTGTGCACTAGATCTTATAAGTTATTCCTATTTCTACTGCTTAGTATGGTGTCTTTTTGTAATGCTCAAGATATCGTAGTTAATGAATATAAGAATATTACTTTGGTTCCAGAAGGCGAAACAACCGAATTATTAGTTGTTACTGATAATGTAAGTTTAGTTGGGTTTACTTTGCGTGATAATAGTGCTGCTGGTGGATGGCAAGCTGGAATAAAATTTAAGGATGTACCCCTTTGGAAAAATTTAAGGGCTGGTACTGTTATTTGGATAGCTCATCGTGGAACTGCTGCCACACTTGATGTTTCAGCAGCAGATGGATCAATTAGAATTGGATCTGAATCAGCGGGTTATTTTGACAAAGTACTATTTACAAGCAGTAATTGGGCTCAAGATGCTTTAAGTATTGCTCAGACAAGTGATATTATCCAATTATTAGATGCCGCTGGGAATAATCATCATGCTTTGGGGCATGGCACACCTACATATGAAACTACTGTATTTAATTTGATAAGTGGTCCTAAAGTATTTGTTTATGGATCTATGGGAATAAGCAATTCCGTATTTCCTGGTGCTAGTTTAGCAGATTATAATGCATCTGGAGCTGCTAATAAGGCAATTATAACGTTATTTGAAAGTCCTGGATATCCAAATTATAATAATGTTATTCCTTTTGGTGATATTGCTAATAGTAATTTTTGGAGATTATTAAGACAACCTATATGGAATACACCAACTGTTACCGGTAATGTTAATATTGGGGCCACAACATTAAATTGGAATGCCGCCACAGACCCAAATCCTGCTGATAATTATCAAGGATATCTGATTGTAAGAGCCCCCGAAACAGTTGCAGATACATTGCCTTTGCCAAAGGATGGTGTTACATATGCAAAAGGCGACATGATAGGTGGGTGGAAAGTTGTCGATAATATTATTGGTTCCCAAAATCTTACTCTTACAGACAATTCCCCTTTAAATTGTGGTGAACCTGTTAAATATCGCATTTATGCTTTTCGCTATAAAGCCGATGATATAGACAGTGCCGCTACCTCAACAAATTCTTGGTTTGCAAAAGGAAGATCATATAATGAAACTTCTTTTGGAAGATATAGAGCAATCAGAGAAGTACCAACTAAACCATTTATCACTGCTCTAAATTCAACAGCAATTTGTCAAGGGACATCGGTAATATTAAGAGGTCCTACTTTATCGGGTTTTGGTTTTGAATGGACAAAAGATGGCTTCCCTATTCCAAATGCTCGTGCTCAACAATATACAGCAACAGAAGGTGGTGTTTTTAGGTTGATTATTACATCTTCTAATGGCTGTACTTCCGAATCAGATCCTATTACAGTTACTGTACTTCCAAAGCCAATTGCATTGATTTCTCCTCAAAATGAAGCTAAAATCTGTAATGGTGATTCTGTACAGTTAAAATGCAACACAGCAGGCAGTAGTTTTACATGGCTTTTAGAGGGAAATCCAATTGCTGGTAATACAAATTCTACTCTTGTAAAGATTGCAGGAAATTACAGGGTTATTGTTACCGATGACAAAGGATGTAAAGATACGTCGGTAATTACGACCGTGAAGTTTAGAAATGTCGCTTTGCAATTTCCAGATCCTTTAATAGACTTTGGAAGTTTAGATGGATGTAAATCTTCAGAGACAAAAACTACCTTATTAAGAAATACAGGTTTGGATACCTCGATAATTGATAAAGTAATTGTCCCACCTGGATTTCAATATCTAAGCCCTGCATTGCCAATAATATTAATACCAGGAAAATCTGTCACTTTAACTTTCGGTTTTGCCCCAATACAACCTGGCGCGGCGGCTGGAAAAGTGATCATTAATTCATCGCCTTGTTTATATTCAACAACAATAGATGTGAAAGGATTTAAGCAACAATCTAGTGTTAATCTAAGTTATAATAATGCAGATTTTGGCAAAAGTTTTTTATGTGAAACTAAGCCTCAAGACACAATTATTACCATTACGAATAAAGGAACAAGTTCTGTATCTATAACAAGTTGCAATGTTAATGCACCTTTTTCTATTATTAATCCGACAGTATTTCCTTTAATAATTGATGCAGGTAAAACAGCATCTATTACAGTACGATATGCTGCTTCTGCTGAAGGTATTTTCTCTGGATTATTATCTATACCTTATACAGCAGGTTCTTGTAAAGACACATTAAAAATTGGTTTTAATGGCGAAGTTATTGTCCCAGCATATGCCCTAGATACAAATACAATTATACTACCTGATTTATTAGGTTGCACAGCATCTGCAGATACAATGATAACCCTAAAGAATACAGGCAAAAGCCCAATCACTATTAATTCACTAAGTATTGCTTCTGGAATTTCAATTCTCAATCCATTGCCCTTAACAATACCAATTGGTCAAAGCGCGGATATTAATATTAGAGTAAGCCCTGGTGCAGATGGAGCCTATTATGGTACAATACAATTCAGATCTGTAGAATGTCAAATTGATAAATCAATTATCATCAATGTGATTAAAAAATCAGCTGCTTATACTTTATCAACAAATAAGATTGTCTTTAAAGATTTGATAAGATGTTCTAAAACTGATCCAATATTAGATAGTATAGAAATCACAGCATCTGCATTAGGTATCAAAGGCGATGCAATCATTGGATCGATATCTAGAATTGGAGCACCAAATACTATCTATAGCATCTCATTAAATAAAGATGATACATTAACAAATGGAACAAAAACCTTCAAGGTATATTTTACACCAGGAAATGATGGAACATTTGCATCAACATTTTCCATTACATTTCAGCCCTGTTCTATCACCCAAGAATTTGCAGTATCTGGCTCATTATCTACAATAGATTATAGTATCAATACAGATACATTAGAATTTCCATTAACAGATAGTGGAATGGTTGAAATTAAAACCTTCACCTTTACAAATAAAAGCTCACTACCTATTACAATTGCTTCTTTACAAAATGTTCAAAATCCATTTACATTTTATTCAACAACATTATTTAATCAAGTAATTCCAAAAGATTCTAGCGTCAATATTGAATTTTCTTATTCACCCTTAGGAAAACAGGTAGACTCTACAATTGCAATATTAACTCTTGGAGGTCCTTGCCCAAAAACAATACCAATCGTATTAAAAGGGACAGGAAATCAAGTAAAACCGAACTTAATAAATGGAACAGCGCAATTAATTGGAGACGATAAATCGGCAGCACCCGGCAATCAAGTGATATTTCCATTTAGAATACAATCAGATGATATAAAAAATATCAAAGTGAAGCAATTATCGTTTACTATCTCATATAATCCAACATTATTATTGCCCAAATCCATTGTGTCAAAACAGAACTCTGTCACGATTGATTGGAAAGAAATGGTGCCAGGTTTTATTACTATTAATGCAAAGGGTATTGACACAACAATCGATATTCAAAGCGGAGAATTATGTGAATTAGAATGCACTGCATTATTGGGCGATTCCATGCAAACTCGATTAAGAATTGCCGAATTATCAGTAGAAAAAGGGACATTAGGCACATTTTCACTTACAATGAATACACCTGTGTTTACATTAATTGATATTTGTGATTTACCTGGACGTCTTATGAGAATTCAAGGTAATTTATCATTACAATTAGTTTCGCATGGATTAGCATATGAAATAGTAAGCCAAGATAAATCGACATTAGAAATTTATTCTACAGGCGGAGCATGTTTGTATACACTGCATCAAGGGCATCTTCCAGCAGGAATGTATACTGCTTCTTTACCTGCAGAATTACCTTCTGGACTATACTATGCCTATTTACGTAGCGGTAGATTCTCTAAAATATTACCATTTGGATTTATTCGATAGTAATTTACCTATGTAAAAGCTATAAAAATCAATGCAAAAAACAGTACTCATTATATCGTATTTTTTTCCACCTATGGGTTTAAGTGGAGTAGTAAAAGCCGCAAAAACAGCCAAATATTTGGCTTCTTCATGCGGTTGGCGGGTAATTGTATTAACTGCAACGCCCAAGCATTACTATGCTTATGATGAGTCTTTACTGCAAGAATTAATAGATGCTGGGGTTCATATTTATAGTACTCCAAGTAAAAATCAAGCAGTACCAGGCCAAACTAAACCATTACCAGGATTCTTTGAAACAAAGATAATCGAACCCATACAATCAAGTATGTATTTTCCTGATTCAGCAATAAAATGGCGGAAAATAGCTTTGGCAGCAGCCGAGACAATAGTTCAACAATATCAACCAACTGTTCTCTTATCTTTTGGGCCACCAATAAGCAATTTTGTGATTACAGATATGATTGCAGAACGATATAATATTCCTTTCGTTTTAGAGTATTTGGATTCATGGACTAGAGGCAAAACAATAGATAATCAAGTGCTCTTAAAATCATCTAAACATCAAAAATTAGAAGAGTATTTATTAAAAAGAACGGCCAGAATTGTTGTCCCTACAAGAATATCTAAAGAACAATTAATTAAAGATTATCGATTTCTTGAACATGATGATATAATGATTATGCCACCAGGTTATGATTCATCAGATATTGATTCGCTAAAGAACTCTTTAATAAAAACAAAAAAGTGTAGAATCGTGCATGCAGGGATGGCAGATAATCAGCATGGATTTCATGAATTTTTATCAGCTTTTGCTTCTTTTATTAAGAAATATCCTGAAGCAGCATCTTCTATTCAATTATGTTTACCTGGTTTGATAACACAAGCGACACAAAAAATTATAGATAAATATAGTTTAATGGACTTTATAGATGCTCCAGGTTATATTCAGCATAAAAATCTATTTCAGTATATGGCTGATTGTACAATTCTTTTGGCAATAACCGATAGTATGTATAAAATACCTAGCAAAGTATATGAATATATTGGAATTGGAAGACCATTATGTTTAATAGCTCCAGCTGGATCGATAACAGAAAAATTTGGTCTTGAAAATACATCTGCATTTGTATGTACTTCCAATAAACAAGAAGCACTTATTACATTGCTTCATGAAATGCACCTAGCTTGGAAAAACGATACTCTGCCAACTGTTTCTTCTACTTTTACAGAACAATTTAATTATAAGAACCTTGCTGGCGACTTATCTGTTGCATTAACAAAAGCGATACGATTTTAGACAATTACTTCTAACAATACAATGAGACGTTCTCAGCTAAAGGAAATGATTCTAAGTGGTGAGTCTACAACTGTAGAATTTAAGAGAAAATTTACTTCTCCTGAGAAAATAGCCAAAGAGCTAACATCTTTTGCCAATACAAAAGGAGGCTACTTATTAATTGGGGTAGATGATGATAAAAAAATCGTCGGAATACAAAGTGAAAAAGAAGATATGTCAAGGCTTGAGCAAGCATGCCTATTTTATTGCGAACCAATCTTAGAGCCAATCATCTATATTGTACCTGTTGATTATAAAGATATATTAGCCATATATATTCCAGAAAGCGAAAAAAAGCCTCATTATGTTATCGATCCATCTGCACCAAATGAAAAAAAAGTATATATACGCCAAGGTGAAGAATCAGTTTCTGCAAGCAAAGAAATGATACGAATTCTGAGAAGCCAAAGCCATGATTCTCAGCCACTTACATTAAGTATCGGCGATAAAGAAAGACGTCTTTTCGAATACCTAGACAAACAAAAAAGAGCCACCATTAAAGATTTTTCAAGCCTCGTTAATATTTCTGATAGGCGCGCAGCACGATTATTAGTAAGACTTGTAAGAGCAGGTGTACTTAATATTCATACCGATCAATCGAATGACTATTATACTTTAGTTGAAAGACCTCATTAATCCACTTAGTTCAGATACATATATCATGATTCAAAAAGCTTTCTTAATAATTAAGATATTCTTAGTTGCCTGTATTTGTACTCTATTTTCTCCTTTTTTTAATCATTCTACGCTTTATGCTCAAGATTTTGATTCTGAATGGCAAGATATTTTTTTGCAATTAGACAGTGGAAAAGTCCAAAGTGCACAGCAATTAATACAACAGGTTAAAGAAAAGGCTAGCAAGCAAAACAACTATCCACAGATAATCAAAGCAATAATTCATGAAGCCGCATTAAGTTCTAATGGGAAAGATCCTAATGGTAAGGAAAGTCTATTTGTTATCTATAATGCAATATCTTCTTTGCAGAATGATGCTGATAAAGCCGTATTACACACAATATTAGCAGAACTTTTATGGAAATATTATGAATCATCTGCAGAAGAAATTCAAAGCAGACCTCAATTTATTCCCAAGTTATATCAGGATTTTACTTTCGGTGAACTTGATAATTGGGATGCTTTTTATTTTAGAAAAGCTATAGAACATCATACTAATCAAGTGCTTAGCAAACATACTTCATTGCAAAGTATATCTATTAGAACATATTCAGACATATTAAAAGTACAGAAATCTGCAGAATATTTAAGGCCAACATTATATGATATTCTGGCTTTTAAATTAATTGCAATTTGGGAGCAAATCGAAAGGAATCAGGGAAGAAGTGATAAAGCAGAATTTACAGATTCTTTAGTATTATCTAAAAAGACACGATTTTTACAATTACCTATATCCAGCCTTAAAGGTAATAATCTGCATGATAGCCCTGCTTTACGCATAGCAAGTATATATCAACATATCCTTAATCTTCATAGCATAGATAACAATCAAACAGCCAGCACAGATGCAGATATTCATCGCTTATTAAGCTTATATTCAAGGCTTTTTCATCCAGATGCAGATAACATTATTATAGATGCACTTTTAGAAATTGGGAATGCAAATATTAAAAATGATGCTACACCACAAGCACTGGTAGAAGCTGCATTATTATATAAAAATAGAGAGCAATTTCAAAAAGCTATGGATATCTGCAATGATGTCCAAAAAAGATTTCCTCAAACTGTAGCAGCAGAACGATGTAAAGACATACAAATGATGATGTTAGATAAAACATTAAGTATCGAAACAGAAGCTACTATTTTGCCAGCAAAATCATTTATGTTCAATGTTCGATATGCTAATATAGAACGAATTTTCTGTAAAATTATCCGCATGGAAGACATCAATATTTCCAATAATAGAAGCCGGAGATATAGAAATTATTATTTGAATAAAGAAAATCTGCAAAATATTCTTAAAGCCCCATCAGTGATTACCTGGAAACAAGAATTACCAAAATCATCAGATTTTACTGTACATACAATCAGAAAAAAGGGTCCAAGACTTAATTCTGGACAATATCTCATGTTGATAAGCCCAAGTCCAATATTTGATATTCAGGGTAATAATGCAATTGCATATTCATTTTTACAGGTATCCAAAATATCTGCTATTTCTACAATTCAAAAAGATGGAGCAATATTTATTCATACGATTCATGCAGATAATGGAGCACCAATTAAAGATGCAAAGATCGTTTTATATAATAATTCTTTTAACAAGAATAATGATGACTATGAAGATATTCCTTTTGATACTTTGGTTTCAGATAAAGATGGATTGGCAATTATTAAACCAATGCAAAAACCCCAAAGCTCTCATCAACTTTCAATAAAAATCATATATGAAACAGATACAATTCATTTTCAAAATGAATTATACAGTTCTGCTATAGAGACAAAAGAAAAAGAACAAAATATCCATCTTATAACCGATAGATCTGTCTATCGTCCAGGACAAGTTGTCTATTTTAAAGCAATAGTATATGAGAAAAACAATACCATTCCTCAATCCTCTGTTCTTGAAAACAGGAAGATAATTGTAACTGTTCAAGATATGCAGTCTACCATTATTGTAAAGAAAGAATATAAAACTGGCGATTTCGGATCATTTGATGGACAGTTTACTATACCCGAGCATACACTTCCCGGTATGATTTCAATACAAACTGAATTAGGTTCTATTACCATTCAGGTGTCTGAGTATAAACGCCCAACATTTGAAGTATTACTTCATCAAACAAGTGATACATCTAGAATTGGAAGCAATGTTAATATTCAGGGATCTGTTATTACATATTCTGGAATACCACTTAGTAATGCCACAGTAAAGTATAGAGTATTGAGGTCCACCCAATATCCATATTGGTGGTGGTATTGGATTCCAAAGCCGCTATCATTAGATAAAGACATAGCCCATGGTACAGTGCAAACGCAAGGCGATGGAAATTTTACTATTCCTTTTATTGCATTACCAGAACAAGGATTTGACCCCCAAAAGGCCCCAATGTATAATTATAGAATAGTAACCGAAGCAACAGAGCCTGGAGGAGAAACACAATCCCAAGAATTAACGGTTAGCATTGGAATGCTAAAAGCACAATACACAATACATCACCCACAATTAATAAAAAGCAATGAAACACCTTTGATTAGAGTTCATTCTACATCACTGAATGGTGAATCAATTGCAGCTTTGAAAGGAAAGCTCATTATCGAGAAGTTGATAAGTCCTGATAAACCATATCAAAAGTCAACCCTAAGCTCTGCTGAACCTGGCGGAATATCTGAATTAGATTATAAGATGCTTTTTCCTCATGAATCTTTTCAACAAGAAGATATTATGCTTACATGGAAATCAGATACGATTGTATCTCAGACAATTCTTATGTCTGATTCTAATGGAATTGCTGTTCAGACATTAAAACAATTAAAGCCAGGTGCATATAAAATCAAATATGTCACTTTAGAAGAATCAATTCCATTTGAGATAATTTCTTCCTTTATCGTATATAATCCTGTATCACAAGTAATGCCTATTGCTATAACCGAGCTATTTTATGCAGATACAGCACAATTACAACCACTAGATACTGCTACGATTATTTTTGGAACAGCGTGGGAACAATCATCTGTGTTAATTCAGGTAGAACGCCGTGGAATTATTATTAAGCAATATTGGGACATCATAGATAATGCTGTAAAGAGTTATAAGTTTCCAATAACTGAGAACGATAGAGGCGGAATATCTATTCATTTTTCAATGATGAGAAATCATCAATTATATAGTAAAACTGTAGAGATTCAAGTACCATGGAAGAATAAAAATCTGACGATATCTACCGCTTCATTTAGAAATAAAAGTATGCCCGGATCGCTACAGGAATGGACATTTTCATTAGTAGATCATCAGCAAAAACCCATAAAACAATCAGAAATTACCGCTTTGATATATGATGCATCTTTAGACCAAATTTCAAGGCCTCAATCTATTGATTTTCAGAATATTTGGGATATATATTCATCGTTTAGTAAACCAAGTGTTTTGCATTCTGGCAATCAGTATTCATCATTATTTACAACTGATATTTGGAATAAAAGAGATCAACAATTATCAATTATTCAAGAATATGATGATCTATCTTTGGATATGTTAATTAATGGACCATTCGGTAGAACTGAAATTATCTATATGAATGATATGGCACAGGCTAATGCGCCAAGAACGCAAATGGTATCGAGCAGAGGAATGAAAAATTCTACCATGCAATCATCAACTGTAGAAAAAACAATATCTAATCAAAAAGAAATAACAATAAGAAAAAATAAATCAGAAACTGCCCTATTTTTGCCCAAAATATACCCAAATGAAGATGGTAAGTTTACTATTTCTTGTTTAATGCCAGAAGCTTTAACTAGATGGAATGTAAGGCTATTAGCATGTACAAAAGATCTTAAATCTGGGATATACGAAAATAATATTGTCACAACAAAACCGCTTACAATTACTGCAAATGCACCTAGATTTGTATATATCGGTGATACCCTTACATTAAGGGCAACGATTCATGCAACAGAAACGCAGAATGCATTATCGGGACAATCCTTGCTGGATATTTTTATCGATGATGATAGCTTGACATCTATTCAGTATCAAACATCGTTTACAATCAAAAAAGACTCATCAATTGCTATTGCATGGTCATTCCCTGTTCCACAAGCACATTCATTAAGAATAAGAACAATAGCTAAAACACTTGATTTTTCTGATGGTGAACAAATAATCATTCCTGTATTATCACCAAGAATTACTGTCACGGATGCTTATCCACTATGGCTAAATCCTAAAAGTGGAATATCTAATCAATCCATCACATTACCAACTTTCACTAAAAGTAATAATAGTGAATCTGAACAAATTAATATAAAGACTAGTACAATTCCCCAATGGTATGCAGCCGAGAGCTTGCCAGACATATTATCCAATAAGAATAATTCTATTCTTGAAGATATATATCAATGGTTTGCAGCAAAACTTGCGCAAGGGTATATCGTGAATAATGCTACAATCAAAAAAGAAATTGAGAATGGAACATTAAAAGGACGTTTAAGCCAAGCCAAAGAATTAAGAAAAAAGAATAATGTATCAGACAATGAACATCCATGGGAAAAAGAAATTCAGCAAGAAATATCTAGGGATAATAATTTAGAAATCTATACAAAACCCAAAGAAATAGCCTCGATTGAAGAATATGCATTCAAAGAAATACTAAGAAAACAAAGCCCAACAGGAGGTTATTCTTGGTTTGAATTGATGCCAGAAAATAGACATATCACACATGAAGTGTTTATTGCAATTGGAAGAATTAAGCAATTGGGTCTTTTGGGAACAATACAACCTGAAATGAAACAATTGCTTATCAAAGGAATTTCATATATGGATGCACAATATGAAAAGGATTTTGATAATTACAAACGTTTTATGAATCCAAATGATACATTTCGATTATCTATTGTCGACATTGAATATGCTTATGCTAGATCTTACTTTAAGGATATCGTATCAATGCCAAAAGGGGGGCCATGGGATACTTTATCATTATTTGAATGGAAAGATAGATTGCAATTTGGCATCAAAGCCGAAGCAATGATTGCACTTACATTATTCAGAATGGGAGAAAAAAACAAAGCAATCAGCATATTACAAGCATTAAAAGAGCGAGCAATTATCAATCAAGACGGCATTCATTGGGCGGTTAAAGGAAATAGATGGTTTGAAGCATCCATAGAAACACATGTACTTGTACAAGAAGCATATAAAGAAATTTTAAAACAATCAGAAATAATCGATGGGGTTTCTACCTATTTATTAAGGCAAAAGCAAACAAGAAATTGGAAAACAACCATATCATCAGCACAAGCATGTTATAGTATTCTTCAACAAGCAGAGCAATGCTTAACAGATAATTCCAACGATGTACATATTTATATAGATGATACTGAAATCAAAGGAGAAGCTGTATCATTTCCGGGAGACATAGACTATAATGTACTACAAAAGGATATCAAAAAAACAGATCCAGTCATAAAGATTTCTAGTAAAGGAACATGTCCGATATGGGGAGGAATATTCAGAACATATCAATCTTCTTTAGAAGATATTCAACAATATGATACAATGTCAATAAGAATCTCAACTGAATTTTTAAGACAAACCGACAATGGAACATATACACAATTAAAAAGAATACAGAAACAGGATTCTATTCATATTGGTGACAGAATTACAGTAAGAATAACTATTCACAATGAACGATTTTTGGATTATGTGCATATTAAAGATATGCGTTCAGCTGGATTTGAATTAATAGATCAATTAGCAGGATATTCTTATAAAAATGGGATTTCATACTATCAAATCCCGAGAGATGCTTCAATGAATTTCTTTCTAGAATATCTACAAAAAGGCAAAACAAGTATAGAATATACATTAAGAGCAGCCCGTGAAGGAATTTTCAATAATGGCATCACAACAGTAGAATCTTATTATGCACCAGAATATAAAGGGCATAGCTCTGGAAAGAAAGTTACGATATACCCAATTAAGTAATAGAACATCTTCGGATAGGTCAAAAAAAATCGGCATTTTTGCACTATGCAGAACAAAGAAAAGCCTATAGAAGCGTCTTTGCCTCAAAAAAAAGACAGTATTTTCAGTTCAATTCTTCAAAAGATTGGAAGGATCATCTCTGTACTTTTCTTACTCATCACTGTATCAGGATTGGGCTTATATTTCTATGTTCAAACTGATTCATTCAGGAATTGGATAAAACCTATTTTGATAGATGGAATAAATTCCTCTATAGATGGCAAAGTAGATTTTGAAGATATACGAATAGATATATTCAAAGGGCTTGTTTTTCATAATGCCGTTATTATGTCTGCTGGAGACACAGTATTAAAAACTACTGATATAGCAGTTTTTTATCATCTTGATGCATTATTCAGCAAATCCATATCATTAACGTCGATTACTTTAGATTCTCCTTCTTTTAAGATTATTCGACATTCAGATAGCACCTGGAATATAGAACATTTCCTTAAGCCTCAAATTCAAGATCCAAATAAACCACCATTTGACTGGCATATTTATGTAGGATTATTAGAACTGTGTAATGGTTCTATTCTTATCAAAGATTCCTTGAGCAAGCCATCTAATGGGACTGTTTTTAATGCACAAGATGCCCTTTTTGAACAAGTAAATGTATTATTAAGTGGTCAGTATTTTCCTGGGATTCACAAAATAGAAGCACATATCAGGGATATTTCTTTTAATGAAATCAAAAGTAAGTGGATTGTTAATCACTTAAGCATGAATGCAAAAACAGACTTTTCAGGTTGTACGATAACAGATCTCACACTTCAAACGCCAATATCAACAATTACTGCAGATGCTCATATACAAGGTATTGATATTCTCTCTTCAATATCTCCAGAGCAAATTTCGAAAGCACCAATTACTTTATCATTAAAAGCCAAGCCATTTAATCCAGATGATTTAAGAAAATTCTTACCTCATATAGGTTTTTATGGTTCTTATGATGTTCAACTAGAAGCCGAAGGTAATCTTCATGAAATCCATGTTGCAAAGCTTTTTGTTAAGAATGAACATTCTACCCTTAATATTAAGGGAATGGTTACCAATATAGATAAACCAGAAAAACTACGATTTGAAGCACAAGGAATAGGTAATTCTTCGATAGTGTATGATGAGCTAAAAAGGAATACACCCGTTTTGCAATTGCCTATATTAGATTTTTTAGGGACAGTTCAATTTAGCCGTTTTTCTATCATAGGAATGCCATCTGATTCAATCTCAATGAATCTAAAAGCACATACCGCTTCTGGTTCTGTAGATGGATTATTGAGTTTGTATTTTCATTCAGACACATTAGCCTATGATGGAGATATTCAATTCTCGGAATGTAATCTTGGTAAAGTGATTCACAATCCGAATGTAGAAAGTGCCTTAAATATGCATGTACAAATGAAAGGCAAAGGCACCGATCTTCCCACTATGAAATCCTCGATTAAAGTGCAAGCAGGAGCATCTAAAATTGGGAATTATGCTTTTCAAGGACTTCTTCTTTCGGGAAATGCAGATTATGGACTATTAAATATAGATACAGCAAATATTATTTTAAGAGATCATTCACCCGAGGCAAGTGAATTTGATGAGCTTCAGTATTCATCATTTAGTTGTAATGGATTTATCGATTTAAGACAAATCAATCCTGCATTTTCTTTAGAAACTAATCTTCAAAATGTAGAATTAGCTGCATTATTTGATACAAAAAATCTACCCACAATCTTTGATGGATCGATGACACTTGTTGGAAAAGGGATGCATATTGATAGTATCGAAGGTAGCGCCCATATTCATGCAAGACAAATCATCTTTGAGGATAGAACCATTAATCCACAAATGATCAATGTGGATATTCATAGATATGCTAATGATAAACGATTAACAACTATTGAATCTAAACTATACAATATAAAAGCAGAAGGTATCTACAGATTCGAGCCATTAATTGCAGCTATTAGCCATACTGTAAGCAGTGTAATCATAGAAGGTGAAAAAAAATATAATGGAATAAAAGGTGATAAAAATTCAATTAAGACATTAATGCCTGAAATGGATACAAATCTATTGGACGTTAAACTCTTGGTTAAAGCAAAAGATTTTTCTCCACTAAATTTATTTCTACAAGGAATTCAGATTTCTGGAGAAGGTGAATTACGCGCTTCAATTCAATCTTCACCACAAAAAACCGATTTTAATATTGATTCATTATCTGTTAAAAATGGTCATATTTTTGGTCCAGATAATAATGCGCAAAGCTCCCCTTTCCTATTATACGGTTCTATAACAACCGTACCAGATACTAATAATAGACGAATCATAAGTTCTATGAAGATTCATTCTGAATGTTCGGAAGATTTATTTATCAATAATGTTCGAATACATCAACCTGAGCTGTCTTTTACATTAAAAGGAACCGAACTTCAGAGCAGTATTTCTGCTGACATGGGCGAATTATTTTCTGGAGTATTTGCATCAAAAGCAGAATTAACAGATACATCGTTTGCCTTTGAATCAAATACCTGCTTATTTACATATGGTCCTTTTTCTTGGCATTCTGTTAATAATATTTCAGGAAGATTAAGTGCATCAGGTTTACAGATATTTTCTTTAGTAGTACAAAGAGACAGTGCAATTACACGTTTAAAACAAAGAGAGCTTTTAGGGCCGGCAGAAACTATTTCTGTAAAAGGGCTTGTATCAAGCACAGCTTTTTCTGGGTTTTCTGTTGATATCAGTGGCATGCCATTAAAAGATATTCAGCAATTACCTATTATCCCTTTAGACTTAAAAGATGTATTAAGAACACTGAAAGGAACCCTTACTCAAGCTATTATTACTGCAGATGGTTCATTTACAAATCCAACATATGAATGTAAAGGTACAATAAAGAATATAGTATATAATGATGTAATAGTTGGGAATCAAACATTTGATTTACATCATAAAGACTCAATCATCTCCGGATCGGTAATAATCATCAATCCTAAATATCCGAATCAAAAAGCATTAGATATTGGCATAGAACAAATTCCATATAATCTGGCGGTGTCGAATGTTGGTAAACCACTAAGAGAAGATGAAGAGTTTGTAGTAACAGCAAGAGCTAAATCCTTGTCTATAGCAACTATTGCCCCTTTTATACCTGGCATTAGCAAATTACAAGGGAATGTAGACGCAGAAATTTCTTTAGGAGGATTTGCCCCAAATAAAATAAATTATGGTGGACAAGCCCATTTTAATGATGTCAATTTTATTCTTGATGCTACCAATATTAAATATTTTGCTGGTGGAAGATTATTACTTAAAAATGCAACCGCAACATTAGATTCAATCATATTAAAAAATGACAAATTAGACTTACCAACTAGTGAAGCAATTATCAAGGGGAATTTGCAATTAAAAGATATCATTAATATCGATAATTTTGATTTATCGATTGTATCTAAACAATTATTAGTTCTAAGTGATGCTTCAGCTTCAACAATGCCATTGATGTATGGTAAATTTATCATAGCTAGTGGCCAAAAACCATTGCATTTCACGGGATCATTTACAAAACCTAAACTAAGAGGCGATGTAAAAGTATTGCAAGCATCAATAACAATGCCACCAGAGCAAGAACAAACAATTGCATCAGGAGTTAGATATACAGTCTTAAATAATGAACAATTACAGCAATTGCATGAACCTGCGCAGAATCCTTTATCTGATTTTTTAAAAATTCTTTCAAGCGCACAAACTAGTAGAAATCAAAAACAGCAAGAATTAGATAGCTCCTCAATCGAAAAGACGAATGAGAATGAAACAGAAAATTTATTGATTAAAAGGTCTGGTTTTAATGATTTATTGGACTATGATTTAGAAGTGTATATGCCTGGAAAATTCTTTCTAAAAATGATTTTAGGAACCTTTGAAGAAATCAGAGCCAATATAGAACCCGTCAATAAATTAACGCCATTATATTTCAGAAAAGAACGCTTTAAACAACCACAGCTTATTGGCGAAATGAGATTATTAGAGGGCTCTGAATATAAATTTTTAAAAGTGTTTCAAGCAACAGGAAAATTGATTTTTAATACTGGCGAATTATCTAATCCTGCATTGGATTTATTAGCTGTGTATAAAGGCCAAACTAGATATGACAATGACTTAGAAAATTTTAGAGTGATCATGAAAATCACTGGAACAAAAAATCTACCAAATGTTATCATAACATGGGAAAGAAATGGATTAGAAGCCACAGGTGATTCATCGCAAATAAGAAGTGATGCTTTAATGAAACTTATTGTAGGCCGTACCCAGCAAGAATTATTCGGAAAATCAGGTACTATTGGAACAAAAGGAATTGGCAATGAAATATCAAATTCACTGTCTGCAGCAGCTTCACAACTTTTTAGTGGTCTATTAGAAGGTACCGGACTTTTAACAAATGCAACCATCAGTTTGCAAGAAGGTTTAGCAGATTTATCACAAGCAAGGTTAAATTTAAGTGGACAACTATTTAGCGATGTAGCTTGGAGAGCTGCTGGAACTTTAGGAGATTTAACAGGTAATTACGAGTTTAGCGTTGATGTGCCAATTACGATTCTTGGAGATTATGATGCTTTACGTAATTTATTGCTTCAATTAACTAGGGCTTCTGCCCCTGCAAATGCTATCACAACAAGACAACAAAAAGAATGGGAAATGAAAATTAGTTGGCGTTATGCTTTTTAAAAGTAAGATAATGTAAAAAACAATGATAGAATTAAAAAATCTCCATAAAGCATTTGGAAGTAAACAAGTACTAAACGGTATTAATCTTACAATACCTACCGGAGCAACTATGTGTATCATAGGAAAATCCGGATGTGGTAAATCAGTATTATTAAAACATATCGTAGGACTCCTAAAACAAGATCAAGGAGATGTACTGATTGATGGTAAATCAGTAGCTACTATGTCTAAACATAACCTTTTTAATATACGTCAAAAAATTGGCTATGTGTTTCAAGGTGCTGCCCTATTTGACTCGATGACGGTGTATCAAAATGTTATCATTAGCCTATATGAGCATGGTGAAAGAGATCAAGAAATTCTTAATATAGAAGCCAGAAGAGCACTTGCTTCTGTAGGATTATTACCAGATATTACTGAAAATGGAACACCTAATTTTGAAAAAGAATTTGCAATCTTATCTAATAAGAAGCCAAGTGATTTATCTGGAGGTATGAAAAAAAGAGTAAGCGTTGCTCGTGCTTTAGTAGGTAGCCCCGAATATATTTTTTATGATGAGCCAACTACAGGACTAGACCCCGTAAATTCAGAACAAATTGATAAGTTAATCTTAGAACTATCAAAAAAACTAAGCATCACCTCATTAGTTATAACTCATGATATGTTCTCTGTTTTTAATATCGCCGATCATGTTGCAATGCTAGATAAAGGCCTTGTTTGCTTTGAGGGCGATGCCCATCAATTACAATCAACCGAAAATCCAACTGTAACAGAATTTATCAAACGTTTCCGCTTGGAAGCTAGAATGCAGTAAATACACCACACAAGAAAATTGTTTTTATACCAAGATACAAAGATGACCAAAAGAAAAATCCGTCGCGAAGAAGCTTTAGAATATCATTCATCCGGAAGGAAAGGAAAAATCGAAGTTGTTCCTACCAAACCACTTACAACACAGTTTGACCTTTCGCTAGCATATTCTCCAGGGGTTGCAGAACCCTGTTTAGCAATTGCTGCCAATGAAGATTTAGTATATGAATATACAGCCAAAGGTAATCTAGTTGGCGTCATATCGAATGGGACTGCTGTTCTAGGTTTAGGTAATATTGGTGCCGCTGCTGGCAAACCAGTATTTGAAGGTAAAGGTGTTCTTTTTAAAAAGTTTGCCGATATCGATGTTTTTGATATTGAAATTACAACACAAGATCCAGATGAGTTTATTAATACAGTAGTAAATTTAGAGCCAACATTCGGTGGAATAAATCTAGAAGATATCAAAGCACCAGAATGCTTTTATATAGAAACAGAACTGCAAAAAAGAATGCAAATTCCTATTATGCATGATGATCAACATGGTACTGCAATTATAAGTGGGGCTGCTTTATTAAATGCTTGTGAAATTCAAGGTAAACAGTTGTCAGACATCATCGTAGCTGTAAGTGGAGCTGGTGCAAGTGCTATAGCTTGTTGTAGAATGTATGAGAAATTAGGGGTACAAAAAAAGAATATCTTTTTATGTGATAGAAAAGGATTGATCTATCCGGGTAGAGATACAGATATGACAGAAACAAAAGTTGAATTTTCTAATGGAGATGGGCCTGCCTCTTTAGAAGATATTATGCGTAAAGCTGATGTATTTCTTGGTTTAAGTTCTGCTGGCCTTGTAAGCAAAGAGATGATTGCATCAATGTTACCAAATCCAATTGTATTCGCTTTAGCAAATCCAGATCCAGAGATTTGCTATGAAGATGCAATATCTGTTAGACAAGATATTATTATGGCTACTGGTAGAAGTGATTATCCAAATCAAGTCAATAATGTATTAGGATTTCCATTTATTTTCCGTGGTGCTTTAGATGTACGTGCTAGAGCAATAAATGATGAGATGAAAATAGCAGCCGTTCAAGGTTTAGCAAAACTTGCTAAAGAACCAGTTCCTGACTCTGTTGTAAGAGCCTATGGAGGCGAACCTATTATTTATGGCAAAGAATACATCATTCCAAAACCATTAGATAATCGTGTTTTATTATATGTATCACCTGCTGTTGCCGAAGCAGCTGTACTTTCTGGAGCAGCTAGAATAACAGAATTTGATATCGAGCAGTATAGAGCATCTTTAGAATCTAAACAAACAAAAGTTAGACAGTTTATCTCTGGAATTATAAATGGACTTCAAAAATCCAGAAATAAAAAAAGAATTCTGTTTACCGAGGGTGATGAACTAAAAGTTCTTCGAGCAGCAGATATTATTATTCAAAATGGCATTGCAATTCCAGTATTATTAGGTGAAGAACATAAAATACATGAACTAGCTTCTCAACATGAAATTTCTCTTGATGGAATGGAAATAGTAAATGTTCTTAATCTTGAACATTTAGAAGAATATGCAACTATGTTAACCCACAATAGACAGCGAAAAGGGATGACAATGGCTCAAGCCAGAAGAATCGTAAGAAGAAGAATAGAATATGGTGCCATGATGCTTGAATCAGGAAAGGTTGATGGCTTAATTTCTGGAGTCAATTTACGTTATGATGAAACAATTCGTCCAGTATTAGAAATTATCGGAACAGATTCACGCTATTCAAGAGTAGCAGGTATTCAAGCAGTTATTAGTAAAAGAGGTGATACCATTTTCTTTGCAGATGCAACGATGAATCAACATCCTAATGCCGAAGAATTAGCTGATATTGCAATTATGACTGCCGAAGCTGCAAAACGATTTGATATGCAACCAAAAGTTGCTATGATCTCTTTTAGCGATTTTGGCTCTTCTGCCGATGAATCAGCAAAAACCATGAGAAATGCCGTCGCTTTGGCTAAACAAAGAATGCCAGGATTAATAATAGATGGTGAAATGCAAGCAGATACTGCCGTTGCAATCGGGAAAGCAGAAGAACATTTTAGCTTTAGCGCAATTAATGGTGATGCCAATGTTTTGATTTTCCCAGATTTAAATTCGGCAAATATCTCATATAAATTAATGGCAACTATCGGAGAAGCTGAAGTTATAGGACCAATATTAGTTGGAATGAATAAACCTGTCCATATTTTAGATAGAAATGCTGATGTAAATGCTGTTGTTAGTATGGCAGCAATTTGTGCCGATGAGGCCAATGCAAAAGAAAGACATAAGTGATTGATAGATCTACATATAATCAACTCTATAAATTCCGTAGTTATGTACTTTTCGGACTTCTATTGTATTGTATATGTTCTATGTTTAGTTGCGCAAATCCTTTGCCACCTGGCGGAGGCCCCAAAGATACTATTCCACCAGAAATAATTCATAGCTCCTTGGTAAATGGCTCATTACAAGTTTCAGTACAATCAATTCAGTTAGAATTCAGTGAATATATAGATAGGAATAAAGTAATTGCAGGATTATTTATTACTCCATCAATACCATTTGAAACTCAATGGAGCGGAAAAGAACTCGACATACACTTTGAAAAGCCATTTGAAAAAAATACTACGTATGCCTTAACAGTTGGAACAGATTTTACAGATTATGCTGGAAATAAACCAGTCAATGCATTTACTTTATTGTTCTCATCTGGATCTGTTTTAGATTCAGGGAAGATTTCTGGACAACTTTTTGGACAACTTGCCCAGGATTGTTATGTCTTTTTATATGCAGCAGATTCTGCCAATCCAACAACAACGCAGCCTATATATAAAACACAAATTGGTTCAAATGGACAATTCACCATAAGTGCTCTTCCATATGGCAAATACAAAATGTTTGCTATCAAAGATGAATGGAAAAACAATCTTTATGATATAGGAATTGATGCTTTCGGAATACCTAGTTCTCAAGTTGAATGTTTTAAAGATTCAATTCGGCAATATCTAATCAATGTCCGTGCCCCTAAAGATACTGTGTCTCCATTAATCTATTCTGTAAGACATATTTCTAAAGGAATTATAGAAGTACAATGCAGTGAAGAACTTGATTCCCTATCTATTGATAAATATTTCTTTTTGTTAAAGGCTAATACTATACAAAAATCAATTTCAAAAGATTCTACAGAAATAAAGCCTACTGCTGCTTATAGAAATCCCGTTTCAGTACAAACTATGCTGATAGAATATGATACTAATTTCATAGCTTCTTCGATAGCATTTCAGATGCATAAAGACTCATTATTACCAAAAGATAGAGTTGGCAATAAGCTAACTGATTCTTCGGGATTTCGTGAGATTGCAATCAATCCAAAAGCAGAAGTAAAAACTCCCTCTATTATCAATATTTCTATTAAAGATAGTACTATAGGATTTCCTATTCAAGGATCTATAGATTGTATAAGCTCTGCATTTATTGATATTGATAATTTTGCTCGAGCCACTTTATTATCTCAAGGGAATAAGACTATACCAGTAGAAATCATAAACAATACTGGAACTGCTATTAATATTAAACCAAGTTCAGCCCTTGAAAGCGATACTTGGTATTCATTATCTATCTCTAGCGCTACATTAAAAGATAGCAAAGGCACTCCATATAAAGATACAGTTTTACGATATCGTTTTAAAACACAAGACACTCGGCTTCTAGGTTCTATCCAGGGAATATTGCAAGATCAAGCTGGAATAGGGCCATATAGTATTACATTAAGAAAAGCAGATAAAACAATAGCAGCTTCGATTAATATCGAAAAAAAAGGACCATTCCAATTTACTGGTATCCCAAGTGGTAATTATACTTTAGAAGCTTTTGAAGACAAAGATCAATCAGGAACATATACTTATGGCGATATACTCCCCTATTTATATGCCGAACGTTTTGTAATTGGTGCAAAAACAGGAACGATCTCGGTAAAACAACGTTGGGCCTTAGATGGAATCATCATCGAGTTACCATTACCATGAACAAATATATATACTTTATCATAGTACTTTCTTTTTGCTTAGATAATGAAATATCTGCTATAGCAGCAGATACTTTATCGCTTACAAAAGCAATTGACATTACTTTAGATCAATCTTATTCAATCAAAATTGCTGCAAATGATGCAGCAATAGCTTCAGCAAATGCCACAAGAGCTGCTGCTGGCATGATGCCAATGGTATCAGCAACTATAGGACAGATTGGTGGCTTAAATGATATCAATCAGTCATTATTAAGTGGCCAAGAAATTAACCGTTTAGGTGCTGGTAATAAACAAAGTTCTGCTAGTATTGCATTAAATTGGACATTATTCGATGGCTTTGGCATGTTTGCCAATTATGATAGATTGCTAGCTTTAAAAAACATGGGAGAATTGAAACTTCGATCTTCTATCGAGCAAACTATCAGTAAAGTTATCATGTCTTATTGTACAATGGTTCGTAATCAAGCAATGATTCAATCATCTTTGCTTAGAGAAGAATTATCCAAAGAACGATTGCGATTATCGGTTTTACGCTTTTCAGTAGGAAGATCTGGAGAACAAGATACTTTACAAGCCTCTATAGATTTCCAATCTGATAAAACTGCAACATTAAGAATCGTAGAACAGTATAAAGCATCAAGATTACAATTAAATAATTTTATGGGTGGGTATCAAGACACACTATATACTGTGACATCACATTTCCCATCTATACATTATGATTCAACTAAGCTTAATGAACACAATATTATCCAGTCTAATATAGATTTACAGTCAATAAAAGCAGGAATTATCTCTGCTGATGCAGCATTAGAACAAGTAAAAGCAAGATCATATCCTCGATTATCATTAAATACCGCTTATTCTTATAATCAATCTAGTAATGACGGTTCTTTTGTCATATCTAATCAAACCAAAGGCGCAAGTTTCAATATCACAGCTCAATATGATGTTTTAGATGGATTCCTTTTATCTCAAAAAAAAGAAATTGCAAGTTTACAATTAGAAAATGTAGGAATACAATACAAAGAACTTGAACAATTGTTGCTTACCTCATTTAGAATTGCAAAAGGTTCTTTTGATACATATACTGCTATTGATAAACTTGAAGAAAACAATGTGTTGATTGCCAAAAAAAATAGCGACATAGCTCTTGAAAAACTTAAACAAGGAACCATGAGTTCTTTTGATTTTAGAGTAACTCAACAATCTATTTATGAAGCCCAGTTTAGAAGTATTCAAGCTAAATATGAAAGGATGCTTTCTTTATCAGAATTGATGAAAATTACCAGTAATTTTAATTCATTACTTGAAAAAAGGACACCCTAACATTGAGAGCAATCTATTGCATAGTATTATGTATAAGCATTCATATGTACTTTCAATTGAATGTACTTGCTACTCAATTTTATCCTATAAACTATTCTATTCAAAAAAATGGTAATGGTATTCAATGGCATTTAGATAAAGAGAATCATCTGATTTATCGCTTATTTGCATCCAGTATTTTAGGGAAAAGTAATAATATGATTAGCATAAGTAATAATCTACTTTCGGTAGATGAACAATTACTCATGCTTCCATCTGCCCCACAGGATATTATTAGTGTTCATAAAAATACTTTTTTAGTTAGTACAAATGGGAATCTTCCAAGGCTATTTTTATGTGATATTAAAGGGAATATCCTTAAATCGGAACTATTACCAAAGCAATCGATAATTGATGCAACCAAATGGATTTCTATTGATACTACTACAGGTAAGGCATTGCTTGTCTATGGGAGCAATCTATTATCTATTGATATAAATACTTTACAGCATACCATAATTTCTCAACAAGTTCTTACCGTTGAATCTTATCCATTGGGTGCATATTTATTGATAAAAGCTGGGGGCGGAGTAATTCTTCAAAAAGTAACATGTAATGGAAATATATTATTTGAATTCCCTTTTTCCTCATTAGGAACTACATATAAAATTCAGCATATCAATGATCATGTATTGGTATTAGGAAATGCATCTGGTTCGGCAAGTTCTGGCTTTGTGTATTCTATTAAGAATGGAAAACAAAACATGGTTTTTTTACCGTGTATTCCGCAATTATGCTGTTTACGAGAAGATGAGCAACATGCGATACAACTTGCATGGATAGAAGAAAATGAAGCTGGACAATTTTCTTTTGTCGTATCAAGTTTGAATGGAAATCCAAAGAAAAATCAATTACCGGAAGAGTGTTTATCACCAATTTCATTATCTATATCAGATAATGTTATGTATGCACTTTTTTCTAATCATATCTGTACCATTGATATGGAATCTGAAGCATTTTCCTTAATCGCAGCAAGCCGTCTAGGAAAAATGAGAGTATTCGAAGGTTCAATACCCAAGATTATCCCGATAGATAATCAACTATTGATTTCTTCACAATCAGATTATATGATAGTGTTAAAAAGCGAAGATTATTTTTGGTGGATTAAAACGATCGCTTCAAATTCAATCTGGTATATAATTTCTGTATGTGGATGTATTCTGCTTTATTATCTTTTTAGGGGTTATGCAAGACAAAAAAGATTCTTATCAGCAAGTATGGAATTAAGTGGAATCGGACTTATTCTTGGCATAGATGCAAAAGGGATGTTAAATAGAACAAATGCCACAGCTAGAGATATTTTACACATTACTGCAGATATTCCTTTACATCAACATATCAGATTTTATTGTCAAAAGCCCGGATTTCATAATGTATTAACATTTATAGAAGAAGCATTATTACATCAAACTCCATTACATCAAAAGATTCATATAGAATCGCAAAATGGAGATCAAGAAATGATTTGGTCTGCAACTCCATTAATAAGTGTTAGCGGAAATTTCTCAGGATTAATACTAACTGGATTTGATATCACAGAAGAATTAGAAAGAAAAAGGCTTACAAATTGGGCTCAATTATCTCATGATATGCAAACAAATCTTTCGATCATTTTATTAAATGCCCAACAGATTAATGTTGAACACTCCAAACCAGATCAAGAAAGAAAAAAGAAAATACTTCTTCAAAGTTCATTGCTAATGCAGAGAGTAAGAGATATTTTGTCTGTTGGCCGTGATGAAGAACCCAATATATCTCAAAATGATGCACTTGTTCTTTGCCGGAATGTCATTACAGAATTTGATGATGCCTTATTTCCCAATGTAAAACTATTATCTAATGGAAAAAACCTCATTTTTGAATGTGACCCAATAAAACTAACTCGAGCATTAAGAAATGCTGTCGAAAATGGCATTCGGGCATTGCAAAAAAAGGAAGGGATTGTGGAGTTATCTTGTTCTTATGATAAAGAGAATGTGTACTTTACCATAACTGATAATGGAATAGGAATGGATAATATCACAAGAGAAAATATGATGAAACCATATTTCACGACAAAAAAAAGTTTGGGTGGCTATGGTATTGGCACAATGATTATGCAAAAAGTAGCAGAACTTCATCACGGTAGTATTTCCGTTAAATCAGAGCAAGGCAAAGGAAGTTCTATCATCTTTTCAATTCCACGGGAATATAAAAAACAGTAAGCTGAATGATTTCCAGTTTTTTATATCGATTTACCTTTATCTTACTTGTTCTCCCCTATATATCATTATATGAATCACAAATCCTTACATATTCCCTCTTTAACAGGTATCAGAGCAATAGCAGCTGGAATTGTCTTTTTAGGACATATGATTCATTATCATGTACAAGATACATATCCTATTATGCATTATGGATGGATTGGTGTCAATATATTTTTTGCACTTTCGGGATATCTATTTACACATTTATATGCAGATACATTATTACATGGTACATTTTCTTGGACAGATTATCTGAAAAGAAGGATCATAAGAATTTATCCTTTAACTACAGTAGTTACAATGATTTGTATCATTTCTAATATAGGAGTATTTAGCTATGCAAATATTATCACTCATATACTACTTATTCACTCATGGTTCCCTGCATATAGAATGTCTATAAATGCCCCAATGTGGTCATTAACTATAGAGGAAAGCTATTATCTTATTGCTCCATTTTTGATTTATTCCTGTGCACTTCTTTCTGATGCAGTTTTTGCAAAGCTTCATAGCTATACCTCTATCATAAAGAAATATTCACTATTCTTTATCATGATGATAGTATTGTGGATTGGTAGCATTGCATTTTCTAGGGGTTCGGTTGGATTATATCAAGACATGATTATGTATTGGTTTGGAAAATGGGATAAAGATGCTTTAACGATGACTATTTTTGGTAGGATGTCTGATTTTGTAGCAGGTATGTTGATAGCTACAATTGCAAGATATTTTCCACCACAAAAATCTAAACATGGAGATATTATCTCAAGCATAGGGATTATATTATTGATTTTTTCTCTTCAGTTTATCATCATGCAAGGTGGCCCAAATTCAGCAGGGCTTAATAAGATGTCTGTTTGGGCTTTTGCAGGAATTCCACTTGGGGCCTCTATCTTATTTTATGGTTTGCATTCAGGTGGTTTATTAAACACAATATTATCTTCTAAACTTTTCATATTACTGGGTGAAAGTTCTTTTGCTTTATATGTGATACAATTTATAGCCCTACCTGGCATTCCCAATGCATCGATGGGTTTGCAAATGTATGTAGAAGCACAAAACATACATTTTTTATTAGCAGCTTTGATTAGTTATATGAGTTTTGCCTTCATAGCGTTTATTGTTCATATTGCATTCGAGAAGCCAATCACTTCTTATTTACGAGGTAAATTTATAGTAAAAACTTAAGGTATCATATATTTATATAATGGGGGTTTTATGGGGTGTTCACGATGTATTCTTACAGGGTTTTGTCTATTGTTTTTTTATACTTCTTATGGCCAACAATTACCATATGAATGGGGGTTTTATCATGCTGAGTTTCCTAAAAAGAGTAGTTTTTTTGGAGACTATTATCATTCTACAGGCAATCAAATGCCCTATTCAGGATTGGGATTATTCTCTTTGCATCCCCAATCTTTACAAATTCCTAAAACACTATTGCATTTATATTCAAAAAGTGCAGATCCAACCCACAATGAGTTATTTCCACCTGCAATATTACGCTTACAAAGCGCATTTGCGCAACAAACAGATAGAACTTTACATTTACCATCATCTATTGAGTTTAGAAGTGGCATCATTGACGATCCTCTGGGCAAAGAAGAACATATTGCATCAATAAAATCTATGGAAATGATGGGAAATCCATTTGATACAAAAATGTTTTCTGTACATGGGAACAAACCTAGGGGATTAGATTTTCGAATTCAAAAAACAGATATGCTTGGTACCGAAAAAGATGGAGATATATCGGTAATGTGTATGCTTACAGCTCATCATTCTTCTATAGCCGCAGGATCTTCTAGAAATTACTGGCTTCCCAGAATTGGCATTGGTAATGATGTGCCCAAAGAAATGTTACATATTGGCAGAAAATTAACATTCCATTCAGGAGGAAGCTCTCGTATTGCAGATAATCTTTTTTATGATATCAATAATGATTGCAATAGAAGGATAGATCCAGGCCCAGGGGCTGCAATATCTATGTATAAAGGTTCAATCTCATTAGGAATATCATCAAATCCAGATAACTTTTCAGAACCTGTATCATTTGAATGGGGCAATCTACAAACATTTAGAGGCATGATTATTCAACAGGATGGGAATATAGGTATAGGACAGAAATTTCCAGAATCAACTGTAGACATTGTGTCTTCGCATCAAACACAAGGACAATCAGTATTGAGAATTAGGAATAATCAATGGAATACCTTGTTTGATATAAAGAATAATGGCTTTTTAGGAATCAATAATCAATCACCTAAAGATCATCTTCACATTGGTAAGCAATTTACTCTGCACTCAGGAACAACTTCTTTTCTTGCAGAAAATGCATACATAGATACAGATACTTTAAAGAATATTGATGCAGGAAATTCTGGATTTATTCGGTTTCAGAATGGACAAATCATTCTTGCAAATTCTGTACATAATACTATTGCTCATTCATCCATTGATATTCTAAGAAATAAAGAGAATTCTTATTCATTAAGAGGAATCTCTATTGATCCAGAACAGGCATTTATTGGCATAGGTACTGTTTTACCAAAGGCAAGCTTACATATTCTTTCTGTTTCAAATGACTCGATGTCTGCGGCTTTAAAGGTTTCTTCTCAATCTGATAATCCATTATTAACTGTGCTAGATAATGGAAAAGTAGGAATTGGCACAGCACAACCAGAACAATCTCTTCATATTCTAGGGAATGTTCAAATTGGGAAACAAAAAAATCTAGGACAATTATGCCAAGATTCAACATATAATCTAAGTGTTGATGGGGCTATTATTACCAAAGAACTTATCATAACATCAGAATCATGGGCAGATACAGTGTTTTCCAAAAACTATTCACTTATGGAACCCCTTGAACTCGAAAACTTTATCAATCAATATCATCATCTGCCGAATATTCCAAAAGAATCGGACATCACTCAACATGGTATTCATATTGGTTCGATGCACATTGCGCTTCTTAAAAAAATAGAAGAACTTACATTATATATCATTGCTTTACACAAAAAACAGGGTCAATTGGAAGAATTACTTAGTACAAATAAACATTAAAATTTTGGGGGATTTTGATACATGAAAACAGTTTTAACATTATATATATTATTCAATATAAGTTCTATTCATTGTCTAGAAAACGACTGGATCAGTTTCTATAAACCAGGAATTATTGATAGTCATAGAAATATAGACAATATTCTTAAAACATCAGATCATCTGTTAATTAGCGGGATTTTCTATCAAACATTGAGTGAAAATCCATTTTTACAAGACATTCATTTTATTTCAGAATGGAAAAATTCTCAGTTTACTGCTTTGGGCCAAGGAGTAAATTCACAAGTTCATGCAATGTGTAAAGGCCCAGATGGGAATATATATATAGCTGGAGAATTTTCTAAAGCAGGTGGTTTACCAGCCAGAATGCTGGCACAATGGAATGGTAAAACGTGGAAAGCAATGGATGGATTTTCATATGGAAGAATAAATTCAATAGTAGCAGATAGTACTCACTTGTATATAGCAGGAATTTTTAATGATATCAATGGAAAAGAATATAATTCGATAGCGCAATATATAAAAGGAAAATGGCAGCCTCTTGCTGAAGGCATAAAGTTATTACAATATAATCCATATTCTTCGCCCATTGCTAAAATTACAGCAATGTGTGTTCATGAGAATGATATTTATGTAATAGGTAATTTCGATCAAGCTGGTAAAGAATTAGCCAGAAATATCGCTAAATGGGACGGCAAAACTTGGTCTGCAATTGGCACTGGAATTATAGGGTATCCTAAAGCAATAGCAGTAAATCATAAAGGGGAAATCTTTGTTTCAACTATGCAAGAAAATCAATCAATATTACAGCAAATGCCACTATATCATTGGCATAATAACAAGTGGGATACAATTGCTCTACCTCCATATTGTCAACAAATAAATACGATTCAAGCATATGGCAATGATATATATATCGGAGGTGATTTTAGGCTAGATGATGATATTGATGATATGGGAATAGCAAAATTGAATGGTATTACATGGGAAAGTGTTCAAGGTGGAATAGTAGGATCTGTACAAAGCCTTTTTGTATGTAAAGATACATTATATGTTGGTGGGAACATTAAAAGTATTGGAACACAACATAAACCAAGTATAAATATTGCAGCTTTTGTACTAAATAAGACAATTCAAAATGATACGAATCATATAGCTGATGAATCTATTAATAATCTTCTTCTATTTCCAAATCCAAGTAATCAACAAGAAATTACTATCGATTTTATCGTAAAAAAAGAAGGACTTATCTCTATAGAAATCATTGATATAAAAGGAAGAAAAATTGCATCATTTGCAGAGGGATGGTATAATCAAGGACATCAGACAGTGATATGGAACTATATGAAAGGTATATCTTCTGGACAATATACATGCATTATACATCACGATAATTCTATAACTACTTCTGTTTTTACAATTATTCAATAAGGGAATGCTATGAAAAAAGTTAAAAGGGTTCTTTTGATCATTATCTTTTGTAGTCCACTTTATGCCCATAAAGAACCAACACATCAATATATTATTAAAGAAGCATATTCATTATTAGTACATCATTTAGGAACATCAATTCCAGAATTTGATATACATATTTTAGGCAATGATGGCTTATGCACCGAAGGAGAATTTGACAAAGTTTCTGATTTTCGCTGGCAGTATAGTACTGTTCCAGGTGGTGCTTGGAGTGAAGATATACAAGACCCAATTCGCTTTATGCATGAAAAAGATATTCTGTTTGGCTTTGGTAAGGGGTCTTTAACAAGCATCAATCATTTTTGGGATCCAGACTCAAGGAATCCACAGTATAATGAAACTTTTCGATTGGCTTTAAATCATAATCCATGGCCGCATTCATGGCTGGATTTTTCTATATGTTCAATGGCTCAAAATTTGGATTTTTTTGTAGACACTGATTTAATGGCATATAAAAAAGCAATGATTTATTTAGGAATTAAAGAATATAAGCCTAAAATCACAGATTATGCTTTCTTTACATTTAAAGGAGAATCGATAGTGAGTCCTGTATACTTTGGTTATTCCCTATCTGATTGGTACCATGACTATTTTCGATATGGTGACACTGTTTTACAAAACAGAAAAAAAGATATAATCTATCAATTTATTGGTAGGGTTTGCCATTTATTAGGCGATATGAGTATTCCTGCGCATGTTCACTGCGATGAACATGGCCTTTGGCATGATCCATATGAAGATGCAATGAATTATAAAGAATGGGATGGTAATAAAATGTCTCCTTGTATTGATGAAGATAAAAATGTTAGTTCAGCAAAAGAAAGAGTTGAATACTGGAATGCCGAAAAAGTTTTCTCCGAAAAAGGTAGTATTGTCAATCCTTGGTGTTATCCAGAAGATCAAAATCCATATTGGCTTTTATTCTATACTACTGCTCAAATCGCTGATCATTTTGCTAGTAATAGAACTAATGGTGATGATAATTATCAAAAAATTGGTGAAATAGATGAAATTTTGTCTGCTGAAAGAAATGCAATCCAGAAAGGCCCTGTGGAATCATTTTTTTATCCAGGAAATCCAGAAGCAAGTGGATATGCTCATAAAGAGGAAGACTTATTAGCAATTCGAGATATTACATTTCCTTATGTAATAAGAGCAACTGCAGGTTTGCTATATGTATTTGCTACTGAATTTGGTTTGATTAATGAACACGCTGAAAAATGCCCAAGAGTCTTAACTTTGAAGGATGGTATTTTACAAGCACCTACATATCTTTTTACTGCATCAGATACAATATTGGCTGGAAATGAAATGAAACCACTTCTCATTTCAAAGAAATCACAACTTGTTGAATTAAGAGCACAAAAAACAATCAGATTAATTCCAGGGTTTATTGCAGAAAAAGGGAGCAATGTACATGCTTATATCGGAGAATGTAATTCTTGTACGCCTGATGATACATTACTTTTAGTAGAAAATAAAAAACCATTTATTGCATCAAAAACAATAAGTGCTTTACAAGTCAATGAAAAAGAAGCAAGGGAATCAACAGAAAAGGTCTCTGGTAATTGTTCAAATAGTTGTTGTAATAATCCAGAAATCTTAAAGATGAGAATATCAAATGTATATCATCAAGAAATTAATGAATGGAATGCCAATGAATCAACAACAGATGGAGCAGATTTTATCCAATCTGTTAAGCCTATATTAATCAGAGGGATCTATTCAGTAGACATCCTGTATAAAAATGGAAATTCTCAAAAAAGAAGTTTGACAATTATGTAAAACACCATTTTTTGATATTTAGAGGACAATTTCTGATAAAGCTAAGGCTATTCTTTCTGCTGGTATCATAGTTAAGTGGTCAAATGACCGGGATAACTTTGAAAGATTAGCCTTAGGTAATACTACTTTTGTAAAACCTAGTTTTTGAATTTCTGCTAATCGTTGTTCTATAGAAGAAATAGGGCGAACTTCTCCGGTTAAACCAATTTCTCCCATAATTATCATGTCTTTTTCTAAAGGATTATCTTTCAAAGAACTAACTAAAGCAGCTGCAATAGCTAAATCTACAGCTGGATCATTTAATGTAATACCACCTGCTATATTAATAAATACATCTACCTCTCTAAAATTGATACCTAATCTCTTTTCTAAGACGGCAATAATCATTTGAAGTCTTCGATAGTCAAAACCAGTTGCAGTTCTTTGTGGATTACTATAGCCAGATGGAGTAACCAAAGCCTGAACTTCGATTAAAAGGGGCCTTGTGCCTTCGATAGTAGCCACGATTGCTGTACCAGATTCTAAATCCGACCTTTGTGATAAAAAGATCTCAGAAGGATTAGGTACTTCTTTAAGACCCTGTTCTACCATATCAAAAATTCCGATTTCATTTGTAGAGCCAAATCTATTTTTGATAGCTCTCAAAATTCGATATGAGTACGTTTTTTCACCTTCGAACTGTAACACAGTATCTACTGTATGTTCTAATATTTTTGGTCCAGCTAATGAACCCTCTTTGGTTACATGCCCAATAATAAAAATTGCTGTCCCAGTTTTTTTTGCTATTTGCATCAGTAAAGCAGTACATTCTCTTACTTGCGTAATACTTCCTGCTGAAGAATCTATGCTTTCACTTCGTGCAGTTTGAATTGAGTCAATAATTGCTACGCTTGGTTTTAAAGCTTTAATTGCCCCAGCTATAGAATCGATATCTGTTTCGGCCATTACCTGCAATTCTGAAGGTATTCCTTGAAGTCTGGCTGCCCTTAAACGAATCTGCTGAAGTGATTCTTCGCCAGTAATATATAAAGTTTTCTCAGGGACTAAATGTTCACACATCTGCAACATCAAAGTAGATTTTCCCACTCCTGGATCGCCACCAACCAATACTAAAGAACCAGGAATAATTCCACCACCTAAAACGCGATCGAATTCTCCAATTCCAGTAGGTATTCTAAGCGTATCAGATAATTCAACAGATCCCAACTTTGTAGCAATACCACTAGAACTCTGCTTTGCCTTTAATGCAATTGTTTTTGAATCTTGAATTACCTCTTCAAGAAAACTATCCCATTCTCCGCAATTATGACATTTCCCTTGCCAACGTGAACTTATCGCTGAACATTTCTGACATACATATCGAGTTCTTGCTTTCATATTCTCTTGCGATTATTATTATTGAATGCTACACGAAACTACAGTTTTATACATAACTTTATAAATACAATGAGATAAATATGTATCATTCCTTTTGTGATAATATACTTTCAATAGTTTGAATACAGTATTTTTGTGCGCAAACATAACTCTTATCAAAGGTGTACTATGTACTTTTCTGGATTTCCAAAAGAAGGACTTCAATTCTTACAAGATTTATCTGTAAATAATAATAGAAATTGGTTTTTAGAACATAAAAAAAGGTATGAAGAAACCTTAAAAGAACCAGCAAAAGTATTAATACATACTATGGAAGAGAGGTTTTCTCACCTTCAATTGCCTTTTGATGCTCATCCCAAAAGATCCGTTTTTAGAATCCATAGAGACACCAGATTTAGCAAGGATAAAACACCATATAAAACTAATATTGGAATTTCATTTCCTTATCAAAGTAAAGATATTGCTGATATTCCTACAGACAAGACAGAAAAACCTGGACTATATCTACATATTGATCCAAAAGGTTGTTTTATAGCAGGTGGATTATATATGCCTATATCTGCTCAATTACTAAAAATAAGAGAAGCTTTAGATACAGATTGGGAACTCCTGCATGAAGTTTCCAAAAACACAATGTTTTTGCGTGAGTTTCCGGATGGATTAACAGGTGAGAAATTAAAAACAATGCCTAAAGGCTTTCAAAAAGATCATCCAGGAAAAGAATATTTAAGAATGAAACAATTTCTGGTATTTTCTAACATAGATGTTGAATCAATATATTCCGAAGAATTACTTTGTATTTTGGAGGCCAAAGCAATTGCAATGGCCCCAATAATGGAATTCTTAAGTATATGTTTACATGCTTAATTACATATTATCAACATCATCATCCTGAATTTCACCCAAATCACCTATGGCATCTTCAACTGTAGCATAATATTCAAATAACCATTCAAGTTGTGATATTCTAAGTAAACTTTTGATTCTGTCACTTGCTCCAACAAGAATAACCGGTGCTTCATGTTCTTTCATCAAGCGATGAGCTAATAGCAAAGCGCTTAATCCTGAACTGTCACATAGTTGCACCATTGATAAATCAATAATAAGTGCTTCTAATGTTGGTTGACAAATAATGAGTAATTCTGCTTTAACATCTGGTGATAAAACAGCATCAAAAGATGATTCTTTTAATGTGAAAATCGCAACGGTATCTTGTTGCTCTACTGAAAATCTCATAATTATGGCTCGTTAAGTGATAGTTCTTGTACAAAAATCTGAAAAAATTCTGAGTTGGCAACTAATCATAAATAATCAAGCACTTTTGAACTTGTAATATGCATCAATTTTCTATTTGTATCCTACGATTATCCTCTTTAGGAGATATAATTTTAACTACTCCTTTAATCAGATCTATTCGAAAAGCTTTTCCTGATGCTTGTATAGATATGATTATTGCTGATCACTTTGCAGAGGTTATTCAGAATAATCCACATATCAATAGTGTATTAACAATCAATACAAAATCTGGTATGATACATTTTTTTAAACAAATTCTATCAATAAGAAAAGACAAGCCCAAATATGATATAATTATTGATATACATGATTCAATTAGAAGTAAAATAATACGATTTTATCTTGGAAAAAAATGGTTTACCTATGACAAATATAGATCACTTAAAAGAGAATTAATACATGATAAACATCGAATCCCTTTACACGATATCATTCCTGTTCCTTTAAGATATTTTTCAGCAGTATCAGCATTTCCTCAGATACAACCTGACTCAAACGGTGCAGAATTCTGGCTTCCAAATGAAATTAAATCTGCTCCTTTGTATCCACCAGATTCTAAAAGTAATAATAAAATATCTAATTGTATTGCTTTGTGTCCTGGTGCACATCACGCTACAAAGCGTTGGCCGATTGAATACTTTATATCGTTAGCTACTTCTATTCATCATAAAATGGGAAAAAATATCATCCTATTAGGTTCCCAGAATGATATCGAAATATGTAATAATATCGAAAAAACATTACCATTTAGTATCAATAATCAGGCGGGTAAATGTACATTAACCGAAACTGCAATATTAATGGATTCTTGTGATGCTATTATATGCAATGATTCGGGCTTGATGCACTTAGCTTCTTCGAGAAGAAGGCCTACCTTAGTAATTTATGGTAGTACTGTTCCAGATTTTGGATTTATTCCATTTCATACAAAATATAGTATTGTAGAAAGTGATATTCAGTGCAGGCCATGCACACATATTGGTCTTTCAACATGCCCAAAACAACATTTTAATTGTATGAATTCTATAAAACCAGAACAGGTCTTCAAAAAACTTGAAGACCTGATTTCATAAAATTCGAATGGATTGATGTTCTATAAACCGAACATATATTGAACACCTAATGCAAATGACATCATAGATGCATTAAATTGTTGCAGATTAGTTGTTGGATAATATTCGTCCTTGTACAAGTTATTCATCATTAAACCAATATTTGCATTAACATTTAATCTGCTTCCATTATTGCTCATCACTGGATAGCTAATGCCAACCCTTGGCTCAATAAGTAATGACATATTATCTTTTCCATTTCCATATTTGGTAATCTTTGCTGGTGGATTGCTACCTGGGTCAATAACTGGCCAACCCTCTTCTTCTACTGCGCCCGATGTAATATTTTTCCTCTGATAACCTATAGGTAAACCAACTGCTATTCCTACAGTAAAAAAGCTATACGATAAACCAGGAGTAATCGTTAGATAATTAAATGTTCTTGCAAAATCAGCACTACTTTTAGTATATGAATTTTTATAAGTAGCATATGCAATATCCATGGTTATCCCTACTCTTTCTCTTCTGCTTGCTGGTACATATATACTAAGTCCTATATCAGGAACTCCACTAAATGCCATGCCATGAGTTTCATCTGCAGGTGAAGTTGCATTATACATTGAAATTCTAGGCATTGCTGATAAGCCTATTGAAAATGGATAGGGTTCTTCAGCATATAGTTCAGATACAGTAAGAATCCCAATTAGACAAAAAAGTAATAAATGTTTCATGTATTTCTCCTAAGATGATTGTATGAATGATATCTTAAACCTAATGGACAAAAATACATCCAAATAGTGTTGCAGACAATAAATTTATGATTTGGTTAATAATGTTTGTTTTTTTAAGCTGATAATGTATTTTTGTCCATTATGATTAGATATCAAATAATATTTGTTTTTGTATTAAGTATATTAACAATCAGGGGTTCCAATTGTTTAGCTCAGGGTTTTGATTGGACTTCTTCTTGGCGATTACCTTCAAATTCTCCTACTTTATTTATTGGGCCATATACAGAAATGGTTAATATACATGACTATGTAGATTTTTCGTCTATGGGCTTTGCAATTGATTGCTGTAAATATGGTAATGGTACAGCAAATAACTTTAAAAATGGAATATTAGTAGAAAAATGGTACAAAGGAAATTATTCCTTTACTGTTAAACTAGGCTACTATTCATATACTTCTAGTTTTAATGGAGAAACTCTATCAAATCAAATTCAAAGAATTGAAGATAATAAATTAATTGTAGACAACTTAAGTACAAGATTTAGCTTGGCTGTTAAGAATCAAAACGTATATGATATATCCTTGCTTGCAAAATCAAGATTATTTGAAACACATGCATCAATATCGGGCGGTATTAATTGTATCATTCAAGATGGAATTGCTGCACAGAAAATTGAGGAAGTTCTCAACCCAGGATTTGAAACAGTAATACCCACCAATACTGTTGAATTAGGTTCAATGACCTCATTTATTGTATCACCAGTAGCACAAATTGAATATGATATTGACTTAGGCAGTGGGAAATATGCTAAAGTATTTGCTAATACTCAATATTCTATAAATTCCAGATCACAGATTGCGGATTGGGACACTTTCATATTCGGCGCTGGACTCTCCATTTGTTTTGGTATAAATTGAAACTCATAAAATTTTTTTTCTCCTCGCACGTTTCAAGTCGATATTTTTTAAAATTCAATTTCACTTATGATTCAATCACTTCTTTGTTACTGTGTATTACTTTTTCTAAGTATTCAGATTGCGCATGCACAGCCCAAATTAGAAATTATTGGTGGGAATACATATGATTGGGGTTTTGTAAAAACTAAAGACTCTCCATTAAAAGCAAATATTAAATTAAAAAATACAGGTAATCAATTATTACAAATTTGGGATGTAAAACCTGGATGTGGTTGTACAACAGCTCCATTAGATAAAAAGAAATTAAAACCAGGTGAAATTGGAACGATGGCTGTGTCTTTGAATCTAGGAACAGCTGGTGGTGAGATACATAAATCGATAACAATAAATAGTAATGATGCGGCTGTTCCAATTAAAGTCCTAGCTTTAAAAGCCAATGTAATACAACCTATACAGTTATTACCACATCAGTATATTGCATTCGGAGATATCATGAAAGGATATGAAGGTAAAGGGTCAATTACTGTAAAAAATACTTCTGCTAAAGATATTATACTTTCTGCTTTCTCTACTTCAGAGGGAATGAGTATAAATATCAAAAATAATGTGACATTAAAATCTCAAGGCTCACTTTCTCTTACAGCCAAGTTAACACCAAAGAATAAAGGGTATTTTAATGGATATATTCATTTTAATACAAATCATCCTGATTTTCCGGTTATGGATATTGTTTGCTATGGTAATTGCAAGTGATATATATTACGATAAGAATGTTTAAATTCGCAATAATTAATTATTAATTTATTTTCGTTTTCACCAATGAAGGTGCTTCCATGAAAAATTTCTTTTTAGCAAGTATTACGATGTTTATTCTTGCTGCATCTTTGGCTTTTGCTCAGCCAAAAATATCCATACAAGGCGGAGATACTCAAGATTGGGGCAAAGTAAAGCCTAAAGACTCCCCATTAAAAGCAAGTATCAAGATTACAAATGAAGGTAGTGAAGAGTTAAAAATAAGTGATGTTCGCCCTGGATGTGGTTGTACAACAGCTCCTTTAGATAAAAAAGAACTAAAACCAGGTGAATTTGCTACTATGGATGTTTCTTTAAATGTAGGAGCAACATCTGGAATGCTTACCAAAAGTATTACTATCAGTAGCAATGATCCAGTTAATCCGACTAAAGTTCTTTATTTAAAAGCTGATGTAGTACGTCCGATACAAGTATTACCAACTCAATATTTATCTTTTGGAGAACTAACAGTTGGATCTAAAGGTGAAGCTAAAGTAACCATAAAGAATACATCAACACAAACAATTGTATTATCTGATTTTGAAGCAACAAATGGCATTAGTATAAATCTGATGAAGCCTACTACTATTCCTGGCGGTGGCGAAGTAGAAATTATTGCAAAAGTTGCCCCTAAAGAAAAAGGCTATTTTAATGGATCTGTAAAAATGAAAACAGATCATCCAGATTTTCCTACTTTAGATCTAACTGCATATGGAAATGTAAAAGCTTCTGTTGTAGATCCTAAATAAGACACATTGTGAATAGATAAAAAAAAGAGGCATATAGCCTCTTTTTTTTATCTATTCTACTTTAAACATCTTTAAAAGGTTAATATGCCCAATCAATGGAATGTGATTTTTATTTCCTTTAATAACATTAATGATACCATATACTGAGCACGCCATACCAAGATACATTATAATATCACTAATCAGATTTGTAAATGGTAGAAAAGGGATATAATCAATAATACTACTCAAAAAATATATAAGCCATATCAAAATACCCTGATTAGCATGATGCATAACAAATTTATTGTTGACATTCGAGAACATAGGGACAATAATACAACACAATAAATATGAACAGACTGCAGTTAATTTTTTAAGTTCACCCTGATTATTGTCATCAATTGTAAACTGCTCTTGATAATCCATAAAATTACTCCACTTATTTATCCACTGAAACATGACAATTTTAGAAAAATTACACATTTTCGCTGGTAAATGATTCTAAATTTTGTTTGGTTCACACTAATTTGGCGTAATTTGTAAGTGAATATTATATCTAAATAAGGATACATCATGATTTCATTGTCATCAATTGGAACACTATTAATAAGACTTTTAATAGGATCTGCATTTACATTTGCGGGAATTGTAAAGATAGGTGCTGCTGTTCCAAAACCACCTGCATTAACTCTCATTCCTAATCTTCCAATAGCACTTTTTGGCATTGCCTTGCCATGGATAGAATTAATACTTGGCTTAATGATAATCAGTGGTATGGCTTATAATCATGCTTATATTCTTAGAACAGCTCGCATATTAATTGGATCAATTTTTATTTTTGCAGCTATAGATAAAATTGCAAATCCTGATGCATTCGCAAAAAGCATTAATAATTTTCATGTTTTACCTTATTCAATGCTTAATATCCCAGCATTGATTCTACCATGGGTGGAATTATTATGCGGAATAATGGTTTTAATAGGAATCAAACAAAAAGCAAGTTCTTTACTAATTTCAGCAATGTTAGCCGTTTTTATCATCGCTATTATTGCTGCAATATTCCGAGGCTATAATATCAATTGTGGATGCTTTGGAGAGAATTCCCCTGCTGCTGCTGCTGAAGTTACTAAAGTAGGTTGGACAAAAGTGATAGAAGATCTGCGTTGGTTAATTGCATCTCTGTTTTTATATTTTTATTCTGAACGTCAAGTGGAGGAAGAGGTATAATGCAACATTGGCTCATCGTTGGATTAGGTAATCCAGGAGATAAATACGTTGATACCAGACATAATATCGGATGGATGATTGCAGTAGCTTTAGCTCAATCGTGTAAAGTAGAATTTAAAGATGGGAAAGGTAATTGGAAACAAGCAGAGTCCTCCTTGCATGGTAAAAAAATAACAATTATGCTTCCTTTAACATATATGAATAATTCAGGGCAAGCAGCCGGTGATTTTATCAGATATTATAAAGTACCATCTGAACATGTTATTGCATTAATTGATGAATACAATTTTCCTTTAGGAAAAATGCAATTAAAACAAGGTGGATCTGATGGAGGACATAATGGAACGGCTTCTATGATTGCTCATCTTGGACCAAGTTTCTGGAGATTTAGATGTGGTATAGATAAGAATTTTGGGCCAGGAGAAATGGCAGATTATGTCTTATCTGGTTTTGCTAAACACGAAGAAAACGCATTAAAAGAAATGATAGACAGAGGTGTAAAATCTATTCAGATGTTTTTGGGGAATAATCCTGCAAGAGCTTTACAACAAATTAATTCAGTAAAGTAATTATAACACTTCAAGCAAAAAAGATATTTGAGCCATACCCTGAATCATTGGTGGTAGAGTTATTCTTTTAGCAGATTCTATCATACATTGTTCAACTTCTTCGATATTTAATTCTGAATCAGCTAGTGAAATCTCTGTTAATGAACCTTCTTCATTAAAAATGAACAGTAATTGTACATTTCCTTGAAGATGTCTAAACTTTTTTAAAGCCTCAGCATAACATTCCTGCATGCCACTTAATTGCTGCTCGATTGTAGATCGTACTTTCTCAATGATCGTATTATCCAGAACCCTTTCTGTCATAATAGATTCTACACTTATTAAACCTTCTTCATCATGTGCGGCAGCATCTGCATAATTACATGCAGCCTCCACCTCAACAACAGAAGTTCTTGCTAACTGTTGTCCAGAAGCATTACTAACCAAAGTTCCACCATTTAAATTTAATGGTTGATACATCAATGCTATTACATTTTTTGATTTATTATAATCTGAACCAGTAATGCCAAAAGAAGTATAAGGCGTTTGAAATCCATATTTCATTCCTAGTTTGGTAATTTCTTTGACACGGTCATTATTTCTATCATATACATTGTAATCAATTAATATCGAAGCCCTTTGTTTAGCCCATAAATACTGTAATCCTTTATTAGATGCAAGTGGCTTCACCAAAGTAATGTCAATTGTTTGAACAAATTCTTTGTTTCCATGAAAACCTGTAATCACAATTCTGCCTTTAGGATTTCCTTTATATTTTCCAAATAGTAAGACAGGTCTATCTGAAAATAAATCAGGATAACTTGCTGGTTCTAAAGAGTGTACATCAAATCCATCAAATCCTACTTTTAGCTTTGTTAATGATGGTTTTTGAATATAATCAGCAAATCGTATTGCTTCTTTATTCAATTCCTCCTGAGATCCTTTAAGTACAAAATTATCTGTCATCGTTAATCTATGAACAGCTGAAAAAAATCGCTCATTGATTTCTTTACCAACTGCTATAGTAAATACATTCGCATCTTGCAATTGTTTAGTAATTGCATCATATACATCTGTATTGGCATCCATAAAACCATTTGTTAAGATTATTATCGATCTAGATGCCATATCAGAATGCAAAGGTTTTACCTGTATTTGCTGCAAAACATCGATTAATTGAATTGGTTCTAATCCTTCGGTAGAATGTATTCTTTGTAAATAAACGCCAGCCCTGGAAATTATGTCTTTAGTACACACTTGAGATTCTTCATCAAAACGAGTGTTTTCTGGACCAAAATGAAGAATATTCAATTTATCTTGTTCACGCAATCCCTTTGAAAATGCTTTCCAAAACTCATTTGCAGAATTATCTTGTAATGATGCAGAATCACAAACAATAATATATTCATGACCTAAAGATTCTTTATGAGCTTCTGCTATAGATGGAGGATTGACAGAAAGTAAAAAATACTTTTCTTTGCCTTCTTCATACAACATCAAATTTGCTTGAGGCTCGGTATCAGCAAATCTATATGATAATGATATTTGTTTACTTTGTGCAGCATCAGCTACCGAATATGTACATGATGCCTCTTGATCTGTTTGTTGAATAGAACATTCATCAGCTTTTAAGTATGATAGTTTGCCCCCTTTAGCAATAAAAGCATGTACTTGTAATGAACCCAAGGGATAGTCTTTTACAGCTTCAAAACTTGTATCAGCATATGTATCTCTATGCAAAGGAACATAGTCTAATACTTTTAAATAATGAGCCTGCATAGGTTTTGGCAAACTAATAGTATAGAGGCCAAAACTAGGTTTTATCATTTCAGTATAATGAATCTCTGTATAGATAATAGAACCAGGTTGAATATGCGATAGATGCATCTGGATAGCATCTGGATTATTAATTGTCAAGAAAAAAGGATCAAATTTCTTTTTTGCTTTATCAAACATTTCTCTAACCTTTTCCCTGTCCTTCATCTCTGCTTTAATTGTCTGATTACCTATCTTAACTGTACATCCATGTATAGTTATAGATGGATCCCCGGGCATGAGTAATGCACCGTCTAGGATATTGGCCCCTTTATACACATATTTCTGTTGTATAGTAATATCTGCTATGATCCCGCTGATTTTAGCATTAATTACGGTAGATTCTAATAATAAGGAATCGATATCAGGAGCATCACTATTTATGATCATTCGTGGTGACTCTATAGCATAAACTTCTACTGTAATATGCATGATGCCTATTAGAAGTAAAAAACTATATAGTAAAACGTTTAAGAATCTCATAATAATGATATGTTTAACTTTTTATGGTAAATATTACTGCAAATTTATTCAAAATTCCGAATCTATCTTGTTAAGAGTTATTTATTGGCAATTCTGAATTAACCAATCTTGATTTTCCATTCGCATTGATTCTTTGTAGATCGTACATTCTTTAACAAAAGTACTGATGATTCGAATCTTCCATAAGCTTTTGAATATAATGCCGGTATTAAACTCCACTCTGAACCTTCCAGGCATTCTATGGTTATATCGGTTCCTTTTTGGGTTTTAATCATTGCTGTATTATGATTTACTATCTGTGGAATAATTCCAGGAACGCAATGAAATACTAACACTTGTTCTTTGTTTACTCTACAATCATCTATGCCATATATGGTTGAAGGCTCTGATATTATTTTTCTGATATGTTCTTGTTCATATGCTTTATGACTTCCAATCCATATTGATTTGTCTAATGAGGCTTTTGCTTTAGTGATATCTCCTTTCATCCAAAACAGTACATCTCCCGATCCATCAACCCATGAATTTTGCTCCATTCCTTTTATTGATAATACAGAATGATTTGCAACTGATCGTCCCATATTTCTTGTATGTGCAGAAGGTGTATATACAAATGTTCCAGGGTCTCCAAAGATTTCTTGTCCATCCACAGCTAAGCATATAGATAATTGATCATTGTGAGCATGACCTCCTTTGCCTTTTTGTCCAATAGACCCTGCTCTGGCAGATATTTTATATGTTTTATGTTCAATTAACCATATACCAAAATCAGGGAAGCTATAGGATTTGGGATATTCTTCCTCAAAAGGTATTTCTACATCCTGTAATCTATAACTTTGATTTTGTTTACTTAGTGAATCAATAATCCAGTATTCAATTGCTCCATGATATAATGAATTCCACGAGCATTGTTTTTTTAATACCGCTTCTGCTATTGCAATACTACTTTGCATGGATAAAGTATTTTCAATCCATTCAAATGGCTCATTTGCTTTATGTTCAGGAAACAAAGAGATTCCGTCTGATAATCTAAATGAAGGATTAATATTATGATAGGTATTGATTGCTTCTTGTAATGAAGCCCAATGACCTTGCGGTGTAAACTTAAACATCATGCCACTATCATTATCACCAATATTTAGCAGATGCATATTATCAACACTCATTGCCCTTAAAAAAGTATGAGCTTTATCCACTCCATGATAGATAGTATCAATTAATGATTGAAATTCATGAGCATTTTTAGGTTGTGTATGTGCACTTTTACTAGGGAATAATACTTCTTCTGAGCATATTTTTTGAATTTCATACTCAGAATATCCTTTTAATGCAGCTAAAGAAATAGCAATTAATTGAGTTGATAATCCATGATATGGAATAGATGCTTCAAAATTCCCCCCATCTATTAAAAATTGATGATGTATCTCTGCGGCACATTCACTTAATGCAAATTTAATAGCAGAAATATTATGTTTAGTGTCTGGTAATCCCCTAAGTATTACTAAAAGACCACATAAATCTGCTAGATAATGATTACCTCTTGATACCTTAGACCATTCTAAATTCTCTAAAATATGATGCGCATGTTCTTGTAATGATCGCTTCAGAATATATGAAAATTCTTCATCCCATTTTATTCCGCAATATGTAAATAAATCAAATGCAACTAATAGATTGGCAGCCCTAATTGCAATGTCCATTGATGTTTTCCACTGTACCCCATAATGTGGCGGATTAAATGCTATAAAATCAAGACATTGTGTCCTAAATATATGAGCATAATATTCCTTTGGATGCGCAGATTCTATACCTGAATAAGCCAAAAAAGCAGCAAATGCTAATGTTGATGCATGTTGAAACCTTCCTAATTCCCAAGGAACTTTTATATCTTGTCCTGCAATATTACCATACTTAATATGAGTATAATGTGTATGTGCATTCCACTTATACCCTGATTTGCAATCATATTGCCAATCTATTGGATAATAGTGAATACATTGGGCATGTTGGTCTGGATAAAATGGAGATTTCAATAATACAGAGATAATCCTTTCACTTTCTTCTCTATTCTTTTCATTAATTTCTGTTCTTATTCTAGCTGAATGATTTGTTTCTTGTACTGAATAATCTACCCAGCCACTTCCTAAGATTGTAAACAGAGATTGGGAATAATTGTCTGCTAAAGTTTGAATGGTTAGACTATGTGGTAAAATATAGTCCAATAATGGCATTTTAACAATTGGCTCTTTACTTAAATTCGATTGTTTAAATGCTACAGAGGTAAGATATGTTGTTGTTTTTGCATGATGAGATACTAAACGTGCATACTTATGCTTTTTAATAATTAATGCTAGTACACGCTGAATAGTATCTGTTGGAGATAAAGATGCTATTTGCTTAACAATATGAACCAAATTCTTCAAGGTATTTTCCAAAACGAATAACTATATATAATTATCCGTTTTCATGCCAATTCTTTAAAGAAGTATAGTTTGATAGCATTAATGTGCAATCGCATCCCATAAAGCAATTCTAGATTGCAATGCAGCTTTTACTGCATATTCAGCTTCATTCCACTTTTCAATATCATTACCACATAATTCCTGAACCATTTGTAGTGCTAAATGTGAATGATGTCCACCATCAACATCAATATGCCTTTGTACATAATATTGCAATGTATCAAATTGAGAAGGATATTCTTTTTTCAATTCTTCAATTAATGGCAAGAACATATCTGGTATCAGATCTTCACGGCCAAAAGTAAATACTGCAGCAATGATATGTGGCTTACCTGTTTCAATAACAGAAAATGTATGATGAACAAAATCTGATGCTGCTTTAGGTATTCTTCCAGATTGTAATGCTTTCTCTACGCTTAATCCAGATTGAATATCTTGAATAAATGAATTGATGTTTTCAACATTGCAATCTGCTTCTCGCATAGCATCTAGATATAATTCAAAATGACTACAAGCCTTGCCATTTTGATCTATATCGCTCTCCTCTCCCAATATTATCTCATTAATCAATGCCCTAATTGCCGGATTACCCTTTGGAAGCCATGGTATTTGTATACATGTTAATTCTGCTTGAAGGCTTTTTACTAAAGACATGAAATCCCATACAGCATATACATGATGCTCCATAAACTTCTGAAGTGATTGCTTAGATTTTAAAGAAGAATAGAGCGGATGATTGATTAATTGTTGTACTAATTCTTTGGTTGAATTAACTAATTGCATGCATTCTGGAGACATAATATTTCGCTAATAAAAAAAAATATTAACATATGAAATATCTTGATAGTTTCATTTCTTAACAAAAAAAAGCCAGCGAAATGCCGCTCTGATGTTGGAACTTCACCAGACCCCAGTATGCGACAAATCACCGACCCTGTGCCCCCCTTTATAAGGAACACTGCAAATTACCACCTATACACAAAAGATGTATTACACAAAATCTACTCATAACCTACTTTGTGTACGATATTGTCCTACTTATTAACAAATTTTCACATAGAATATATAGTATTGCTATTCATAATATTTCACATCATTCAAAATGGTTAATTTTAACAATGAAATCTTCCATACATGATCCATATGCTGTTCTTAGAATACAATCATTCCGTCTGTATTTGCTTGGCAGACTATTTTTAACATTAGGCTTTCAGATTCAAGAAATTGCGATAGGTTGGATATTATATGCAAAGACTGGAAATCCATTAGTACTTGGTTTTACTGGACTTGCGGTTGCTATACCATATATTATAACATCGATGTTTTCTGGTTTGATAGCAGATACAAAGAACAGAAAATATGTAGTGATTTATGCAGTTTTATTGATGTTATTTTCATCAATTGCTTTATTGTTTAAGCTTTACATTGACTCTAGTACACATACAAATACTATCGATATTTTACCCTATTATATCGTATTATTTTTTGTTGGATTAGCCCGAGGTTTTATGGGGCCATCCTTACAGGCATTATGGGCAGATTTTATTCCCAAAGAATTATTTCCTAATGGGGCTACTTGGTCTGCTAATACATTTAATTTTGGTGCAGTAGCAGGCCCCGCTTTAGGAGGCGTAGTATTGGGCTTTTATGGTGCTAATGCCGCTGCTATATTGACATGTTTATTATTAATAAGCAGTATTATTGCTTTCTTACGATTAAAATATAAAAAAGTAATAAGGGATATCAAGAAAGAACCCTTAAAAGATAAATTACTAGCAGGTTTGCGCTTCGTATTTTCACATCAAATACTTGTAGGGGCAATGGCTTTAGATATGTTTGCAGTGATGTTTGGAGGTGCAATAGCATTATTACCTGCATTCGTTAAAGATGTATTATTAATGGGCCCAGAAGCATTAGGAATATTAAGAGCAGCTCCTTTTATTGGCTCTTTACTTATGGGTATATATTTGGCTCATCATCCACCCTTAAGAAATACCGGTAAAATATTATTAATAAGCATAGCAGGATTTGGAGTATGTATTATAGGCTTTGCTATGTCTACACATTATCTTTTATCATTATTATTATTAGCAGCCAGTGGTTCATTTGATAATGTAAGTATGGTAATCAGAGGAAGTATCGCACAACTATTCACACCAGATGAAATGCGGGGTAGAGTTTCGGCTGTGAATGGAGTATTTATAGGATCATCAAATGAAATTGGAGCCTTCGAAAGTGGATTAGCTGCCTCTTTAATGGGATTAATTCCTTCGGTTATTTTTGGAGGAAGTATTACAATTATCATCGTATTGTGTACTGCAATATTCATACCTGCATTAGCTACATTTTCAATTAGAACATCGATGCATAATAATCAAACATAAATAATTAAGTAATCTTCGTATTTTACACAGTGGCAATTACACTTCTACATATATCATAAAAGATACAATGAGTATAGAATCGAATGCAAAAGGAATAATAATTCCAGGAATTGAAGCTAGAATTCCTCCTTCTTTTACTGTAGGAATTGAAGAAGAATATATGGTGATAGATCCGCTAACATTTGACTTAAAATCTCATATAGATGTTGGTTTACTTCAGAAAAGTCAATTGTTATTGCATGAGCATGTAAAACCTGAAATGCATGGATCTATGCTTGAGATCGGTACAAAAGTATGTACAAATATCAAACAAGCAAAGGTAGAATTAACCAAAATGCGCTCTGTGATTTGGGGTTTATGCCGTCAGAATGGCCTTATACTAGGAGCAGCAAGCACACATCCATTTGCATTATGGGAAGAACAAGAAATCTATCCAGATGAGCGCTATAAAGTACTTGTTCAGGATATGCAAATGTTGGCCAGGTCATTACTTATTTTTGGCATGCATATACATATAGGTATAGAAGACAGAGAATTACAGATTCAGATTATGAATGAAATGAGATATTTTTTACCTCATATTTTAGCTATATCTGCTAATTCTCCTTTTTGGATGGGACACAATACAGGTTTAAAATCATATAGATCTAAAGTATTCGAGAATTTTCCTAGAACCAATTTACCAGATGAATTTACCAGCTATGCTGAATATCAAGCATATGTTGATTTATTAATCAGAACAGGTTGTATAGATAATGCAAAGAAAATTTGGTGGGATATAAGGCCACATCCTAATTTTCCAACTTTAGAAATTAGGATTTGTGATATTCCCATGCGTATTGAAGAAACCATTGCAATTGCGGCTTTATGCCAAGCATTAGCAAAAAAACTTTATACATTATATACCAAAAATTTAAGCTTTAGAAATTATTCTAGAGCATTAATAATGGAAAATAAATGGCGAGCAGTGCGATATGGTTTAGAAGGTAAAATGATTGATTTTGGGAAAGAAAAAGAAATCCCAACTAAAGATTTAATACGAGAATTATTAGAATTTGTTGATGATGTAGTTGATGATCTAGGATCGAGAGAAGAGTTGAACTATATACATCAGATTTTAGAAAATGGTTCTGGAGCAGATAGACAATTAAGAATATATAATGAATCTGGTAAATTTGAAGAAGTTGTAGCATATATTCACAAAGAAAGTACACATGGTTTACATGAAGATGTAGGTTCATATTTAAAAGACTTCCAATAATATTATATACTTTATGGCATTAATTCCTAAGAATCCTGATTTTAAGCAGACAATATTAAACCATCTGCAAAGACAGGAATTTATGAAAGCAATTGGATGCACTCTAACAGTTATTGAACCTGGATATGTTGAAGCAGAAATTCCTTTAACAATTATACATCAGCAACAAATTGGATTGGTTCATGGCGGTGTGATTGCTACGATTGCTGATATTGCCGCTGGATTTGCTGGCTTTACACTTGTTGCACATAATGAACACACAGTAACAGCTGAAATCAAGATAAGTTATTTAAGAAAAGGCCTTGGAACCAAGCTAAGGTCTATCGGAAAAGTACTTAAAGCTGGAAAATCTTTCCATTTCTGCGAAGCACATGTTTATTGTACAGATCACGATGGCATAGAACAATTAATAGCACATGCAACTACAACTATGGCAATTATCCAACCCACATTATGAGCTCAACATCTACTCAAAAAGAATTTCTTCCTACTTTAGGATTAATAACTACTATATCAATCGTTGTTGGAGGAGTAATTGGTAGCGGTATTTTTAAAAAACCAGCTATCATGGCACTTCAGTTAGGATCTCCAGAATTATTATTGGGAATTTGGGTATTAGCTGGAGTTTTAACATTATTTGGTGCTTTAACCAATGCCGAAGTTGCAGGAATGATATCAGAAACTGGGGGACAATATGTTTTCTTTCAAAAAATGTATGGAAATTTCATAGCCTATTTATATGGATGGTCTATGTTTAGCGTTGTGCAAACTGCTTCTATAGCATCGATAACCTATATTTTCTCTGATTCTGTTAATGCGCTTTTTCCTCTGCCCCATTTATCATCTCAAACAGAAGCTTTTAGTATATTTATACCCTTGATTGGAGCAATTCATCCATTACAAGACTTTGGAGTTAAAATACTTACAGCTATTATAATTTTATTGTTAACCGCAATCAATTACCGTGGCGTAGCTCTTGGAGGCAAAGTTCAACTTGTATTTACCACATTAAAAGTTGCTGCATTAGGATTTATTGTCTTATGTGCTTTTGCAATAGGCAATGGAAGCTTTGCTAATTTTTCAATAGACAGTATTAATACAAATGGTAGTTCTGCAATTCCACAAGGATGGGACTTATTAAGTGCTATCGTGATGGCATTATCAGGAGCTTTTTGGGCTTATGATGGCTGGAATAATATTACATATATAGCGGGTGAGGTTAAAAATCCTTCTAAGAATATTCCAAAAGCTTTATTTATAGGCATGATGATAATCATCACTGTATATGTTCTTATTAATGTTGCTTATCTATATATAATGCCTGTACAATCTATGGCCTCATCTCAATTAGTAGCTGTTGATATTACTAAATTGATCATTACTTCATTAAATCCTTCATTAGCATATTTAGCAACTGGCTTTGTTGCAATAGCAATTATGATTTCCACATTTGGCACCTCAAATGGTACAATATTGGTTAGCAGTAGAGTATATTATGCAATGAGCAAACAAGGACTATTTTTTCCTTCTTTAGGAAAGATTCATCCTACATTTAAAACGCCTGCAAATGCATTAATTATTCAAGGTATTTGGAGCAGCATTTTAGTTTTTAGTGGAACTTTTGATACTTTAACTGATATGTTAATATTTGTTTCATGGATCTTTTATGCCCTAGGTGCATTTGGGATTTTTATTTTACGAAAAAAGATGCCCGATGCTCCAAGACCATATAAAGTATGGGGTTATCCATTTATCCCAGCAATTTTTACTCTTTTTGCATTTGTATTTGTTGTCTATACAGTTTATAATGATATTGACATGTATAATAAAGGTATAAATCCTATTATTAATTCTGTGTTTGGATTATTCCTTGTTGCCATTGGAATTCCATTCTATGTGTATTTTCAACGCAATAAAACGGTTAATTGATTATTCATCAAAAAAACTTCTATGAAAACTACTTTGGCCGTCTATTTTGGTATTGACAGAACTTATGCTGCAATCTTTTCACAGAATGCCCAAGGAATTGAAGTATTGCATATCGGAATTTTTCCTCAAATACTTCAAAAACCAGAAGATATTCAAGCGATTGCTTCTGCATTAAAAAAGGAATTTGCTCCTTTTTCTAGTATGATTCAGGAATGCCATTTTAGTATTCCTATAGAAAAAGTATTTATTTATCAATTACCACCTACAGCAATTGACAATACCGATGAGATTAAGGCTATGTTGGCACATGAAATAAGACAATCTTTACCCGATGCTGTATTGTCTGATTTTGATATTTATATTATTCCTGGTTCAACTCCCTCTGTTCCAGCTCCTTATTTATTGGCTATTTTAACCGAACAAGCATATGTACAGATATGTAAACAAGCTTTTTCTAGCTTTCATGTGCCTATAGAATATGCTCAAAATTCTCAATTTGCTGCCCATTCCGCATTTGCATATAATTATCCAGAATTTGCAGATAAAACTGCAGTTATTTTTGGTGTTCAAGATAATTTTATGGATGTAAGTGTTATACATAACAATCAGTTGGCATTTTACTCCCTTTTTGGTATTCCTTCTCAAGAAAATTTTGGATCAATTGCAGTAAAAGTTATGACATCTATTTTACCGCAATATATACCAACTCCTGATATTGCTTTACTTTACAGTAATGGTTTAGAGAAGAAACTCATGGATATTCTTGCTGAGGGTGTAACAGTACCTGTTAAACGATTAAATGCTTTTAGGAATATTATTCCTGCTCCTACTCTTACTGTTGCTGCAATAACATTATGCGGGAAAACCGCACATTTATTTCCAGCAGTTCTAGGAGCAATGTTACCACCTTTGCAAGAAAAAGATTGTATTCGATTATAAGTGAATTAATGCACAATCACTGGTAGTGTTTTGTTGATACCGTCTTGTGAAACTATATGTATCAAGTAGAAACCTCTATAAGCAATATCGAAATCTATTTCATCGTTTGGCATAAGAGTGCCATCTACAATTTCTTTTACTCTATTACCCATTATATCATAAAGTGTAATCGTACACTGTTTAATATTCTGCAAATGATATGTTAATTTCACTTTATTATCATCTTGTGCAATGATAGAAATTATATCATGTATAGGTTTATTAGAATCATCTGCTGCAGACGATTGAGACTTAGGTGAAACGATAAGAATAAACTTATTGAAAGAATCACTACCTATATACAAATTTCCATTTGCATCTGTTTCTAGTCCAACTGGCCTTGCCCAACCCCAATTTGAAGATTTTGTAGAATCTGTCATAAATCCAGATAAAAAGTCTGAAACCAGATTTGCTACTGTGTCTTGTTCATTATCGAAGCCTAAAAATATCACCTTGCCTCCAGTGGCGGGATTTCTATTCCAAGAGCCTCTTAAAGCAACAAATACTCCATTTCGATAATATTCAGGCATATTTTTTTGTGCTGAAACCAGTGCCATTGGGGCTGAATGAGATTGAATCAATGCAGCTGGTTGTTTCATTGATGCAACTAATTGTGAATCTCGAATGGTATATGGTAGTAATGCCTTATAATCATTTGGTGAATTAGAATTAATTGGAAAGAAAATTCCATCTGAATGAGCAAAAGGATAGCCATAAAAGCCATTTTCTCTAATCACATCAATCCATTCGGGTGGTATTTCATTGCCCTGATTATCACTTCCATTATTTGCTCCCCATACTTTGCCATCTCTAAGCATTAAACCCACTGAATTTCTAATGCCATAAGCAAAGGTTTTTCTTCCTGTTCCATCTATATTCCATTGTTCAATTCTGGCCCTTAAATAGTCTGTATTATTAATCGTGTCCCATCTGCAAACATTGCATCGTGAACCAATAGACAAATACATTTTATCATGTAAAGAATCAAACAATATTGTTCTGGTTGTATGCCCACCACCAGGCTGGGCTGCTCCTTCTGCGATCTGATCGATAAATGTAGACCTCGTTTCATAAAAACCATCTTTATTGGTATCAATTAATCGTAAAACCGAACGCTCTTGAGCCGCATATAAAGCATTATTGAAAAACTTAATATCATGCGCAATAACATTTTTAGCTACCGTAATAATTGTATCAGCAATTCCATCCTTATCCCTGTCGGGAAATCCAAAAATTGACGCAGCATCTAAATCGGCAACATGTAAAATAGAATCTGGACTCCAAGCAAAAAAGCGAGGTTTCTTAAGTTGAGATCCAGCATAGAATACCTTGGCAGTAAATTCACTAGGTAAATTAATTGTTACATTTTTAGGAAATGAATTCACATATTTTGTAGGAACTGTGATTGATTGTTTTGTTAATTGAATAGGTATATGAGGAGTCATTTTAGACTGAGAATTCTGCGCATTACTATAATTACATAGTAGAAATGCTGATAAAATATAGATGATATATTGCATTTTTTTCTTTAAAAATAATTGATACTTTACTGTTACTTATTGTAGTTTGCAATGTTATTAGTGCAATAATAAGCAACTATTAAAACTTTATTCTCTAAAAGATAATTCCCATGATGAAACATGTACTTTTTCTTCTTTTTATCGTTAGTTCAACTATAACATCTATTGCTCAACCGAATATATGGGATTCCCGCGGTATCGGTGGTGGTGGAGCAATGTTCGCTACAAGTATTTCTCCATTTGATCAAAAGACAATTCACATTGCTTGTGATATGTCTCAAATGTTTAAAAGCACAGATTTTGGAAATAGCTGGACAATCTATCCATATAAAACATTGGCTGGAGGAAATTACTCTGGGCATATAGCATATACATCTAATCCACAAATAATGTATACCCTAAGTAAACAAGGTGATTATACCGTTCCTGTTAAAACAACAGATGCAGGTAGAAGTTGGAATCCTATTTCAGATCCAACAAGCGGTTCTGCTTATTATTTATTTGCAGATCCATCTTCTACCACCAGGCTTTTTATGACAGATTATACAGATGTATATTTTTCTACAGATGGAGGTGCTAACTGGGAATATATATTTTCTGAAGAATCCCTAAATACAGATGGTTGTTATATAGCTGGAGCATTATGGGACTCTGATATTATCTTTATTATTACTCAAGGTGGAGTATATTCTTCATTCGATAATGGATTAACATTCGAAAAAGATCCAGATTATGTGTTTCCAGACGGGGTTGGGATTGTTTCTTTTGCCTACGGAACACGAAATGGTAATTATAGGCTAGCATGTATAACACGCCCTATTGCGGACATTTTCCCAGGTATAACAGGTGCAGAATATGCTGGCTTTGACAATTTTTATACTTTAGATATAATTAATGGAATTCCAGGAAAATGGGTCTCAAAAAAGACTGCTATTCCTTTTGGTATGCAACCCTTTTTCTGTAAAATGTCTTTGAATGATCCTGATAAAATTTATTTAGCTGGTGGTAATGCTATAAATAATCCTTCTATTATTAAATCGGTTAATGGTGGCAATACTTTTACATCAATTTTTCAAACCCCTAATAATAATAATATTAGTACTGGATGGAGTGGCTTTGGTGGTGATAGGGATTGGTCTTATGGCGAATTTGCCCTTGGATTTGCAGTATCTGCAACTAATCCCAATATGCTTGTTATGTCTGATTTAGGTTTTGTACATACAAGTTCAGATGGTGGAAATAATTGGAAACAGGCATATGTTCGCCAAGCAGATATGAATATGTCTGGGCAAACAATTCCTAAGCAAAAATATTATCAATCTAATGGTTTAGAAAACACAGCTGCTTGGTCTTTGATTTGGCCTAAAGAATCTTCAATATTATGTGGCAATACAGATATAAAAGGGATAAGATCAACTGATAATGGAACAAGTTGGCAACATATTTTCAATAATTTCGCTTTTAATACTATTTATTCTTATATACAAAAAGGATCTACTATCTATGCTGCAACATCAACAGTTCATGATTTATATCAAAGTACATATTTAGCTGATTCAAGAATTGATAATGGAAAAGGAAGCATCATTATATCTACCGATAATGGTGCAACTTGGTCTGATAAATGGAATATGAATCATATAGTGTCGTGGATTGCTTTTGATGCTACAGATTCAAATACTATGTATGCATCTGTAGTGCACAGTACAAATGGTGGGATTTATGTGAATAATGATATCAAAAATGGAGGTAATTGGACAAAATTAAGCCTGCCTACACGTACAGAAGGCCATCCATTTATCATTCGTTCTTTATTAGATGGATCATTAGTTGTGTCATATTCTGCAAGAAGAGTTGGTACTTCTTTTACAGCAAGTTCAGGTGTATTTTATTCTTCTGATAAGGGAAAAACTTGGATTGATAAGTCTTCTAATGATATGAAATATTGGACAAAAGATATTGTAATTGATCCTCATGATATGTTACAAAATACATGGTATGCATGTGTTTGGAGCGGTTGGGGGGGCGCAGCAAATGGCTTAGGAGGCTTATATAGAACAAAAAATCGTGGGAATTCTTGGACTAAAATTCTAGAGCTTCCATCTAAAGCTCAAAACACTAATCGTGTAAGTTCTTGTACTATAAACCCATTAAATGAGAATGAAATGTACATTACTACAGAGTCTGATGGCTTATGGTATACTGCTGATTTACAAAAAGAAATGCCTACATGTAAAGAGATCACATCGTATCCTTTCAGACAACCAGAGAGAGTATTTTTCAATCCATTTAAACCACAAGAAGTTTGGATTACTAGCTTTGGTAATGGCTTAAGAGTTGGAACTGGTGCTTCGCCAGCACTTCCTATAGCTACAATACAAAGTCCTATGTCTGATACAGTTCTTTTATATGATACAAATCCACCTAATATCAATATTCAATGGACAGGTTCCCCTCTTCAATCAATTACATCTTCTCAAGTAAGATTTTCTACTTCTGCTAATTTTACACCAAAAGCTGACACTGTAAATAGCACTGAATTTTCTATGAATATACCTCAATTTGTGCCTGGATCTGATACTGTTTGGTATATGCAAATTAGGGTACAAAATGCTATTGGATGGAGTAATTGGACAAAAACAATTAAACTTACATTTAGAAAAATTGATGATCCAATTCCAATTCCTACTATCACTTTATTACAACCCAAAAATGATACGATTATTACTTGGAAAGACCCTGATTCTCCTGCTTTAACTATTAGCTGGAATGCTATTCCATCTGCATTAGTAACAGAATCTCAAGTTAGATTTTCTATCTTTTCATCATTTATTCCTTCATCAGATACCATATCATTACCAACTGCATATTCATGTAATTTACCAGTATTTGTCCCAGGAAAAGATACTATTTGGTATATGCAAGCAAGGGCATCTAGCAAGGCAGGATGGAGTAATTGGACAAAAACAATTCAGTTGAATTTTAGAAAGCTTTCAGGAACTAATATTGTAGATTTCGCCACAGAGGAAATTCCTACTATTTATCCGCATCCAGTACACAATATTTTGAATATATCTCATCCTCATGCTCTTAAAGCTGAGATCGTATCTTTACAGGGTAAATCACTGTGGAAAGGCTTGGCTTATCAACCTATTCTGGTAGATTTTTTATCTAATGGACTATATTTTCTACACATAGAATATATATCAGGTTTGCAATCTAGATTGATGTTTATCAAACAACCCTCACATTAATGTGAGGGTTTTATTGAAGGTATTGCAGGTAATTTGAAACCAATATAGAGATCGTTAAATTTCTTGATTTCAACTTTTTCCATTCCTTGATATTTTTCTAATTGATAATCAACTTTAGTAATAATATGTTTAACTGCGGCATAAGTTTGGGCAGTTGGAGCAGTTTCTGCAGAACTAACTGTTGAGGTTAATGCAGCTAATTTATTATTAAGTTTCATTGGATAATTTAGAAGATCTTGTCCAGCTTTTGCTTTTGTTTGAATAAGTTCTTCTTCGATACTATTAAGGGTATCATTAATAATTTTTCCCAAAGAAATAATTCCTTTTTTTGCAATTGAATCATCAACTTCTTTTTCAATCCTATCACTTGCCGATTGAATTGAATTCTTTATATCTCTTAAGCGTCCAATAGTTTCATGAATCTCTGTCACTTTTTTATTGATTTGTATGTGCAAATCATATTGAGCTTGTAAATCTGGAATGGGTACCTGTACAGCAGATTCTATAATGAATTTTTTCTTGGCAATAAGTGAATCCCCACTTTTCATACTGACAGAATAAGAACCTGGCACTACTTTTGGGCCTGTATTTGAAGCACCCCATAATACAACAGGTGATTCTTTTGCATCAGGCATTCTCATATTCCACGTAAATCTATTAAAGCCAATCTGTGAAGATACAGCGGCATTATTTTGCTTTTTCTTTTCATCAGTATAAAAGGATGTCTCTGCTTTTACTTTGTCCCCTTTTAAAGTCTTATCAGATGAAAACTTTACCAATAAAGAATCAAATTGATCATGGAATTCTAAAGTGATTGGTTTTTCAGATTTATTACCTACATAATATGAAACCATTACTCCATTTGGAAGATTCTGGCCAATTTGCATTTCTGGATAATAAAAAGACCCACCATCCATTCTCCATGAATTTCTAGGAGCAAATAAAAATGACTCTGAACTAACTAAACTTTTATGATTAGAAGCTATATATCTAAGTGGCATAATATCATCTAGTATCCAAAAAGATCTTCCATGCGTTGCAAGAATTAAGTCATGCTCTCTTTCATGAATCATTAAGTCATGTATTGGAGATCTGGGTACATTTTGTTGAAAAGATTGCCAAGAATTTCCGCCATTAATTGATATAAAAAGTCCGGTTTCTGTTCCAGCATATAGCAAATCTTTTTGAACTGGGTCTTCTCTTATTACTCTGGTATAAGACGGTGCTTGAATTCCATTAGTAATCAATTTCCATGAAGCACCATAATCAGTTGTTTTTAATAAGTAAGGTTGTTGATCATCTGCAGATTTATATCTTGTAGCGGCTATATATGCGGTTCCTTCTTCATAATGCCCTGCTTCTATAATACTAATAAGTGCTGGTTTTCCAGCATTTGGCAGAATAGATGGAGTAACATTTTTCCAATTACTTCCACCATCTGTAGTAATATACACTAAGCCGTCATCGCTACCTGTCCACAGAATATTAGGATTTACAGGTGATTCTGCAAATGCAAAGATGGTACAATATGTTTCTACACCTGTATTATCTTTGGTTATGATTCCACCAGAAGCTTTTTGTTTTGATTTATCATTTGTTGTTAAATCTGGACTTATCTTATCCCACGAATTACCACCTGTAGTAGATGCGAATACATGATTTCCGCATACATATAGCTTTTTCTTATCATGTTTAGAAAACACAATGGGATATGTCCATTGAAATCTATATTGATGTGTTTCGGCACTACAACCAACTACATTTTCTGGATAGACACTTACATCTTGATCTTGATTAGTTTTTCTATGTAGTTTAGAAAGAAATCCGCCATAATTTCCGCCATATATAATATCTGAATTTAGTGGATCTACAGCAATATACCCGGATTCACCTCCGGCTGCTGTAAACCAATCTTCTTTACCAATGGCCCAGCCAGTTGATCTACTTGCAATGCCAACAGAAGAATTATCTTGTTGGCAGCCATATATTCTATATGGTATGTGATTATCGGCAGTTACATGATAAAATTGTGCTGTTGGCAAATCTAATTCAGTATAGCCAGAACCACCTGTATTGGTAATAACTGCACCACCATCATCGGCTAGAATAAAACGCTCGGGGTCTAATGGATCTATCCACATATCATGATGATCGCCATGCATAGAATTCATACCCTGAAATGTTGTTCCTCCATCTGTACTTTTATACAAACCAACATTTAAAGCATAGATGGTTTCTGGATTTTTAGGATCTGCAATAATATGAGAAAAATACCATGGTCTTTGACGTATTTGTCTGTCTTCAGAAACTCTTTTCCACGAATTCCCTGCATCATCACTTCTAAATAATCCACCATTTTCATTTTCTATCATCGCCCAGATACGATGTTTTTGTGCTGGAGAGCATGCAATACGTATTTTTCCATTTATTCCCACTGGTAAACCAGCTGATTTAGTTATTTCTTTCCATGTTTCTCCTCCATCTAATGAAGTAAATAGTCCACTTCCAATGCCTCCACTACTCATTGAATATGCATTTCTATATGCCTGCCATAATGATGCATAGAGAATTTTAGGATTAAATGGATCTCTTTGAATATCAATGGCCCCTGTTGAATCTGCTAATAAGCCGGATCTTGACAATACTTTTTTCCAAGAATTCCCACCATCAATAGATTTATAAATTCCTCTTTCTGGATTTGACCCAAAAACATGTCCCATAGATGCAATGATAATTTCATCTGGATTTTTGGGATGTATCGAAATTTTTGCAATCGAACCAGATTCTCTTAAACCAGAATATTTCCATGATACTCCTGCATCGGTTGATTTATAGATTCCTTCCCCAAAGGAAATATTACCTCTTATATCGCATTCACCTGTCCCTGCAAATAGTATCGAAGCATCCGATTGAGCTGTAGCAATTGCACCAATAGAAGATGCTTGTAATGTAGTATCAGAACAAGGCAACCAAGTTTCACCTGCATCTATTGTTTTCCAAATACCGCCACCAGTTGCTCCAAAATAATATGTTTTTCTATCTCCAATGATTCCAGTACATGCTAATGATCTTCCACCTCTATATGGGCCAATAGATCTAAATTTCATTCCTGAAAGAAATTGTTGAGGAATTTGAGCAATTGCTGTTGATACACCGAACAATGCAAATAATACATTAACAATACAGTGTTTCATATGGACACTTTAGGATAAAAATAGAATAATACATCAATAATTTATGAGCCAGAACAGCATTGCTTATGGTTTTGGACGATTAGAATAGACAATTTTTAATTTTGGTCTTTTGGTAGGATCTGGATCATTTGGGCCATAAAAAACTAATCGATCAACGCGATTTCTATCTCTATCAACATATGGCAAAATTTTCAAGATACCATTTGTACCTCTTCTTAATATTCCTTCGATAACACTATTTAGCACAGAAAAAGTGTATTCAGTACTAGTAGAAGATGATACTGCATAGTACTCACGAAGAATATTAGCTGTTGAACTATCAACAAAATTTGCAGTGATAACGGTGTCTTTAGGCCTATTACCAGTAATACATTGAGATGCATTGACTTGTAAAGTTAACACTGCACCATGAACAGAAACATTTTTAGGAACCGCACTTAAATTGAAACCAAGTTCGGAAACTTGTCCACTTGCACAATCTAATACAATAGAACCATCATTTTGAAGAGGAGATTTTACAAAACAACCATCATAAGCAGAAATCAATAAAACAGAATCTATTGTCTGTGATCCAGATTTTTTATACAATACTTGTAATAAGACGGGTGATTTTTCTGGAGATGATATCGTATTCCTTGCAAATGCCCTTATCACTGTGGAATTCATCGTTGGAATTAATGCAATTCCATAGATAAGAGAATCACTTTTAGTGTTTGACTTTGTTGTAAACCATTGGGAGATAAAAGACTTGTCAATATCAATTGAAATTGAGGACATTGTATCTTTTAATGGTATTATTCCATCATAATTTGCAATTGATTTAGCATCAATAAAACCATTTTGCGATAAAGTATCTATCGTAGCATCAGGAGCCCATAATTTATTTACAGAATACACTGAAAATGCTAATCTATTTGCCACAGAATCCCCAAAAACATAGCGTTCAGGTTGTAATTTAAGTGTTGCAGATACTATTTCAGCTCCAGCTAAAGAATCTGGTATATTCCCAAATCTAGCAAGAATGGAAGCTTGAAATCCTTTGCTAGATCCAATAAACAAAGAATTCAAATAAGAAGCTGATGGTTTTGTATTAAATCCTGTAGCTGTTTTAAGAAAAGGGACACTATCTGAACTTAGTACAGTTACATATGTGGAGTCATCAATTAATATTCCGCCTGCTACAGGGCTTTGCTCATTGCAGCCAAACAGAATAGACATAGTTATAAAACAGAACATACTGATAAAAATGTTTTTCAGCATTCTAAATTCCAATCTGTAATGTGTGTGTGAAAATTATCAGAATGTATCTTTCATCAAAGCACGATACAATTCAGAATATTGTCTGGCGGCTCTTCCCCAAGAACGATCTTCATTCATTCCATTTATTACTAATGCTTGCCATGCTTCTGGATTTTTATATAATTCCAATGCACGGCTAATTGCTTGCATCATCGATTTTGCTGTGTAATCAGAAAATAAGAATCCTGTTCCATCTACATTTTCTGGACTATAATCTCTTACTGTATCTGCCAATCCTCCAGTTTCACGAACAATAGGAACGGTTCCATATACTAGTGAATACTGTTGATTAAGACCACATGGTTCATATAAGGATGGCATCAAGAACATATCTGCGCCTGCTTCCATAAGATGAGCCAATTCATCATCAAATTCAATTTTTAATGCAAATTTTTCTGGATATTTTTTTGTTAATGCCTTTAATTCAGGATAAAATGAATGATCACCCTCGCCAAGCATTACAAATTGAATATCTTCAGACATCATATCTTTTGCTGCATCAAGAATTAATTGAATACCCTTTTGTTCATTGATTCTTGTAACCATTGCTATTAATGGTACATTTTTATCTGTATGTATAGGTAATCCAAATCGTTCTAAGACAGTTTCTTTATTTGGAGCTTTATCTTCAATTGAAGATTTATCATATTTTTTAGTAATGAATGGATCAATTTTAGGATTCCATGTATTTAAATCAACTCCATGAGTAATCCCAAGCATCCTCTCTGCTCGACGATTAAGGACATCACTTAATCCATTACTAAGCTTTTGATCGGTTAATACTTCTTTGGCATATGTAGGACTTACTGTCGTGATACAATCAGAGAAATGAATACCAGCTTTCATGAAATTTACTTTTTCTTTATGAGACAAAGCTTCCGCATTTGATTCATGAAATCCTGTTCTACTGATTGATTCTAAACCAAAATCACCCTGATTACCAAAATTATGAATAGTAAAGATAATCTTAGTTTTGGCAAACACGTCATTGTGTTGTAATCTTAGTAAAGCAGGCAAAATCCCTGTCTGCCAATCATTACAATGAATAATATCTGGAACCCAACCAAGAAGCAAACATGTCTGAATAACAGAACGATTAAAGAATACAAATCGCTCATCATTATCTTCATAATCTACACCAGTAGAGGGATCTGCATAAAACCCTTTATTAGCATCAAAATAATTAGTATTAGTAGTTATATATGCTTGAACTTTAGAGCGAGGATTATTAATTGAAGAAGATTTTACAGTTGCTAAAGCAGTATTTTCACCCACAGGAATAGGAATGTCGCGTAATCTATTAATCTCGTGAATTCTATTTTTTCTTTCACTTATAGAACCATATTTGGGAGCCATAACCCTAATATCATGCCCCAATTCTCTTAATGCCAATGGTAATGAATAAGAGACATCAGCCAAACCACCAGTTTTTGCAAAAGGATATACTTCACTGGAAACAAATAATATACTGAGAGTCTTTGCCATTATAGCCTTTTGAACTTAATCAATAGTTTGATCAAAAAAAATAAGCAAGGCAAAAATAAGCAATTTTTGTGTAAAAAATGCAGATTGATAGAGAACGTAGAAAACTTCGGAATTTATTGCATTTTCAATGGCTTCGATCGGCCGTCTAGTTCAAAGAATAGGCTATATTTTAGGTAAAATAATTTTGTTAACATTTGAAATTTAAGAATTGTATTTTGCATATGTAGCTATGTAAATTTTATGATTCTTTTATCATTATTTACATAAATATCTTCTATGTATTCACTTGTTTTTGCCCATTCTCATGCACATAACGCAGTATATCATTACTTGTTTAATTATTTTTAATACCTTGTTTTTTGGATATGATACGGTTATTGCCCAAAAAGTAAACTTATCTGGTATTATTAATAATTATGCAAGAGTATTACAATTAGACAATTGCAAAAACTATATTAAAGTAGATAATTCATTTGGCTTTGAAGCTGGTGACAAAGCAATTTTAATCCAAATGAAAGGTGCTTCAATTAATACCGATGATTCTTCTACTTTTGGAGATATTATAGATTTTAAAGGTGCTGGGAATGCAGAAGTTGTAGAAATTTCTTCTGTACAGAATGATCTTATCAATCTTAAATATTCACCATTATTAGATTATTATCCTTCGGATGCACCGGTTCAATTAGTTTCTTTACCTGGTTATGATACAGCTACTATTACTTCCAAATTAACTGCAAAGCCTTGGGATGGTCTTACAGGTGGAGTTTTAGCTTTTGATATTCGTTTAGCATTGGATATTTCTGGAACAATCGATATTTCTGGTCGAGGATATAGAGGGGGATCTCCACAAAATGCTATTCCAAATAAAAATCAAATCTATAGCGCGCTTGGATATAGATATTCAAAGCTTCTTACCGATAGTGCCGGAGAAAAAGGTGAAGGTATAGCTATCATTAAAGATTCCTATGCTAGTGGCCGAGGTGCCCCTGCTAATGCCGGAGGCGGTGGTAATGCACATAATTCTGGCGGCGGCGGCGGCGGTAATGGAGGTGATGGCGGAAAAGGTTCCTTAGAATTTGGAGGAACAAATCTTGATTTAGGTGGAAGGCCAGGCCGACATATCAATTACGATACATTTATTGCTATTAAAAAAGCTAAAATTTTTATGGGAGGCGGTGGTGGTGGTGGACATCATAATAATCAATTAGCAACCGCTGGTGGTGCTGGTGGTGGCATTGCTTATATCAGAGCAAATAATATGATTATACGGCAAGGTGCCCAAATATTTTCAAATGGAGATGATGTTTTTGCAATTGCTGGTAATGATGGATCCGGTGGCGGTGGTGCTGGAGGAACTATTTTCTTTGATGTACAACGATTTATCTTTTTTGATTCTTTGCAAGTACAAGCAAAAGGTGGTATTGGTGGTAGCAATAATGCAGGTGGTAATCATGGCCCAGGTGGTGGTGGTGGTGGTGGCATAGTTTCTTTTTTATATGTTAAACCACCCCAAATTACTCCCAATATTTCGGGTGGATTTCCGGGTACAGTTATAGCGTCCAAAAACACGTTTACTGCAGATACAGGAGAAATTGGTAAAATTTATGAGAATGTGCAATTAGCAGAAAGTAGAAGAACTGCATTAAGTGTAAAAAATGCTAAAGACACAATAGTTTGCGCAAATACGCTATTGAATTTATGGGTTGAGCCATCAGGAGGACGCCCCCCTTTCAGATATTTATGGACAGGTCCAAATATAGATGACCCATTATCTCAATATCCTAATGTAAGGCCAAGTCAATCAACCACATATAATGTTAGCATTACCGATTCTTTCGATTGTGTGATTATGGGCAGAGTAAATGTAATTATTCGTCCTGCACCAAAACTTGATATACCAATAAAAACATACACAGCTTGTAAAGGCGATACTATTGTATTAACTGCAGATAGTCCAGAGCAAGTATTTTGGTATCCTTCCAAAGGATTATTAGAAAATAAAGGATCAAAGGTTCATTGTATCGTTGATACAAATACATTGTATACAGTTCAAGTATTGTCTCCTCAGGGATGTCCATCAATTGACACAATTTTTATAAACCTTTTACAAGCTCCAACAATAAGTGGTTTTAATAAGTCAGAATCTATATGCCCTGGAGATTCTATTTCACTATTGCAGATTTCTACAATTAATGGAAATCCACCATTTACAATGTATTGGCATTCATCTGAATTTCGAATAGATACATTGAATACCGATTCTTCTATCATATCCTATACTGTAAAACCTGGTATTTCTGGATATTATCATTTTACTTTATTGGATGGATCTGGCTGCAAAACAAAAGATTCTGTATTCGTATCACTATTACCAATACCAGATTTACAGCATATTCCAGATACAATTGTGTGTAAAAACGGTACTATTCAGTTATGGGCAAAAGGTGGATCTAGATATTCTTGGACGCCTTCCGAGGGACTATCAGACACTACTTCTGCAAATCCATTGGCAAATCCAGTTTCATCTACATATTATACTGTAACTGCCTTCAATGATTCTGGCTGTAGCGTTAAATCTTCAATATTTCTTAAAGTAGTAGAAAGCCCATTAAAACCAATTCTTGTGCAAAAAGATGATACGCTTTTTGCGAGTGCAATAAATGGTAGATTTCAATGGTATAGAAATAATAATCAAATTGCAGGAGCTACTGATTCCCTATTTATTATTGATTCGTCTGGTTATTATAAGGTAGAAGTATATACACCTGATAATTGCATACATTATTCTGACTCTGTGTTTTGTGCTGTAGGAACTGCATTCTTAACAATAGGGAATGCATCCATAAGTAATGGAGAAATTGCAGTATTACCAATTTCATTAATCAATCAACAAGATATTCAAATCTCTAAAGTAAATGCTTTAGAAATTACTATGAGTTGGAATACTTCGATAGGTTCATTTGAACGTATTGATCCAAAGGGAAGTCAAATTTCACTTATCAATGAAGCAGATTCTACTATTTTTTCTGGAATATTTCCAATTACAGAGAATCAAACATTATTAGGAAATATCTATATAAAAGGTCTTTTAGGTGATAATATTGCTTCTAATATTCATATCAGATCATATAAACCAAAAAATGGCGTCTTAAAACTAAATAAGCAAGACGGATTAATTGGCTTAAATGATATTTGTTATGAAGGCGGTATTCGTTTGTGGAAATCAGATAAAACAGTACAGAGAGCTTTTATACAGATAGCTCCACAACCTATAAATGATAAAGCAGATATACATCTGTTATTGCCAGAAAAAGGTGAATATACTCTGAAAGCGATAACCATAACTGGAGAAACTATTCCATTAATTCAAGGATATTCTTCTATAGGATATATGCATCATAGCATAGATTGCAAAAATTTACCATCAGGAGTTTTGCAAATCTTATTGCAAACGCCAACAGAATCCATAATGGAATCGATTCTCATATTACGATAGGAATTCATCATGATACACAAAAGCGAAGAAGAATGGAAAAAGGAATTAAGTGAAGAGGAATTTATTGTTACCAGAAAAAAAGGAACAGAAAGAGCATTTACTGGAAAATATTGGAATCATCATGAAGAAGGTACATATAATTGTGTATGCTGTGGGACTGAATTATTTACATCGCAAGAAAAATATGAATCAGGTTGCGGTTGGCCATCTTTCTTTGATAGCTCTAATCCCCAAAATATAAGCATGGCACCAGATAATACCCATTGGATGCAAAGGACAGAAATTCTTTGTTCGCAATGCAATGCACATTTAGGACATATCTTTGATGATGGGCCTAAGCCTACTGGACAAAGGTATTGCGTAAATTCGGCCTCTTTAACATTTACTCATCAAATCAAAAAATAATATGTCAAAAAAATCTCACATCATCAGTTTTGAAGAACAGATCAAAAGGCTTGAGCAAATAGTACAAACACTTGATCAAGGAAATGCAAGTTTGGATGAAATGTTAGCTTTTTATGAAGAAGGAATGGCTTTAACAGCTTCGTGTAGAAAAGTATTAGATGAAGCAGAACAAAAATTGACAATTCTAGAAAAGAAGCATAATTAGGGATGAGAATAAGCAGGATTCTTAATCATAGAACTATCAGTTAGCATTAATAAAAATGCCTCTAGAGCTTGTAATTCTGTATCAGACAAATGCAGAGAATCAATGCGTTTATCTTTATTAATAAATCCTTTGCCACCATGATTATAATGTTGTAAAAGTTCAGATAAACTATTTACAGATCCATCATGCATATAGGGTAAAGTAAGGGCAATATTCCTTAAACTAGGCGTTTTAAAAGTTCCTATATCCTTTTCCAATTTTGTTGTATAATAATGGCCTTTATCATAATAATGAGTATATAATCCAGTACTATAAAATTTATAATCTGTAAAGTTAAATCCTGAATGACAAGAAGCACATTGAGTTTTATCACTAAAGAATAATTCAATTCCCTGTTTCTCTTTTGGTGTGATATTAATATTCACTCCCCTTTTATACAAATCATATCGAGAATCCCCAGAGACAATTGTCCTTGTAAAACATGCTATTGCCTTGCACACCCTTAATACATCTATAGAATCATTACCAAAAGCTTTATAAAACAAGGCTTTATATGCATTATTACTTTGAATCGTAGCAACTACATGAGCTTCAGAGGAATACATCTCATTTGGACTAAGTAAAGCTTCTTTTATCTGTAATTCTAATTGTTGTACTCTACCATCATAAAAGAATGAATTGTGATAAGCAGAATTTACAATCGTAGGTGAATTTCTCATCCCAGCTTCATTAGCAACTCCCCTACTGACAGATTTACCAGCATCAGAAAAAGCATCTTCTTGTTTATGGCAAGAAGCACAAGACACCGAGCCATCCTTAGATAAGGTTTTATCATAGAATAATTTTTGCCCCAAAATCACAGTTTCATGCTTAATAGGATTATCTAAAGGAAATGGGATTTCCGGAAATCCAATAGGAGAAGAATATACAATATCTTCACAATCAGAATCTATCGTCTGATTATCCTTACATGAAACTAGTATTATGGGCAAAAAGCACAGAATAATTGATAAGTGTTTATATGAAAAAGAAAGTTTCAATTTTTACAATTATTGTTTAAAAATGGAAGACATTTTAACGATAAACTCTTCGGCTTCCCTACCTTTTAAGCCAAGTTCAGCTAATTCTTGAATAGTTGGCATATTCGTGTGTCCAAATAATTGCTTTAACACAGTAATTTCTGGAGCTGTGATACGATGAGAATACAGGATATAATCCTCGAATGCTTCCCAAGCCAATGGAACAAAAGGCTTTACAAGTTCTGCTATTGCTTCGCCAAATACTTGTATTTCATATTGAGCATGAGAATCAATTCTTAAGCGAAGAAAATGGAATAAATTATGTAGATCAATTTTCCAATACCATTCGGTATAATTAGATACAGGTAAATTTATTCTAGCGATCTCTCTAGCAATTCCTTTATCTAAATACAATTGATAATCTGCATATGCTTTATCTTGTCCGGCTTTAAACATGTCTGCAGCTTCATTAGCAATATGATCTGGCAGATGATCATCTGAACGCCCCTGTTTATTCAATACACTTTGTGGGCGTATATGTTCAGGGCTTGGCGTATAGAATTCGTCTTTCATCTCTGAATATCTACCACTATATTCATTTACATTTGCGGTACGATGACGAATCCATTGTCTGGCAACAAAAATTGGAAGCTTTACATGGAATTTAAATTCAACCATTTCAAAAGGCGTTGTATGAGCATGGCGTAATAAATACCTAATTAATCCTCGATCTTCATGTAACTTTTTAGTACCCGATCCATAGGAAACTCTAGCAGCTTGTACAATAGAAGCATCATCTCCCATAACATCAATTAAGCGAACAAAACCTTTATCTAAGCAGTCAATTCTTTTGCCTAATAAAGCATCTTTATCTAATTGTTGGGCACCAATGTGGTTTTCAGACATAATATTTTCCAATTCTAATCATATAATATGCATATATAATGGCAGCAAATTACAAAATAAGGCTCAAAGTTAAGATTCTACAAATACAAGTTCTCTGTTTTGATGTAATATACTTGCTTTGAAGTCCTCTTTTTTTCAATTTGCATATCAATATTGTTTCAAAGAATATGATTGGATAGTAAATGAACCCGGTTTTTAAAGAATTTAAAGAATTTGTTAATAAGGGTAATGTTATAGAATTAGCTGTTGGTGTTGTTATTGGTGGAGCATTTGGGAAAATAGTAACATCACTTGTCAATGATATCATTATGCCGCCAATTGGTGCTTTGGACAGAACAGATTTATCGGGACTTTTTATCAGTTTAAATGGCACATTTTATCAAACATTAAAACAAGCCAAAGATGCTGGTGCACCAACGCTTAATTATGGTTTATTTTTAAATTCAATATTAGACTTCATCATTGTTTCTACAAGTATTTTTTTATTAACTAGAGCATTTATTCGATTTCAAAAAAGACAAGTTGAAGCAGAGAATGCAGATAAAATATGTCCATATTGTATCAGCAAAATCTCTATTAAAGCTATACGTTGTCCACAATGCACATCAATTTTAGAAGAAACTCATTAATTCTTTCTGCATCAGACTTTTACTAATCAAGTACTTATGACTTTTTTAAATCCTTTTATTCTCTTTGGTTTAGCTGCTGCAGCAATTCCTATACTTTTGCATTTATTAAATCTTAGAAAACTAAAAACTATTGATTTCAGTACTTTAAGATTTCTAAAAGAGCTTCAAAAAACAAGTATAAGAAAGTTAAAGGCACAACAAATTATCTTACTCATTCTTCGTACGCTCATTGTCATTTTTAGTGTCCTCGCCTTTTCTCGTCCTACAATTAAAAGTACTTTACCTTCAATTGGTACTCATGCAAAATCTAGTATTATCGTTGTTTTAGATAATTCATTAAGCATGGATATTACAGATGAAGATGGTAATAGATTTTCTAAAGCAAAAAAATTGACTTCTGAAATTCTGGGTGCATTAGAAGAAGGTGATGAGATGGCTTTTATTCCTTTATCTTCTTTAATTAAAAATCGTAAAAGATCTTTTAGTAGGAATTTTGCTTGGTTGAAAGAAGAAATTGATCATTGTTCTGTTAATCCAGCTACTGCTTCTTTAAATGATGGTTTAAGGGCAGCACAAGGTTTATTAGATGCATCGTTACATGTAAATAAAGAAATTTATATTCTTACTGATTTACAGCAACAAGAAATTCACTCTTTAGAACTTGATTCTATCAAATTATTTGATGATAAAACCTCCGTTTTTTTATTACCATCTTTGGAATCTAAAAATAGTATTGATCAAAATATATCTATAGATACTGCTATTTTTATTTCACGAGTATATGCAAAAGATAAACCTGTTGAACTGCAAACAAAGCTTTATAATTCTTCTGTTAGTGATGCCAAAGGGATTATTGTTAGTGTTTTGTTTAATGGTGAAAGGGTAGCCCAAAGAACAGTAGACATTGGTGCTGGATCGTATGTAAATGTTTCACTTCAGGGCATTCCACATACTACCGGATTAATCAAAGGTGAAATTCAGATAGAAAATGATGTATTAGAAAGTGATAATCATAGATATTTTTCATTTATTATTTCCTCAGCACCTAAGGTAGCTTTGATTGGTAATCAATTGGAGACAGATTTTATATCTTTATCTATAGCACCTCATGCAAGCTTATTGAAGAGTTATTCTGCCAATCAATCTGCATCCGTTCATTTTGAAGATTTTGATATATTGATTCTTGCTACAACACTTTCGCAAACCGAGATGCAGAGAATAGATGCATATATCCAAAATGGTGGCTCTGTATTATTTTTTCCATCTTCAACAGAATCAATCGCAGTTCAACAACAATTCTTTTCGGGGATGGGTTTAGGGCCTATCATATTTCAAGAATTTTCCGAGTCAAATCCAGGGATTTGTATTAGTGCAGATAGACAACATCCAATATTACAAGGTGTTTTTAAAGGATTTAACTCAGAAAGTGGGCTAGGTGATTCTCCTAAAATCATTAAGGCATTATGTACTCAGGCCGGACAATCAATAATATCGATGCAAGGTGGCAGTTTTTTAAATGAAATTAGAAGAGGCGAAGGTAAAGTAATGTATTGTGCTGTACCACCAAGCCCAGCATGGAGTTCTTTTCCATTTACAGGCTTAATGCCTACTATTATCTATAGATCTGCTCAGTATTTATCTGCAAAAGAAGTATTTACATTAGAAAAAACTGCAGGACAAGAAGCTATCATTCTTATTCCAACTAAAAGTTCAGCAAGTTCGATTTTTACTATTAAAGATCCCAATGGATTTGAATCTGATATGCAAGCAGCTGATTTACCCGGAGGGATGAGTTTACAATTTGGTAAACCAGATATGACCGGAGTTTATGGTGTTTTTTCTAAAGATAAGAATCCAATAACTTCATTAATAGTAAATCAATCTTCTCAAGAGGGACACCTTCTCTATAAAAGTCCACAAGAAAGTTTGTCTGCTTTAAAGAAAAGACTTAATCATCCAGAATCACTTCTTGTGCTTAATAAGAATGAGTCGATAGCAAATTCTGTTGCTAAAGCTAGAATTGGCACAGAACTCTGGCGTTTCTTTATACTTTTAGCTTTGCTTTGCGCAATTACTGAAATGATAGTTGCAAAGCTAGCTGGAAGAAAAGCTTCTGCAGTAATCTAATATGTAACAATCTTATTTTTTACATAATGAGTAAGCTCAATGTTAGATTTTATGATGTCGATTGATAAAATTCTTTTTCATTTTATTAATTCATATGCAATAAGTGGCCCAGCAGATATATTTTTCTCTTTTATCACTGAATCAAAAAATATCTGGCCTTTTTATGGTTTTTTATTATCAATCTTACTTGTTAAATTTGGCACAAAAGGTCGGATAGCATGTCTGTTTTTAATACTTACTGTATTTAGTACCGATCTTTTATCTACCCATATTATAAAACCTTTTATAGGAAGAGAAAGGCCCTGCAGAGCTCTTTCTGAAACAAGAAAGCTAATCCCTTGTGGTCCTGGTCAATCCTTCCCATCTACTCATGCCATCAATAATGCATGTATTGCAATATTATTAAGTTTATTATTTCCCTTTATGCGAGTACCACTCTGTATAATAGCTTTTTTAATAGGATATTCTCGCATTTATGTAGGTGTTCATTATCCTCTTGATGTATTTGGTGGTTTTATCATTGGAAGCCTTGCCGGAATTTCTGCTTTTTTTCTGGTGAAAAAAACAGAAGCATTTATTATAAAAAAAAGCATCTCCTAACGGTGATACATTATCAATTTATAATACAATTTTAACGTAAATATCAACGAATTTGCAAAGCCCTGTATAATCAAATCGGAACAAAGTGTGTTAACCGATTCGTTTAGTATACTATATAATAAAGGAGTTTTATGAGAAAACAGGTACTGTCATTATGTATAGCAATATTGTTTGGTGCAATGTGCTCTGTATTGTTTAGCCCAATAACACCCATACATGCTCAAGGAGTAACAAGTGGTGCAATAAGTGGAAGTGTAAAGTTTTCTGGAGGATCACTCTCTGGAATAAATATTATAGCTATCCACGAGCCAACTGGAACACAGTATAAAACTGGCACAAAATCAAATGGTGAATTTTTGATTTCTAATGTCCGTGTTGGTGGTCCATATACAGTTAAAGCTAGTGCAGTTTCTGCAAATGGCTCTGTAGCTAATCAAACAGTAAAATTAGGACAAAACCTACGTATTGTTATTGCATTAAATGAAAAAGTTACACAAACTAATGCCATAACTGTTATTGCTGATAAAAGTAATGTAGATGTTTCTAAAACAGGTGCACAAACTAATATTGGTAAAGAACAGTTGAATAATTTCCCTACAATTAGTCGTTCTTTTCAAGATTTTGCAAAATTTACACCTCAAGTAGTTACTACTGGAAGTTCTATCTCTGTAGCAGGTAAAAATAATCGCTATAATAATATTCAAATTGATGGTTCTAATTATACTGATTTATTTGGTTTAGGTTCTTCTGGGACACCTGGTGGACAAGCCAGTACCAATCCTGTGTCATTAGATGCTATCGAAGAATTCCAAGTATTGGTTGCTCCATTTGATGTTCGCCAAGGAAGATTTACTGGTGGCGGAATTAATGCTATTACTCGTTCAGGTACTAATTCTTTTTCAGGATCTGTCTATCATTTTCAGCGTAATGAGGCTATGATAGATTCTTTAATTTATACAAGAAATGTATTATCCTCAAAAGGGACATTAGACTCTTCAATTAGAACTGCTACTGGTTTTCCTAACTTTAATGAAAGACAAACCGGTTTCCGAATTGGTGGGCCAATCATTAAAGATAAATTATTCTTTTTTGTTAATGCAGAAAATACTGAAAGAAGACAACCAATTGAAAACATTGCTTTAACACAAAGTGCATATGCAAAGCAATTAGATTCAGTAGCTACTTTGGTAAAAGATGTGTTAACAAATACATATGGTTATAATCCTGGTGTGTTAAAAGGTTTTGAAGTTGTTCGCCCAAGTACAAAGCTGTTTGCACGTTTAGACTGGAATATTGATGAAAGCAATAGCTTAACCTTAAGAAATAATTATATAAGTGCTTATGATGATAATTATAGTACTGCCTTAACAAGTCTTCGTTTTAGCGATAGAAATTATCGATTCAATAATAATCAGAACTCTACAGTGTTGGAATTAAATTCCTCTCTTGGAGATAATATGAATAATGAATTGATTGTTGGTTATACTCGTATTCGTGATTTTAGAGAAGTTACTGGTAATCCTTTCCCAGCAGTTACTGTACGCGATGCAAGTTTTCCAGGTTCTGCAATTCAATTTGGCTCTGAAGAGTTTTCTATTCTTAATAAGTTAGACCAAGATGTTATAGAATTTACTGATAACTTTACTTTTTCTCCTGCAGATAATCATGTAGTTACCATCGGTACTCAAAATGAGATTTTTTCATTCAAAAATCTTTTTATTCGTGATGCTTATGCTACATATGCATTTAATACTTTTGCAGACTTTGCGGCTGGCCGAGCAGCAACTGCAAGTATGTCATT
>JBMOIC010000008.1:0-87492 GCA_049317525.1 Bacteroidota bacterium | reverse complement strand
TAAAATGGTAGCGGGACCATATATCGATCAGCAACAGATATCAGTTACTAAATAACACAAGTAACAGAATACATGAAAGGGTAGAAGTTTTACTTCTACCCTTTTTTTTTATGAAAAATGAACAATGATGCAACAATGAGCGATTGTAATCGTTATAATAAAACAGTTTTGAAAATACATGTATTTACTAATCTCTTGGAAGGTTTACAATGCTAAAAAGACCTCTTGTCTCGGCTGTTATTTTAATAGGCGTTGGCATTATCTTTGGTATTGCCTTGGTATCAAGTATTACTACAGGCGGAATTTCATCAGTATTTGCAGCTAATAAGGAAATAGGAGCTAAGTCAGCCCCTGTAAATCTAAGTTCGCAAGTTCAAGCAATTAATGAAGCTTTTGCAAATGCAAGTAAAGCAGTTAATGCAACAGTAGTTAATATCAATGTAATTACTGAGACTAAAGTTAGCAATAATAGAATGCAAGATTTATTTAGGTTTTTTGGAAGCCCAAATGAAATCCCAAATGATGAAGATAAAAGCGAACCAGAAACACAGAGATCTGAAGGGGCAGGTTCTGGAGTTATCGTTTCAGAAGATGGTTATATAATTACTAATAATCATGTAGTTGCAGACGCAAAAGAAGATGGAATTAAAGTAATTCTATCCGATAGAAAAGAATATAAAGCAAAATTAATAGGACGAGATCCTTTAACCGATATAGCCGTCATTAAAATTGAGGCGCAAAATTTACCTGTAGCACATATCAGCAATAGTGATGAAGTACTTATTGGTGAAATGGTAATTGCAGTAGGAAATCCATTAGGATTAAATTCAACAGTTACATCAGGAATCGTAAGTGCTATTGGAAGAGGAGCATTAGGATTAAATAGGGATAAATATGCAGTTGAAAATTTTATTCAAACAGATGCTGCTATCAATCCAGGAAATAGTGGTGGAGGATTATTTAATCTTAAAGGAAGTTTGATTGGAATAAATACAGCTATTGCATCAAGGACAGGATATTTTTCAGGGTATGGATTTGCAATTCCAGCAAATCTAGTTCGTGCAGTTGCAATGGATTTAATCGAAGATGGAAAAGTTGATAGAGGTTATATTGGAATTTCTTTAAGGCCAATTGATGAACTGTCTTCTAAATCATTAAAACTTGACAAAGTTGCCGGTGCTTTAGTAGATGATGTACTTAAAGATAGTCCAGCAGAGAAAGCAGGCATAGAAGCAGGAGATGTAATTCTTGAATTAGATGGAAAACCTATAAATTCCTCAAATGATTTACAAAGTTATGTCGCTCAAAAAAGGGCTGGCGATAAAGTTAATCTAAAGCTTTGGAGAGATGGCAAATCACTTACTAAATCTGTAACATTAAAACGCAGAGATAAAGATGATATGGCATCAGCAGATGATACAGATTCTGATTCAAATTCTTCTGCAGAAGAATCAACCAATAAACCAGTTAGCTTTAAAGAACTTGGGTTTAGTATTGGGCCATTAACAGATAAAGCTAAAAAAGAAATGGAAATTGAGACTGGAGTATTGATAACAAAAGTCGATACATATAGTGCAGCTGCTGAACGTGGAATTTTTCCTAATGGAATAATCGTAAAAGCCGATAAACAACAATTAAACTCAACCGGACAATTAAAAAAAATGGTTGAATCAAGAAAAGGCGATGTCATCAGATTGCAGATAAAATATAAAGAAGGAACAAGATTGGTATTTATGGAAGTACCAAAAGATAAAAGCTAAGTTTGGTTATTTGAAATAGATACACTAAATTTACGGTCCCTATTTACACTAATTGGAAATAAAAGTACTATGAGTACATATATTGTTAATCCCGTAGAAGTACGGATGAAAGAGTCATCAAAAGGCAGTATTTATCAATCTATCGTTGCGATGGGATTGCGTGCACGTCAAGTAAATGATCAAATCAAGACACAATTGACAGCTCGTATGGAAAATGTTGAGACTGATGCTGATGAATCAGAAGGCCCTAATTTTGATAAATTAGCTATTAGTAGAGAGTTTGATATTCTTCCAAAACCAATATTTATTGCTATGAAAGAAACAATGGACGGCAAACTCACATTTCGTATGAATGACGATAAATAATATTATAGAAGTATAGAGAATTATTATAAAAAGCCATCGAATGCTATTAGCTCGATGGCTTTTTATGTAATAGGTAAAGTATAGATTTGTTAATTGGTAATATAGAAATGACATTATATCAAAAGAAAATAGTACTTGGAATAAGTGGAAGTATCGCAGCTTATAAAGCTCCTATGATTGTAAGAGAACTAATCAAAAGGGGTGCAGAAGTGCGTGTTATTATGACGCCTTCAGCAGAAAAGTTCGTTTCTAAAACAGTACTGATGAATCTCTCCAAATATCCAGTTGCAATAGAATTGTTTGAAGATGATATTCAATCTGGGGGTTCTTGGCATATTCAACTTGCTCATTGGTGCGATGCAATGCTTATTGCACCTTGCTCGGCAACTACACTTGCTAGGCTAGCTACTGGATTTTATGATACAGCTCTTTCTATTGTTGCATGTGCCGTTCCTAAACATATTCCTCTTATTATTGCGCCTGCAATGGACAGTGATATGTGGATGCATCCAGCTGTTTTAAGAAATGTACAAAAGATTGAAGAAGATGGAGCCATAATTATACCGCCAGAAACTGGAGAATTAGCATCTGGAATTATAGGCCAAGGCAGATTGCCAGAGACTGAACTATTACTTGAATATGTTGAACATGCATTGACTGTTTCTACATCAAGTTCATATTCGTTAGATGTGTCTCAATCAGGAAATAATAAACCAATTCCAATGATATCTAAAGATCTCATAACAGATGCACTGTTAGATAGAGATTCGCATCTAGATTCTGAACAGAAAATACAACCACAAATATTTTATGGTAAAAAAATACTTATTACTGCAGGCCCAACAATAGAAAAAATAGATGATGTGCGATTTATAAGCAATTTTTCTTCTGGAAAAATGGGATATGCATTAGCCGAACAAGCAGCTGCTATGGGAGCTTTAGTTACTTTGATTTCAGGTCCAGTGCATATACCAATGCCAAAAGGATCAATAAAAAAAATAGATGTCGAATCTGCCCAACAAATGTATGACAAAACAGTGGCTTATTTCCATCAGACTGATATTGCAATATTATGTGCAGCAGTAGCAGATTATACTTCTAAAAATCAAATTTCAGGCAAATTAAAAAAGGAAGATGTAGGAGACAATATGATAGTAGAGTTAATCAGAACACCAGATATTTTATCCGCAATAGGGAAGAGTAAAACATCTCAGCAATATGTAGTTGGATTTGCATTAGAATCAGAAAATGCAATACAATATGGAAAAGAAAAGCTGGTTAGAAAGAATGCAGATATGATTATTGTGAATTCTATTCATGCGCCAGATAGTGGGTTTCAAGGTGATAATAATACTGTTACAATACTTGCAAAAGACGGAAGAGAAGTTTCATATCCTGCAATGGCAAAACATGATTGTGCTAATGCAATCTTATATTCAATTGGAGCTATGATAAATCCATTATGAAATCTATTCATGAACATATTATTCGTTGGCATGTAAAAAAAATAGCAGATCTATTATCAAAGTTACAGTTTACATGTAATATAGATGAAAAAAGTTGGCAAGAATATTCTGTCAAATTATTGTTCTTGGAGAATAATGAACAAATTGGTCATGCACGATTGTATTATGCTCCATCAAAGAAGTCATTTCGCATTGATTCAAGATATATTCATAATGAAGATATCTTGGGATTGATTGGTACTAGTACTCCAAAACCTGCTTCTGAAAAAATAAAAAAACATTCAGAGATCTATTCAAATCATATAGGCCTATCGGCATATGTAGATGGATCGTACATTAAAGGGAAAATAGGCTTTGGTTGTGTAATATTGCTTGATAATGATAAAGTATTTGAAGATAAAGGAAAAGTATCCAACCCCGAATATCAAGATTCCAGGCAAGTAGCTGGGGAATTAACTGCAGTTGGTAAAGTGATTCAATGGTGTATAACACATCATCATACATCAGTTACTATCTATTATGATTATGCTGGAATTGAAGCGTGGGTTACAGGTACTTGGCGAGCAAAACAACCGCTTACCCAGCGCTATGCTGCATTTGTAAAAAATTCTGGGATAACAGTATATTGGAAGAAAGTTGCAGCCCATACAGGAAATTATTGGAATGAATATGTAGATGAGCTAGCAAAAAAAGGAACTCAATAAAAAATGGATATATGAAAAACATATATCCATTTTCTTTGAAATGCATAGATTTCTAAATATGAGTAGAAATGTATTCTTTTACTCTTGAAATATCAATTCTTTCTTGAAGCATAGTATCGCGATTTCTAATTGTAACGGCTTGATCAATGATTGTATCATTATCGATAGTAATGCAAAAAGGAGTACCAATTTCATCTTGGCGACGATATCGCTTACCAATTGAACCAGATTCATCCATTTGTACCCGCCAGATTTTTTGCAAATCACGATATAAAGGCTCTGCAATTTCTGGTAAACCATCTTTACTTGTTAAAGGAAACACAGCAGCTTTAACAGGTGCTAATGAAGGATGGAATCTCAAAACAGATCGTTTTTCAGAATTACCATTTTCAGCCATAATGTCTTCTTCGGCAAATGCATTACATAAAAAGGCCATAAAAGATCTGGACGCACCAACCGATGTTTCTATAACATAAGGAGTATAACGCTCTTTAGTAACGGTATCAACATATTCCTGTTTTTTACCAGAAAATTCTTGATGATTTTTAAGATCGAAATCAGTTCTTGAATGTATACCCTCTATTTCTCCCCAACCAAATGGGAAAAGGAATTCAATATCGGTTGCAGCAGATGCATAATGAGCTAATTTTTCATGTGGTTTAGCTCTTAAGACAGAAGTATCCATTCCTAAATTAATAAACCAATTCCAGCGTTGTTCAAACCAATAGTCAAACCATTCTCTTTCTGTTCCAGGTTTAATAAAATATTGCATTTCCATTTGTTCAAATTCCCTTGTTCTAAAAAGGAAATTTTTAGTGTTTATTTCATTTCTGAAAGCTTTGCCAATTTGTGCAATACCAAATGGAGGCTTTTGACGAGTAGAATCCAAAACATTCTTAAAATTAACAAAAATACCTTGGGCAGTTTCAGGCCTTAGATAAACAGTATTTGACATGTCTTCTACCGGGCCAACAAAAGTTTTAAACATCAAATTAAAATATCGCACTTCTGTCCAATCAGTTGTGCCACTTACTGGGTCTGGAATCTGCTCATCAATAATGATAGAGTGAAAGTCTGAAGGTTGTTCTGCTGCATTAAGCCTAGATTCAACAGCAGCTGCACGATCATTCTTACCTTTTTTTTGCAACTTTTGAATGTAATCTTCAATTAAAGTATCTGCCCGATGCCTAGCTTTGCTTACTTTATTGTCAATCATTGGGTCTGTAAATTGTCCAATATGTCCAGAAGCTTCCCAGGTTTTTGGATGCATCAAAATAGCGGCATCTAATCCTTCGATATCATCTCTATAAGTCATTGATTTCCACCATGCTTCTTTTACATTGCGAAGTAATTCAACACCTAATGGACCATAGTCCCAGCAACCATTTAAGCCGCCATAAATTTCTGAAGATTGAAATACGAAACCTCTTCTTTTGCTTAAAGAAAGAAGTGAATCTAATGGAGATGACATAATAAAGCCTTGTTTGAGTTCTAATGTTGATACAAAAATACCTTAGTATAGCTTAAAAGAAAACAATTCTCTCAGATTTTCATAAAGATAGAACAGATCATTTACCTTGATATACCTTCTATATGGGCTTAATAGATTATTTTTGATAAAAATACAAGTAGAAAAAGTAAAGTATATGCATAATCTAGTAGCAATTGTAGGAAGACCTAATGTTGGTAAATCAACATTATTTAATAGAATTCTCGAACAGCGTGATGCAATCGTAGATGCCACATCTGGAGTTACTCGAGATAGACACTATGGCCAAGGTGAATGGAATGGTTTCGCTTTTATGTTAATCGATACCGGTGGCATTATTCCTGAAAGTGATGAATTATTTGATAGGGCAATTCGTGAACAAGCTCATTTAGCCATAGATGAAGCGCAATCAATTATCTTTGTATGTGATGGACGTGATGGACTTACGCCGGTTGATAAAGAAATTGCTTCTACTTTACGTCAAAGTGGTAAACATGTTACCCTTGCAATCAATAAATGTGATAATTCAGTTCAAGATGCTCAGTTATTTGAATTTTTTACTCTAGGATTAGGTGAACCTTTTGGTATTTCAGCCATGAATGGTAGAAGTACTGGAGATTTATTAGATTCTGTAGTTAAGCCTTTGCATAAAACTGATAATAGCATAGAAGATACTCGATTAAAAATTGCATTGGTTGGGCGTCCTAATGTAGGAAAATCTAGTATAACTAATGCATTATTAGGTGTAGATCGCGCCATCGTATCACCAATTCCAGGCACAACCAGGGATGCAATTGATAGCACACTTAAATATCATAATGAAGAAATTATATTAATTGATACTGCTGGATTACGTAGACGAAGCCAAATCAAAGAAAATATTGAGATGTATTCTACAATGAGAACCGCAAGAGCAATAGATAGATGCGATATTGCAGTGGTAGTTTTAGATGCAGAAAGGGGTTTAGAAGCCCAAGATAAAAGAATAATTAATGATGTAATCGATGCTAGGCGAGGAGTAATTATTGCAGTAAATAAATGGGATGCAATTGAAAAAGAAACAAATACTGCCTTAGAGTTTACTAGGAAAGTGCATAGCGAATTAAAAACTTTTGATTATGTACCTGTTGTTTACATATCTGCGCATTCAAAGCAAAGACTTTCCAAATTAATTGATATGGCAAAGGAAGTTCAGCAAAGAAGATTATCAAGAATAACAACGTCAAAATTGAATGATATCTTACATGAAGAAATATCAAGAACTCCTCCACCAAATTATCGTGGACATGATCTCCGAATTAATTATATAACACAAACTAAAGTTGCTCCTCCTACTTTCGCGTTTTTCTGTAATCATCCTCAAGAATTACCTGATTCTTATAAAAGATTTTTAGAAAGAACACTTCGTAAACATCTTGATTTAGAGGGCGTTCCTGTCTCGTTTTTATTTAGGAAAAAAAATAAAAATGAAGATGAACGTTAAGGTTTTCTTCGTAAATTTCATGTGTTGTTTTGTTTATAATTATCTATGAAGTGATATGCAATACTTATTTACACATCTGTTTCTCATACTTCTAGTTTGTAGTACTGTAATTGCTGAAGATGGAAGGGTTTATTCTATTCCACTTAAAGTATTAACATCAATAAACCCACAGCCGTCAATTAAATTAGTATGGACAGAAGATCCAACAGCAAAAAAGTATTCTGTGTTTCGCAAAGATCCATCCGAAAATAGTTGGTTTGATCAAACTGCTTGGGGAAAAGAAATTGCAGTTTTACAATCAAATGCAAATTCTTATACAGATAATGAAGTAGAAATTGGTAAAGAATATGAATATCAAATCATAAGAACTTCTGAATATGCAAAGATTACCACAATTAATCTTGGCAATGGAAATGATACAATTACGCAATATCTTGGTTTAGGATATGCTGTAGCAGGTATTGACATTCCTGCTGTCCAATATAGAGGTAAAGTTTTAATCATAGTAGATTCTACAATTGCTGATTCCTTGGCTTTAGAGATAGAAACATTAAAGCAAGATTTAATCAAAGAATTGTGGAATGTAGTAATTATTCAAGCACCCAGAACTCCTGTCTTTAATTCTTCAAGTATTGATATAGTAAAAACTATCATTAAAGTAGAATATGATAAGAATCCAGATGATCTTAAATCAATACTATTATTAGGTAGAATTGCCGTGCCATATTCAGGTGATGTATATCCAGATGGACATCCCGATCATAAAGGAGCTTGGCCTGCAGATGTTTTTTATGCTGATATCGATGGTACATGGACAGATGATAATGTAAATAGTATAACTGCTACAAGAAAAGAAAATAAGAATGAACCTAATGATGGAAAGTTTGATCAATCTGAATTGATTTCTGATATCAGGATTGCCCTTGGCAGAGTTGACTTTTATCAAATGAATGCATTCCCTGAATCAGAAATTCAATTGTTAAAGCGTTATCTAGACAAAAATCATAGGTTTAGATCTGGGCAAACTAAGCCTAAATATGCAGCCGTTATCGATGATAATTTTAAAGCATATGGCGAAGGATTTTCTGGTACTCCGTACAGAGGATTTGGTCCTTTATGTGGCCCTGAAAATATAAATGGATCTGGTGATTTCTTTACTACAGATACGATAATGTTTGCTTATGGATGTGGTGCAGGAAGTTATAGTAGCTGCAGTGGAATTGGTGCTACTGCAGATTTTGCCACAAAATCTGTCAACAGTGTGTTTACAATGCTTTTTGGAAGCTATTTTGGGGATTGGGATTCAGAAAATAATGTGATGAGAGCTTCATTAGCATCAAAAGGTAGTTTGTTAACAACATGTTGGTCTGCAAGGCCGCATTGGTTTTTTCATCCAATGGGATTAGGCCGTACCGTTGGAGATATTCTTATCACTGCTCAAAATAATAATCAGCAATATCTAACATCTGTATTTTCTACTAAAAAATATAAAGATGGAATTATCTATCAGGTTGATCCTCGCGGAACACATATATCTTTGTTAGGAGATCCAACCTTAAGAATGACTTCAAATCAACCATTATTAGCCCCAGATATTATTCAATTATCAGAATCATCTGATAATTCTATTACTGTTCAATGGTCTGAAGGTGGCGGGAAATATGATGGATATTGTGTATATAAGTCTTCAAGTATAAATGGGCCATTTAATCAATTAAATAGTGTACCTATTACAAATCTTACGTATATAGATAAATCTGCCAAAAAAGGTGAAAAAGCTGTGTATCAAGTAAGAACTGTTGCATTAAGAACAACTGCAAGTGGTACATATTATGAATCTAGTTCTCCTGTTACTGCCCAGCCTATTACCGTAAAAGTTAATGATCAAGCAATATTTGTACATGCCCCACAGTTAAAAGCTATGCCTCAGCCGGCAACTTCATTTGCAGAAATACATATTTCATTACCAACGATTTCTACTATCAACTTAGAACTATGTTCAATGCAAGGTAATAGCATTATTACTATTCAAAATGGATCTTTTGAAGCTGGTGAACATGGATTTGTACTTAATTTACAAGAAGCAGCCCTATCTAATATATCAAGCGGAATGTATATGCTTAGATTAAAAACGCATACATCTACGGTGTCCATGCCATTCCATATTGTACGATAATATAAAGCCTCAGAAATGAGGCTTTTTTTTTATACTAGCAAAGCATATAGAAGGAGTAATCCAAGGGAATTTCTTATATATTTATAGGATTTTGGACTTCTTCGTTTTATTTCGTCTTCTGCTATCACTAAGCCAAGAGTTAACAGAATGATTAATACTGCTAATCCTGCACCCGCAATCAATGATTGACTATATTGAAAAGTTCTTCCTATGCTTGGAAACCAAGGGGTTCCATATAATAAAATAAGATGAATAACATAAATATATAGTGATTTGCTGCTAAAAAAAACAAAGTGATGTTTGTAAGAATCAAATAGGTTCACAAATCTTTGGCATATACCAAACAAGAATAAAATAATACCAATTCGCACAAACATAAATGCTGGATTAGTCATCATAGCATCATTATGAACAGGTCTTGGCATCCAAAGATTTGTCCAATACATTGCAATGAGAGCAATACCAATCACTATAATTGACAAAAGAAATATATGCTTATTAAAGAAAGCTGATCTTTTTTCTTGATGTAAACTTTGCAGCCATGCCCCAAATGCAACTCCACCAAGCATAAATCCGCTAAAAGGGAAGATTGGAAATAAAGAGCCATGTTTATAGCTTATCATTGCTCCAAATGTTTCAGGTAAAAAAGCAAAAACATCTATATTCTGTATATATGGTGTACTAATAAAAATAATAAGAGCAGATATTCCAGAAATTATTCCCAATGCTTTAACAGAATGAGTAATATATGATAAAGCTAATACGAATAGTAAAGTAAAAGGAGTTAACTGTAAGATATTGAATTGAAGGAATTGCCTCCAAATTGATGTATCTAGATAGGGTAAATCGATAAGCCTAGAAGCTGGAAATACAAGCAAATATCCACATATGAAAATGATTGCGATCCATTGTAAGCGTTTTTTTAGCGTTTCTTTGCTTATTGAGCCACTTTGTGACCTTTTCATAGCAAATACATGAACGGCACCAGATACAAATAAGAAGATTGGCGCTGTTAGCCCTCTTAAAAAATTCCACCAACTCCAAGGAAAAGACTGCACATCTATGAATTGATGGTCTACCATGGTATACATTGTATGGCCTTGAATCATCATAATCATAGCAATAAATCTGGCCATATCCAATGCATATAGTCTTGAACCAGAATGTGTCTGTTTTTGTATTAATTGTTGATTCATAATGCGGGATATGAATGAGCAGGAACAATATCAATAAAAAAAGCCCTCTGTGTTAGAGGGCTTAATGCATTCTAATAATTAGAGTGATTCTTCGGAGTTAGCATGACAATGTTTATACTTTTTTCCACTACCACAATGGCAGGGTTCATTTCTACCAATTCTAGGTTCGGCTCTTCTAACTGTTATGCTAGGTGAAGATTGTTCTTGACTCTGTTGCGGTTGTGATCCTTCTTTATAGTCTTCAATATCAGGCTTAATTGCTCTAAGGCCAGCAGTAGAGGATGTATTATTTCTGCCACCCTTAAAAAAGCCTAAAGAAGGAGAACGCCCAATAGTTACGCTAGGATGATCCAAATTTGATTCACGTGGATTAACTGAAGTTTTTTCTGTTCTTGAAGGGATATTGGATGGTACAACCTGTGGATAGTATTTGAATACTACACTTACAGTTTCTTTTTGAATTTCTTGAATTAATCCTTGAAATGCATGTAAAGCCTCGCCTTTATATTCCAAAAGTGGGTCTTTTTGGCCATAAGCACGCAAATGAATGCCCTCTTTCAATTCATCCATTATCATTAGATGTTCACGCCATTTATCATCGATGGAACGAAGAAATGCATAATGTTCTAATCCTGACATAAATTCAATACCAAATTGCTGTTCTTTTCTTTCTAGGAAATCTTTTGCTGTATCCAAAATCCTATCTATACAAGCATCTGCTTGCATATTTTTGAACTCTTCTTCATGAATGTCAACTTCGCACAGCATATAAGTTCTCACTGCATCTTTTAAGCCTTCTAAGTTCAATTCTTGGTGAAATTGTTCAAACCAAAGGGCAGCTAATTGATACATGAATTCATATAATTCACCTTTCATTCTTTCGCCTTGAACTACTAAACGACGCATTGAATAGATAGCTTCTCTTTGCTGATTCATTACATTATCGTATTCAATCAAACGCTTACGGATAGCGAAATTATTTTCTTCTACTTTTTTCTGGGCATTTTCAACAGATTTAGTAACCATTCCAGCTTGAATTGGTTCGCCTTCTGGAACTTTAAGAGTTTTCATTACACCTGCAATGCGCTCACCACCAAAAAGACGCATTAAATTGTCTTCGAGTGATAAGAAGAATTGTGAAGATCCTGGGTCGCCTTGGCGTCCAGCCCTACCTCTTAACTGTCTATCTATTCTTCTTGCATCATGCCTTTCAGTACCAATAATTGCTAAACCACCATTTGCTTTTACAGCTGCTTCTAATTTAATATCTGTTCCCCTACCTGCCATATTGGTAGCAATTGTAACTTTTCCTGTTTTACCAGCTCCAGCAACTATCTCAGCTTCGAACTGATGTTGTTTAGCATTTAAAACTCTATGTTCAACATTCGCTCTTTTCAGCATTTTGCTTAAAAGTTCAGAAACATCAACACTAGTTGTTCCAACAAGAACACTTCGACCTTGTTTTACCAATGATTGAATTTCTTCAATAACTGCATTATATTTTTCTTTTTTGGTTCTAAAAATATAATCATCTAAATCTTTTCTGGTAATTGGTCTATTTGTAGGAATAACAACAACATCTAGATTGTAAATTTTATCAAATTCGCCTGCTTCGGTTTCTGCGGTACCTGTCATACCTGCAAGCTTGCGATATAATCTAAAATAATTTTGGAGTGTGATTGTTGCATATGTTTGTGTGTCAGCTTCAACTGTAACACCTTCTTTTGCTTCTATAGCTTGATGCAAGCCATCGGAATAACGCCTTCCATCTAGAATACGTCCGGTAAACTCATCAACGATTTTTATCTTGCCACCATCAACTACATATTCTATATCAATATCATATAAAGAATATGCTCTTAATAATTGATGAACAGTATGAATTATATCACTCCTCATGGAATAAATACGTATTACTTCATCTTTCTTGGCTTGTTTATCATCTTGTTCTAAGCCAGACATTCCCTCAATCACGCTAAGTTCGCCTGTGATATCAGGAATAATAAACATATCTGGATCTTCCCCTACAGAAGTAAGAAGACTTCTTCCTTTTTCGGTAATATCTATTTGATGATTTTTTTCATCGATTGTATAATAGAGTTCTTCATCAATGATAGACATACGAGTGCCTTGCTCACGTAGATAGTCTAACTCGGTATCTCGCATAAGCTTTTGATTATCAGGCTCTTGTAATAATTTGGCTAATTTCTTTTGTTTTGGAAAGCCCCTATATGAACGCAATAATGCAATGCCCGCATTAGTTTTATTTTCTTTATTCGATTCTTTTAATAATTTATCTGCTTCATTAACTAATGTATTTACTAATCTATTTTGAGCATCTACAAGTCTACGAACCCTAGGATTTAACTGCTCGAATTTTTGATCTGTAGAATGAGCAACTGGACCAGAGATAATGAGCGGTGTTCTTGCTTCATCTATTAAAACAGAGTCAACTTCATCCACTACAGCAAAAAAATGAGGTCTTTGAACCATATCTTCTGCATCATTAACCATATTATCTCTTAGATAATCAAAACCAAATTCATTATTGGTTCCATAGGTAATATCGCATCCATATTGTTCACACCTTTGTTGAGGCTGCATAGAAGATTGTATACATCCTACTTTGATGCCAAGAAAATCAAAAACTGGTTTCATCCATTCACTGTCACGCTTAGCTAAATAATCATTCACAGTAATTAGATGTACACCTTTTGATGACAATGCATTGAGATACAGAGGAGAAACAGCCACTAAAGTCTTACCTTCACCTGTGGCCATTTCAGAAATTTTTCCTTGATGCAGAACAATACCACCAATTAGTTGAACATCATAAGGTACCATTTCCCAAAGCACAGATTGCCCAACAACATCATATGTATGCTTCCTTTCGGTAAGTCTTCTACAAGTTTCTTTTACTACTGCAAAAGCAGAAGGAAGTAATTCGTCTAAAGTATCTTGAATGGTTGCAAATTCTTCTTTGCCAATTTCTTTAATTCTATCATGAATATATTGATGTTCTTCATGATCTGTATTGGAATCATTCAGTTTAGTCCTTAAGTCCTCGAGTTCTTGCTTGTATACTTCTATTTTAGACTGTATATAAGCTTTAAATTCATCGGTTTTTATCCTCAATTGTTCGTCTGTTACACTATGTAATTGAGCATATTCTTCATTAATTTGAGTAATTACAGGCCTTAATGCCTTAACATCTTTCTCATGTTTTGTTCCGCCAAATATTTTCTTAAGAATCGAAAGCATATTGATTCTTTTCCTACTAACTGTAAATAATCATTGTGCCCTATATGATATTCATATCAAAGGGAAATTAAAAATCCCAAGAGCATCCAAAATTAGCCTAATTTTTTGTAACTATAGCACCTTTTGACGCATAAAATGGAAATGTATTACCATTATTTTCAAATTCTGTTGAAAATATATAGTTCAGTTAGCGTATTATTGGAATATTCAAAGAATTTACCTTTCAATAAGTTCGGTATATTTGCACTGTATTTTACACAGAATTGTGGATATGATTATATGAAAATTGTAATTACAGGTGGTGCTGGATTTATTGCTTCTAACATAGCAGATGCTTATATAGATTTAGGACATGAAGTTTGGATAATAGATAATTTAAGTACGGGAAAACAAGAGAATATTCCTGAAAAAGCTCATTTTGTTAAAATGGATGTTAATGATCCTGCTATTCATGATCTTTTTTCACAAGAAAAGTTTGATATTGTTAATCATCATGCAGCACAAATGGATGTTCGTGTCTCTGTAAATGATCCATCACATGATGCCAGAATTAATATCTTAGGTGGAATTAATATATATGAAGCTGCCAAAAACTCTGGAGTAAAGAAAATCATTTTTGCTTCTAGTGGTGGTACTGTATATGGCGAACAAGAAATCTTTCCTGCAGACGAGTCGCATCCTACTAAACCTATTTCTCCTTATGGAGTTGCAAAATTATCCAATGAACATTATTTGTATTATTATTATGCTGTTTATGGTATTCCATATGTTGCTTTTCGATATGCTAATGTGTATGGACCAAGGCAAAATCCCCATGGAGAAGCAGGCGTTATCGCAATTTTTACTCAAAAATTATTAGCAGGCCAGCAACCAATAATAAATGGAGATGGACTGCAAACCCGTGATTATGTATATGTTGGTGATATTGTTAAAGCCAATGAATTAGCAATTACTACAGATATGCAAGGTGCTTTTAATATTGGTACTTCGATAGAAACAGATGTCAATACTTTGTTTCGACATTTGCATTCTTTAATTGGAGCTACTTGTTCCGAGCAACATATTCCAGCAAAAACAGGAGAACAAAGACGCAGTGTTTTATCATATAATCACATTCATCAACAATATGGTTGGGAACCCTCAATGGAAATACGTGCTGGATTAGATAAAACGGTAGAATTTTTTCGTGTAAAGAGATAGATAGTGAACGATAATATCCCCAAGAGATCCGTCCTTGCTATTGTTGGCCCAACTGCTTCAGGAAAAACTGATCTGTCTTTTCAGATTGCTTCATTATGTAATCAAAAGATAGATATAATCTGTGCAGACTCTAGGCAGATTTATAGGGGAATGGATATTGGAACGGCTAAACCCACTAAAGAAGAACAAGCAGTAATTCCGCATCACTGTATAGATATCTGTAATCCCGATGAACACTTTAGCGCTGGGAAATTTGCTAAATATGCCAGATTATGTATAGATAATAGTATTAGTCAAGATAGAATTCCAATCATAGTTGGTGGCTCTGGTTTATATATACAAGCTATTTGTGAAGGGTTTTTTACATTTGAAAGTAAAGACAATTCATTAGATATTCGCCTAGAACTTCAAGAATTACTGTTGAATAAAGGAAAAGATTTTCTATTTCAAGAATTGAAAAAGGTCGATCCTTCAAGTGCAGAAGAATATAGCGATATGAATCCAAGAAGAATCATGAGGGCTTTAGAATTCTATAAAAGTACAGGGCTGCAGTTTTCAAAAGAAAAAAAAGAGCATATCAGTGTGCCCTCATTTACAACACAATATATCGGAATATCTTTTCAAAGAGATAGACTGTATGATAGAATCAATAAACGCTCTGAATATATGTGGAATAATGGGCTAATTGATGAAACTTCTCAATTGCTGCAGATTGGATATGATTCACATTTAAATGCTTTGAATACAGTGGGATATAAAGAAGCAATTCAAGTATTACATGGGAAGCTTAAGCACAAAGAAGGTTTGGAAGCCATGAAACAAGCTACAAGACGATATGCTAAAAGACAATTAACATGGTTCGGAAACCAAATGTCAGTTGAATGGATACCTGAAGAAATTCTGCAAGAATATGTAGAAAATATGAATGTAGAAAAACTAAATCACCAAAGATCATAGGCTTACTTGCATAATTCAAAATAATATGTTAATTTGACCGGCTAAAATAAAAAAACACTTTTCATATATGTATCATTATATCATCCCCTTGTGAGGAAGAGAAAAGCAGAGCTCAGGTGCAGTAATTATGAAATAGAGCAATGTTTTACTTATATCGCAAATAGAAAGGTTCCTATGTCCGAAACGACCGAAACTGCAGTGCAAGAACAAGATATTATGTCTATTGTTTTGCCTGCACAACAACCTGCAACAAAAAAAAGACCATCATTAGCTGATTTATTAAGTGGTGATTTTGACGTTCCTATGATGGACGACAGTACATTTGACGCTCTTTTCCAGCAAAGCTTTTCGCCTGTAAAAGAAGATCAGATGGTAAAGGGTCATGTTATTCAGGTTACTAAAGATAGTATTTTTGTAGATATTGGATTCAAGTCATTGGGAATGATTCCACGTGCTGAATTTGGTACAACAGATATCTTTAAACCTGGTGATGAGATTGATGTATTTGTAGAGAAAATCGAAGATACAAGTGGTAGAATGCTATTGTCTCGTCGTCGTGCAGACTTCATGAAAACTTGGGAAGAGATTCTTAAATTAAATGAAACACAGCAAGTTGTTCCGGTTCGTATTCTCCGTAGAATTAAGGGTGGAATGGTAGTTGATTTATTAGGTATCGAGGCATTTTTACCTGGTTCTCAAATTGACGTACGTCCTGTTCGTGATTTTGATGCTTGGGTTGCAAAAATGATTGATGTTCGTGTTGTTAAAGTAAATCATCCAAGCGAAAATGTTGTTGTTAGCCATAAAGTATTATTAGAAGAACAATTATCCGATCAACGCTCTAAAATTCTTGATACATTAGAAAAAGGTTTAGTTCTTGAAGGTGCTGTAAAGGCAATTTCAGATTTTGGTGTATTCGTAGATCTAGGTGGTGTAGACGGATTGGTTCATATTACAGATCTTTCATGGGGACGTGTAACGCATCCTTCTGAAATCGTAACTTTAGATCAAATAGTTAAAGTTGTTGTATTAGATTTTGATGCTGAAAAGCGTCGTATTTCATTGGGTATGAAGCAATTAACCTCGCATCCATGGGATACAATCGGAGAGAAATATGAGCCTGGTACTAAAGTACAAGGTAAAGTGGTTTCTCTTACTGATTATGGTGCATTTATAGAGATAGAAAAAGGTATTGAAGGCTTGATTCACATTAGTGAAATGAGTTGGACTCAGCATGTAAAGCATCCTTCGCAGATGGTTTCTATGGGCCAAGTTATTGATGCTATCGTTTTAAATATAGATAAAAATGACAAAAAACTTGCTCTTGGAATGAAACAATTAGAGCCAGATCCTTGGGCAGATTTATTAGCTAAATACCCTGTTGATTCAGTTCACAAAGGTATTGTGCGTAATCTAACTAATTTCGGCCTTTTTGTAGAACTAGAGCCAGGTGTAGATGGATTAGTTCATATTAGTGATCTATCTTGGACGAAGAAAATTCGTCATCCGGGTGAATTTGTTAAAAAAGGCGATTCTTTAGATGTAGTTGTACTTTCTATTGATTCACAAAATCGTCGTATTGCATTAGGCCACAAGCAAATAACAGAAAATCCATGGGATTTCTTTGCTGAACGCTATGCAGTTGGTGCAGAATCTGAAGGTAAAATCGAAAGAATTATCGAAAAAGGTGTAATTGTAGAATTACCAGAAGGTGTTGACGGTTTTGTACCTGTTTCACAACTTTCTTTTGCACCTGTTAGAAATATCGCAGAATTTTTCCATGTTGGTGAAAACCTTCCTTTGAAAGTGGTAGAATTTGATCGAGAATCTAAAAAAATTGTTCTTTCTGCAGTTGAATTCTTACGTGAAAAAGATCAAGCAATTATTGATGATTATAATGCCGCTCATCCTGTACCTAATGCAATTAAATATGCTCAAAGTACACCTGAAGCTGTTAATTTAGAAGCAATTGCCGAAGAAATTGACTCATTATTCGAAGAAGTAAATGCTCCTTTGAAACCTAAGCCAGTTGTCAACATTGCTCCTCCATTACATGAAGATTCATCGAATATTGAAAACATAGCAGAATAATAATTTACTTAATTGTAGCAAACAAGGGCATCCGCTTTAAGCAGATGCCTTTTTTTGTTAATTTATAGAAATCCTTTTGTGATATATTGAACAGAATTTTATAAATAAATATGAGCAAAACTAAAGTACAATTTTCTGATATCATAGGTGTAAAACCTATTGTTACATCTGGTTCAATAGAAATAGAACTACAATCTCGAGGTTATAAAGATTTCCCCGTGGAAGTCTATAATTTGAAAAATCCAGTAATTATTGAGCATATCTACAGAGATTTTCTGATAGCAGGTGCTACTCTTTTATTAACTAATACTTTCCATGCAAACAGAATTACTTTGGAACAAGCTGGCTTAAGTGATAAAGTATATGAAATAAATAGAAAAGCGGTGTGGATAGCCAGAACAGTAGCACTACAAAATGCTTATGTAGGCGGAGTGATTGGCCCTACAGAAAAATTCTTTGTCCCAATTGGTACTTTAACAGAAGATGAAGCACTACAAGTATTTATAGAACAAGCAGTTGCCTTAATAGATGGTGGTGCAGAATTAATAATACTAAAATCATTTATCGATATTGATGAATTAGAAATTGCTATTAAAGCCGTTCGTTCTGTTCATAATGAGATACCAATTATAGCATTAAAAACATTTCCAGAAGATGGTAGTGTTTTAGCTACTTCCTATCCATCTGATATTGCATACAGACTTGAAAAATATGGGGTTTTGGCAATCGGAAGTAGTGGAACAGTTGGCCCTCAAAGAATGTGCGATATCATAAGAGCTCTTTCTGTTACGTCGATGCCATTATGCGCATTACCAGAAATTGCAATTCCAACCTTAGTTGATGGCCGTGCCGTTTATAATGCAGAGGTTGATTATGTGGCCTCAGTTGCTGTTTCTTTAGTACAAGGTGGCGCATGTATCATTGGAGCCGATGGGGGAGCTTCTGTTCAACATATCAAAGCGATATCAGATGCAGTAATTAATCAAATTCCTGGATCTTCTAGATATATTCCAAAGCTGATAAAAGAAGTAAATACATTAGCTATTGATTCCGATAAAGTTTCTTCATTTGCTGAAAAAATAGGAAAGAAATTTTTAACGACAGTAGAAGTAGAAATACCACGTGGATTAGATATTTCCAATGTAATACAAGCAGCATCATATTTAAAAGAACAAGGTATAGATGCAATTAATGTTTTTGACGGTGCAAGGGCAAGGGTAAGAATTAATCCGATAGCAGCTTCTTATATGATTTCATCTGCCACAGGAATGGAATGTATTACTCATATTGCCTGTAGAGACAGAAATATGGTTGGTTTGCAATCAGATTTAATAGGTGCATATGCTTTAGGCGTTAAAAATATTTTAGCTGTTACCGGAGATCCCACATCAATTGGTGATTATCCATTTGCTACTTCGGTTTATGATGTTGATTCAATTGGATTAATCAGAGCTGTAAATAGAATGAATCATGGTATGGATTTAATGGGCAATCCTTTGGGAAGATCTACACGATTTCTTATTACTTGTGCTGCTAATCCTGCGGCAGACGATATCGAGAGAGAAATCAAGCGATTAGAGAAAAAAGCTCAAGAAGGAGCTACCATGTATTTTACTCAGCCTGTTTTTGATATAAAAACATTAGAGTATTTTCTTGATGCTACAAAACATCTTTCTATGCAATGTATATTAGGAATTATTCCATTAAGAAGCACTAAACATGCAGAATTCTTGCATTATGAAGTGCCTGGAATGGTTGTGCCAGAGTGGGTGAGAAAAAAGCTTAAAGATGCCAATACTGAAAGTGGAATTGAAGGTATGAATATTGCGACAGAGTTTTTAAAGCAAGCAAAACATATTGTTCAAGGTGTATATATTATGCCTCCTGCAAAAAAATATGATATGGCTATTAATATCTTACATGCCGCAGATATTCTTTAACGTGTATATAAAATAAAGAAAAAGCCCTATTGGAAATATTGACTCCAATAGGGCTTTTACTTATATATATCAGATTATGCTATATCAAAGCGATCTAAATTCATAACTTTATTCCATGCCGCAATAAAGTCATTAATAAATGCATCTTGTCCATCTTCACAAGCATATACTTCGGCTAATGCTCTTAACTCTGAATTAGATCCAAAGATTAAGTCAACTCTTGTTCCTGTCCATTTTGTATGACCAGATTTACGATCTATCCCTTCAAATTCATCTTGATGATGAGATATTGATTGCCATTTTGTACCAATATCTAATAAATTTACAAAGAAATCATTAGTAAGAACTTCTGGCTTATATGTAAATACTCCATGTTTAGAATATTGATAATTGGTATTTAAAACTCTCATTCCACCAATCAACACTGTTAATTCTGGGGCTGTTAATGTTAATAATTGAGCTTTATCAATAAGCATTTCTTCTGCAGAAACTGTATAATGAGTTTTTACATAATTTCTAAATCCATCAGCAGAAGGTTCTAATACTGCAAATGAATCTATATCTGTTTGTGATTGGCTAGCATCGGTTCTTCCTGGAGTAAAAGGTACTTCAATAGTATGCCCAGCATTTTTAGCAGCTTGCTCAATTGCTGCACAACCACCTAAAACAATGATATCTGCAATTGATACATGCTTATTACCAGTTTGCGAAGAATTAAATGATTGTTGAATAGATACTAAAATAGTTAGAACATGTTCTAATTGTGCTGGATTATTTACTTTCCAATCCTTTTGTGGTGCTAATCGAATACGTGCACCATTAGCTCCGCCTCTTTTATCAGAACCACGGAATGTTGATGCAGATGCCCATGCAGTAGAAACTAGTTGAGAAATTGTTAAACCAGATGATAAAATTTGTGATTTTAATGATGTAATATCATGAGAATCAATTGTATCATGAGTTAAGGCTGGAATAGGATCTTGCCAAATTAATTCTTCTTCAGGAACTTCAGGACCATGATATCTTGCCTTTGGCCCCATGTCTCTATGGGTAAGCTTAAACCAAGCTCTAGCAAAAGCATCTGCAAATTCAAGAGGAAACTCAAGAAATCTTCGTGATATTATTTCATAAGCTGGGTCCATTCTTAATGCTAAATCTGTTGTAAGCATTATTGGTGCATGTGATTTTGAAGAATTATGAGCATCAGGAACCGTATTAGCACCTGCGCCATTCTTTGGTGTCCATTGATGAGCACCTGCAGGACTTTTTGTTAATTCCCACTCAAAATTGAATAAATTCTCAAAATAATTATTACTCCATTGAATAGGAGTTGTTGTCCAAGCGCCTTCTAAACCACTTGTAATTGTATATTCACCATTACCGGTTCCAAAAGAATTTTTCCATCCTAATCCTTGTTCTTCGATAGGAGCACCTGCAGGTTCTGGGCCAACATAAGTATTTGGGTCAGCTGCTCCATGAGTTTTTCCAAAAGTATGGCCACCCGCTATCAAAGCAACTGTTTCTTCATCATTCATAGCCATTCTACCAAAGGTTTCGCGAATATCTTTGGCAGATGCAATTGGATCTGGATTGGCATTAGGACCTTCTGGATTAACATAAATCAAACCCATTTGAACTGCTGCCAAAGGATTTTCTAATTCTCGATCACCAGAATAACGTTTATCTTCTAACCATTTTCCTTCGGAACCCCAATAGATATCTTCTTCTGGTTCCCAAATATCTTCGCGTCCACCTGCAAAACCAAAAGTATTAAAATTCATAGATTCTAAAGCGCAATTACCGGCAAGAATCATTAAATCTGCCCATGATACTTTTCTGCCATATTTCTGTTTTATTGGCCATAATAATAAGCGTGCTTTATCAAGATTTGTATTGTCTGGCCAGCTATTTAATGGAGCAAATCTTTGGCTTCCTGATCCACCGCCACCCCTTCCATCGGCTATTCGATAAGTACCAGCACTATGCCAAGCAAGGCGGATAAAAAATGGACCATAATGTCCATAATCTGCTGGCCACCAATCTTGTGAATTAGTCATTATATCATAAATATCTTGCTTTAAAGCTTTTAAATCAATGGAATTAAATTCTTTAACATAATTAAAGTCTTTCCCCATTGGATTTGAAAGTTCTGAGTGTTGTCTTAATATGCTAAGCTGTAATTGATTTGGCCACCAGTCACGGTTTCTTGTACCATTTCCAGCACTTTGTTTTAGCATGCCACCTGTAAATGGACATTTGCCTTCACTACTTGGATTGTGCATTGCGTCATTCATGTGCGATTATTCCTAATTCATGTAATGATGAAAAATATATGTATTTGTTTTTATTTGTCTATGCATCAAATATGTGCGTACATCTAAGGCTAAATTCGAGATTCGAGAGTAAATAATCAAGAAAGTTCGAACAAACAATGTTGATTATTGGTTTCTTTATTTTACTAATTATTTTTTGCTTTATAGAGAATGTTCATCATCCTGTATGAATTCATTAATTTGGTGTGGACATAAATTTTATTTAAGGATTTACAATGCAATTAGATCATCTTATAGAAAAACATGCTAATACACTTAAGCAATCGGTAGAAGCAGTTCAATCCAGACAATTCTTTGCTCATTGGCCAGAGCCACCAAGTGGAAAAATTTATGGAGAAACAGCACAAGCTGATGGATTATCTTCCTTTCAGGCCTCATTACATGCTAGATTTGAATTACCTTATCAATATGGTTCTGATGGTTATCTTGGTGATGAACAGTCTCCATATGGCTTTCCTTTAGAAATACAGTATCCATCTTTTGCTTCAGAAACATTAATAGAACAAGCAGATAAAGCTAAGCAAGAATGGAAGTCTTTTTCTACAGAATTACGTGCAGCAATTTTGATCGAATGTTTAGAAAGGGCTTCAAAACATTTTTTTGAAATTGGTTTTGCAACAATGCATACAACAGGACAAGGCTTCATAATGGCTTTTCAGGCCTCTGGGCCTCATGCATTTGATAGGGCTTTGGAAGCTATTGCTACTGGCTATATGACAATTAATCAGTTTTGTTCAGAAACAAGCTGGACAAAACCAATGGGTAGATTTGAAGTTACGCTTCAAAAATCATTTCGTATTATTCCTAAGGGCATAAATATTACGATAGGTTGTTCTACTTTTCCTATATGGAATTCATTTCCTGGAATATTTGCATCCTTGATTACTGGTAATACTTCTATTGCAAAAGCTCATCCAAGAGCAATTCTTCCTATTGCTATATGTATTAAATCTTTCCAAGATACGCTAGTATCACTGGGCTTAAATCCACATATTATTCAATTGGCAGTTGATTCATTAGAACAACCAATAACAATGCAATTAGCTAAAAATCATAAAGTTGCATTAATAGATTATACTGGAAGTTCTCATTTTGGTTCTATCTTAGAGCAAGAGTTATCTGGTACAAACAAGCAAATCTTTACCGAAAAAGCTGGAGTAAATTCGGTGCTTATAGCAGAAGCTGAATCTTTAGATGCTGTTTTAGATAATTTAGCTTTTAGTGTATCATTATATAGTGGGCAAATGTGCACTGCGCCACAAAACTTTTATATTCCTAAACAAGGTGTAAAAGTAGGTGATTCTTATATCTCTTACGATGAAGTAATGAAAGCTTTTGCTGAAAAAGTACAAGCACTTGTTCTGAATGAAAAAATGGGTCCTGGTACAATAGGTGCTTTACAAAATCCTGCCGTATTAGAGAGAGTTAATATGGTAAGAAAAACAGGCCTTCCAATTGTATTAGATTCTCATGAAGTAAAACATCAAGGTTTTGATAATGCTTTGTCTGTTTCTCCAATTATACTATCAGCTACGATGTCTGATTCAGACATATATGAGCAAGAATGGTTTGGCCCTATTTGTTTTATCATCAAAGTAGAAGATATCCATCAAGGAATAGATCTTATTAGTTCTAGTATCAAAAAGCATGGTGCTTTGTCTACTGCTGTATATATAATAAATCATGATGATTTATCATATGCAGAAGAGCAGATCACAATGGCTGGAGCGCCTCTTGCTTGTAATTTTACTGGCCCTATTTGGGTTAATCAATCGGCAGCTTTTAGTGATTTTCATGGTACAGGAGCTAATCCTGCAGGTAATGCTTCATTTACAGACATTACATTTATTAGTTCAAGATATAATATCGTTGGAATTAGAAAAGCATAATAAAAAAGCCATCTGAAAAGATGGCTTTTTATTTTTTATTTCTTTTCACTTATTGTTTTTGCTTGCATAAACAGAAGCATATAATCTCTACCACCAGCCTTAGAATCGGTACCACTCATATTAAAGCCTCCAAAAGGATGAGCGCCCACTAATGCGCCTGTACATTTGCGGTTTAAGTATAAATTACCACAATGAAATTCTTGTTCAGCTTTAGCTAATTTCTTTTTATTACTTGTATACACCGCACCAGTTAGGCCAAACATGGTATTATTAGCAATTTCTAAAGAATCTTCAAAGTTTTTAGATTTGATAACAGCTAAAACTGGACCAAAAATCTCTTCTTGAGAAATCCTTGCCATTGGCTCAATATCGGTAAAAACTGTTGGTTTTATAAAATAACCATTCATTCCTTTTATTTTTTCTCCTCCTGTGAGAAGATTACCTTCTTTTTTACCAATTTCAATATACTCTAAAATTGATTTTTCGGCTTTGGCGGAAACTACAGGGCCCATAAAATGATTATCTAAAGGATTGCCTTGTACTAAAGCCTCTACAGCTGGTTTTAATTTAGCTACAAATTCCTTATACACTTTAGTATCTACAATTACTCTAGAGCAAGCAGAGCACTTTTGACCTTGAAATCCGAATGCTGCGGCTACTGTTCCTTTTACTGCATCATCGATATCTGCTTCGGAATCGATAATCATACTATCTTTTCCACCCATTTCTGCGATTACTCGTTTAATCCAGATTTGCCCAGGACTTGTTTTAGCAGCTAATTCATTTATTCTTAAACCTACTTCCATAGAGCCAGTAAAAGAGATAAAACGAGTTTTAGGATGCTGAACTAAATAGTCTCCAGCTTCTGCTCCAGAGGCAACTACAAAATTGAGAACACCTTTTGGCAAACCAAGGTGATTCATAATATCAGCAAATAACCATCCCATCATAGGTGAATCAGATGAAGGCTTTAAAACAATTGTATTGCCAGCTGCAATTGCAGCGCAAGCAGTTCCGATTAAAATGGCAAAAGGAAAATTCCAAGGTGGAATAATCACTCCAACACCCAATGGAATATAGATCATCTTATTTTTTTCACCTTTCACGGGTATGATAGGCTGTTTTTCTGCAAATCTTAATACTTCTCTGCCATAAAATTCTAAAAAGTCAATGGCTTCGCATGTATCTGCATCGGCTTCAAGATAATTCTTACCAACTTCAGAAATCATCCATGCATTGATTTCTAAGCGACGTTTACGAATAATATTTGCGGCTTTAAATAAAAAATCTGCACGTTTTTTTACTGGAACAAATTTCCATGTTTCAAATGCCTTTTGAGCAGCTTGCATTGCTGCTTCAGCATCGTCTTTGCCAGATTTCTGAAAAATTCCGATCGTTTCATCAGTATTTGCAGGATTGAGAGAAATGGTTTTAGCAGTAGTTTTTACAGCTTTTCCATTGATAAAGTTTGGATATTCTTTACCAAAATTTGCTCTAACTGAAAGTAGTGCTTTTTTTTGTTTTTTTTCAATAACTGGATCAGTGAAATCTAGAAAGACTTCATTTTTAAACTCTTTCATATCAATAACTTATATATAATGTAAAAAGGGGAATTCTAAATATTTTGGTTAAAAATCAATATGTATTGTTTCATAATTAAGATACATGCACTTAATAAAAATGTCCATGTAATCAACCATGAAATATGTTTACCATGTGTATTCTTTTTTAACCACAAAACTTCAAATTTTTGTACATCTTCGATAATATCTGATGATTGTATGTCTATGATATCTTTGTGTAATAAGCTTGCTTTTTGTGACAGCAAAGTAAGCCTGTCTAATTGTCTTTTATAATCTAATCCCCATAAAGTAAGCAGTAATACATAAATCTGATATTGTTGGAGTTTAAATAATTCATGAGTTTTTTGATGTATAATAGATTCGGGTACATATAATAAAAACCATGAGCATCCAGCAATTGCAAATAATACTGATGTTATACGCTTTAGAAGATATCGTTCTTTATGATATAATGCTTCTATGGATGGAGATTCAAGAATCTGATATTTCATTGTGAGTCTGCTGTATAAAAATAGCAAGCTATTTCTGCTTGAATTATTGTAAAAATAGGGACTTATTATCGGATTAGTATATACTTTATTCTTTTTTCTCTACGTTTTAACTATAACTATGATTACATACACATTGTTTCAAGTATTTTTGCACTCTATACATTTACTTTACATAAAAGAACGATGCAACCATTTTATCTTGGTTCTTCTTTAGCAACCATTTTACCCTATAAAAATATATTTCCAATCATTGATTCATCAGTGTTGATATGTGATGGAGCAAGAATTATTGGAGATATTATCATACAAGAGAATTCTTCTATTTGGTATAATGCAATTATTAGGGGTGATGTATATCCCATTAGGATTGGCAAAAGAACAAATATTCAAGACGGTGCAATTTTACATGTAACTACAGATACATATGCCTTAACAATTGGTGATGATGTTACAATAGGGCATGGGGCAATAGTACATGGAGCTACCATTGGAAATAGATGTTTAATAGGAATGGGAGCAATTATATTAGATGGATCAATTATTGAAGACGATACCATTATAGCAGCAGGAACTGTTATTAAGCCTGGAATGCATATACCTAGCGGTATAATGTGTGCTGGAATACCAGGAAAAAAAATGCGAGATATTACCGATAAAGAAAGACAAGGCTTTACATGGCAAGCAGCTCATTATATGGAAGTGGCAAAAGAATATAAACAACTATATGGACAAATATAGTATGTAGAATTATCGAATTGGTTCTACAAAACCGATTTTTTTATATACTTTTCTTAATGTCTTAAAAGCTTGCTTACTTGCCTTTTGTGCTCCACTTTTTAAGAGAGCAGATATTTCATCTGGATGAGATCGTAGATCATTAAATGTATTCCTGATTGGCGAGATTAAATCTACCATAGCATTCCCAACTGCCTCTTTAAAAGGTGCATAACCTAGGCCTGCAAATTCAGTTTCGATTTCTTTAATTGATTTGCCAGTAGCAACATGATACAATGTGATAAGATTTGAGACGCCTGGTCTATTTTCTATATCAAAAATAATATCAGTACCTGAATCGGTAACAGCTCTTTTGATTTTATTCATGATAAGTGCATCTTCATCATGAAGAAAAATACAAGAATTGGAATTTGGGTCTGATTTAGACATTTTTTTCCATGGTTCTTGTAAGCTCATAATGCGTGCGCCTTCTTTGGCTATAAAGGGTTCGGGGACAGTAAAAGTTGGCGAATACAAATGATTAAAACGTTCGGCAAGATTTCTGGTTAATTCAATATGTTGTTTTTGATCATCTCCAACAGGAACTAAATCTGCTTGATATAAAAGGATATCAGCTGCCATTAAAACCGGATATGAAAATAATCCAACATTGATATTGTCGCTATGTTGTTGTGATTTATCCTTGAATTGCGTCATTCTTTGCGCTTCGCCAAAACCAGTGAAACAATTTAATATCCAAGCTAATTGTGCATGTTCTGTAACATGTGATTGAATAAATAATGCGCTTTTTTCAGTGTTTATACCACAAGCAGCATACATTGCAACCACATCTAAAGAGCGTCTTCGTAAATCTGCTGGAATTTGACGTGATGTTATAGCATGCATATCAGCAACCATAAAATAACAATCATAATCTTGTTGTAATTCTACCCAATTGCGTATTGCCCCAGCATAATGGCCAATTGTTAAATCTCCACTAGCTTGAATGCCGCTTAAAATGATTTTTTTATTCTCAGTTTCTATTATATCTGGTTTCATGATATCGCTTTTACTTAAAATGATATGGCAAATATATGGTTTAGAAAGTATTTTTTTTAAGATCTCTTGGTTAAAGATAAAATGGAATGATAGTTGTAGGCTTTATAGCAGTTATTATGTACATAAATGAGTAGGATAAACGTTTGAATCAAGGTCCGATTAGTTCTTATTGGGAGAAAAGTGCTCTTTCCCAAACCGATATATGTATTATCGGAGCAGGTATTATTGGATTATCTACTGCGATTTCTGCAGCATTAGCTTTTCCTGATAAACGTATTGTAGTATTAGAGCGTGGCCCTAGAACAATGGGTGCAACTACTAGAAATGCAGGTTTTGCTTGCTTTGGCAGTGCCTCTGAATTATTGCATGATATAGAGGTTTTAGGTGAAGATAAAGCCTTAGCAATAGCTCAACAAAGAATAAAAGGTCTTCAAATTTTAAGAAATCGATTTTCTGATGATCATATAAAATATGAAATGCATGGCGGTTATGAAATTATCAGAGAGAAAGAAATGCATGTGCTTGATTCTCTTGATAGTTTGAATAAACAGATGAGCCAGATAACAGGTATAGAGTCAACATATACTGTTCTTAATCGTAGAGAGCACAGACGCTTGGGATTTGGACAATCTGTACAAGCGGTAATTTATAATCCATTAGAAGGGCAAATTCATAGTGGGTATTTAATTCAAGCTATGGAATCAAAAGCTCAATCTTTAGGAATAAGAATTGAATATGGTAGTAATGTTCTTGAAATAAAGGAAAATCCGAAAGTTATGGAGATAACTATTCAGACATTATTAGGCAAATATTCAATGATTTCTAAAGAAACAATTGTATGTACAAATGCTTGGATTTCTGCACTAGTACCTCAGATTGATATACAGCCTGGTAGGGGACAAATCATCGTAACTTCACCAATAGAAAATTTGTCATTTATAGGTGCTTTTCATGCAGATGAAGGCTATTATTATTTTAGAAATATTGGAAAAAGAGTGTTGCTTGGTGGTGGTAGAAATCTTGATTTTGAAGGTGAATCAACTCATGAATTTGCATCCACAGAAATCATACAACATGCATTATTGAAGATGTTGCAAGAAGATATACTACCTGGAAAATCATTTACAATAGAATATAATTGGTCTGGCATTATGGGATTTAGTAAGAATAAACAGTCTATTGTACAAAGAGTATCTCCTCATTGTATCATTGCATTTGGATGTAATGGAATGGGTATTGCTTTAGGTAGTTTAATAGGTGAACAAGTCATTGAATTATTATCGTAAAGCACTATGATATATAGTGTTTTTACTAGTTTTTTTGTGTTTATCGTACTAGGATATCTATGGCGTTATATTAAAGGCGTTCCGGATTCCCATATGCTAAGGGCTGCTATAAATAGCTTAGTTCTCTATATATTATTGCCTCTGCTTACATTCTCGGTAATATATGCTGCCCCTTTACATGATGAATCATGGAAAATACCTTTTATTGCAGCTCTTGTAACAATAGGATGTATTGGGTTTTCTGTAAGTATCTATGTATTGATAAAAAGAATATGGCCAGATTTGTTATCAGATAAGTCAATTGGTGCTTTAGTATTAGGAGCATCCTGGTGCAATGCAACATATCTTGGTTATCCGATAGTTACAGGAATACTTGGTAAGCAATATGGATCAATTCCATTGATTTATGATTTACTAGCATTAACACCTTTATTATGGATTATTGGTGCAATGATTGCTGGGTATTATTCAGATGATACAAGCAGTTTCAAGCAAAGATATATTTCTGGATTAAAAAGAATACTAGGATTGCCTCCATTATATGCTCTTTTTGCGGCTATTCTTTGTAAAATAGTAGATATTGACATTCATCCAGATATATTGAAAACATGTTCAATAGCAGGTAATGCAGTTCCACCATTAATGATGATTTCAGTTGGAATGGCATTAAATATCCCAAAGCTGAATTCGATACTATTAATACTACCTGCTGCTATAATTCGAATAGCAATTGGCCCATTGATTGCATATGGTCTTATTCATGTTTTGCATATTCAGGAACCATTATCAAAAGCCATAATGTTGGAATCTGGTATGCCTACAATGGTATTAACATTGGTAATAGCACAAGAATATACATTAGACACAAATATTTTGGCACAATTAATAGCCTTATCAACATTGCTCTCAATAATTTCATTGTCATTAATCTAGTTGATATTTTTAGATACTTTTCATTGCTTCATGCGTAAATCACTTATCATATTATCGATAATATTAATTCTTGGTTCCATAGGACTTGCTTCTTTTAAAAGTCCAGACCAATCGATGTTTTTAAAAATATCGCAAGCCTTGGAATTATATGGTTCGGTTTTTAAAGAAGTTACTTTACACTATGTAGATGAAATAGATCCACTATACATTGTTAAGAATAGCACAAAAGCTATGTTAGAAGATTTGGATCCATATTCAGAAGTTTTAGAAAACAATGAAGGCGATGATTATGAATTATTAACTACAAATTCCTATGCAGGTTTTGGAATGGTAGTTGGCATCATGAATGGAAAATTAACGATAGCTGAATTATATGATGGTTATTCCGCCAAAAGAAGCGGCATGAGGTCTGGGGATCATATTCTTATGATAGACTCATTGCATGTTCTTTATGATACTACAAATATCATCAGAAAATTTACACGAGGTCCAATTGGCGGAAAAGTAAGAATTGCTTTATTAAGGGATGGCCGGCAAGATACAATACGATTAACTTTAGTAAGAGAATCAATAAAAATTCAATCTTTAGGGTATTCTGGCTTTATAAACGATAGTATTGGATATATACATATTCAAAGATTTTCAACTTCAACACCCGATGAAGTAAAAAGAACTGTGATGTCTTTCAGAAGAAAAAATCCTCGATTAGCAGGAATTATTATAGATGTAAGAGATAATCCAGGCGGCTTATTAGAATCTGCAGTAGGTGTTTGCGATATATTTTTACCGCAAAATTCTCCGATAGTTCTCACTAAAGGAAGAACCAGAGATGATGAAAGAGTATATACATCTCAATCAGTACCAATTGAACCAGATATTCCAGTTTCTATTATAATTAATGGCGAAAGTGCAAGTGCCAGTGAAGTTTTAGCAGGAGCTTTTCAGGATTTAGATAGAGGTATAATTATAGGTGAACAGTCTTATGGTAAAGGTTTAGTGCAAAGTATTCTTAATCTTCCTGGCGAAACAGCCTTGAAATTAACAACTGCCAGATATTATACTCCATCAGGAAGATGTATACAAAAATTGGTATCTAAAAGTGAAATATCTGATAGTGTTACAGCAGAAAAAGATGCAGTATTTTATACTAAGTCTGGGCGTATCGTGAAGGCTAGGCATGGCATTGCACCTGATACAAATGTAATTTCTCGTAATTCTTATCCAATCATAAAAGCTTTAGATAAACAAAATGTATTTTTTAGATTTGCTTCTTTTTATTGTTCTTCTTTAGATAGTTTGCCAGCTAATTGGCAAGCCAAAGAAATTGATTTTACAAAATTTATAAAATGGTTAACTAATCAATCAACAATTATTTTTCCAGAGCCATATGCTTCACTGAATAATTCTATATTTGTGGCCCAACAAAATGGGTATTCAAAACAATATGTTCATTCAATAGAGAATATCAAGACTTTTGCCGTAAAGGATATTAAAAAGTCTTTGCTAAAAGGTAAAAAAGAAGTGCTTGAATTATTATCAGAACAAATTCTTAGTAGATTTCTTTCTGAAAAAAAAATGGGTGAATTTAAAGTGGAAAAAGACGCCTTATTGAAAAAAACAGCACTTCTGCTAAGTTCCGAACATTACAAACAGTTGCTTCATTCCAAAACAGTTGTACATGGTTCCCATTAATATACATATGCAATTGAGGTATCTAGTATATATTAAAGTTGTGTGAGTTATTTTTGTGAAGAAGTTTGCTGATTATTATAAAGTTGTACAATGAACTAGAGATATATTTATGAACAAGTGGATTATTAGACTACTTGGATGCTTATTATTTAGCATATGTTCTGTTCAGATATCTAAAGCACAGTTTATTCCTGACAGATTTACAAATCGTAGGATGAACCTGATGAACGATGCTACTTCTGTAGGATGGAATCCAGCTTTATTAGGATTAGTTACCAGAACAGATGCTGTTTTGGTAATTCCTTATGACCGTTCATTTCAATCAACAAGAATGATTGGTGGTTTTATTTCTAGCGATGGAGTTTCTATTGGTTTTACTTCTGGTAGGGATTCTACTATTGACCAATCATCTGAGCCATTTAGCTTTTATGGAGGAATGGGAGTTAAAATCCCTAAATATAATGGGTGGATTGGGGCATCATTTAGATACTCAGAGTTTGGTGGTAGAACAGTAAGATATATGGGATCATTGATGTATAATCCTATTCCGAAGTTTTATTTGTCTCTTGGTATGACAAATATGTATTCTGTTGATACAAAAAATCATGTGTATTCTTTAACAGGTTCTTATTCTCCTTTAGATTGGATTACTCTTCATGGAAGATTGCAGTTCTGTCCAGATTCTGCGATCCTATATGATAAAGCATATGCAAGTGAATTAGGAATAAGCACTTCGTTTAATCATAAACAAATAGTTGCATCATTTTCTACAATTCCTGAAGCTAGGCAGGCTAGATTTGGACTTGAAATTGCATTCGATGTACTCTCTTTAGGTTTATTAAATGAAGCTTCTACTGTTAATGCGCCAGATAGACGTTTTTCTGGTGGTAATGCTCTTTTACGTATAAATCATGATTCTTTGTGGTCTGTAAATCATTATAGAGAACCTACCCCACCAATACCTTCATGTAAAATTGATCAATCATGCTGTGAAATGAATGTTCATGATATTCATCACTGTATTAAAAATCCTTGTGAGAATTGTCCAAAGCTTAAAAGTTCTTGTTTAGCTGGGCGCATTTCATGTTGTAAATCTGTAAAGCATTGTCAACACTGTACTTGCTTATGTTGTCCTGGTTGCGCTAATTGCTCAGGATGCTCTGGTTCTCCATCTCAAATTATTATCAATAATGGTAGTGGCTCTGGAAATGGAAATGGATCAGGTGGCTCTGGTGGTGTTGAAAGTAGTTCAGGTAAACCTAAACCTGCACCTGCGCCTGTTGAACCTAAGGAAGAGCCTGCTGATACAGAAAAAACTGAAGCTGCTCCAATACCAGAAGAACCTTCTGAATCACCATTCCCAGAGGTGACAGATGTACAAAGTTCTTCTAAACTGTTTTCATTGAAATCTGTATTTTTTGATTCAGCAAAATGGGATTTACGTCCAGAAAGCACAGAAGAATTAACTAGACTTTATGAGTATTTAGAAGAAAATCCTGATTTATCTATACAGATAAATGCCCATACTGATAATGTTGGATCTAATAAAGCAAATCAAATTTTATCACAAAAAAGAGCTCAATCTGTAGTGGATTTTTTGATAGAAATGGGTATTGATTCATCTCGATTAGAAGCAAAAGGATTTGGAGAAGAATATCCAATTGCACCAAATGATTCAGATGAAGGAAGACAAGAAAATAGGCGGGTAGAATTTATGACAAAAAATATTTGATAGATCGAAAAATAATAACAAGGTATCTATTTATTGTACTTTCTTAATTTAGGGAAAAGTAAGTATAAATAAAGTGGATGGCTGATGAAGGTACTCAATTTAATTGTTCTGATAGTACTATCCTTTACGTTTAATCTTAATGCTCAGTTTTCTGCTGATTATACTTCAAATCGAAAATTGGGATTATTAAATGATGCTGGAGCAGTTGCTTGGAATCCTGCAATGCTTGGAGTTATTTCTGGGGTAGATATATTTGGTGCTGTGCCATTAGATGCTTCTTTTAGAAAAGTACATGGATATGCTGGTTTTATTAAAATCGGTAATTATGCTTTCGGCTTAGAAAAACCTTCAGAAAATCTGTCCATTTCAAACCCTACTAGCGCCTTTGCTGGATTTGGATTACCCATTCAATCAGATCATCTATGGATTGGTGGAAGTATAAAATATACTGAATCAAAAAGTAATTCTATTCGATTCTCAGCTTCAGCTTTATTTTCACCTTCAATCGATCTTTTTGCTTCACTAGGTATAGATAATACAACTACACCATTGCAAAGTCAAAATATTATCACTGCAATGGGTGCTTTTGCACCATTACATTGGCTTACAGTTCATGCTAGATTGCAATATTGTGCTGATTCTGCTCTTTTTTTTGGTAATGCGATTAATACTGAAATTGGGGCTAGTGCCAATCTTATTCAAGAACATATCATTGGCTCTATAACAATCAATCCAATTCGTAAAGTATTGCGTATTGGGGCTGAAATTACATTTGGCTTTGTATCAACTGGAATTATTCCATCTATTGGGTCTGGGGTAGATGAACAGTCAGCTTCGACAGCTCTTTTTAGACTCAATTTTTCAAAAATGCCTTCAATATCTGCGCTTAAACAAAAAGATATATCCTTATCCGATATTAGGTCTGTTGATGCTATGTGCACGTCTTCTGCATTTGAATGGCAGGCAACATATTCTGAATCTCCAGAATATATAGAGAATGCGATGAAAAATCATGGTGGTGATTATACTGCTATGGCTGATACTTTGACGCATTTATCACAAAATCCAGCTTATCTTTATGATTCAATTTATCATAAATATTATGCACAATATCAAAGAAATTCTCTTGTTTCTGGTGCATCGCAATATATTATTAAAGCAAAAAATCCAGAATTGAAAATCCTTTCTATAAAGCCAGATAGTATTTACAATCAAGATATTTTGATGAGTGTGAAGATTGTAAATGATAAAGGCGATCAAGTTCAAGGAATTCCTCAATCTGATTTTGTGATTACAGATAAAAAATACGAGATACTATCTATAGAAGAAAAAAAGGAAGATATAATTGTCCCAATAGATTATGTGATTGTAATGGATTGCTCAGGAAGCATGAGCAAGAAAATTAAGGATGTAAGAAAGAATGTAGTGTTATTTGCCAAAACATTAAAAACTGCAGGAATTGATTTTAGAATTGGGGGGATTTTATATGGAGAAGAAATCATCAGTTCTTTACAACCAACAAGTGATATCCAGGAATTTCTCACATTTTTTGAAGATGCAGATGCGATTGGTAATGATGAAATTACATCAACCGCAATTATAAAAGCAACAGAAATGCTGTTTCGTCCAAATGCCAAAAGAAATATTATCGTATTAACAGATGATTGCTGTATTCAAGATAATGCACATTTCTCAGAAATACAGGTTTTGTCTGCACTATGGAAATATGGATGTAGTTTGTATTCTCTGATTAATAAAGAGAATAATAATAGTGGCATTATGACAAGGCTAAGTTTAGGAAAAGAATATAGTATTAATCAACCTTTTATCGATGTTCTTAAAGATGTGTCAAAAGAACAAGATATACGCTATATGATTAGATTAAGGCCTGTTCCTGGTGATATATATGTGAAAGGTACAGTTATTGATGAGTCTGGGTCTCTTATTCAAGGCGCTGTTTCTGTGCAAGGTTTGCAACAACAGTTAACAATGAATCAAGGTGAATTTATTATTGAAGCTACACATCTTAACACTTTATATCTTACCTTGCATTCCAAAGGATATGAAAGTAAACAATGTAGTATTCCTATTATAAGGCAGGCTGAATCAGATACAATTGCTGTAGAATATTCATTAATACCATTAGGAAAATATATCAAAGGGCGAATTCTTGATCAAAGTGGAAATGCACATTCTGGTAATATTCTTATTGAAAATGATATGGATTTACAAGTTATTAGTAATACAAAAACAGATGATCAAGGGTCGTATTTTTGTAGAATTCCAGATAAAGGTATATATCGAATGACACCAAATACCCAAAATTATCTAGCACATCCTATTGTATTATCTGCTTTGGAAGTACAGAGAGGCGATACATTACAAAAAGATATAATGATTTCTTCAATAGAACAAGCAACGGAATTGGGGACGCGTTTTAGTTTAAAAAATATCTTTTTTGAATCGAAACAATGGGCATTAAAACCTGAAAGTACACTTGAATTAGAAAAGCTATTAGCATTTATGGTAGATAATCCAAGTGTTTCGATAGAAATTAGTGCTCATACAGATGCTATTGGGAAAACTAATGATAATGCATTATTATCTAGTAAAAGGGCAGAAGCAGTTCTAGAATATCTGGTTCAAAGAGGAATTAATACATATAGATTACATGCTATTGGTTATGGAGAATCTTTGCCAATTGCAAGTAATGACGAACAAAATGGAAGAGAAAAAAATCGTCGAGTAGAATTTACACTTATCAAAAAATAAAGTATTTATGGAACTTCTTAAGTTCAATTGCAAGTTATCATTTCGAGATTATCAATTTTTTTTAGTTTAATGAGTTTTTATATGACACGTTTTTCATTGTTTCTTTTAGCGTTTATGATTTCAGTAATCACTTCATCTTGTTCAGATTCTAGTACAGATGCAAATTCTACAAATGCAAAATTAATGGTAGTGCATGCATCACCTGATGCACCTGGTGTTGATATTGCTGTAGATAATAATAAAATTAGTACTAGTGCTTTAACATTCCCTAATAATAGCGGATATGTTTCTGTTGCAGCTGGAACAAGAAATATTAAAGTTTTTCCTGCTGGGTCCTCTACATCACTATTTAGCGCTGATATACCTTTCCTAGAATCCAAATTCTACTCTGTTTTTGCTTTAGATTCATTAAGTAAAATTTCTTTATTATTAGTGGAAGATGCAATACCAGCAGTTGTTACCGGTAAAGCGCATGTGCGTTTTTTACATTTATCACCAAATGCGCCAGCAGTTGATGTGGCCGTTAAAGATGGTCCATCATTATTCTTAAATAGATCATTTAATAGACAATTTTCATCATCCCAAAATGTTTTCTTGCCTGTTGATGCAGGTACATATAATATTGATGTTAAAGTAGCTGGAACAACAACAGTGGCATTACCTTTAACAGGAATTACATTTGAATCTGGCAAAGCATATACAGTGTTTGCAAGTGGTTTCTTAGGTGGAACTGGTGTATCAGGTTTAGGTGCACAAATAATAGTAAATAGATAATGTACTTAAGCATATTTTTGGGGTCTGTTGCTTTTGCATCAGACCCTTTTTTTATATTCCTACATTTCCTCTTCTCTGTCTTCTAGTAAAAAACTGTATTTTAGTAAAAGTATACACATAAAAGAAGATCATGGCAAGAACACTTATTACCGCAGCCTTACCTTATGTAAATAGTTATATTCATTTGGGGCATTTAGCAGGAGCATATCTACCTGCTGATATGTATGCAAGATTTCTTCGATTACAAGGAAGGGAAGTCCTTTTTGTATGTGGCTCTGATGAACATGGTGTTGCAATAACAATTAGTGCAGATAAAGAACATACAACTCCTAAAGCAATTATAGATAAATATCATCCGATGAATGAGGCTGCATTTAAGGATTTTGGGATAAGTTTTGATATTTATTCTAGAACTTCATTACCAGATCATTTTGAAACAGCACAAGAATTCTTTAAGGATTGGTTAGAAAAAGGATATTTGGTAGAAAAAGAAGAGCCACAATTTTATGATGAAAAAGCATCGATGTTTTTACCAGATAGATATGTTGAAGGAATATGCCCGCATTGTTCAAAAGAAGGAGCCAGAGGCGATCAATGTGATAGTTGTGGTGCAACTTATAATCAAACTGAACTAAAAAACCCAATAAGTATATTAACTGGAGAAAAACCGATTGTTAAAAATACCAAGCATTGGTATTTTAAAATGGGAGAATTCCAGAAGCAATTAGAAGAATATATAGAATCACATAGTAAAGATTGGAAAGATAATGTCATTCAGCAAAGTCGTTCTTGGCTTAAACAAGGTTTAAATGATAGAGCAGCTACCAGAGATATGAAATGGGGTATTCCAGTACCAGTTGCAAATGCTGAAGGAAAAGTGATCTATGTTTGGTTCGAAGCAGTTCTTGGCTATATTTCTGCCACAAAACATTGGGCAAAACAGCATGGATATTCTGCCGAAGAATGGAAAACATGGTGGAGCAAACCTAATAATGAAGATAGAGAGTATATAGCATTCTTAGGTAAAGACAATATCGTATTTCATACTTTGATTTTTCCTATGCTTTTAATGGCCAAAGGTGATATGATTTTACCTACGAATGTGCCTGCAAATGAATTTCTGAATTTTGAAGGAAAAAAGTTTTCAAAATCACAAAATTGGGGCATCTTTTTACAAGATTATCAAAAGGATTTTCCTGGCAAAACAAATGCTGATATTTTGAGATATGCTCTAGCGAATAATCTTCCTGAAACAAAAGACTCTGACTTTACATGGAAAGATTTTCAAGCTAAAACCAATAATGAATTAGCGGCGATACCAGGAAATTTTATCAATAGAGTTATTCAATTTTTATCAAAAAACTTTTCTAGTGCAGTTCCTATTCTTTCAGATCGTTATTCAAAGCTAGATGAGGCTTGGGAATTATTAATTCAAGATTTTCAAAGAGAATCACATACAGTCTCTAAAGAAACCTTGCATTCCCTCTATGAATCAAAGCATGTACGCTATTTTTCTGCTCATGATTTTTCTATGATTGCTTCATTGTATACGGGAATGAATAAAGTTTCAATGCATTATAAACAATGTAGATTCAGGGATGCAGTAACAGAAACAATGAATATTACCCGTTCAGCTAATAAGTATTTTAATGATACTGAGCCATGGAAAACTATTAAAAATGATCCAGATGAATGTGGTAAAACATTGTATATATGCTCGCAATTATTACGATCCCTTAGTATAATTTTTGCTCCTATTATTCCGCATACTGCTTCGGTTCTTGCAGAAAGTATAGGCCAAATTCCTATGACAGGCTCCGTAGATCAATCAGATAAAAAAGATATATGGTCTACAATGGTATTTCCTGTTTTGGCTCAAGGACAAAACATACATATACCACCAATTTTATTCAATAAACTGGAAGATTCTGTGATTGATGCCCAGATTTCTGCAATGCATGCAGGACAAATAATCGATAAAAAAGAAGATCTTATTACGATTGAAGATTTTAAGAAAATTAAACTAGTAACTGCTAAGATTATACATGCAGAAGCTGTTCCCAAAAGCGAAAAGTTAGTGAAATTACAAGTAGATACTGGAACAGAAAAAAGACAAATCTTAGCTGGTATAGCCAAGCATTATAAACCCGAAGATTTGCTAGGAAAAACAATAGTGATTGTTGCAAATTTAGCTCCAGCAAAGTTGATGGGACATGAATCTCAAGGTATGTTATTGGCTGCAAATTCTGCTGATGGAAGCTTATGTTTAATAGCTCCTGAAATTGATTCTATTGGTTCTGAAGTACGATAATAGGTTTCATTATGAATATAACTGTAGATTGGAAAGGTGGAATGTGTTTAGAAGGACATAATTCTGAGCAAAAAAATACATTGTTTGATTCGCATAGTTCAGAAAATTATGTGTCTAAAGCAGCAACACCAATGGAGATAATGTTGCAATCTATGGCTGCATGCTCTGTGATGGATGTTCTAAGTATTTTAGAAAAAAAAAGAAAACATATCATTTCTTTGCATGTAGAAGTTTCGGGAAATAGGGCCGATGAACATCCTAAAGTGTTTACTAGTGTACTGTTAAAGTTTTTTGTAGAAAGTACTGATGCAGCATTATCAGACATTGAAAGAAGCGTTGAATTATCGCAACAAACATATTGCAGTGCGGCTGCAATGTTTAAAAGGTCTGGATGCGATGTAAAAACTGAATGTTATCTAGATATAGTTTAGCATTTCCCTAATTGTTTTAATCGTTCTAGTCTAGCAAATTCATGCTGCGCAAACCAATTGTCTTCGCACAAAATAGTATATGCTGAAGCAAAGAATGGAGTAGCATCATCAATTTTATTGAGTGACAATAAACATTCACCTATTTCCTCGGCGATATAGCCATCATGTTCAAGATTAGCAGATTTCCTTTGTTCGGCACATTCATAATGTACAAGTAATGCTTCGCCAATTCTACCTAATAGACGCATCATTTTTGCTGCAGACCACTTAGCAATTAAGCTTTCTTCTAATCTTTTTCTTTCCTTAAACCATATTTCACTTTTTAAGAAACACTCTAAAGCTGCATTAAAATCTTCTTTGGAATGATATGTCCAGCCAATATTATTATATAAAGCCCCTAACCAACTTTTTGCTTTTAAATCTGTTGATTTCTCTGCATAAAGCATTGCTTTTTTATTCCATTCTAATGATTCCTCTGATTGGCATACTATTCCAAGCATATGCATAGCATCTACAGCATAAAAATCTAAAGAATGAAGCGTTGCAATGTGTAAAGCAAGTAAAAAACTAGATTTTCCTCTATCAGATTCTTGATGCCAGTTTTCCCATCTTCCTTTCTCTAAAAAATATCGAGTTGAAGGCAATGGTTTGTCAATATCTTGTAATTGCTCTATAATGGCAATTGCTTTTTGTAATGCTAAAGATGCTGATTCAAAATTTCTTAGCAATGTTTCACATCTAGCAATTTGCGTAAGTAATTGAGGATAAAGAGTTTTATCTTCGTGAGCTTTAATAATGTCGATTAAACTCCGAAATTGTTCTACTGTAATTTCAGGTTGAGAATAATTCCAAAGATGATCAAATTCTTCAGGTTTAATGGAATCAATATTCTTCATTATTTATAATCTATTATGAGTTAAAGAAGAGAATATACAAAGTGAATCAGGTTGAATATATAGCTTAATTGCATCATCATTTTTTACTGGAAATTGTAGCGGAACTCTGATAGACTTTAATGAATCAGCAGATTGTACAAAAGCGATTTGTTCATGGCCATGATACTCTGTTTGATGTATCGAACATTGCCATGTTGGAGCATTTTCTAGGGGAGTTAAAGACAACTTTTCTGGCCTAATTCCTACAATAATGTTATTGTTATCGGGAATGCCATAAATAAATGAATGATCAGGAATAGTAAATGAAGCTCCATTATGTAATTCTTGAAATATCAATTCATTATTAATCTTTGTGAAGCTGCCATGAAAAAAATTCATAGAAGGGCTTCCTAAGAAACCAGCTACAAATACATTTTGTGGATTATTGTAAATATCTTGTGGCTTACCAATTTGCTGTAAAATTCCTTTATGAAGAACAGCAATGCGGTCGCCCATCGTCATAGCTTCTGCCTGATCATGAGTAACATAGATACCAGTAATGCCAACTCTTTTTTGTAAAGCAACGATTTCTGATCTCATATGCATTCGAAGTTGAGCATCTAAATTGGACAAAGGTTCATCGAATAAAAAGACTCTGGGAGTTCTAATGATGGCTCTTCCAAGTGCTACTCTTTGTCTTTGTCCACCTGACAATTGTTTAGGTTTTCTATATAATAAATCACTTAAACCAACTTGCTTTGCTATTTCTTGTACTTTTTTTAAAATTTCATCTTTGGGGAATTTTCTTAAACTTAAAGGAAATCCTAGGTTTTCTGCTACTGTTAGATGTGGATATAAGGCGTAATTTTGAAAAACCATACCAATATCTCTCATTTTTGCCGGCATATCATTAATACATACTCCATCAAAGAACAAAGAGCCACCAGAGATATCTTCTAATCCCGCAATCATTCTAAGAACTGTACTTTTACCACAGCCTGATGGGCCTACTAGCACTAATAATTCACCGGGAATAACAGTAAGATTTAAATCTTGTATTACTGGTTTTCCAGTTTCATATTCTTTATATAGGTCTTTTAGTTCTACTGTGGTCATTATTTTAAAATCCTGAAGTAATATTATTGAGCAAAATACATAATTCTTTAAAAAATGCTAAAGCTAATATTCTATGATATTGGATGAGCATTCAATTCTGAAGAAAACTGCAAATGAGAAAGTCGGGCATAAAATCCATGTACTTTCATTAATTCATCATGTGTTCCATATTCAATAATAGACCCTTTACTAAAAACAGCAATAGCATCACAATTTCTAATTGTTGAAAGTCTATGAGCGATAATAATTGTAGTTCGATCTTTCATTAATGTTTCCAAAGCTTGTTTTATCAAATGTTCAGAAACAGAATCTAAAGAGCTAGTTGCTTCATCAAGAATTAATATTGGAGGATTTTTTAGGATAGCTCTGGCGATCGCAATTCTTTGTCTTTGGCCTCCAGACAATGTAATTCCTCTTTCACCAACTAGTGTCGAAAAACGCTCTGGAAATCTATCGATAAATTCCATGGCATTTGCCAATGTAGCAGCTTGTTCGATTTCTTTATCTGTTGCATCTGTTTTTCCATATGCAATATTTTGAGCTATAGTTCCTCCAAAAAGAACGATATCTTGTGGAACAACGCCGATAGAATTTCTGATTTTTTGTAATCCCCAATATTCAGCAGGTATGGAATTATAGAGTATTTCGCCCTTATCAGGAGAATAAAATTGTTGAATGAGTGAAGCGGTAGTACTTTTTCCGGCACCGCTTTCTCCTACAAATGCGATACGATGTCCAGCAGGAATTGTAAGATCTATATCCTTCAAAGCTTGAATATCTTTACGATTTGGATAGCTAAAAGATACATTTTGTATGCTAATTGAATGCAGTTTTTCTGAATGTACAATTGTATTTTGAGTATCATGCTCTATTGGCTCATCGATAATTTCTCTTAATCGAACGGAAGCACCCAGTGCTTTTTGTACTTGGCCAAGTAATTCTGCAAAGCTGCCCATAGCACCACCAACAAACATTGCATAAATTAAAAATGTGGCAAAGTCTCCAATAGTAATTTCCCCAGCTTGAACTAGGGAACCTCCATACCAAATTACACCAGCTATACCCCCAAAAAATGCAAAAAGGATAAAGGAAACAAAAGCAGATCGAAGTTTTGCAGTATATAAAGCCAAAGAAATTGTTTGCTTTAAGGCATTTTTATACCTTATTGCTTCAAAATGTTCATTCACATAGGATTTTACACTGCTAATAGCTTGCAGAGTTTCTTCTATGATTGTTGCTGAATTAGCTAAAGCATCCTGTGTTTTAGTACTTTGTTTTCTGATAAATTTTCCAAAAACAACAGCAATTACTACTAAAACTGGTAAAGCTAATAGTACAGGTAAAGCAAGGTTTAATCCAGCAGTTAGAATAAAACCTATGCCACCAATAAGAAATATTGTTTGTCTTAATAATTCTAAAGCAGTAAAAGCAAATGTTTCTTGGATTTGAGTTAAATCGGAAGATAATCGAGAAGATAATTCTCCGACACGTCTTTCAGAAAAGAAGCTCATGGGGAGTCTTATGATATGTTCAAATGAAGTAGACCTCAATTCTGCTAAAGCATATTCTGTAATCTTGGCAATCGTCATCGATGCGATAAAACGTATTGCAGATTGAATTGCAATCAAAAGAAGTAAACTTAGTGCTAATAATCCTGGGGTTAATTGTATTCCGAAAGGCATAAATGCTTTGTCTGGATGAACAAAACCATCTAACATTTTTCCAATAATTGCTGGAAATATTAAGCCTAATGATGCTGTAATCAACATGATGATTAATGCAATAATACCCTTTAGCGCATATGGTTTATAGAAAGACAATAAAAAGGATAATTGCTCTTTAGTTTCACCTGCTTTTATCTTTGATATAGGTGTTTGTTCTGTATCCATGTAAATCTTCTTAGGTAAAATGAGATGGAATTCTGGGTTTTATCTCTCAATAATACATGTATTTGATAATACATGTGCATTATTCGTATACTAATTTCTCATTTTTGCTATTAACATATTATACAGGACAAAAAATGATTTCATTTTATGAAGTTTCGATAGAAGTTATGAAAGAACATTCTCATGCATGGGTGGACTGGATGATTTCTATTCATATCCCTGAAGTGATGAAATGTGGTGTTTTTATTAATGCCAAACTTAGTAAGGTTACAGACCCAGCATCTGAAAATTATGATATATTCCATATTCAGTATTCAGCTAATTCATTGCAAGATATACAAGTATATAGATCAGAATTTTCGCCTGCATTACAAGCTTCTCATAATCAGATATTTGGAGAATACACAAAAGGTATAAGAAAAGTGCTGCAATTAGAAAAAGAATTTTGCTAAGAATGCTTGTTTTTAATTTCCAAAAACATAATCATATATTTCAATTCATAAAACAAAACACATTTTATACATCATTATGCAACAATCAGTTTTTTCTGTACCAGAAGCTCCGCATTTAAAAATCATTGGATTTGAGGCGGGCCCTGTTGCAACGAATGGCTATATCATAGCAGATATTCAGAGTAATGAAGCAATTATTATTGATGCACCATATAACAGTGCAGATATGTTTGAAGCAATTCTACAGCATTATTCATTACATGCTTCTGCATTATGGCTAACGCATTCCCATTGGGATCACACAGCAGATGCCTCGATTTTGCAAGATAAAGGACTGCAAGTATCTTGTCATCAAGATGATATCTATAGATTGATCGATCCGATGGAGCATACATTATGGCCTTTACCATTTACTATTTATCCTGTTTCTCCAGTAGAAAAATTAATAGAAAACGACATACTTCATTGTGGAGAATGGGAATTTAATGTGATGCATACCCCAGGCCATACAGAAGGAAGTATCTGTTTTATTAGCAAGAAATATAATTGTGCAATTGTAGGTGATACATTATTTGCTGAAAGTATTGGTAGAACTGATTTACCAGGAGGCAATACCAATCAGTTAATTCATTCAATTAAGAGTAAACTATTAGTATTATCTCCAGAAACCGTGATATTCCCTGGCCATGGAGAAATCTCTACTATTGGCCATGAACAACGATATAATCAATATATACAATGATATTCAGGATCATTACTACTATTCAAAGTTTTATTATTCATTAAAATGTATTTTCCATGAACAACAATTCACTTTTCATTAATAGAGTACTCACCATCATTTGTATATTTTGCATCCCGATGTTGATTGGTTGCTATTCATTTACTGGTGGTTCAGTTCCTGATCATTTAAAAACTATCAGTATTGCGCCTTCAAATGATAATAGCGGATTTGGTAATCCAAGATTTCGAGACATCCTAAATCGAAGATTGATTGACAAATTTAGAAATGACAATACACTTGTATTGGTTGAAACAAATGGTGATGCACAACTTCAATCAACAATCGCATCTATAAATGATGCAATTGTATCGGTTAGCCCCGGAGAGATTGAAAGAGAGCGCAAGTTAACGGTGACAATAGATGCAGAATACACCGATGTGGTTAAGCATAAAACCGTTTGGAAGCGTAGTTTTTCCAATTTTCAAGTGTATGTTATAAGCCAAGGACAGCAAGCCCGGGAAGAAGCAGTAATAGCTGCAATTCAACAATTAGGTGAAGATATTTTGCTTGCAGTTGTTTCCGGTTGGTAATATTTACATTTTTCTACTATTTTCATAGCTGGAGTTCTAGCTAATCTTATGGAAGTTACTCTACTTATTATCTATTTCGTATCGCTCAGTATCTTATTTGCATTTGGATTACATGGTTTAGTGATGATTTATTTTTATCATAAAACAAGGGCATATAATCCTCCTATATTATTAGCTCAAACCGAATGGCCCCAAGTTACTATTCAATTGCCTGTATTTAATGAAGTATATGTAGTTGAACGCTTAGTAAAAGCGGTATGCGAGTTGGAATATCCAATTGATAAATTAGAAATTCAATTATTAGATGATTCTACAGATGAAACCGTTGAAGTTTCTCGCAGGATTGTTTCAGAATATACTGCTAAAGGGTTTGATATAAAGCATATTCATCGTATAGACAGATCTGGCTTTAAAGCAGGGGCTCTAAAAAGTGGATTAGAAACTGCAAAAGGTGAATATGTTGGAATTTTTGATGCAGATTTTGTTCCTAATACGGATTTTCTTCAAAAAACAATTCCTCATTTCCAAAATGCAGAAATTGGCATGGTTCAAACTCGATGGGAACATCTAAATGAAGATTATTCCTATTTAACCAGAGCCCAAGCATTGGCTTTAGATGGCCACTTTGTAATTGAACAGCAAGTGCGAAATAAAGCAGGTTTCTTTATTAACTTTAATGGAACAGCTGGTATTTGGCGTAAATCATGTATAGAAGATGCTGGTAATTGGCATGCAGATACTTTAGCAGAAGATTTAGATTTAAGTTATCGCGCCCAATTACGTGGCTGGAAATTTATGTTCTTAAACGATGTAACGTCTCCAGCAGAATTACCTGCTGATATTAATGGTTTAAAAACTCAGCAATTCCGTTGGACAAAAGGCGCGGTTGAAACTGCGATTAAAATATTACCTTTGGTATGGAAATCTGAACTTCCATTAAAAATAAAAGCAGAATGTACTGTTCATTTAACAAGTAATATTGTATTCCCTTTTATTCTTCTTACTGCATTATTAAATGTACCTTTAGTTGTGATTAAAAATACTGTAGAAGGTTATGATAGTATTTTTACTTTAATGGGAATATTTGTTCTTGCTTCCGTTAGTACCTTTATGTTTTATGTGTATGCGCAAAGAGCAATCCATCTTGATTGGCGCCGCAGAATAATGCTTTTCCCTGTTTTTATGGCTGGAAGTATGGGTTTTGCTGTTAATAATACTAAAGCAGTTTTTGAGGCACTTATTGGTAAAAAATCAGCTTTTATGCGTACTCCTAAATATAAAATAGTAAATGGTAAAGATGATTGGAAGAAGAAAAAATATGTTCAAAAGCAACTTGGTGGCGCTATCATTGCTGAATTATTCTTTACACTCTATTTTATAGTAGGTATTTCTATTTCTTTGTTTTATTTAGAAATTGCTGCGATACCATTCCAATTGCTGTTTTTAGCCGGTTTTGGTACAGTAGGTACTTTGAGTTTAAGACATGCTTTATCAAGATAGATATTCTACCGATAAAATTCTGTAGTTTTGAAGGCGCTTTTTATAGCGCCTTTTTTATGTCCAATACCAAATTATACTGTACATCATTATGAAATTAGTAAGCTTTCAACCTGCAAAAAACATTACAAGACTTGGGATATATGTTAATGATACAATTTATGATCTTGCTATTGCTAGATCTTTAAGTGCTCTAACTTTTACATTGCCATTTCTTCCTGATACTATCTTGCCCTTTTTAGAGCTAGGAAATGCAGCTATGAATGATGCTAGCATTCTTCATCAAGATATCATAATAGATTCTTCAAAATTTAATACAGCTGCCTATGCATTAAATCAAGTGCATCTTTTATCTCCAATTCCTAGGCCTACATCTATGCGGGATGGGTATGCATTTAGACAACATGTAGAAGCTGCCCGAAGAAATCGCGGATTAGATATGATTCCCGAGTTTGATGAAATTCCAATTTTCTATTTTACCAATCATCAAGCAGTATTTGGCCCAGGTCCAATTTCTGTTCGCCCAATGCATCTTGAACAATTAGATTTTGAATTAGAAGTAGCAATCGTTATTGGAAAACAAGGATCTGATATATCTGCCAAAGATGCAGATTCTTATATAGCAGGATATATGATAATGAATGATTGGAGTGCAAGAGCAATGCAAATGCATGAAATGAAGCTTAATCTTGGCCCTGCAAAAGGAAAAGATTTTGCAACAACTCTTGGTCCATGGCTTATTACCAAAGATGAATTAGAATCTAAGAAAATCTCTACTCCCAATGGCGATACTTATGATTTAGCAATGACATGCAGTATAAATGGGATGCAAGTTTCTTCTGGGAATGTTAAAGACATGAGTTGGACATTTGCCCAAATTATAGAAAGAGCTAGCTATGGCGTTACTCTCTATCCAGGAGATGTAATCGGTTCTGGTACATGTGGAACAGGATGTTTTCTTGAATTAAATGGTAGCAAAGTCTTTAATCCACCAATGTGGGTCAAAGAAGGTGATACTATCAATTGTTCGATAGATTCATTGGGTTCATTGGTAAATACTATTGAAGTTCGGAGATAATTCATGCCTAGAGTACTTATTACTGGTGGTGCCGGTTTTTTAGGATCACATCTTTGTGATAAATTTATCGGTAATGGCTATGATGTTATTTGTATGGATAATCTTATCACTGGTTCTCCCGATAATATTGCTCATCTTATGGGTAATGCAAGATTTAGATTTATTCATCATGATGTAACGGAATATATGTATGTAGATGGAGATTTAGACGCCATTCTTCATTTTGCTTCTCCAGCTTCTCCATTAGATTATTTGCGCTATCCGATACAAACATTAAAAGTAGGGTCTTTGGGTACTCATAAAGCTTTGGGATTAGCAAAAGCAAAGAAAGCTAGATTTCTTATAGCTAGTACAAGCGAAGTTTATGGTGATCCACTTGTTCATCCGCAACAAGAAGAATATTGGGGGAATGTAAATCCTGTAGGTTCAAGAGGAGTTTATGATGAGGCAAAACGCTTTAGTGAAGCTATCACTATGGCTTATCATAGATATCATGGGTTGGATACAAGAATTGTTAGGATATTCAATACCTATGGACCTAAAATGCGTATAGAAGATGGCCGCGCAATCCCTGCTTTTATGTCTCAAGCATTATTAGGCGAACCTATAACTGTTTTTGGTGATGGTAGCCAAACTCGCTCAGTTTGCTATGTTGATGATTTAGTTGAAGGTATCTATTGTCTTTTACTCTCTGGTGAAAACAATCCAGTAAATATTGGCAATCCAGATGAGATATCTATGCTTGATTTAGCAAAGGAAATTATAGAGATTTCTGGTTCTTCATCAGAGATTATCTTTAAAAGTCTTCCTGAAGATGATCCTAAAGTTAGGCAACCGGATATAACAAAGGCAAAACATATACTTGGCTGGGAACCAAAAGTTCAAAGACGTGAAGGTTTATTAAAAACACTAGAATATTTTCGTATGGCTTTAAAGAAGTAAAGAAATGAATGAAATCTTTGATAGAACCGAACAAGTAATTGCAGAAGAAATTAGGCCAGCTATTCAGCGTGATGGTGGTACCATTCAACTTGTAAAAATAGATGAACATGGTGTAGCTTGGGTAGAATTAAAAGGTGCTTGCGCTAAATGTAGTGCTTCTTCTCTTACTATGAGAGCTGGAGTAGAAAGAATTCTAAGAAAAAGAATATCTGCTATTTCGGCTGCAAAAATGATCAATACATAAACTATTTTTCTATAATAGTGCCAGATCTAAAAAATGCACTCCACTTTTTTATCAAATCTTTTGATAAAGTTGCTTTTTTTACAGCTCTAAAATTAGAATATAAAGCTGTTTTACCCTGAATCATATACCATAATTGCGATTCAGGTTTTTGGTGATCTACAGTACTTGGAGCTTGTAATAAAAGAATAAGCCAAGGAAATTCTGATTTTTTATCCTCTTTGATATACTGCAATGTCGCTTTTGGTGCCCGCTGCTTGAAGTCTTGATATATCATCTGAGAAAATTCTTTAAAGTTTGCATTTCTTATATCTCTTAAAGTCATCATAGCCCCATATTCTGTCCAAAGTTCCGGTTGTTCATTGTCATGAAAAAACTCCATTAAACTAAATGTAGAATCTTCAGATATATTTTGAACTCTCCAGTGTTCATCTACTGGCCACGGTAATGAGAATGCTTCTCCCTTTAATGTATCTCCGCCACAAATTTTATCAAAAAGCCCATTTCCTTCTTTGTCTCCTGCACCTTTTGTAATTGATAAGTCGCTACAAGCAGATTGTTTGTCACCTAAATACGCGTAAATCTGTCCTCTTAAATTTCGTAATGGTGCATTATTTGGCTCTATCATTAATGCTTTGTTTAACATTGGTAAAGCTTGTTTATGTTTATTACTATATAATAAACTTACTGTATAACTATAGTATGCATCCATCAATAAAGAATCATATGTAATAGTTAAAAGGAAGTCTTGCTCTGCTAAATCAGGTTTTCCTACTTTTAAATGACATGTGCCCCGATTAAAATATGCCCTTGCCAATGTGCTGTCTAAATTGATTGCTTTGGTATATAATTCTATAGCTTTAGGACAATCATTTGCATCGTGTCTTTTCATACCAAGCTTGAATATTTCTCCTGCATCTTGAGCACAAAATAAATTTATCGTACTACTAAAAAGCAATAATAAAATGAATCTTGTAATTATATATAATCTATAAGGATACATAAGTTTTTTGAGATAAGTGTATAATGCTGAAGTCAATATAACGTGTTTTAATCATCGAAAATATGTCTTGTTCTGTATATTTGCTAAAAAATTGATAATCCTCTATGATTTTATGCGATAAAAATATCATCCTACCTTCATCATTACCATTCGGTTTTAACGAGATTTCTTTTATTGATGGTAGAACATTAACAAATCAAGACCTTATTGATGCTAAATGCACTGCTTTATTTGTTCGTTCTGTTACAAAAATAAATGAACCTTTATTGAAATCTTCGAATGTATGTTTTGTTGGTACTGCTACAGCCGGCATTGATCATATTGATGTGAAATATTTGAATGATCATTCGATTGCTTTTGCATCAGCCTCTGGTTCTAATGCTGTAGCAGTTACTGAATATGTATATTTTGCATTATTATCATATTCGCATACTTATCAAATTTCCTTAAGAAATAAAGTACTTGGTATATTTGGATTAGGACAAGTAGGGAAGCGAGTGGCAAAGATTGCAGAAACATTGGGCATGAAAATTATAGCATCAGATCCATTCCTTGAGGAATCAGGAATTATGTATCAGAATATAGAATGGCGGAAAAAAAGAGAAATTTTACAGCAAGCCGATATTATAAGTATTCATACTCCATTAACATATCAAGGTGCATATCCAACATCAAATATGTTTTCTACAGATGAATGTGAAATAATGTCAGCATCACTTCTTATTCAAACAAGCAGGGGTGGCATTATTGAAGAATCATCATTATTAAAAAAATTACAGACATCTAATCTTTTACTTGCGATTGATGTATGGGAAGAAGAGCCATTATGGAATGCTCATATTGCAAATCATTCATCTACATTTATGGCTACACCACATATTGCTGGATATACAAAAACTGCCAGAGAAAGGGGAGGTGAAATGATTGTAGAAGCATATGCAAGGTTTAAAGGACTTCATGTATCAGAACACATAAAGAAGCAAAATGATATAGATGATAAAGATGTGTACAAAAATCTACAGCTTCATCGATTTGCAGAAAAGAAAAGAATAGCTCTTAAACATCACGATGTAGAGTCTATATATTTTGATGAATATAGACAACAATGCTTGCAAGACATAGAGACAATTAAAGATCCACTATTATGATGAAGTAGGAAGAGAAATACCTAAAAATTCCATTGCAGATTGAGAGAATATCTGATTTTTTATGTGTTGAGGTATAGACATTTTTTCTAAAAATTCACCATGGTTTAAATCTCCTAAAGGGAAAGGATAATCTGTTCCATAGCAAATTTTATCAGCACCAAAAATTGACAGTAAATATCTGAATGCATCATCATCATGAGTAATACCGTCAATCCAAAATTTACCAATATAAGATTTTGGATCTTTGATATGATTGATATTACATAAGTCTTGTCTGGCATGCCATCCATGAGATATTCTTCCAAAAGTAAATGGGAATGATCCTCCAGCATGACTAAACAATACTCTTAATTTTGGAAATTTATCAAAAATGCCACCAAAAATCATTGAAGTAACAGCAAGAGTTGTTTCTGCAGGCATACCAACAAGCCATTCCTGAAAATAAGATTTCATTCTTTCGGCACCAGCCATCTCCCAAGGATGAATCATTAGGCAGACGCCAAGTTGTTCGGCGGCTTCATAAAAAGGGAGTAAAGATTCATGATCTAGATTTTTACCAAGTATATTAGATCCTATTTGTAAACCAGGCATATTTAATTCAAGTTTACAGCGTTCCATTTCTTTAATTGCAAGAGATATGTCTTGCATGGGAACTGTACCTAAACCAATAAAACGAGGATATTGATTGCATACAGAAGCTAAGTGATCATTTAAGAACATCGACCAATCGAGTCCATGTTCTGGTTTTGCCCAATAATTAAATAAAACTGGAACGGTACATAATGTCATATAATCAACATGATGAATATCCATATCTTGTAAAATAGATACAGGATTCCAACAATTTTCTTGTATTTCTCTAAAAAACACACCATCATCTCTCATCATCTTTGCAGATCCAGGTTTGTGATGATCGAGAGTAATAAAACCACCATAACCATATTTATCTTTTAAAGATGGCCAATTCTGTGGCAATATATGTGCATGAATATCTAGTTTCATGTATGATTATACCTATTTAAGAAAAAGAATGATTTCCTGGAATCGCATCAATAAGGCGTTGTGTATATTCTTGTTGCGGATTTTCATAAATATCTCTAGCATTTCCTATTTCGATTATAGACCCAGCATTCATCACTGCAATACGATCACTAATAAACTTAACAACGCTTAGATCGTGAGAAATAAAAATATAAGTAAGCTTAAACTCTTCGCGTAATTGCACCAAAAGATTTAAAACTTGTGCTTGAACAGATACATCTAGGGCAGATACAGATTCATCGCAAATAAGAAATTCAGGTTTAAGTGCTAGAGCACGTGCAATGCAAATTCTTTGTCTTTGCCCGCCAGAAAATTCATGAGGATAATTACTAAAATGATGTGGTTCAAGATTAACTTTATCTAATAAATACAGCACATATTCTTTTCTTTGTTTTTCATTATCAAGTATTTTATGAACATTTAGCACTTCCATTATTGCGCTTCCCACAGATAATCTAGGATTTAAAGAACTATATGGATCTTGAAAAATGATCTGAAAATTCTTTCTTAAACCTTTTAAATCATGCTTAGATAAAGACCTAATATCTTGTCCTTTAAACATAATTGAACCATCTGTTGGCTCTACTAATCGTAAAATAGCTCTTCCTGTAGTTGTTTTACCGCAACCTGATTCGCCAACTAATCCAAGGGTTTCACCTGGTTTCACATCAAAAGAGATATTATCTACAGCTTTTACCATTTCGGAAGAATTTCCAAAAAGACCGCTATTTCTCATTGGAAAATATACTTTTAAATTATCGACAGTTAATAAAGGTTGAAGCGAAGATAACTCTTCATTTCTTTTATTGATTTGTTCTACAGTGACAATATTATGTTCTACAACTTCATCTATCGAAGCATGAGCAAGAGGCTTTGCAGTGATAGAACCATCTGGATTTTCATCCATAAAATCACGAACTGTAGGTAAAATGTGTAGTTTTTTGTCTAAGCGAGGACGGCAAGCCAATAATCCTTTGGTATATGGATGTTGAGGATTTTGAAAGATATCTTGAACACTACCTTGTTCTACAATTTTTCCTTTATACATTACTATGATATCATCGGCAATTTCAGAAACAACACCTAAATCATGAGTAATGAACATCATACCCATATTATGTTTTTTTTGTAAATCCCTCATTAAATCAAGTATTGTAGCCTGAACAGTAACATCTAAAGCAGTTGTTGGTTCATCGGCAATCAAAAGGGATGGATTGCAGCTCATGGCCATAGCAATCATCACTCTTTGCTTTTGCCCACCAGATAATTGATGTGGATATTGATCAATCATTGCTTCTGGACGGGGTAATTGCGCTTCTTTCATTAATTGTAAAACTCTATGCCTGGCTTCATCCTTAGAGATATTTTCATGGAGTATAATAGCTTCCATAATTTGTTGTCCACACTTAAAAACAGGATTAAGCGAAGTCATAGGTTCTTGGAAAATCATAGATATTTGATTTCCCCGGTATTTTCGCATTTTATCTTCGGGTAAAGACAGTAAATTGGTTTGGGAACCATCTTGTTCTGTGAATAATATCTCGCCCTGAATTATGCGTCCTGGTGGGTCTGGAATTAATCGCATTACGCTTAAAGAAGTAACACTTTTTCCTGAACCTGATTCACCTACAATTCCTAAAGTTTTTCCACGCTCAACAGAAAAGCTAATATCTTGCACAGCTTGATGAGTACGTTCTTCGGAACGAAATTCAGTAATAAGATTCTTTACCTGTAATAAAGGTGTATTCATAATATGATTAGATACAAAGAATAGATATTGACAATAAATTAATGTTTTTAAGACTGATGAATATCGTTAGAAATCGCTTATTTGCTTATTAAAGCGATAGTTTCAATTTCTATCAAGACATCTTTTGGTAATCGGCTAACTTCTACGGTACTTCTTGCTGGTTTTGATTCCCCAAAATATTCATTATATACTGTATTAATTACAGGGAAATCGCTCATATTTTTGATAAATACTGTTGTTTTAACAACATCATTGGCGGTAAGCCCAGCAGCTTTTAATAATGCATCGATATTTGCAAGAACTTGCTTTGTTTGAGCAGCGATATCACCTTCGCCAATAATATGAGTTCCATCGGCTGATAATGGGATTTGGCCTGATAAAAACAATAAATTGCCTGCAAAAATACCTTGTGAATAGGGTCCAATGGGTGCAGGTGCTTTGTCTGTTAATAATATTTTTTTCATAGATTTTTTTGAAGAGATAAATGGAATCGTATCATTATTGGAAATTGCTAAACTAGGGAAATGACAATAAAAGAACAGAGAAATCAGAAAGACAATTGTAAAATAACAAGAAGAAATACATGAATACCAATCTTTGGGTACACTTTGTTTATACATCATAATTCACCTTTATTCTTTTTCGAATGAATACTTTTTGCCTTGTTTTGGCAGCAAGATTTTCATTCCATCGTGCATAATATTACTGGCAGATGCTGCTAAGGATTCGCAAGCTTCTTGATCTCCGTGAAGCAATACTAATAATTTAGGTTGTACTTGTTCTATAAAACCTAAAAGATCTTCTTTACAAGCATGAGCACTAAATCTAAAATTTTTGATTGCACATTGTCTTTTTACAGCATGAGGACCAAACATAAATTTTTGATTAGGCTCTGAATGACACAATGCATATCCGGGCGCATCTGGATCTTGCCAACCAATAAAAGCGATGCCATAATTTCTTTTTTGCATCCAAGAATGCGCTAATTTATAGCTAATTGTTCCTGGGTTCATCATGCCACTAGAAGCAATAACAATAGACGGAGTAGAAAAATATGGTCCTTTTTCCATATCATCATATGGAATATCAATTTGGGGAATATCTGCTATTTCAAATCCAGGCTTAATTCTAGGAGAGGTATAGCAATATCTATCTACGATAGCTGATATTTTTTTTCCCATTCCACCAGAATAAATTGGCAAAGTAGGAATTAACCCTTTCTGTTGCATCTCAAAAATAATGCAAAGAATTTCTTGGGTTTTCCCTAAAGCAAAGCTTGGAATTAAAATACTACCATTTTGATTACTTATAGCATTTATGAATTTGGCAAGTTCAACTTTAGACGTAGCGAATGATAATTCTTCTGACTCTTTGGCTCCATTTGTGCTTTCGCAAAACAATATATCTATATGATGCTTGGGAAAAGATGCCCCAGGAATCAAAGTTTGTTTTTTGAATTGCACATCTCCTGTATGAAAAACTGATAAACCATTCCATTCACATAATATACCTGAAGATCCTGGTATATGCCCTGCATCAAAAAAAGTACACTTCACAGGCATAATGCCTCTTCTGCCTAAAATCTCAAATGGGTCTTTATATGAATATGTTTCGAATACTGTAGAAATATATTCTGCAGTTTCTTTGGTATATAAACTCAAAGCATCTTGTTTAAATTGAGATATATCAATCTGATCTCGAATAAGTTTATTCGTATTTTGTAACATTACAGATGTAATATCCCGAGTTAAAGCAGTAGTTATCAAGCGCAAATATGGTTGTTCTTTAAGAATATAGGGCAAAGCACCAATATGATCTGTGTGTGCATGCGTAATTAATAATGCATCAGTTGGTTCATCTTCAATAGAATGGATTGAAGGAAAAGCATGAACCGATCTATTTTTGGGATGTAATCCAGCATCAACGATAATCCCAGTACCCCCAAAATTGAGAAATGTTGAATTTGCGCCAATTTCTTCTGTACCACCTAATACATTAAAGTGCATGATGGGCTTTTGCGATTGCATTATTTACCCATCCATACTCTGTGCCAAAGCGCTAGATTTAAAGCTGTGTATAAGGCTTTACCATATTTACCTCTGTTATTTTTATGATCTTGCAGCATAACCCTTAGATAACTTTTGTCTAAAATCCCATCTTTTACTAATTGGGAATTTAATATTGTATCTGAGGCATAAGAAAACCACGGGCCTCTTATCCACTCTGCAACAGGAGCAGCAAATCCTTGTTTTTTTCGATAGATAATATCACGAGGCAAAAGTGGCTCTACTGCTTTTTTAAGTAAATACTTAGTTTCTTGCATTGATTTCATTTTTAGAGATGGGTGAATTCTCATAGTATACTCAATCAATCGATGGTCTAAAAATGGAACTCGTGCTTCTAAAGAATGCGCCATTGTTATTTTATCAACTCTCATTAATAATAGTTCTGGCAATCTGTGAGACAGTTCAATTCCTGCAATTCTTTGAGCATAGTCTTTGGGATTAATCTGTAATTCCATCATATCTTGATCAAATCTTGTGGGCATTGCATGAACCTGTTCGGCAAGATATTTTGATTGTTTCCCTAATGCTAAACGTAAATGTGTTTTTGTATAATCTACTGCGCCTCCCTGATATAATGGTTCTCCATCCACAGCACGACGCATATAATCTAAAGCTAAATATTGTTTAGCAGCCAACATAAAGGGCTTAATGGTATGATATATTAGTTTCTGAACCTTTTTAGGATAGCCAGTAAATTGTTGCCAATATGAATCATGAAATTGTAAATCTCTTGTCATCCATGGATATCCAATAAACTGCTCATCGCTACCTTCACCAACTTGAATAACGGTAGTGCCAGATTCTTTGGTTAATTTACTGAGAAAATACAGTGGAATACAAACTGGGTCTCCATTGGGTTCATCTTCATGCCAAACCAAGTTTTCAAGAACAGGAAAGGCATCTTTATGATCTATCAAAATCTCATGATGATGTGTATTGAATAATGAAGCAATAGTTCTGGCATGTTCTAATTCATTGTATTGTTCAAGTTCTCTAAAACCAACTGTAAAAGTATCAACAGGACGATTCATTAATTCCGACATCAAAGCAACATTCGTACTTGAATCTATACCACCACTTAAAAATACCCCAAATGGTACATCGCTCATCATGCGATCTTTTACGGCCTGCCTAAGCAAAACCATAATTTCATTGATAGTTTCTTGTTCATTATGCTGCCAATAATCTGCTTGATTTGTTAAACATTTCCAATATCGTTTTATAGATAATTCTCCTTGTTTAGCAAGAATTCCATAATGTCCAGCAGGTAATTTATGGATACCTGCAAACATTGAATCTAAATCACTAGACATCGAAAAGGCAAGATAATTAGCCATTTCTTCATAGTTAATTTGCTTAATGATATCGGGATGTTGAAGTATGGATTTTATTTCTGACCCAAAAACAAAGATTCCATTATTATGATAATAGTATAAAGGTTTTATGCCAACCCTATCGCGGGCAATAAATAATTTCTTTTCTGAATTATCCCAAATAGCAATTCCCCACATGCCAACCATTTTTGATAATAGATCAATACCATATTCGGCGAATCCATAAAGAATTGTTTCGGTATCTGATTGAGATGTATAGATATATCCTTTTTTTTCTAAATCAATTCTCAAATCACGATGATTATAAATTTCACCATTAAAAGCAATAGTAAATCTACCATCTGGAGTAGACATTGGTTGATGTCCGGCAGGTGATAAATCAATGATAGCTAATCTTCTAAAAGCAAATCCAGCTTCACAATCAGGTGAAATCCATTGTCCTTCATCATCTGGGCCACGATGAGAAATAATATCGCTCATTGCTTTTAATAATGATTGATTAATCCCTGATGAAGATTTAGCATATTCAATTATGCCAGCTATTCCACACATAGTAGTTCCACAAATGAAAAGAGAATTATTTTTTTGCTGGGAATAATCCCGCTTGGGAAGAAATATTTAAGAGTATTCCTACTGCGATAGCTGAAAGAATGACAGCTGTTCCACCATAACTTAAAAATGGTAATGGTAGTCCAGTTGTAGGTAAAATACCGCAGTTGACGCCTATATTTACAAATGCATAAATAGAAATTGTTATTGTAATACCAAAAGCCAATAAACTACCAAATTTATCTGGAGCATGTTTAGCAATACGTAAACCCCTTAAAGTAAATATGATAAATAAAGCCATTATGAACATTATGCCAATAAAGCCATATTCTTCTCCAATAATAGCCGAAATAAAATCGCCATAACTTTCAGGTAAAAATAAATCGCGCATATGGCTTTGGCCAGCCCCAACACCTAAAAACCCACCATTACCAAAGGCTAATATTGCTTGTTTTAATTGATGATTTGAATCTTTGGTTGCTGAGTCAGACCCAATATATGACAATAATCTTTTGACGCGATACGGAGCACTAATGCCATAAATTGCGATACCAATTCCAGAAAATAATCCAATAAAACCTAGAAATCTTGTCGGGATATTTCCTGCATATAATATCATTATAGAGATACAGCCTATAATCGTAGCTGTTGAAAAATTAGGCTGTAAGAATATTAAACCGCATACAATTCCAATTGATAGTAAAGCTGGTACAATGCCCTCTTTAAAATTGTTTAATCTATCTTGATTATCTGAAAGCCATGCTGCTAAAAATATCACCAATGCAAATTTTGCATATTCAGAAGGTTGAAAAGAGAATGCACCAAGATTTAACCATCTAGATGCTCCTTTCATTTTAGAACCCATTACAAATACAAGTAATAATAATGATATACCTGAATATAAAATCTTCTTATTCATAGACTTGTATCTATGATAGTCTATTCTGGAGGCTAAAATTGTAATACCTAAAGCAATGAATACTCTTAATACTTGTGACATTAAAAATTTTTCACTTGACCCATATTTAGTAAATCCTATTGTAGAGCTTGCACTATATACAATGGGAACACTGAACATTAATAATGCAGTCATAATAAGAAGAATAAGCCAATCTAATCTTCCAGGTATTTCAGATTCTTTTGTCATATATCTTTTAATGCAAAGGATAAATCATTGATTAAATCTTCAATATTCTCTATTCCAACAGAAAGCCTTAATAGATTATCTTTAATACCATAAGATTGCCGTCCATGTTCTCCAATGAGTTTATGAGAAGTAAGTGCTGGAGAAGTAATTAATGATTCTACTCCACCAAGACTACCAGCAGGAATGATAATATTGAGTGAATCTAGAAAACGGGATATTGCAGATTGATTTTCTGTGTTAAGCTCAAAAGACATCATGCCGCCAAATCCATGCATTTGCTCTTTTGCTATTGTATGCCCTGGATGAGTTATAAGTCCTGGAAAATATACTGTACTTATAGCCGGATGATTTTGTAAATAATGTGCAATTTCCATTGCATTATGATTGTGTTTTTCAACTCTGATAGCAAGTGTTTTCATGCTTCTTTCTAATAATGCTAAATCACTTGCATTAAGAGAACACCCATACATTGTACCTAAAAATCTACATTGTTCAATTATGTCTGATGAACCAGCTAATGCCCCAGCACAAAAGTCGCTATGTCCACCAAGATATTTAGTTGCACTATGCATAATTAGATCACAACCTAATTGAGCTGGATTCTGATTGATAGGTGAAGCAAAAGTATTATCAATCATTGTTTTTATCTTACAATGTTTTGCAATATGAGTTACAGACTTGATATCAATAATATTAAGCAAAGGATTAGAAGGTGTCTCAATATATATTAATGCTGTTTGTTCGGTAATTGCTTCTTTTAGCTCATCAATGTTAGTGGCATCTACAAAGGTGTAGGAAATATTTCTTTTTGGTAATTCTTGCTCTATAAAAGCAAGTGTACCACCATAGAGATCTTTTTGAAATACGATATGTTCTCCAGGCTTAACCAAAGCCATAATGCCAATAGAAATAGCTGCCATGCCAGAGCTTAGTATTAAAGCTTTTTCGGTGCCTTCTAATGTTGCTAATTTTTTAGCAACAGCATCATTATTTGGAGTATTGAAATTTCTTGGATATCGAATATCTTTCGTTCTATAATCTATAGCAGAAGAAGGAAAAATCGGAGTATTCACGCCTCCACTTATTGGGTCTCTTAAAGTACCCTCATGAACACACAGAGTGCTTGGTGAATATGTATAATCTGAGCTGCGGTTATTTGATTGTTTCATTTGATCTATAAGAGATTATTTTAGTAACAAAAATAAGGAGAACACCTGCTTTTTTTTCTCTTTATTCATAAAAAATTCAGGTGATTTTTCAATCTACTCATATTTTTCACGTATGTATCGAATCTTCTATGAAAGTATCTTCTATTCTAAGCATAATTTTTATTCTGATGTCTTGCTCTGATATCTCAAAAAAAGCAGCTATCAATACGATTGGCCCTCTTGAAAAACAATCAGCTATTCATACAATTAATCCTTATGATTCCTTGCTAATTCCACTTTCGGAGGGGAATATGTGGTTTTTTGATATTTCATATCAGGATATTTCAACTGGTAGATTTCTAGAGCCTAATCAAGAATTTCCATTTCCTCAGGCAGATACTTTATATGTACATGGTAGTACTCAATTAGATAGTAGTCCTTGCTCATTAATCAGAACATTATCTGTACAAAAAGGTGGCACTTGGTATACTCCTCGTGAAAAAGGAATTTATAGTTGGGCCCAAGACCCACAAGACACTACTTCTATGCCTGTATTTAGTCTTACATATAAATATCCTGCTTATAACAATGAGAAATACAGTGCAAATGGCGTAAATGTAATTGTAAAAGATACTGCAGCATTGATATCAGTGCCAGCAGGTACTTTTACTTGCTATCATTATTTCTCTAAAACTCCAGGACCAAATGGTGGTATATTCGAAAACAATGTATGGCTTTCTAAAGGGATTGGCATGATAAAAAACGAATCTGTATTGTATACAAAAGGTGTTAATCCGGTAAGGAGAATTGTCCAATTAAGAAAATATTTACATTCAAATTCTGCTTCAAGATAATTGTACCCTATCAGGTTTGTATCTTTGTAAAGGTATAAATACATATAATCATTGTTTTTTCTGTTTTCTAAGATTATTACATGTCACTACATTCTATCTATATTTCATTGCTATTGATAATTTGTCCTTTAGCAACTATGTTCTCTGCAATATCTCATCAAGAACTGATCAGGGCGATGAGAGATGAAATACAAAGATCTGTGCAAAAGCTGCATGTTAATAATCTTCAAAAGCCATATTATCTTGAATATGCAATCACATTGCGTCATACAGAATCTGCAAAAGCTACTTTAGGTGGATTGGTATCAACTAAAGATATAGATGGAGCATCAATTACTGTGGGAATGAGGGTAGGTAATGAGAAATTTGATAATACAAATTATTTTGATGCTGCTTTAGGTTTTTTTGGAAGTGGAGATGATGAAGAATCCTTTAAAAATAGGCGAATTCCTTTAGAGCCTGATTATAGTTCTCTTCGCAGAGAATTATGGTTAGCAACCGATGCATGTTATAAACAATGTGCAGAACTATACTCCAAAAAAGAAGCTTCATTAAAAAATAGATTAAGAACAGATTCAACACCTGATTTTGCATTAATGCCTCCTGCAATTGTTGCAGATACTGCTTCATTTTCAACAATTAATTTTTCTGATTATCAAGATCTAGTTAAAAAATTATCATCAATTTTTATCAATTATCCACAGATTTCATTGAGTTCTGTTAGTGCTGAGTTTTTGCCAGAAACAATCTTATATGTGAATAGCGAAGGTAGAGAATATGTAAAAACTAAGCAGATGATTGGAATAGAAGTTGTTGCATCTACGCAATGTAAAGATGGTATGCCTATAGCGTCAGCATACCATTGTTATGCTAATTCAGTAAAGGAATTACCAAATAATGATTCATTATTTAGGGCTACAGAGCAAACAGCAAAATCTCTTGTTTCGGCATATGAAGCACAATCATTATCAGAGCCATATTCAGGCCCTATACTCTTTGAAGGACAAGCTGCTGCAGAAGTATTTGCCCAGATATTTGCCCCTAATCTTATTGCGCAAAGGCCTCCTTTAACAGAGAGAGGTGTTCAAGATAATGAAAGAAATTCTGCTTTTCAGAATAAAATTGGTGGTAGAGTTCTACCAGAGTTTTTATCTGTCCAAGATAATCCATTAATGTCTTCTAATGGATCTTCATCTTTAATAGGATCATATCGTATTGATGATGAAGGAATACCAGCGCAAACAGTTTCAATCATTGAAAAAGGATATTTAAAAACATTGTTAAGTGGCAGAACACCTACAAAAAGAGTAAAAACATCTAATGGCCATTCACGAGGTGGTGCGCCAATTTTTAGTGTCTTACACCTAATGAGTGTTGATAAAAAGAAAGAAGGTGAATCAGAAGCTTTAAAAAAACGAATGCTAAAGCTTTGTAAAGACCGTGATTTACCCTATGGAATAATCGTAAAAAAAGTATTGAATATAAATCTATTGTATACTGTGCTCTATGAACAAACATCTGGGGAATTTCCTTATGCTCAAGGAGATTCTAAATTAACAGTATTAGAAGCATATCGAATATATCCCGATGGCAAAGAAGAAAGAATCAGAGGCTCTGAAATTGCTGGCATGTCACCTGCTACTTTTAAAGATATTTTGATGATAGGAAAAAAACATCATCCTTATAATTATCTTGCACCAGCTGTTGTATCAGCATTTATGACGGGTGGATCTCAATTTGTTTCAGCTTCTCTGTTGGTTCCTGATATATTATTCGAAGATATTGAACTACGACCTTTAGAAGGTGATTTCCCTAAACCACCTTTCTTATCATTTCCTTCGGCACTTAAATAGAACTTTTTCTGATAGTATTGAGTTTTGATCATTATATTTTTCGCATATACATTGTAAAACTTGGATATAAAAATGTCTTCAAGAATAATTCAATCTCCTCATGGCTCGCAATTAACCTGCAAAAACTGGCAGATTGAAGCCGCATATAGAATGATTCAAAATAATTTAGACCCAGCAGTTGCAGAACATCCTGAAAAGCTTATCGTTTATGGTGGCCTTGGCAAAGCTGCCAGAAATTGGGATTCTTTAGATGCAATTTTGGAATCTTTACAACACATGAATCCCGATGAAACTTTGCTTGTACAGTCTGGCAAGCCTGTTGGTATTGTACCAACACATGAACAAGCGCCAAGGGTAATTATTGCTAATTCTAATCTAGTAGGCAAATGGGCTAATTGGGATGAATTCCGTCGATTAGATGAATTAGGCCTGATGATGTATGGTCAAATGACAGCTGGAAGTTGGATATATATTGGAACCCAAGGCATTGTTCAAGGAACATATGAAACATTTGCTGAATGTGCCCGACAACATTTTGGCGGAGATTTGTTTGGAACTTTTATACTTACCGCTGGATTAGGTGGTATGGGTGGTGCTCAACCACTAGCTGCTACTTTTAATGGAGCAGTTGCACTATGTATAGAGATCGATGAATCTAGAATCGATAAACGTATAAAAGACGGATATTGCGATGTCAAACTTTCTTCTTTAACAGAAGCCCTTACACTTGTAGAAAACTGTAAGAAAAATCGCACAGCTATGTCAATAGGATTAATTGGAAATGCTGCCGAAATTTTACCTGAAATGCTGAATAGAGGTATCATACCGGATATTGTTACAGATCAAACTGCTGCCCATGATCCTTTGCATGGTTATTATCCAGCAGGCCTATCAAAAGAAGAAGCAGATATTCTTAGAGTTGAAAATCCTGAAGAATATCTTAAAAAAAGCTATCACTCTATCGGCGAGCATGTAAAAGCAATGATTGCATTCCAAAAAGCTGGATCTATTGTTTTTGATTATGGAAATAATATCAGGGGCATCGCAAAAGATAATGCGGGTGTTCAAAATGCTTTCGATTTTCCAGGTTTTGTTCCAGCTTATGTAAGACAATTATTCTGTGATGGTAATGGTCCATTCAGATGGGTGGCCCTTTCTGGAGATCCTGAAGATATTGCTGTAACCGATGATGCCATTATGGGTTTATTCCCTCACAATGATGGCCTTCATAGATGGATTAAAAATGCTCAAAGTAGAATTGGTTATCAAGGCCTACCAGCCCGAATATGCTGGCTTAGCTATGGAGAAAGAGCAAAAGCAGGAAAACTATTTAATGATTTGGTTGCGTCAGGTAAAGTATCTGCACCGATAGTTATTGGAAGAGATCATCTAGATTGTGGCTCGGTTGCTTCTCCTTTTCGAGAAACCGAATCTATGCTTGATGGCTCTGATGCAATTGCAGATTGGGTGTACCTTAATTTTGCTCTAAATACTCTTGGAGGTGCAACTTGGGTTTCTCTTCATCAAGGTGGAGGAGTTGGCATGGGCTTATCATTACACTCCGGAATGGTTATTGTTGCTGATGGAACCAAAGATGCAGAAAAAAGACTTAACAGAGTATTAACATACGATCCACTCATGGGAATTCTAAGGCATACAGATGCAGGATATTCAAGAGCGATCTCTAATGCTAAAAACTTTGGCATAAAAATTCCTTTGGTACCTATCACAAGAGATTAATGACAAAGCCTGTAAATATGACAGGCCTAATATGACAAAAAGTTATATCAATTGTTAAACCAAAGTCAAATTGTCACACTCTGAATACATGGCATACATAATTTCTTCACTTTTACAGGATTGAATGGTACAAATTTGTTACTGCTTTTATGTGGTTGGCATATAGCCACCAAATAGTTCATATCATTTTTTTTACATTTTTTTAGTTCAACACTATGATTGCTCTTACAGAAAAAACTCATGTCGAAGATGTGCTTAAAGGAGCCGTGACTGGTTTTGAAACTACAAAACCAGCGAATGTTTATTATGATGATGATCGTTTTGGACAACCTCAAGAAATTCAAACAGTTTCTACCATAGTCTTTAAAGGAAAGGAAAACATGGATTTAGCACTGCAAATCGAAAATCTGTTTAAAACAGATCGCAAAAAGTTTCTTGGATTTATTCGTCAACGTGTCCGTAGCCAAGAAGAAGCTGAAGATATTCTACAAGATGTTTTTACTAATGTACTTGCAGCCTCGGCTCATGTACAAAAACCTATAGAAAATATAGCATCTTGGGTTTTCACTGCGGTAAGAAATCGTATTATTGATTCTTATCGCAAGAAAAGATCAGAAACTTTTTCTGATATGTATACTGCCGGCCAAATTGAAGATGGAATGGATTCTTTCGAGAATTTTATCAGTGATATTTCTCATACTCCAGACAGCGATTTATTAAGAAAAACTATTTGGGAAGCAGTATTAGAAGGTTTAGCTGAACTTCCAAGTGAACAAAGAGAAGTTTTCGTTAAAAATGAATTTGAAGGTGTTTCTTTTCGTGAAATGAGCGAAGAAACTGGTGTTAATATCAATACTCTTCTTGCAAGAAAAAGATATGCAGTTCTTCATTTACGAAAGCATTTACAAGAGCTTTATGACTCATTAGATGGTAATTAATAAAAGAACATAATAAGAATAGCCTGATTCTAAAAGAACTCAGGCTTTTTTTATGTCTTTTTTGCAATTTGCATCTAATTCAATTATTTAATGATAATACATAATGAAAACTACAATACATATTGCCATATTTATTTTGCTTACAATGTATGCAAAAATGTATTCTCAAAATCCTTCAGTTTTAATAATTACTGCTCATCCTGATGATGAAACTGGATTTGCGGCTACTATCTATAAAATAACTCATGATCTTAATGGTAAAGCTGATATTATCGTTATTACCAATGGCGAGGCAGGATACAAGTATTCTAGTATTGCCCAAGATATCTATCATATTGAATTAACAAAAGAAGCTATTGGAAGAGAATATCTACCTTCTATAAGAAAAAAAGAATTGATGTCCGGAGGTGCTATTCTAGGTTTAAGAGATTATTATTTTCTAGATCAAAAAGACACATACTACACTTTAGATGCTGATTCTGTATTACATTATGTTTGGGATACTACCTTAATTAAAAGGCGAATTCAACAAGTATTATCTACTAAACACTATGATTTCATCTTTACTTTGCTTCCAACAAATTCAACACATGGACATCATAAAGCAGCTACAATATTGGCTTTATCTGCTTTACAAGAGTTCCAATCAAAAAGTAAACCTGTTATTATAGGATGTTCACTTGCAGATTCAACTGCTATTAAACCAGAGCCATTTTTTGGATTACAGACTTACCCAATAACTGCAGTTAAAAATGAATTTCCAAGTGCTCAATTCAATAGAAATCAAAGTTTTGGATATAATAATAAACTTAATTATTCAATTATTGCTAATCTTGTTATTGCTGAACATAAATCACAGGGAGCAATGCAATTAGCAGCAGGTAAGGGCGATATTGAATATTTTTGGAATTATTCAATCAATTCTCAAGATTCAGAACTACATATCAAACAATTTTTTGATAGAATAGCATTAACCCCTTTTAAACAAAAGTAATAACTACTTATATGATATACTTTATTTGTGTTCTCCTTTTTGCTTCTTTCACTATCCTAGATGCACAAGTTTCTGGATCTTGGAAAAGACTTTTAGATTCTCCTGTATATGGAATTGGCATCAATCCTAAAAATCCTGAAACAATAATAGTTGGGGGATTAGGAAGAACACTATATAAAACTCAAAATGGTGGTTTAAGTTGGACAATAGATAGTATTGAATTTAGAAGTGGTTCTTCTCAGTTAACAAATATCCTTATTTCTTCGGTTGATACAAATATTGTATTGGCTGGTGGCGTTTTTAATAGTATCAGAAGAAGTACAGATCAAGGGATAACTTGGGAGAATGTTTTCGAACCTGAAAAACCATTATTTATATCTCCTGGTGAAACAATCATAGAAAATCCCGATAATCCTTTGATGATTTATGCTGGAGATAATACATCTAATAGAATTTTTAGGAGCATGAATGGTGGCATTTCATGGGATACCATAACTACCTTAAATGTATCTGGATTATGTACATTAACATTAAAACCAGATAGTTCAAATGTACTTTTTGCCGGCTGTAAATTAGGCATAATAAAAAAGTCTACCGATGCGGGTTCTTCATGGAGAACAGTAGCAAGTATTAGAGAAAAAGGTGATTCAGAAATACCTAAGATTGTGTTTAGTAAAAAAAATCCTTCAATTGGATTTGCTATTATAGCCTATTTTCTTCCTAAAAATAAACCAAATGGGGGTATCTATAAAACCACAGATGGCGGTGAAACATGGAATGAATTCGGCAGTAAAGATACTAGCTTTTGGTCTTTATGTACTGCACCATATCAAAATGGCAATGAAGAATTATTTATTGGTGGATACTCTGATGCTTCGGAAAATATTCCTGGCCCTGGATTTATTATTCAATCTCAAATCAATGTATTCTCACCAACATATTATTCAAGTCAAATTCCATGGTTTTCTAATATGCAAGGAATTCCACCAAGAAAAAATGTATGGATGATTAAATCTGCAATAAATAGAAATGGTGAAACTTTGGTATATGCTGCCACAGAAGCTGGCTTTTATGTATGGAAACCTACAAGCACTGCAATACATAATGAAAAACTTTTTGATCAATCAATTAAATTTAGTGTAACTGAATCATTCGTTCATATTGAATCTGCACAGCATGAAATACAATCTATAGGTATATTTTCTCTCTCAGGAAAACAAATATATGTTCCAACTATATCTGCACAATCACAAGCAACTATTCCTCTATCTTCAATACATGAATCAATAATTATCATTCGGGTATTCACACAAAAAGGCACATTCTCTGAAATATTGATTGCTCCTCATCACAATGCAATGTTAACAAGAGAAGCAATCATAGAGTAATTCATTTATTAGCAAAACTAATTAGCTGAAATTTATACCGTATCTTTGATCATTATAGATGATTTTTTTAGAAAAATAATAATTGATATGTCTAGATATAAAATTACTGTAGAATATGAAGGAACCAGATTTTCAGGCTGGCAAGTTCAAAAAAATGCAAGAACAATTCAAGGGGAATTAATTGGTGCTTCAAAAACAGTATTCGCTACTGATTCCTTTGAGCTATATGGTTCTGGAAGAACCGATGCAGGTGTTCATGCACTAGAGCAAGTAATACATCTTGATGTAAAAACCATGTTGGCTCCGCATATTATTAGACAAAAATTAAATGATGAATTACCAAGTGATATTTCAATTCTTCAAGTAGAAAAAGCTGATGATAGATTCCATGCCAGACATCATGCAGTATCAAGAACATATCTCTATCAAATCTCAAGAAGAAGAACCGCCTTTGGAAAAAAACTAGTATGGTGGATAAAAGATAATCTTGATATTTCCGCAATGCAAAAAGCAGCTTCACATTTTGAAGGCATGCATGATTTTAGATCTTTCACCGCTGATGATCCTGATGAAAAATCAACAAAAGTTGATATAATGTCAATTTCAGTTAGAGAACATGGAGATCTCATTTTAATTTCAATTACAGGATCACATTTTTTGTGGAGTATGGTCAGACGCATGGTTGGCGTAATTGCGGAAGTTGGTAGAGGAAAAATGAAAGCAGATGAAATTCCTATCCTTCTAAAAAAACCATCTAATGTCCCGGCTTTACTTACATGCCCTCCATCAGGATTATTCCTAGCTAAAGTATCATACAATAAGCACGATAAAATAGAAATTGTTCATCCAATTTTACATATATAAATTATCAGAAAATGATTTTTTGAATGTAAGTGAATTTCTAACGAAATAAATTGTATCCCTATGAGAAATATGAAATGTGTAGCTATATCACTATTACTTTACGGTATGTTTTTGTGCTCTGCATGTAATGACAATGTGATTACTTCCCCTGATCAAATTATTTTTCCCGACACAAATATTAGCTATCAATTACATGTAAAACCTTTATTAGAACTTACCTGCGCTTTTTCTGGTTGCCATGATTATGAATCAAAATTGGGAAGTGTTGATGTTACTTCTTATTATGCTTTAACTGGTAGAGCCGGATTGATTATTCCTGGTAAACCTGATATAAGCCTGCTAAATCAAATACTAGAAGGAAAACAAGCTCATATGTTGTCTTTTCAAGACAGAGTTAATTCCAGCCAAATCAAAGGGTTAAGACAATGGGTGCTAGAAGGAGCAAAAAATAATTAATAAAATAATGTACATATAACAATATATGTTTTGACAATATGTGTGATTACACGTAAATTTGTAAAAAATAAATCACCATATCACTTTACTTTGTTTAGGTATTTTTATGTACAAGATATTTTGTTTTTTGTCCGCGTTCATTTTACTTTTTTCCCTAGATTCATGTTCCGATAGCTCATCCAATGTTCAACCTACAATTGATACAGTTTCAACCAGAATAATTAAGAATATTATTCCAGACACTCTACAATCTAAATTTATATACTATTCATTAGATGGTGATAGTATAGTTTCACATACAAAATCACAGTCATCGGAATGGGACATTAAGATGGCGTATTTGTATGGTGGTGGTAAAACAAAACAGATTGATATATTTTTGAATTCAGGGACAGTAAATCCAAGTGGATTAACGAAGGGTTTAATTGTAGACACTACATTTGATTTATTGACGACAGCACCTGCGGATAGTAATTTTAAGATAGATGATCAATCAACCAGTGGAAGAATTTTGTCAATAGCACTTGCTCCTCCAGGTAATTTCTTTACATATGATGGATCATCAAGAACAATTAATCCAGTAGCGCAAAAAACATTAGTAGTAAAAACCCGTTTAGGGAACTATGTTAAGCTACAAATCCTTAGTATTTATAAGGATCAACCTGAAAAACCAACTATGTTCTCTGAAATCGGTTATTATTCTTTCCGATATGCAAAGAGCAGCACAAAAAAACTGAAAAACTAAGGAGTAGAGCTTTGTTAAACCATACTCCTTTGGTATTTTTGTAAGAAATAACCAAGGAATTGCATATGTATGGCAATGTTAGTATAGTAGATGTATCAGAAACGGCTCAGATACTTAATGAAGATCCGGTTCGTTTAGAACAATTTGAAGCAAAAATAGCTCGTGGCGAAAAAATAGAACCTTATGATTGGATGCCCAAAGAGTATCGCAGACAATTAATCAGAATGATTGAACAACATGCGCATTCTGAGATAATTGGTGCATTACCAGAAGGTACGTGGATTACAAGGGCGCCAGGTTTTAAGCGTAAAATGGCATTAATGGCTAAAGTACAAGATGAAAGTGGCCATGCCCAATTGTTATATAATGGTGCAGAAACCCTTGGTAAAACTCGTGAAGAAATGATCAATGATTTGATTAATGGAAAATCTAAATATTCCAATGTATTTAATTATCCAGCAAAAACATGGGCAGATACAGCAGTTATTGCATGGCTAGTTGACGCATCTGCCATTATCAATCAAGTATTGAATTCAAAAGGGTCTTATGGTCCTTATTGCCGGGCATTAGAAAGAATTTGTATGGAAGAATCTTTCCACTTGCGTTATGGCTATGATAATGTTACCACATTAGCAACTGGAACACCAGTTCAAAGAGAAATGGTTCAAGACGCATTGAATAGGTGGTGGAAACCACTCATGCATTTTTTTGGCCCTCCAGATAATGCATCTGTTCATAGTGAAATTCTGATGCGATGGAAAGTTAAAATGGCAAGCAATGATGATATGCGACAACAATTTCTAAATCAATATGTGCCAAAAATACTTGAATTAGGTTTATCGATCCCAGATCCAAATCTTGTTAAAAATAAAGAAATTGGAAAATGGTCATATTCTGACCCAGATTGGAATGAATTTTTTGAAGTTATCCGTGGCAATGGGCCATGCAACAAAGAACGCTTGGCTGTTCGCCGAATGGCAGAAGAAAACGGCGCATGGGTTAGAAAAGCCCTTCATAAGAATGCAGCATATACAGTTCCTTTGTCATGATAATTTTATAAAGTGTTCAACCCCTTCTTACGGAAAGATAAGAAGGGGTTTTTTTATGATTATACTTTTTTATCCATGATAAATAGAATAGCATGTATTATCGTTTTTTTTTCATTGTCACTACAAGTACATGGGAATGAATTCATTGCGATTGATACCAATAAACCAAGAATTCCCAAAATTCCGATTAAAAAATCTGATACTATAACGGTAATAAAAAGTAAAAAAAATATTGTTGTGACAGGAACGAGAAATGAAGTAGTTCAAAAAGACTCACCAGTTCGTGTAGAAGTAATTTCTAATGAGCAAATTCATACCTCAGCAATGGTTAATATTGGTGATTTATTAAAAGAACAAAATGGAATTGCTCTTTCATCAAATGTTAGAACCGGAGTACAGATAATGGGTTTGAGTGCAGATTATACTCAAATTTTAATCGATGGACAACCAATGATAGGAAGAGTAGCTGGAGTATTAGATTTATCAAGAATATCAGTAGGGAATATCGAAAGAGTAGAAATTGTAAAAGGGCCAATGTCTTCTTTGTATGGTAGTGAGGCTTTAGCAGGAGTAATCAATATTATTACCAAAAAGCCAGAGATAGGTTTCAAGGGTTCTTTATTTGGACAAATTATCCAAAAGGGTGCACAAGAATATCGTGCAGAATTACAATATGGGAGTGAAAAGTTTGATTTCAGCACTTTTTTAAATTATAAGAATTCGCTGCCATTTACTTTGGAACAATCTAATAAAGTATATCCATATCAGGGTTTTACAGATTATACTGTACATACAAAGATGAAATGGTTTGCTCATAATAATCTAAAAATAGGAGCTGATTTTCGGGGATTTATGTCAGATTCAAAAGGCAAATTTGTAGAATCATTTTTTGGACAAATTGCGTCTAATACCGGCAGTGTAGTTCAAAAAGATATTGGTTCTACGATTTCGGCCGAATGGACGCATGGTAAAGCTAGATTATCTACTCAAGTATATGCAAGCTCTTATGGAGAACGGTATAATTTTGATTCAATACAAGGCAGTGGATCTTCAATTGATGATATGTCTAGAAATTTATTAAGATCATATCTACAATATGATGTTTTTTGGTCTGAAAAAAATCGTTTCACATTCGGTACTGAATATACAATTGATGATATTTCTGGTACACGTTATCCAGACAAACCATCATTTAGAACTTTTAGTGGATTTATGCAATGGGAAGGAAATCCAACTTCTTGGATCTCATATGCTTTAAGTGCTAGATATGTACAAAATTCTGCATATAAAAATCCTGAGTTTGCTGTTTCTGAATTTGCAAAAAGCCTTGTTAATATTATTAATCCCAAGTATTCTCTCAATATTAAAGTAACTGAAGAAATTCGCTTGAATAGTTCAATTGGCACAGGATTTAAAGTTCCAGATTTCAGACAATTATACGTACAATTTTCTAATAGACTTGGTGGAGCCGGATATGATTTGATTGGTTCCAGAAGATTGGGTTTCGATTTGCAACCTGAAAGATCTATAGCTTATGATGCTGGCATAATCTATGATAATCAGTCATTGTTACTATCGGATTCAAAACCAATTTCTGTTTTTTTTGAATGTCGTTACTTTGTTAATCAACTATCAAATCTTATTGAATTTTATTTTGTAAAATCAGATCCAATTTCAAATCAATCAATTTATTCTTATAGAAATATTTCTAGAGCTTTAACTTCTGGAATTGATATCTCTACTAGATGGATATTGCCTTTGTCCAAAACAGATAATCAATCTTTAGGTATAACATTGGGATATCAATATTTGGATACAAAAGATTTAGAGGTTGTTGATGCTATAAAAAAGGGAATAGCAGGAACTGTAAGCGCATCAAATGGAACATTTAAACCATTAACAGAAAATGAATATGGTGGTTTGTGGTTTCGATCAAAGCATACAGGTACAATACGATTAGAGTATACTAATCCTGAATATGATTTTTCATTCAATATCAGGGCCCAAATGATAGGAAGATTCGGCGATGAAGCACTTGATAATAATGGACCAGTCATTTCAAATCGTAAAGTTCCTGATCTTGACAATGAATATATTCAAGGATATACTATCATCAATGCTGCTATGTCCCAAAAATTTGATATTTCTGATAAACAATCTACCTTAATGATTTCAATTGGCATAAACAATGCCTTGAATTCTATGAATTTACAGTTTATTCCCAATATGATTGGTAGGCAATTATTTGTAAATTCTAGCATAACACTATAGCAAATACTGTTGATTTAAAGGAATTCCCTAAATTAGTTTTAATGTAAAACGTCAAATCATTGGTTTGTGTAATTATACAAGGAATATATCATGAATTCATCAATGGCAGAAGCTCGTTCGGTTGCCGTTTCCGAGGCTCAAAAAGCATATTTAACAAAAGTGTATGGATGGATGGTTGGGGGATTATTCACAACCGCTTTAGTTGGTGGAATCATAGTTTCAGATCAACAAATTATGATGGATGTTTTGTCCTATAGATGGATATTAATTATTGCGCAATTTGGTCTTGTTATTGCCCTTTCTGGTTTTATTGAAAAAATGAATACAATAACAGCCATGGGTTCTTTCCTTTTATATTCAGCATTAAATGGATTAACATTATCTGCTTTACTATTGATTTACTCTGAAACAGCAATCGTTACATCTTTTTTATCTAGTGCTGGAATGTTTGGTGCAATGAGCTTATATGGAGCAATTACAAAAAAAGATTTATCAGGTATTGGATCTTTTATGTTTATGGGGCTTATAGGAATAATCTTGGCAAGCATTGTCAATATGTTTTTAGGAAGTGATGCTTTAAGCTTTGCTATTTCAATAATCGGTGTTTTAGTATTCACAGGCTTAACAGCATATGATACGCAAAAAATTAAAGAATCTGCTGAATTAGAATTTCATGGAAGTGAAATCGCTACAAAAGGTGCTATACTAGGTGCATTAACTTTATATCTAGATTTTATTAATTTATTTATCTTTACTCTACGCTTATTAGGCGGAAGAAGGGATTAATAAAAAGAAATGTGAAAGGGTGGATAATAAAAATATCTGCCCTTTGTTTTTATATATGAATATACCCTTAGAATATCAATCAAAACCATTAGAATATGCCAGATTATTACTTCAATCTGGTGATATTATTGGTGCAATTGATATATGTGAGTTCTTGATTCAGACTTCTGATATAGAAAAAAATGGTCCAGAGATATTTATTGTATTGGCACAAACCATTGATATGTCTGGAGATGCTATTGCTGCTAAACATTTTATTTATAAAGCAATGCAACTTTTTCCAGGACATCAGGAATTGATTACCTGTTATCATCACATTCCTCCATTACATTCAAGCATAGTAGTAAATCCTTATTCTATTAAGATATCTGATAGTTCTCAAACTGAATTATCAATGCAGGGTATACCTATAAACAGTAATAAAGAGTATGAACATATACAAAAAAGAATTTCACAATATGATTCATTTCTTCCTAAACTGGAATATACTTCGATTACTACGCAAACTGTAAGGGATGATAAACATCAACCTCCGATAGAAACAGAATTCCCTGATTTTCCAGATTTTTCCTATTTATCTGCAGCAATAATCGTTGAGCAAAAAAATCAAGCGATACAAAAACCTTTAAATGCATTAGAAGAACTAGCAAAAAGATTGGAACATGCAAGAATCCCTGCTATACCAAATGATCCGGTACAGGAGTCACCTACATATACACCTTCGATAGTAACCGAAACAATGGCTACAATTTATGAAAAGCAAGGTGCTTATACTCAAGCAATAAAAGCGTATCAAATCTTAGCTAGAAAAAACCCCGATAAACTTATGTATTTTGAAGAAAAGATAGAATTTTTAAGAAAACGTATCAATAACCTTTAACATATTATTAGCATTATGCCACCTTCAGAACAATCATCTAGCTGGTTAAAAGTTAAAGATTCATCACAAAAAACCTACAAAAAAGGATTAAAACAATTATTCCAGGAAGATCCACATCGAGCACAGTCCTTTACTTTTAAGGAGTCTTTTGCCCTAGTTGATATTTCTAAACAATTGATAGATAGTGATTTATTGAATGCTGCTTTAGAGTTCGCACAAGAGCATCACATCGATTCTTTGTTTAAGCAAGTGTATCACGGATCTATATTCAATAAAACAGAATCTAGGGCAGTTTTGCATACTGCTTTAAGAGCAGAACAGCATGATACAATAGTTGTACATGATGAGTCTATAATTGAAAAAATAGATGAAGTAAAAAAGAACATACAGCTTTTTAGTGATGGGATAAGACAGGGTGTCATACAAGGATATAGTGGTAAACCATTTACAGACATAGTTAATATTGGCATTGGTGGTTCTGATTTAGGACCACATATGGTATGTGATGCTTTAAGACACTTTGCACAAAAAAACCTAAACATACATTTTGTCTCAAATATAGATCCTACTCATATTTCGGATACATTATCTACATGTAATCCAGAAACAACCTTATTTATTATCGCATCAAAAACATTTACTACCGAAGAAACTCTTGCAAATGCAAATGCAGCTAAAGCATGGTTTTTACAAAGTGGCGGGAAAGATGTCTCCAAACATTTTGTAGCATTATCTACTAATTATGAAGCTACTGCAGAATTTGGAATTCATCCAGATAGAGTATTTGTATTCTGGGATTGGATAGGTGGAAGATTTTCACTATGGAGTGCGATTGGATTATCTATAGCAATATCAATTGGTTATGATGGATTTTGCAGTCTATTACATGGTGCTTATCATATGGATATGCATATGTATAATACACCATTAAAAGATAATATCCCTGTTAATTTAGCTTTGATTGATATCATTAATACAAATTGTTATTCGATTTCAACGCAAGCTATATTGCCTTATGATGAATATTTGCGTTTATTTCCATCTTTTTTGCAGCAAATGTTAATGGAAAGCAATGGAAAATATATTACGAAAAATGGTGATCAAGTACAGTGGCAAACTTCGCCTATAGTTTGGGGACAACCAGGTACAGACTCACAACATTCATTTTTTCAACTATTGCATCAAGGAACCCAAATAGTAAATGCAGAATTTATTATTTGTGCACAAACCCATAATCCAATTGCAGATATGCATGAAAGATTGATTGCCAATTGTTTTGCTCAAAGTGCTGCTTTAATGTTGGGTAAATCCGAACAAGAAGTATTAATTGAATTACAAGCCTCTGGTTTTTCTCATCAAAAAATACAAGAATTATTGCCTCATAAAATATTCCAAGGAAATCGTCCTTCTACAACTATCCTATTGAATGAGTTAAACCCATTTACACTAGGATGGCTTATTGCATTATATGAACATAGAACTTTTGTTCAAGGAATATTATGGGATATTTGTTCTTATGATCAATGGGGCGTAGAATTAGGAAAACAGCTAGCCAAACAAATCTTACCTTCTATTAAAGATACATATCATAGTGGACATCATGATTCATCTACAACTAACTTAATTGAAGCTTATAAAGCAATGAACATAAAAGGTCATTAAATGTCTATTCAACATACTCTTTTAACCGAGCCAATTACTCAATATGTAGACTCGCTTTTTTCTCATCAAAACCCAGCATTAGATAATGTATTAATTCAAGCTGAACAAGCTGGAATACCCCCAATTTCAATAGGTGCTTTACAAGGTTCATTTTTACAGACATTAATACGTGCTACAAATGCCAAGTATATTGTTGAAATTGGCTCTTTGGCAGGATATTCTGCTTTTACAATGGCAGAAGTATTACCTTCAGATGGTATGGTTCACTGCTTTGAAGTGCAAAAAAACTATGCAGAATTTATCATCAGTCAGGCCGATGCTTTAAAACTTTCACATCATATAACTGTTCATATAGGAGAAGCATTACAGCAATTATCTATGTTTTCACCAGAATATACAATCGATCTTGTTTTTATAGATGCAGATAAACCTAATTATATCAATTATGTAGATGCAATTCTACCTTTTGTAAAATCTGGAGGAATAATTATAGGTGATAATGCTTTAGCTTGGGGATATGTGGCCGATAGCGAACCTGATTTTGAGCCTGAAAATGTTAAAGGGATTCAATCATTTAATAAAGCACTTTCAGATCATCCTTTATTGTTTCCGCCATGTTTAATTCCATTAGGCGACGGTATGGCTATGGCAGTAAAAAAATAAAATAGTAGAAATATGATTTCTATCAGTGTTTTGCATAAGTGAATATTCTAAATTGAAGGTGCAAATAGATATTGAATCATATTATAAAGGTGTAGTTATGGCAGCATTTACATTTGGGAAGCATTCTATACATGTATCAGATATTCGTGACATCAAATTAGCTTACGATTATCAAAAAAGCGAAATGTTTATAGATTTGGAGCTTAATGGAGGTATTCAATTAAGCTTAAACCTTCACGATTCTATTCTTTTTATGGAAAAATTTATTCATAAAATTAAAGAAGAAAAAAATGTATGATGTGATATTCATGATCACATAGATATTGATTAGCCCCTAGTGATTTGTATGCTCTGGGGGCTTTTTTATGATAATATCTTTAACCTTACGATAGATCAATTTAAGATATGCATATACAAATTCTATATTGAATAGATGAATAGTGAAAAGTACCCATGATAGATTAAAAACTCTGTCTATGAAAACCGTATATTGCAAACGGTATAAAATTCTATAGGATTGGAATGAGAGCCAAATTACAATTACTGGCTTCGGATGCTGCGATATATGGTTTAACAACTCTGTTAACACGTTCGATGAGCTTTTTGCTTACTCCATTATATACTCATTATTTGTCTTCTAGAGCTGATTTTGGTATATATTCTTATTTGTATTCTCTACTCGCATTTATCAATGTTTTATATTCTTTTGGTTTAGATACCGCATTCCTCCGTTTTTTTGACAAAGACAATAAAAATACAACTACAAAAGCATTTAGTTTTTCTTGGATTGGCATAGCCTCCATAAGCATAATTTCTACATCCATATGTATTATATATGCTGATTTTATTACTTCATTAATTCCCGAGCTACATGGTAATGCTGATATTATCAGGGCAATAGCATTAATCCCACTATTTGATGCATTAACTGTTATTCCATATAGTATCTTAAGAATGCAAAGAAAAGCAAAAAGATTTGCAATCCTAAGAGTGATAAATGTAGCCATTAATCTTGTCCTAAATATCATTCTTGTTGGCTCATTTCATCTGGGAATATGGGGAATTGTTGTTTCTGGTGTTATCTCATCAATATTAGCGGCATTATTGATTTTACCAGAAATTATTCAGTTTACAAGGCCAAAAATCGATTTAGCCATGGGCGCAGAAATGCTATCATTCGGTTTGCCAACTGTTCCATCTGCTTTTTCTGGAATGATGCTGCAAGTTGCAGATAGACCAATTATGACAGCGATGGCAGGTGCTGATATGACAGGTTTATATCAAGCAAATTATCGTTTGGGTATACCCATGATGATGCTAGTTTCTGTATTTGAATTTGCTTATAAGCCTTTTTATTTAACCCATTATAAAGATGAAGGTGCAGAAACACTGTTTGCAAGAATCTTTACCTATTTTACTGTACTATGTGCCGGACTTTTTCTGTGTATTAGTTTTTTTATAGGCGATATCATTCAGTTAAAGATAGGTTCTACCACAATAATTAATGCATCATATTGGAGCGGTATTGGCATTATTCCTATAATTTTAGCAGGATATTTTTTTAATGGTGCTGCTACAAATTTTGCAGCAGGACTTCATATCCACAAAAAAACTGGATGGCTTCCAATTGCTACAGGTATTGCTGCAATTGTAAATATTACATTAAATATTCTCTTAATTCCGATATGGGGAATGTATGGTGCTGCATGGGCTACATTTACCGCATATGCAATAAGTGCAGGTATTTTATTTGCCGTATCTACATCAATTATGCCGATTCCATATGAATGGAAAAGAATATTGCTTACAATTCTGATTACTACAGTATTGTTCTTTACTGTTCACTATACACATACAACATTATTAATGAGAGTATGTGCTGTTATATTATATCCAATATTATTGATTCTTACAGGTGCATTGAATGCCGATGAGAAACGATTATTTACCAGATTACTGACAAAATCAAAAAAGATGAGTATATAACACAATAATACAGATTACGCTTTCGTTTCATATTGTGCTTTTATTTTTAATGTTTTTTAGAGTTTCAATTGAGAATTCTCATTTACCTTTTCTTATTGGTATGTATTCCACTGTCTATGCTATCCCAAAAGGTATTAATACCTATGGACTTAGCACAAACAGACCATTTAAAAGCCTATGGACTTACCTATTGGGCATTAAATAAGGGTGTTCAAACTGATTGGATGCTAAATTATCGAGGCGGCTCTTTTATATTAGATGCAAACACAGCCATTATTGCAGAATGTAGAATAAGGGGTGTATATTTCGAGCAATTATCTGCTACAGAAGCTGGGGCAATTTATGCAGAAGTGCAAGATGAAAAAAGTAATATGGACGCCATAAAACTAGAGAAACCACCCAAAATCGCAGTGTATACCACTCCAGGATCTAGGCCTTGGGATGATGCTGTTACGATGGTTCTTGATTATGCCGAAGTTTCTTATGACAAAGTCTGGGATGAAGAAGTACTCGCTGGAAAACTTTCAGAATATGATTGGCTGCATCTTCATCATGAAGATTTTACCGGACAATATGGAAAGTTTTTCGCTAGTTATGCAAATGCTCCATGGTATATTCAACAAGTTGCTTTATTAGAATCTACAGCAAAGAAAATGGGTTTCTCTAAAGTGTCTGTACTAAAAAGAGCTGTAGTAAATAAAATCAAAGATTTTGTTATGGCTGGTGGATTCATGTTTGCTATGTGTAGCGCAACTGACTCCTATGATATTGCTATCGCTGCCTCTAATACTGATATATGTGAACAAATGTTTGATGGCGATCCGCCGAGTAATAATGTAAACAATGAATTACATTTTGAAAGTACCTTCGCATTTGAAAATTTTCAAGTGTATTTAGACCCATATAAATATGAATATTCAACAATAGATGTAGATGCCAATATACGTGTGAATAATACAGAAATAGATTATTTCACCCTCTTTGAATTTTCTGCAAAATACGATCCCGTTCCTACAATGTTAACACAATGTCATGCTAATATTGTACATAATTTTCTAGGCCAAACCACTGCTTTTCACAAAGAACAAATAAAAAAATCAGTAACAGTTTTAGCAGAAAGAGAAGGTACAGATGAAGTAAAATATATTCATGGAAATGCAGGGCGAGGTACATTTACATGGTATGGAGGACATGATCCCGAAGATTATCAACATGCGGTAGGAGATCCTCCAACAGATATTTCACTTCATAAAAATTCGCCTGGATATCGGCTAATACTCAATAATATCCTTTTTCCAGCAGCAAAAAAGAAGAAACAAAAAACTTGATCAAATTAAATTTTAACCCTTTCCATATTCATTATATTGCATATATAATCATTCATTATTCTACTGAAAACTTATGACTTCATATAATCCTTCCGAATTTGGTTTTGCTACAAGAGCTATTCATGCCGGACAAGATCCCGAAGAATTAACAGGTGCTGTTACCGTTCCATTATATCAAACTTCTACATATGCTCAAGAAGCAATTGGGCAACATAAAGGCTTTGAATATGCCAGAACCCAAAATCCTACCCGTTTTGCTTGGGAAGCATCTATTGCAAATCTAGAACAAGGTAATGCAGGATTTGCTTTTGGAAGTGGTATGGCAGCTGTTAATGCAGTTGTAACTCTATTGTCTGCCGGAGATCATATCGTATGTGCAGAAGATATGTATGGTGGGACATTCAGATTATTTGACAAGGTGATTAAGCGCTTTGGATTAGAGTTTTCGGTAGTTGATATGACCAGTAAAGAAGCCGTTGAAGCAGCGATAATTCCTGGCAAAACAAAGATGCTATATACCGAATCACCAACTAACCCAATGATGAAATTAACTGATCTAAAAATGCTTGCAGAATTAGCTCATCATCATCATGCATTATTAGTGGTAGATAATACATTTGCTAGTCCTTATTTTCAAAAGCCAATTACTTTAGGTGCAGACATTGTATTGCATAGTGCAACTAAATATTTAGGGGGACATTCAGATTTAGTTAGCGGAGTAGTTATTGCTGCACATGAAAATATTGCCCATGAACTTAGATTTATACAGAATGCAGCAGGTGCCGTTCCTGGACCATTCGAATGTTGGTTATGTTTGCGATCTGTAAAAACACTTGCCATAAGAATGAATCAACATGAAGCAAATGCTAAAATAATAGCAGATTATTGTGAACATCACCCAATGGTAATCGCTACCCATTATCCCGGACTTCAATCGCATCCTCAACATGCATTAGCAAAGGAACAGATGTCTGGTTTTGGTGGCATGATTTCTATCGAATTAGGTACATTAGAAAAAGCAAAAGCATTCACAAATGCAGTGCGATTATTTACATTGGCAGAATCTTTGGGTGGTGTAGAATCACTTGTATGTCATCCAGTAAGCATGACGCATGGAAGTATTCCCAAAGAACAAAGAGAGAAATTAGGCATAACAGATAGTTTAGTTCGATTATCAGTTGGTATCGAAAATATTGATGATTTATTAAAAGATATTGCTCAAGCACTAGAATCTTTGCACTAGGAATATGAATTCATGATAAGGAATAGAAAGACAATACATCATTCAATGCAGGTACATGAATCTATTACTGCATATACTACTCACTTATCTAATGGAATTCGAGTTGTTAGTGAATATATTCCTACGGTTGCATCGTTTTCTCTAGGAGTTTGGATTAAAGCCGGTTCTAGAGATGAAACTAATGAAACAGCCGGAGCTGTCCATTTTTTAGAGCATCTTGCATTTCGTAGAACATTAAAAAGAAGTACCAAAGCATTGGCAGATGCATTTGAACAGATGGGGGCATATTCTAATGCTTTTACAACAAAAGAACATACTTGTTATTATGTCCGAGCATTGTCTGTAGATTTCCCTAAAGTATTTTCTTTAATGGCCGAACTAACATTATCTCCAGCTTTAGCAGAAAAAGACATAGAAAAAGAAAGAAATATTATCATAGAAGAGATTCATTCATGTGATGATGAACCAGAAGAAGTAATCTTTGAACAGGGAGAAGCTTTGCTTTTTGGCAATCATCCTTTAGGACAATCCATTACGGGAACAATTGAATCTGTTCAACATATCAGTAGAGATGCTTTATTAGGTATTAGAGATTCATTATATAATTCAGACTCTATAGTAATTGCTATTGCGGGCAATATTAAACATGAGGACATTGTAAAATTAGCTGAAAGATATTTTGCTCATATATCTACAAAACAAACAATTAGAAATAGAAATCTATATGTATCGCAAGCAGTTCAGCATAAAGTTCTAACAAAAAAGTTTCAACAGGCTCATGTTTTGTTGGCAAAAACAACCGAGGGTTTTCTAAGTGATCAACGGTATGCATTAACAGTAATGAATATGCTTTTAGGAGAGGGGATGAGCTCTAGATTATATCAAACGATAAGAGAGCGTTATGGATTAGGATATACTGTCTATTCAGCTTTAGATTTATATTCTGATTGTGGAGCATTATTTTTATATACGGCATGTGACAATAAAAAAGTAGAAAAAGCCAGAGATATGCTGTTAATTGAATGTGAAAAAATAATTAATCAATATCCTGTCAAATCAAAAGAATTAGAAAGGGCAAAAGCCCAAGTAAAAGCAGCTGTGTTAATGTCTTTAGAAAGTATGTCTGCCAGGATGCAATCGCTTGGGCGCGGCGAATTAGAAGAAGGTGGGCATGAACCTTACCAAGAAACCATTCATAAGATAAATGCCATTACATTAGAAGATATAGCGAAGATGGCTTCTTTATATTTGCAAAAAGATGGCTGGTCTTCGGTATTAATGCTTTCAGATCAAAAGAGAACATAATCATTGTAAATTCTCAAATTATAAGTTTTTACTTTAGTTGAATTTTATTTACTAATTTCACGATATGAAAACACTAAAACACATAGTTTATATTGTCATTATTAGTTCATTGATAATATTTTCCTCCTGCACACCAGAAGAGAAAATTATTAATCCAGCGCAAGATACATGGACTCTTTTAACTATTTCTAAAGGGAATCCCAATGTACTTCAACAAAATCAAGTTATTAATAATGTAGCTTCAAATCCTTCTACAGTGTATGCTCGAGGGGTAGAGATCACCGGTATTAAAGAGTATAGAAATATGCTGTTTCTTATGATGCCATCTATCTATAAAATCATGATTTTAGATAGAGCAACATATAAACCAATTGATTCAATAGATTTTTCGATAAGCAAAAAAATCCCAAGCGATATTGCATTTGGGAATGCAACATCTGCTTATATCGCTCATCAGAATGATTCTATTGTGAGTGTATACGACCTATTCAATTTTAAAATTGCCACTGAAATCAAAGTTGGCAATGGTGGTATTGCTATTCAAGAAGGTTTAGGAAATAGACAAAATCAAATTTTTGTTGCCAATAGTAAAAGTAATTCAGTGTCACAAATTGATACAAGAACAAATACAGTTGTTAAAACGTATTATGTACAAGTTGCTCCAAGCTTTTTACAGGCCGATCCCACTGGTGCAAAAATGGTAGTAGCATGCCAGGGCAATAAGAATGCTGATACATCATCATATACAGTAGCATCAATAGCATTTATAGACATAGATAAAAAGCTTATTCTTGAAGAAACACCATTGAATACCGGAAAAGTAGATGCAGTACAAGCAAGTATTAAATCAATGTTGGTAACTAATAGTGAATGGGTATTTATTGCTATGACTAATGGACTATTTCGATTGGATACTAGAGAGCATAAAGCCCTTTCATTTATGTCGTCTGAATCATATGATGGTTTATCATATAATTTTAGAAAAAGAGAACTTCTGTTGATTTCAGATACATATATCTATATAGCAGATGATAATTCAGCAGAAATTAAATACTCTCCTTTGCAATTTGCAAACTCCATTATGTTTGCAATTGGACAATAATTACACATAATAAGCTCCTATTTTACAGCGCTGAATATGAAAAGGTATTATCTTTTTTTTCTTCTGTTTTCTACAGGGATTCTGTCTGTTTTTACCATAATTATACCTTCGTATACAGTGGTTATGCAACAGCATAGAAAATCAGATAGTAGTTATATAAATGGTTATAATCAATATAATAATAAGTGTGCTTTTTGTCATCAAAAGGATGGAAGTGGTGTAAATGATTATTATCCTCCACTATACAATAGTGATTATTTATTAAAAGACAAAAAACTTATAGCTGAAGTGTTAATTTTTGGCTTAATGGATACGATAATAGTAAATGGGAAAACATATTCAGGAATTATGCACCCTGTATTAGGGACAGATCAAGAGATTGCAGATATCTTTAATTATATGTATCAAGAATTTGGAAATAATGCTCAATCTATATCATCTTTAGAAATATCAAAAATTCGTAAAAAGGGTAAAGAGGCCAAACGATTAGAAATATATAAATAGAAAACTATTTATTTTTTATTCTAGGATTTTTTAAAATTAGATCTTGATATTGTTGATCTTTTGATGTTTTTCCAGTCAAATCAAGAGGATTACCATGTATATAATCATAAGATATTCCCAATATCTTACATAAGGTTGGGAAAATATCAGCTGGGTCTGTAGAGCCTTTTATCACAGTATTTTTGGGGATTCCGGCACCATAAAATATCAATGGAACATGTGTATCGTAATCATAAGGAGTGCCATGCGTTGCTGCTTTAGAACCCCAAATCCAATACGGTTTCACCATAAACATGATATCACCTGTTCTGCCAGGAAATATATCATTTCTAAATTTTTGTACTAAATCTTTATCCCAACCTGGTAAAATCATACCAGCAATTACATTATCTGTACTTGTTGCATGAGAAATTCCAGGTTGTCTTTGCATAAAGGCTGATATAGAATCTGCAATCTCGGATTTACTTATACCAGAAATGTAAACAGCAGAGTCTTTTATGAAAAGTGTAGGAGGCTCAAAAATAGAAATCCACGATGAAGGTACTGTTAATTTTTTAAATGTATTATTTAAATAAGTATCTATGGATTTAACAAATTGATTTTCATCAATTCTACCTGCATCAAGGGGCATAGTTCCAACATTTTTAGCAAATTCTGGAATTGGGCTTACACCATGATCTGAAGTAATTACAATAGTATAAGAATCTGATCCAATTGTAGTATCTAGATATTTGATAAAATCTGCCAATATTCTATCGCAGTGTACATATAATTCTTGAACTTCTCGGCTATCTGGTCCAAAGAGATGTCCTACGAAATCTGTAGTCGACACTCCAATTGCTAATAAATCAGGCTTATTATCTTTTCCAAGTTTATCTTGTTCTATTATAAATTTCGATGCATTGAATAGATATTCTATGCCATAAGGAGAGCTAAGGAATGCTTCAGCATAATTTTTATCTTCAATATTTGGAATAGTATGGGGAAATGTGATATCTCCACCTGGGAAAGATTCTTCATAGATACTATTATCTTCTACTGCAAATGGAGATGGGATCTCAGCTTCCCAGTTTTGATTAGCATAGGCATTAAAAGGAACAGACTGATTAATGGATTGGATCCATGTGGGTTTTTTATAATATGTTGAAGTAGTAAACCCTTTTGATTTCCAGTCGAACCACACAACATTATCTGGCTTTTGTCCTGCCATTAAAATTGCAGCTCTATCTTTCAAAGCAATAGCATCTATTTTGCTTCCTTTAAATTTTTTCTTAATATAATCTCCAAGAGCAGGTGTTTTCATTAATAAGGGTGATCTACCTTGTTTTTCATTACCTATAACAGGAGATTTTTTATCTTCTACACAGTAGCAAAAGCAAGAACTTGGAGAATCAAAGAAATCATTTGTTATGATGCCAGTTTTGGAGGGATAACAACCTGTTGAAATTATTGCATGTCCGGGACATGTCATATTAGAAACATGATTAAAAAAACATAAAGGGGAAGAAGAGCCTTGAGATTCTAATTTTCTAAATCCATCTTGACCAAAAATAGGAGAAAATCTTTCTAAATAATCAGCTCTCATTTGGTCATAGGAAATTACTACAATAAGCTTAGTTTTTTTTGAAGTAGTAGTAAAACCAAAGGATTGCAATGAAAATAGTACTACAGTAATGATAAGCGATATGGTGAATTTCATAAATATCAATTGAGAATAAAAGAAGATTGGATAAGATTTGAAGTTTTTGTTTTGCAAAATGCGAAAAATATGACAATTTTGCGTTCCGATAATTCTGAAATACATCATATTGTGATATGATGATCTCAAATCGGAGGAATCGCATAATGGTATTGCAGCAGTCTTGAAAACTGCCGGGCTTTCGCCTGTGGGGGTTCGAGTCCCTCTTCCTCCGCAACCCTGTTCAAACAGGTTCAATCAACCGATAATTACATCAAGTAGTTATCGGTTTTTTTATTGGGTATAAGTCTATATGTACGATGATTATAAACTTCGATAACCATATTATTAATATAGTATTTACAAACATTATGGGTTCATTGTAAGTCTTCTATATTGAAGTATATAATCAAAGAAAATATCCATTCTTCTTATGTTTTCACTCTTGTCTGCCTGAAGGGAATTATCAATAAAATGTGTTCAAATTAATAGAAAAAGTCACCACCTATTTTGAAGAGTGTATC
>JBMOIC010000007.1:0-95162 GCA_049317525.1 Bacteroidota bacterium | reverse complement strand
CAGCTGCATTCATACGCAATACTGGGCCCATAACATCTTGTGGTTGCCATCCGCAAGTAGATATAAGTGTTGAGGTACTTTCACGATCTGTTGATGTTATAACAACTGGTAAAATACTGAATTTAGCACCTGGACTATTTGCACCAAGAGACATCCAATCAACATCCTGTTCAATTTTAGCACCATTAGCACTTACAAATGGATAAATAGTATTTGTTGGATAAGTTCTGTCTGGTAGATTATTACCGCTTGCATTTATCCGTGGACCCATATTATCATTCCAATAATTGAATTTCACAGAAATTGCCGCTGTTGAAGCTACTACGCCTCTTAATCTGATACCATCTGTACCTTCAATTCTATTTGAATCAATATAAATACGATTTGTATTCATACCAGTTAGACCTGAAATGTCTATATTCCAATTAGAGTTTGATGTTGCAAAAACATTATTATTAACTACAATTTTTGCATTACCTGGATCGAAACCACTTAGATTAATTTTTAGTCCGTAATATTGTCCGCTTGAACCAAATTCTTTAACAGAATTACCTTTAATTAATAAACCTTGCATTCTATCAGCGGCACTACTTGACTCTAAAATCATTGAGTTTTCTCTAGCTGAATTCAAATAATTGTTTAATACTTGAATTTTAGCTTCGCCACTACCACTAATATTTTCAAATGCTAGTAAAGAAGAACCTGTAGAACTAGGATTTACAACATTTTCGGATATTAATAAACCTGGCTCACTTCCAGCGCCGTTTATTACATATCCATTATTTCTAAAGTCTACTAAAGGACTAGTATTAGCACTAAATCCTGAAGCTATAACTCTATTATTATTAATTGTCCATAGATCTTTGCTTGATGTAGTATTTGTAGCAAGTACTAAACCTGGAATATCAGCTGGTGCATTAGAGATAGAAATAATATTATTATTAACTGATATATTATCATATCCATTATTATCTCTTACCATAGCTCTTGCTGTAGCATTACTAGAAGATATATTACTGAATTGGAAACCTAAAATGTCTACATTATCTGTTTGAATATCAAATATTGGATTTGTTCCAACACTATATGTGGTGCTACCAGATCCAATAACTGTTTCTGAACTTAGATTTCTTAGACCGCTGTATGAAGGTTCTATATCTAAATCAATTACAGAACAATCCGTAAAATCTGTAGCGCCATAAAGATAGTTCTCACCTCTAATAACTACTGATTTTGTAACTAGTACATTATTAAATTGCCATACACCGCCTGCATTGCTTCCAGTTAAAGGAGCACCTGCATTATCATTAGTACCATATCCTGCAATTTCAATGAAGCTAGATCCACCATTATCAGAAATAACAATCGACATAGCATCAGTAGGTAATGGATTTGTAGAATTTGTCCATGATGAAGATTGGTTCATATGCACACCCATAGAGAAGCTTGATAAGCCTGTAGGTGCAGCACCACGACGAAGTGTTACAGTATTTCCAGCAGATAGTGGTTGTGATGCATTTGTAAATGCAACTGATTTAGCAATCTCTACATCCTGTGAATAAGTAAGATTTGAAAGACTTACTGTACCGCCTGAACCATTTACTGACGAAATACCAACACCTTGATTACTTTGAGAAGCAGCTTCACCTAAAGATGTTTGGATACAATCATTAATAGATGCTACAACTATATTTGTTACTTTTAAGTCTAGAAGTTTAGATGGAGATGCACAATCACCAGAACCATTTAAAGTAATTGTATCGGTTTCTGAGCCGCGATTGGCTAAACCATACAAATAAACTCTTTTATTTATTGTCGGTTTCTCTGTAGAATAATTTCCACCACCAGCAGTTAATGCTAGTTTACTACTACCTGAATTGCTATTAATTAATTGCAATGACATGTCGATAGCATTACCACCAAAGTTGGTTAAAGATCCAGATGTTGCACTGAAAGTTAATTGAACTTGATCATTACCTGTACCAAAAGATGTACCATTGGTTGAAGTAAATGTACCAAGATTACCTTTAAGTATATCTGCACCAGTATTCAGTTTAATAATACCACTAAATGTTGCATTACCTGCACTTGGAGTAACACTACGAACACTTGATTTTAAGGCACCCATAAAATCAAAACGCTTTGCAATCACTAATTCATTTGTAGGCGATTCAGAAAACGCTAAAGTAGAACTAGTAGAATTACCATCAGCCATTGAAATAATTGAGTTTGCATTATCATCTATCAAATCTACAGCATTTTGAAGACATGCTGGAGGCCATATATTAATACGATTAATATTAATTGTATTTGTTACAATGTCTTTTTTGAAATCACATATTGCTAAATTTCCACCACCAGAATTAGTACCAGAACCATTGATATCAAGAGCCTGAATCCTTAATGTAACAGCTGTAGGCACTAATTGTGCTCTTAAACGTATAGTAGCAATATTTTCAACATATATTGTTGGGCAATCTAATGTAACAGTATTAACAATAGTAGTTGGGGAACCAACTTCAGCTGCAGCTATAGCATCTTGTAATTCATTACATGAAGACACATAAGTAGTATTGTCATACATAACCCTTGCAATATTAGGATTGTCATCAAGTTCATAGATATCTGCTGCATCTGTAATAGTGGAACAATCTAATCTATACAAGTTTTTAGCATTTACTAAAGAACGTGATTGAGAAGAACTTGAAAATCTTTTTCCTACATTTGGTGCATCTTGTAGTGTAGAAACTGCAAAACCAGAAGCAGCTTCAAAATTTGGATCTACTGCCATTCCGCTTAATCTTGTACCTAATGGAGCACCAGAACCAGTTTGTGAACCAGTTACTAAGAATGCATAACCAGAGCCAATACTATCTTGAGTATTATTTTTTATGATTCTAAAATTATCAATTCGAATACTATCTGGTTGTCTAATAATTGGGTCATTACTTGTCCCACCAGTATGCAAGCCCATCAACCAAAATGTAGGACCATTTACACCATCTGCAAGCTTAATTTCCCATCTTGAACCACAAGCGGAAGCGGTACCATTGATTCTAATTCTTTTGTTGATGATAATAGTACTATCTTCTGTGATATTAGATGATACTTCTATAGTAGCAGGACTTCCAGTAGCTGGAACTACTGCAGCATACACAGCATTTCTTAAAGAATTAAAGTTTGAGTATCCATAGCTAAGATTAGCATTCATTCCATTAAGAAAACCAGCACCTGATGGTTCTGTTCCAGGAGAATAACTACTATTAACAAGCATTGTAGTTGCAACTGGAGAACTTAAAGGAGAAGTAACAGAAATAATGTCACTTGCTGTTTCTCTCCAAAAAGCAACTTTAGTTGCATCATAATTTGCAGATGTATAAGCACCGGTAGGAGTAGTAGAGAAGAAATTATTTGCTTCAGCATTACCCCAAGCATTACTTGCTAAAGGTAGAGTTTGGCTTTGAGAAGGAGTATGTACAAATCTAACTGCACCATAAGTAGTCCAATTAGAAGCTGCTACAGAATAATGTGGTTTTTTACCACATGGTGTCATATTACCATTATAAGCAATAACATTTTGACGTATTGTATATTGAGAAGTTGGAATAGTACTTGATGTAATTTTTACATATAGACCAATTTCATTATCAGTAATTAAATTACCATTAGATTTTGTAGAGGCATGATCACCGATAGTATTTATACGTGCATCATATAAAAACATACCATAGGCAAAACGTCCAGTAGCATAGTTAGCAGTACCACAACGATTTTTCCAGATTAAGTTTCTACGAGTTGTAGATCTTCCACCATTTGCAATCAAAATACCAGCTTGAATAAAATTCTCAGAAGTTGTACCAACAAAAGTTGAACCAGTAATAACATTGTCTTGTATAACTGGATTTGGTTGAGCAGATACAGTAGAACTTGTACTAGAAATACTGTTTCCTAACACACCGATACCAGCATTACGATAATTGTAAATTCTTACAAATGACATAGTCGGAGCTGCCTTACCAAAGAAAGCTACACCTATACCCAAGTTTTTAGCATTGTTAACAGCAGCAGCAGATTTAACATCATAAACTCTAACACTGTCACCAACTGCACCACCAATAAAACCGACTGCTGTTTTAAAAGCAATCCCAAAAAACATCGTTGTTCCTGTTTGATCTAATTGATTATCACCATCTACATCAATACCTTTAAGACTAACTGTTGTAGTATTGGTACTTGCATTTACATAAATAATTGCATTAAAAGTATTAGATTCAATTTTATCAGCTCCAGTCCAAGTTAAACTTGTACCGTCTGTTCTTGAAGTCATTGTAGCCCATGCTGGAGCTTTAACTATTGTTCTAGTTACGCCAGAACCAGCATTTTGACTACCTATGATTGATAAGCTTTTATTAACAATTTCAACTTGTTCAGTATATGTTCCACCTTCAACATAAATAATATCAGCATCATTAGCTCTGGTAATTGCATAACTGATTGTACGAAAAGCATTTGTCCAATTATTACCAGGACCTGAATCAGTACCAGTAGTTTTAACGAACCAATCGACTGCAAAAGCCGAAGTGGAGAATGATAAAAATGATATCATACAAAGTATGCGTATCACATTTCGAAACGATTGTTTCATAAGTTGTCCTTCGAATGAATTAATAATATGTTATAACAAAAAAAAAATCTTAATAAAAAAATGTAACTGAAAAAAAACAAAGTAAATAATTACATTATTAGTTTATCATAATTGATAAACAAGCAATAAATAGGTACACATCATATACTTAACTACTTGAATTGTATAACTTTAGGATGTTATCCACAATGCAATTGAAATGCAATATATAAATTATACAACAAAACACAAAAATTATGTTGTGATATATATCAATATTTCTAATTAGTAATACAGTATTTGTGTAAAAAACTATTTATCAGGTAAAAGTATTTGTTTGTTTCCTAAACTGTCAAAAAGTGTAACGAATGTTTTGCCATTTGGAAGTACACCAAAAAAACCATGATTTTGCTGTTTTTCATTAAACAGAGCAAATCCACTTGGCCCGGTTGATGAATAATTCCATTTAGATCTTATCTTACTTTTGCTATCAGCAAAAATGATGTATGGATTATAATTATCCTTTTCATCAAGGGCAATAACTGTTCTATTTACATTTGCAGAATCCGTGATATGAATTCTAGATGTATATATAGATGAAATTCCTCCGATATTAAAGTAACCTCCAGATACTTTACCATTTTTATCATATTGAAAAGTATAACAATTAGTATCGTTTTCAACTTTTACAGTATATTTTGGTTTGGATTGAGAATCAAAGAAAGCTATTGCTGAATTAGTACCTGTTAGATCTGAATTGAGCAGTATAGCTGGTATTCCTGATTCTTTACCAAAAATGGATATAATGCTAATTTTTTGATCAGCACTCATTCCAATCTTCATTCTTCTTTTACCACTTTTATCTACTATATCGATATTATTAACAGCAATATTATCTGCTTCTATATTATCAATTAACAATATTTTATCCTTGCCGATAAATCCATAAAACAGCATACAACTACATATACACATCAATAGTATATTAATTAAACGCGTTCTTTTTAGGGATATTTCCACTAAATGTAAACGCTTGTGTATATCTTCTGTGTGTTGCATAATAACTTGTTAAAAGAGAATTATCCTATGATATAAATCATAATATTAAAGATGAAGAATCATCTATAAATAATGCCGCTGCGCTTAATTCTGCAGCCATACTTTGTGGTTGAAACTCTATCAGTTCTTCGATTTCTTTCATTTTTGGCAAATCTTCTAAAGCATTTAAGCCGAAAACCCTTAAGAATTCAGATGAAGTGCCATATAATAATGGCCGGCCAAGTGATTCAGATCTTCCTAACATTGTAATTAATTCTCTATCAAGAAGTGAATTAACAATATCTCCAGAATTTACTCCACGTATAGACTCAATATCAGGCTTAGTTACAGGTTGCTTATAGGCTATAATTGCTAAAGTTTCTAAAGCAGCCTGAGACATTCTTTTTTTTGATTTAGACTTCAATAATCTTTGTATGTACATCCCATAGCCATTTAATGTTACAAAGTGATAACCACCTGCTATTTTTATTATGGTATATGGCCTTCTATTTTCTGATAATTGACTATTTATTGATAAAATTGCCTGTGCAATTAAATCAGCATCTGCAAATTCCCGAAATTCAGATTGTTGTAATATGTCTGAAATTACTGCTATCTGTAATGGTTCATCAGAAGCAAATATTAATGCCTCTAATACAGGAAGAAATTCATCAAATGATTTATTGTCTTGCATATCTGACAGCAAATTGGCCTCAGACATAATAACTCCAAATTATATTATCATGCTTTTAATAACTCTACTATAATTGGCAAGTAAAATTCGTGCCAGAATAATGAACATAATTTTCTGTTATTCATACAACTACATAATCAAATGATATATAATAGTAGATTTCTGTTTATTCAAAAAAAAAGGCGACATATTGTCGCCTTTTTTAATCTCATTTCTTATTTATCATCAACAATGGTATAATCTGCTTCTTCTGCATTACTTTGATTATCTGATTGAGAATCTTGTTGAGCAGAAGGTTCATTTGCGCTTGCATTTTGATACATTTGGGTTGAAGTTTCGCTCCAAAGTTTATTTAGTGCATCCATTGCTGGGCGAATATCATCAGCATTATTTTTAATAGCATCTGCCAATCTCTCTTTTGCAGATTCAATACTTGCTTTTGCATCTGCAGGCATTTTATCTCCAAGTTCGGATAATTGTTTATCTGTAGAATACACTAAATTATCTGCTTGATTACGTAATTCAATCTCTTCCTTACGCTTTTTGTCTTCGGTAGCATGTTCTTGAGCATCTCTTTTCATTTTTTCAATTTCATCTTTTTCTAATCCACTAGATGAAGTAATTCTGATATTTTGCTCTTTATTTGTTGCTTTATCTTTGGCAGATACATGAAGAATTCCATTGGCATCTATATCAAATGTAACTTCTACCTGAGGAACACCACGTGGTGCTGGCGGGATTCCATCTAAGTGAAATCTTCCAAGAGAGCGATTATCTCTGGCCATTGGGCGTTCGCCTTGTAGAATATGAATTTCTACTGATGTTTGGCTATCGGTTGCTGTAGAATATGTTTCTGTTTTCTTGGTTGGTATGGTAGTATTAGCTTGGATCATAGATGTCATTACTCCACCCATAGTTTCGATACCTAAATTTAATGGAGTAACATCTAGTAATAATACATCTGTTACATCACCTGCCAATACACCACCTTGAATTGCAGCACCAATTGCAACAACTTCATCGGGATTTACACCTTTAGATGGTTCTTTGCCAAAGAAATTTTTCACAATTTCTTGTACTTTAGGAATACGGGTAGAACCACCAACTAAAATCACATCATCTATTTGTGATGGTGTCATTTTTGCATCTTTTAATGCTTGTTCGCAAGGAGTTAATGTTGCGTCAAACAAATCAGAGCACATTGATTCGAATTTAGCTCTTGTGATTGTAACATTTAAATGCTTAGCACCATCGGCATTTGCGGTAATAAATGGCAAATTTACTTCTGTTTGAAGCATTTGAGATAATTCTATTTTGGCTTTTTCAGCGGCTTCACGCAGGCGTTGTAAAGCCATAGGATCTTTTCGTAAATCAATTTTCTCTTGTCTGTTAAATTCATCTGCTAGAAAATCAATAATTCTTTGGTCAAAATTATCACCACCAAGATGAGTATCGCCATTTGTTGATTTTACTTGAAAAACACCATCGCCTAATTCAAGGATGGAAACATCAAAAGTACCACCACCAAAATCGTATACAGCTATTGTAATATTTTTATCTTTTTTATCTAAGCCATAAGCTAGCGCAGCAGCGGTTGGCTCATTTATAATACGTTTAACATTTAAACCTGCAATTTCTCCTGCATCTTTGGTGGCTTGGCGTTGAGCATCGTTAAAATATGCTGGCACAGTAATAACTGCATCAGTTACTTTAGTTCCTAAATAATCTTCTGCTGTTTGTTTCATTTTTTGAAGAATCATTGCAGAAATTTCAGGTGGTGTATATAAACGACCATCAATCTCTACATGCGCGCCATTGTTTTCACCAGATTTAACTGTATAAGGCACAAGTTTAGATTCTTCACTAACTTCTTCGATTCTACGTCCCATAAATCTTTTAACTGAGTAAACAGTATTTTTGGGATTAGTAACAGCTTGACGCTTAGCTTGTTGTCCTACTAAACGCTCTCCATTTTTTGTAAAACCCACTACAGATGGGGTTGTACGAGTTCCTTCACTGTTAGCAATAACGATTGGCTGTCCGTTTTCCATTACCGAAACACATGAATTTGTAGTTCCTAAGTCTATACCAATGGTTTTTCCCATGGCGATTTCTCCATTTTTAAAAAATATAAAAAACTCTAAAGAATTATGGGTTAAGGATTTACAGAATGTCTGCAATCCCTAAACCTTAACACTTTTATGCTATCTCAACCGTAATCTCTTTTGGCTTAATTGGTTCGGATTTAGGTAAAGATATTTCTAAAATACCATTAGTAAAATCTGCTTTAATCGAACTTGATTGTATATGATCTGGTAAAGTAAATGTTCGACGAAATGTTCCGTAAAAGCGTTCCATTCGAACAAAGTTTTTGTCTTGTATTTGCTCGGATTTTTTCTTTTCACCAGAAATAGATAAGATATTATCTTCACTTATCGAAATTTTAATGTCTTCCTTTTGTACACCAGGTAATTCAGCATGGATAATAAAGGCTTGCTCTGTTTCTGAAATATCCATTCTAGGTGAAAATGCTACCTGATTAGTAGCAGAAGCATTCTTTTGTACATCTGTGATCAAAGTATTCATATGACGTGAAATCGCATCAAAACCAGTAAATGGCTCATATTTTACCATTCTCATTGTTGTGTCCTTTAATATAGTATAAAATCAACTCTCCGATTCCAGTGGTGAAAAGGCAATCAGGAGAAATAAATGAGAACTTGCGCAAGTTCAAAAGCCACTTATACGAAATACGTGCCAATCCATATATTGGCGTTTTTTTTGACATCTTTGCAGATTTCATGGCAGTACTAAGACATTTTGCCAAAACATTTTATGAATCTTGTCATTATTGATGTGTCATTATGGCATCACAATCAGACATTATGTCTTATTTCATTTATCACTTGAATTGATATATTCTCAGTAATTTTGTACAGTTAGTTTTTAAAATGAATTATCAGGCATACTTATGGTTGGCATTGGTTATGATGTCCATAAACTACAAGAAGGTGAATCTTTAGTATTAGGTGGAATAGATATTGATTCTCCTTTGGGTACTATTGCCCATAGTGATGGAGATGTTATTCTTCATGCTTTATGTGATGCTTTATTTGGTGCAGCTGGCCTTGGTGATATTGGCGAGCATTTTCCAGATACTGACCCACGATTTAAAAATGCTCCAAGTAAGATATTCTTAGAATATGCAATAGCCTTATTAAAGGAACATGGATATAAACCTGTAAATATTGATATTTCTTTGATATTAGAGGCTCCAAAAATTAAGCCGTATAAAGATGCCATGAGAAAAGAAATTGCATCGCTATGTAATCTACCATATCAAAGAGTATCTGTAAAAGCTACAACCAATGAAAAAATTGGTTTTGCTGGTAGATTAGAAGGTGTAGCTGCTATGTGTGTGTGTATGATTGAATCTATTCATGAGTAAAAGAATGAACCCTATAAAAATTGCTGTTATTGGTATTGGACATCTTGGTTTTATACATGCTAAGCTATTAAAAAATGTAGATTATGCTGAATTATCTGGATTTTTTGAACTTAATGATGAAAGAGCTCAATTTATTGTTCAAGAATTGGGTATTCATAGGTTTGAATCATTACAACAAGCTATAGATAATAGTGATGCAATTATTATAGCTTCTCCAACTTCAGTGCATTTTGACATTGCATATAAGGTTCTTGAAGCTAATAAGCATTGTTTTATAGAAAAACCAATTACCGCTACATATCAAGAAGCAGTTGAATTAATAGAACTTGCAAAAAAGAAAGGAGTAATTGTTCAAGTAGGTCATGTAGAACGATTCAATCCTGCATTATTAGCATTACAATCATATTCAATTGAACCATTATTTATAGAAGCTCATAGATTATCACAATTTAAGCCAAGAGCAACAGATGTATCTGTGATTCATGATTTAATGATTCATGATATTGATATTATTCTTTGGCTTGCAGCATCAAAAGTTAAAAACGTAGAAGCTAATGCAGTATCAGTACTTACAGAAACAGCGGATATAGCCAATGCACGTATAAGTTTTGAAAACGGATGTGTGGCAAATATAACTGCATCAAGGATTTCTGCTCAACCAATGAGAAAAATGAGAATTTTCCAGAAAAGCGCATATCTGTCTCTCGATTTTGCAAAACCATCTGTTGATGTATATAGATTAAAAGAAGATAAAGAAAACCCAGATTCCAGCATTCCAGCAATGATGTTAGGCCAAATTGATTTAGGTTCAATAAGTACATCTATTGTATTTGAACAACCAACTATTCCACAAATTAATGCCATTGCAGAGGAACATATAGCATTTGTAAAAGCAATTAAAGGAGAAATACCAGTGGCAGTTAGTGCATTTGATGCAGCAGAAGCATTAAGAATTGCAGAATTAATTGTAGAAAAATCTACTCAATAATCTCATGCATACATATCTGGCCTACGATCTAAAAAGATATCGTTTTCGCTATTAAAAGACTTAACTCTTGATTTTTCAGGACTTATCATAGCATATAATACTTCTTCATGCTCATGTGATGCTTTTGCTAATATATCGCCCGAATAATCATATATGGCCGATTCACCTCTGAATAGCAATTCTTCTTCAGCATTTTGCTCTGTACCAATTCTATTAGCTACAATCATATATACTTTATTTTCGATTGCCCTAGCTGGAAATACTTTTCCTGATAATGTTGTTACTAAATTAGCTGGACATATAATCGCATCGGCTCCTTGCAAGGCAAGGGTTCTAGCAGATTCAGGAAAACGCCAGTCATAACAAATCATTATTCCCAATCGAATATCCATGTTTTGTTCATAAACAGTAAAAAAGCCTGTATTTCCTGGTAAAAAACAGTATTTCTCTTTATAAAAAAGATGTGTTTTTCTATATACCTTAGATTCTTGTGCTTTAGGCATAAATATACCTGCAGAATTATATATACCCTCATGTGTTAATTCTGGAAATCCCAAGACAATAATCCTCTTTTCGGTGCTGGCTCTATTCTGGATTTCAAGCAAATCCTTATGTTTATTCCATTCCATAGCATGGGGAGCTAAAGAAAGACTATCAGTAAATAAATACCCACTTGTTGCTAATTCAGGAAACACAATAATATCTGATTGTACAGAATCTAGATATGCATGTATCGTTTCAATATTAGACATTGTATGTGCAAGTTTTGGGGCAAATTGAATAATTGAGATAGAAATCATAAGATGCTTTTTTATGTATTCAGAAAATAAACTGCATGACAAATATCATTGTATAATGATGCTATATCATAGATTTTTGTAGCGATCATCATGGATAATGCAATGAAAAAAACAGTTCAACAATCAATACTTCATATATGCTCACATTGCGGTGATATGTGCAATGATACTGCAATTTATGATGGCAATGTATTTTTTTGTTGCCAAGGATGTAAAACTGTCTATCAACTTTTACAAAATAATAATCTTTGTGGGTATTATGCTGTAGATGGATCAGAAATACATTCATTAAAAAAACTATCTACTAAATCAATAAGTCGATTTGCATATTTAGATGATATCTCTATTGCAGAATCTATTCTTTCCTTCAAGAATGAAAATAAAGCCCAATTAGTACTTCAATTACCAAGTGTGCATTGTGCATCTTGTGTATGGTTATTAGAAAAACTCCCGCATTTGAATCCTGGAATAATGAGATCTGAGCTTCAATTATCAGGAAAACAGATTAGTATTTTATTTAATCCTGAAAAAGTGAGTGTTAGGGCGATTGTAGAATTATTGACCTTATTAGGATATGAACCCGATATATCCTTGGCAACAATGCATAAACAAAAAAAGGATACTAGTAATAGATCTATGTATATCAGGCTTGCTATAGCTGGCTTTGCCTTTGGCAATACAATGATGGTAAGTTTACCAGGTTACTTTGATGAAGGGATGGGAGATTTACAGTCAAATTTTACACTGATCTTTTCTGCATTAAACATTTTATTTAGTCTTCCAGTAATTTTTTATAGCTGTCAACCATTTTTTAAACAAGCATGGAGTGGCTTTAGAAGTAGCACAATGAATCTAGATATACCCATTTCTATGGGTATATTAGCCATTTATAGCAGAAGCATCTATGAGATATTAATGGGAATTGGACCCGGTTTTATGGATTCTTTCTCGGGATTAGTGTTTTTTTTATTAATTGGAAGAGTATTTCAAAAAAAATCATTTGATGCTTTGGAATTTGATAGAGACTTTGATTCATATGTACCATTACAGTGCACAAAAATTGAACACGATACAGAAATAAGTATCGCCGCAAGTTCAATTATTCCAGGTGATATTTTACTTGTAAGAAATCAAGAGATTATTCCTTCAGATGCTATCCTTTTAAGCGCAAATGGACATATAGACTATAGTTTTATAACAGGTGAATCTACTCCAGTAGAAATTCTTAAGAATACATTTATTTATGCAGGTGCTAGGGTTTTAGGTCCTTCTGTTTTCATTGAGATTAAAAAAGAAATATCTCGAAGTGGGCTGTTAAGGATGTGGAATAATACATTATTCAGAAAACCAGTAAGTTCTACATTATTAACAGTATCAACATTGTTTGGAACATATTTTACATTTGGTACGATAGCAATAGCTATAATAGCTGGTTTATTCTATGTACCAAACTATTCAATGGCAATTTCAGTATTTAGCGCAGTCCTTATTATTGCATGTCCATGTGCATTAACTTTAGCAGCTCCGTTTACTTTGGGAAATATCATGAGGATTGCTGCTAAACATGGACTCTATTTTAAAAACACCGAAACAGTTTTAGAGCTTGCCTCTGTAGACACGATAGTTTTTGATAAAACTGGAACCTTAACTTCTTCATTAGAAGGAACTGTAGAATATATCGGCGAAGATTTTTCTGAAATACAATTACGATTAATCATCTCTGGATGTTTAAGTTCTACGCATCCTAAAAGTAGGATATTAGCTTCTTGGCTTTGTATGAATCATCATATTCAATCATTAAAAGGATTTCATTGCGATTCATTTCAAGAATTTTCTGGTAAAGGATGGATTGCTGAAGCAGGTAAAAACAATATAAGGCTTGGGAAATATGGCTTTGTATCCCATAGAAAAGAACATAAAGATCATATATGGGTGTCTGTGAATGCAAAACTTTTAGGATATTTTGTCATAAAAGAGGGTCCTAGACAAGGTATTTTATCAATGATTGATTCTTTAACAAAGAAATTACATGTAGATGTTTTTTTAATCAGTGGTGATTCAAATAGAAATGCAGGTTATTATACTTCAGCATTTAAAGGAGAACATTCTTTATTATTTCATCAAAGCCCAGAAGATAAAGCTCGTTTTATTCTTTCTAAACAAAATCACAATCATGCTAAAATTGCTATGATTGGTGATGGTATAAATGATTCTGGAGCATTAATGCAAAGTAATATAGGAATTGCAGTTGCAGAACATATCTCTGCATTTCATCCTGGATGTGATGCAATTTTGAGTGCGAATTCTCTTTCTTATCTTGATGCATTTATACAATTCACAAGAAAAGGGATTACTATTATAAAAGCAGCCTTCTGGATTTCTGTGATATATAATATTATTGGGCTAACATTAGCAGTTATGGGGATTTTAACTCCTGTATATACAGCAATATTAATGCCCATCAGTTCATTAACAGTAATAGGGTTTACATTAGGAATGAGCTCATATGCTGGTAGAAAAATCGCTTTAAAGGAGAATCAATAATGGAAGTATTATATCTTACAATTGGAATAAGTGTAATAATTGCTGGGGGCTTTTTAATCGCTTTTTCTTGGGCGGTATATAATGGACAATATGATGACAGAGTAACACCTTCTATTCGGATATTGTTTGAAGATCAAGCAGAAATAAAAAAGGGGTCTGACCATAATCAAACCCCATCATCTTAAGGCTTACTTAACTCTTCAACTGCTTTTAATAGTTGTCTGTCATAACCAGATGCACAATCTTCTGGAGTATTTTCTACAGTAATATCTGGCTCTAATTGATTGTTTTCTAGATATTTACCATCATTTCCAATTGTACCAACCTGTGGAATACCAAAATACAAAGTTGGATCTATCAGTGTTTCCCACCATACTGCTGTAGCAGTACCTGGTACAGGCATACCGATTAATTTTCCAATTCCCAATTGTTTATATGTCCAAGGGAAAAAATGGGCATCAGAATAATTTCCTTCGCTCATCAAGACAACTGATTTTCCTTGCCATTTATTTTGTGGTTCACTTCCTATTAATTGTCCGCGTGGCACTAAACGAACATATTGTTTACCTGATAATAAGGTAGCTAAATCATCATGAAGCCATCCGCCTCCATTAAATCTAGTATCTACAATTATACCTTGTTTATTGGCATGACGGCCTAAAATTTCAGAATAAGCTGTTCTAAAACTTTCGCTATTCATTCCCCGTACATGCACATATCCAATTGTTCCTTTAGATACACTATCAACGGTTTTTCTACTATTTTTAACCCAGCGTTGATATAATAATTCTTCTTGTTCACCAATAGAAATTGGCTTTATTATTTCCTCGAATCTTTTATTTTTTATTGGATCAAACATTGATAATAATACTGGTTTACCAATTTTTCTATTCAATAAAATTGATGGATCATTTGAAGATATGATGTCAATTCCATCAATTTTTTCAATAATCATACCTGATAAAAACTTTGAATTTGGTTTATCCAAGGGTGACTTTTCAATGATTTCCAATATTTTCAAACCATTTGCTGAATAATTTTCATCATAGAATGCACCTAAAACTCCAGATTGATCTCTGATTTCATCAGAATATTGAGCTCTATATCCACTGCCTGTATGTGATGCATTTAATTCCCCTAATAGTTCACTTAATAATTCAGCAAAATCATAATTGTTAATAATAGAAGGAAGGAATTTTTTGTATTCGGCTTTCATTAAATTCCAATCGACACCATGCAAGTTTTCTACATAGAATTTTTTTTGCACTTGTCTCCAAGCATGTTCAAACATATAGTCTCTTTCTTCGGCAGCATTTAACTCCATTTCTGCTTTAAAAGGAATCACTTTTTGAGTGCCAGATGAAGTATCAATTCTTGTAATTTTTCCATCAGAAATCACAAATAAATATTTGCCATCGGGGCTTTGTTCTAATCCACCGCCACCAGCCCCAAGTTTGGCTAATAGTTTTGTTTCTCTTTCGCGAAATTTTTGTACCCAAATATCATAACCCTTTTCAAATCTGCTTAAATAATACAGTCTTTCTCCGTCTGGCGATAAAACAAAATCTGCCAAATCAGAAGAATGTATTGTCATTCTAACGGTTCTATCTTCTAAACCATTAAAGTCTATTGTTATTGGATCTGAAGCTTTAGGTTTGATATTTCCTTTATTTCTTTCGGATTCCAATGAATCTTTTTTTCTTTGATCTTCCGGACTTAATCTTTCAGCATTCTCTTTTAGTTTTTGCAATTCAAATTCATCTTTTGTCATTCTAAATCTATCGAATGCTTCTTGATTAAGAAAAGTGCCATAAACATCATTTTGCGATCCCCATGATCCATGGCTTCTTAAACCTGCTTTATCACTTGAATAGGTAAATAATTTCCCATTTTTTGCCCAACGAGGTCCACCATCATTATAACCACTTTGTGTAATATTTTTGATTGGCCCTTTACCTTGTGCATCAATCAATCCAACCTCATCAACCCATCGTGATTTATCTAAAATTGACAATAAAAACCATTGTCCATCTGGAGACCAATCATACCACTGATCGCCATCTGAATATGAATAATTATATGTACTATCTACGATAAGTCTGGTTTTTTTTGAAGCTATATTATATACTTTTAGGACAACTCTGTCTTCTAAATATGCTATTTCATCTCCAGAAGGAGAATATTTTGGCTGAAATTCTTCTTTTGAAGTTGAAATCAGTGATTCTTCTTGTAAAACAGTTGATTTAAAGAAAAATGGTTCTTCTTTTCTTATTAATGAAGTTTTATAAATATTCCACGATCCATCCCTTTCTCCGGCATATATAAGAGATCTTCCATCTGGAGAAAAGCTTACAGATCTTTCTTGTTCGGCAGTATTTGTGATACGTTTTGTGATGTCATAATCTACAGATGTTACAAAAACTTCCCCACGGACGATAAAAGCGATTTCTTTTCCACTTGGTGATAATGACATTTCGGTTGCGCCATTTGTCATTACTTTATATGCTATTGGATTATTCTGAAGATCATTTACTATTTGTATATCAACTTTTTGCGGCTGTTTTCCTTGTTTGATATCCATTGTATAGATATCGCCATGATAGCCAAAACAAAGAATTCCTTCCATAGAAATTGACAAAAATCTAATAGGATGTGTAGAAAATCTTGTTACTTGCTCTGTATTTTTGGGAGTATCAATTGGAAATTTCCACACATTAAATGTTCCGGAGCGCTCTGAAAGAAAATAGCAGTCTTTATCATCTGGGCTTAATACAGGATTTCTATCTTCACCAGCATATGATGTGAGTTTAGTGTGTTTTTTGCTTTGCATATCAACCATCCAAATATCACGAGCAACGGCAGAAACATGGTGTTTTCTCCAAGAATTTTCATATCCCTTTTTATCATGATAGAATAATACTGTCCCCTTTTTATTACTTATAATATCTTCTGCTGGAGTAGTAAGAATTTGTTTGGGTTTTGTGCCATTTATAGGAATTGCATATAATTCGGACATAGCACCAGAGGGAAATTGAATATTCTTTGGACTATCCATTCTATGCATTGAAACATATACTGATAAGCCATCAGCACTAAATCCCGAAGGATATTCATTTGCATTATGGAATGATATTCTTTTTGGAATACCCCCAGCTGATGAAACAATATACACATCAAAATTCCCATGTCTATCGGAAGCAAAAGCTATTGATTTACCATCTGGAGACCAATTTGGGCTAATATCATAGGCATCATTATTTGTTAATCTTTCTGCTTTACCACCCAAAGAAGAACTTATCCATAGATCTCCTTGATATGAAAAACATATGCGAGAACCATCTGGAGATATAGATGGATATCGTTTCCAAGCATCATTTGCATAGATGTCTTGGAATGAAAAAACTATACAGATAAGGAAAAATAAACGTGATATCATGATACAAACTCTTAATTAACAATTGATTGGCATGCAAATTAGTAAATGGATAATATCTAAAACAGACTTATGCTTGATTTTTAGATTTCATCATAGTTAGAATTTCTCTTTTTTTCATTTTCTTTACCACTTGTGCTAGATAGTGATATTGTTCATCTGTATTAAAAACTTGAACTGAAATCCTAATCCATATTGTGTTAGCAAAAGCTATAACAGGTACTTCAATTGTATAGTTTTCCCATAATACATCGTGCAAAGCTTCGGCATAGGCTTGATGATCTTGTTTGTCTGGCCATAGATGAGAAGGTATTTGCTGTGCTGCTAATGATCCAATCATTAAATCAGGAGAAGCCAAAGGTGTATTCCATGCTGAACTTAAAAGATTTCTTATTTCAATTGCTTTTTGAGATTGATATGCTCTTAATGTTGCTGCCCCAGTAGCAGCATAAAAATCTAAAGCAGTAGAAATACTTAAATATGCACTAAAATCATTGGTTCCTGTCCAATCGAATTCTTGAATATATCCTTGTAAATATCCATGAGAAATAACAGTAGGATGAGTATCTTTTTGATGTTTGGGATGTGTCCATAAAAAAGCACATCCTTTTGGTGCAAAAATCCATTTATGACAATTCCCAGTATACCAATCAGGTTGTAAATCTTCAATATGAAGATCTATCATTCCAGGTGCATGGGCCCCATCAACAAGAATTGGAATACCTTTGGAATGTGCTAATTCAATTATCTGCTTTATTGGAAAAATGATTCCAGAAGGTGAAGTAATATGATCGATACATAAAAAAACTGTTTTATCTGTTATGGCGGATTCTATTGCTTGAACAATCTGTTGTTCATTCATAATCGGAAATGGTATGGATGCTTCTATCATTGTAGCATTACTACAAGAGGCAGCATAAAGCAAAGTATTTCTTACGGCTCCATACACATGATTTGTAGTCAGAATTTCATCGCCAGCAGACCATTTTATCATTTGTGAGCGAATAACTGCGTTCATGCCGGTAGTAGCATTCTGAACAAAAGCCATGGAAGATACATGTGCATGTAAAAAGTTAGCCAATAAAGCCAAAGCACTTCTTTGATAGATAGGAAGTTCTTTTGTCATAAACCTGATGGGCTGCATTTCCATCTTTTCTCGCCAAAATTGCTGAGCTAATAATACAATACGAGGCGTAGCCCCAAAAGATCCATTATTTAAAAAGTTGATATTGTCTTCTATCAAAAATAATTGTTGAATGCGCCTACTTCCATATTGAGAAGAAGAAAACACAGTTTCTATTCTATGTATTTCAGAGTTAATTACTTCAAAATCTCTTCCTTTTCTCACATTATTATATGGCATTTCATTACCTAATTATATGTTATAGTTTGGGTATATTTGCAAGTAGAATATCAAACAGCTACAAAGCTACAATTTCATCTCTGTTTTTTTCAAAAAATGAACTTTATTACAATTTCTGAACAAGAAACTATTGCAAGAATTACGCTAAATCGTCCAGAAAAAAGGAATGCTTTAAACCCATCAGTTCTTAAAGAATTAGCAGAAGCATTTATTCAATTAGGCAATAGATCTGATATAAAGGTTATTATTTTAGAAGCAAATGGCAAAGCTTTTTGTGCAGGCGCAGATTTAGAATACCTTGAACATATGTCTACATATTCGATTACAGAAAACCTAGAAGACTCACTTCTTTTACAAAAAACATTTCATACCATTTTTACATGTCCTAAGCCTGTTATTGCTAAAGTTCATGGAGCCGCTATTGCCGGAGGTTGTGGATTAGCAACAGTTTGTGATTTTATAATTGCCGGCAAATCTGCATTATTTGGTTATTCTGAAGTGAGAATTGGTTTTATTCCTGCAATTGTTATGGTATATTTAATTAGAAAAATAGGTGATACAAAAGCAAGACAACTTTTATTATCTGCCGAGAATATAAGTGCTACTGATGCAGAAATAGTAGGATTGATAACCGAATGTGTTTCTGATGATATGTTAGAAAACAGAACGATGGAGCTTGCTAATATTTTATCTAGCAATAGTTCTTCATCTATGGCTTTAACTAAAGAAATGCTTAATAATTTGCATGGTATGAGTTTAGAATCTGGTTTACGATATGCTGCTTCTATGAATGCATTTACCCGCATGACGGAAGACTGTAAAGCTGGAATACATCATTTTTTACATAAGTAATTTTATTTGGAACTTTTATGCGTTTTCTATTCGCAATATGTGTTTTTTATTGCTTTGCATTTATAACAATTCATGCTCAAAATACATCAACTATTTTACTAAAGGGCATCATTCGTGATATTCAATCGGGTGCTACAGTTGGGACAGATTATGAAATCACAGATGAAGCTGGCAATAAGGTTGCAAATGCAAAATCACATCCTAAAACAGGAATGTATTCTGCAGCATTAAAACCTGGTGCTTCGTATACGATATTATTTAATGGATTTGATATCGTAAAATCTAAACAAAATATAGTGTTAGAACCTGCTGAAAAGTATCAAGAAATCACCAAAGATTTCACTGTTCAAAAACTATATACAGGTATGGAATTATATAGCTTAAAAGCATTTGAGTATAGCGGAAATACACTATCTGCAGAGGCTATTCAAGCATTAAATGATATAAAGGAAATGCTAAAGAAAAACAGAAATCTTAGTATCAATATCACATTATTACCAGATATTGCACCACCACCTGTACAAATTGCTGCTCCGGTAATAAAATCAAAGAAAAAAGGTAAGAATGAAGTCCCAGTTCCTGTTGCAAGCCCTATTCAAAATCAAAATCTTAGAAATGAAATAGAACCAACATTAACTGCCTCTAGAGTAGAGGCCATAAAATCTATTTTTACTGAAGTGAAAAACCTTGATTCTAAATTAAAAATCAATACAGAAAACAGAAATGATCTAAAGCATGATACATTAAAAAACACACTTATTATAAGTGTAGGAGAAGTAAAAAGCTTATTTGAATAAATAATCCATACATATATTGATGTATCATTTATAGGAGACCTTTCAAAGTCTCCTATTTTCATTTTTATCAGATCTTAATGGATTATGTCATTTTCTTTATACATGCTTATTGTTAGGGAAATAATGTAATAATGTATACACAGTAAGTTTGCGATTGATTTTCAATTAGTCATCATTTTAGGTTTACTCTATGAAGAAATTACTGTACTGCATTAGTATTGTGTTTTTTGCCTGTTCAGGATATAATCAGGCATATTCACAAACAATTTTCCCAGCATTAGATACAAATTTTAATGCAAAAACAATCATTGTACCACAATCACCAATAAGTTCAAAATTGATATTCGTTGGTGGAAAAGATACAGTTATTGGAGCCGGTGGAAAGAAAACTCTGGCAAAGCAATGGCATGATTTCATTGGATATACTCCTATGAATCTTTCAGCTCCTAGTGATTCTGCTTGGATTACTATTAATCATGAAATGCGTGTAAAAGATGATATTCTTGGTGATGGTGGTGGAATGACTGTTTTTAAAGTAAAAAAACAGTTAAATGGTGATTATATGGTAGATGGTGGATATAGGAATGTAGATTTCTCTGCTGTTGGAAATACTTTAGCAAATTGTGGAGGAATTAGCTCTAAAAATGGTAGAATTTGGACAGCTGAAGAATGGGTACAAGGTTCAAACACTGATATTTCTATTGGGCTTTTACCTATTGAAGGTAAAGACACTTCTTTTTCTGCAGCAGGTAAAGGTACAGGCCAATTACCTCTTCTTGGCTATGGCATAAGAGACACTTCAGATTGGACAATTCCAGCTAATGCTACTTTTGCAGGTAAAACTGTAAAAAAATTCCAAAACTTCAACTGGTTAGTAGAAATAGATCCAGCTAATGCCAAAGCAATACGCAAGATGTATAATTGGGGAAGATTCGAGCATGAAGGTGGTGTAATTATGTCTGATAATAAAACCGTATATCTTACCGATGATGCCCAACCTTCTGTATTCTTTAAGTTTGTTGCTAATGAAATTGGTAATTATAATAGCGGTACTCTTTATGCTTATAAGCAATCTAGTGATGGTAAAAGTGGAACTTGGATAACCCTAGAGGAATCTTTAGATTCTATGTTGCAAGTACGAAATGTAGCTTTACGCAAAGGTGCTACAATGTTTACCCGTTTTGAGTGGGTTACTGAGATTGATGGCAAAGTATATATTACAGAAACTGGTAGAGATAATTCTGGATCCTTATTTAAAGATGGGATGAAAATTGGTGGCACTCTTGCTAAGCATCTTGCAGACCGTGATATGTATGAAGGCCCCTTTTCAACAACTGCAGATAAAGTTAAAGATTCAATTATTGTAGATTATTATGGTAGAGTATTAGTATTTGATCCAGCTGATAATTCTATGAATGTATTATTAGAAGGTGGCAAGGCAAATAATTATGCCACGAACAAAGTTCATTTATCAAATCCTGATGGTTTGGTTGATTGGACGCTAAATGGCAAGAAATACTTGATCATTCAAGAAGATTTAAATGGACGCAGCAAAGGCAGAGTAGGTAATCCAGATATTGATGGCTCGGGAAATAATATTTGTGAATTATATATTTTGGATATGAGTAAATCTAATCCAACTTTAGATGATTTAAAAAGATTAGCTATTACTCCAAATGGTGCTGAAATTACTGGTGCAATACCTACTCCTGATGGAAAAGCAATGTTTGTAAATTCACAGCATCCATCTTTAGGAAATTCAGGAGATTATGCAAATTCTTGTACTATGCTAATTACTGGTTTAGATAAACTTGTATCATCAATCTATCAAGACCCAACTTTTAATGATAATTCTGGTTTTGATATTTATCCTAATCCTGCAACAAGAGTTCTTCACTTAAATAGAGAAGCAGACATATCAATTTATTCTATACATGGTGAACGTGTAAAAGTTTCAAGAAACTCAACTTCTATTGATATTTCTGAACTTATTTCTGGTACCTATTTTATTCAAACAATTCAAGGCGACATTAGAAAATTGATTATTCAATAATTTTCTAAAACAATATAAAACCTGTCTTATCAACAAGTAAGACAGGTTTTTTTTTAAGGTAATCTGTATGAAATTCTATATTATTCTCGCCCTACTCTTGAGTTGTATTTTATGTACTTCTTTTACTCCAAATAGTACAAAACCGCTTGATATGATAAGGTTTGATATCAAAAATCAAACTTCTCAAATTGTATCTCTTTTAGATGAAATGATTGATATAACTGGAAGTTCTAACAAAACATCAAAATATCAGCAGACAAAATTGATACAATTATTAAAAAAAGTGAGAATACATTACAAAACAATAGAGTGGTTGATTTCATATATAGATAATGAATCAGAAAAATTGATTATTGGTCCACCTTTATCAAAACTAGATGAACATATTCCTTCTACCATTATTATGGAACCAGAAGGAATTCAAGCTATCGAAGAAATAATTTGTAATGATTTTCAAAACGAAAATATCTCGACAGTTAAGGCTTTAACTAATCAGTTAAAACAACATATATTAGATATTAATGGAAATATTCAAAGTGTTTTAATTACAGATAGGGAAATTTTAGAAGCACTAAGAAACAATATCATTAGAATTTATGCAATTGGATTAACTTCTTCTGATTCACCGTGTTTTGATCAACAATTAGAAGAAGCAGTACAATCTTGGAATATTACAGGAAAATATATCTTATTATATATGCCAATGATTCAAAATAATCATGATTTACAGAATAAAATAACTAAGATAATAGGCAAGGGGGAAGCATTTTTACATAGATATAGAACTATAGAAGATTTTGATTATTGGTCTTTTATCGCACAATATGCAAATCCTCTTTATGAGCAGATATTATATCTTCACCAACAATCTGGTATCGAACTAGATCATGAAGTATCAAGAAGAAACAGAATTATTAATTATGCGGCAAAAACTATATTTCATTCCAATGCACTGAATCCAATGGCCTATTCTAGAAATCAATATGAGGTTTTTTCTGATGAAAAAAAGGAATTAGGTAAGATTCTATTTTATGATGTAGCACTTTCTAAAAATTATAAGATGTCATGTGCTACATGTCATAATCCCTCTATAGCATTTACAGATGGAGAAACAAAAAGCAAGGGTTCACTTCCAGGTACACATACTCAAAGAAATGCTCCAACATTGATTAATAGCGCATTATCTACAAAATATTTTTATGATATGAGCACTTCATATCTAGAAGAACAAATTGAACATGTAGTAAATAACTCTATTGAATTTAATACTGATTATATGGAAATAAGTTCTAGATTATCTCAAAATCAGGATATTAATGAGCTTATGAAAAAGATTTATCCAAAAAGTAGTAATAACGCTATTAGTTCTGGCTTAATTTCATCTGCATTAGCAATGTATATACGCTCATTAATCTCATTTGAATCTCCAGTAGATTCCTTATTAAGAGGTGATTCAATTAAAAATAATTCTATACTTAATGGTAAGCACCTGAAAAAAGTAAAGGATGGTTTTAATATTTTTATGGGAAAAGCACAATGTGGAACATGCCATTTTCCGCCTACATTTTCTGGTTTAGTACCTCCATTATATAATGATAATGACTCCGAAATCATTGGTGTTCCAAGTCATTCTACTTCTAAAATTTTAGATCCAGATATTGGAAGAGCAGGTGTTTACAAATATTCATCTATCATTTACAATCATGCTTTTAAAACTCCTGGAATTAGAAATATTGCCAAAACTTCTCCATATATGCATAATGGCGTTTATAAAAGTTTACAACAAGTTATAGATTTCTATAATAATGGAGGTGGGATTGGACTGGGCATCAAATTATCTAATCAAACATTACCAGCAAATGCGTTAAATCTACATAAAAAAGAAAAAGAGAATTTAATACATTTTATGAATGCACTTAATTCTCCAGTTTCTAATTATTGATATCACTAACAATATACTTTATTGTAAAAGGCTTTGATAGTGCTCAGGTACTTCAATTTCCATTAACAGCATTGCTGATGCTATTGTTTTACCTTGTGCATCTAATTTAAGTGAAACAGTTCCACCACCACCTAATGTATTATGTAATACAAAATTGAGTGCCCATAAATTTGGAATTTCATAACGATCTACTTTACCAAGTGTTAAACCAGTAAAGTACTCTTTTACTTTTTGTTCTGTTAATACTTCTGATAAAATTGGATACCATTCTTCTTTATATGCTATTACACCACAATTAGCTGCATCGCCTTTATCGCCGCTTCTGGCATGTGCTATTTTAGAAAGTAAGATTTTCATAATATCCTATACTGAATTCTATTGCAATCATCTATATAATGATTGATAATTATTGAATATACCCTTCTATTTCAGGGAATAATACATTTTTCATTCTTAGAGTTTGCGGATTATTTGGTGCTAATTTATAAAGATATTCATAGTATTCTTGTGCTAATTTCATATCGCCAATCGCAAAGAAATATAATCCTACAAAACCTACAAAAGAAGTTACTTCAGAAACATGAAAGACATTTCTTTCAGGATAAAGAAGTTTAGGATCCCATAAATTTCTAAATACTTTAGGTATTTCTTCTAATTTATCGTGTAAAAGACAATATTCACCATACATGATTTTGGCAAAGATATAGTCTGGATATTCTCTGTATAATTCTACTATTCTAATTTCAGCTTCTTCATCTTGTCCTGCAGATAATAAAGCAGAAATTAAATTATTTAATACAGGAAGTACAGCAGGGTATCTTTGTTCTAAAGCTGTTAATATCTTTATTGCTTCTTCTGGATTAGTTTGAATCAAAGGAATAGCACTATGAAATTCCTTTTCATGCTTGTGTGATAAGATTGATAAACTTGGATGTTGTATTGGTCTTACAGTTACTTCAAATTCTCTTGTAAGAGGTTGTACAAGCTTCATAGCCAAAGGGTTTCTAGTAGCCGAGGTGACTTTTGGTTTCATGTTCTTTTTGTAATTCTAAGTTCAATCTATAATAAATTCAAGATTATCATAACCTAAATAACAATAATCTGGTAATAGATCATTGCAATCTTTATGCCTGATTTGATGAGCTATATGAGTAAAGTACGTTTTTTTTGCTTGTATTTTTTTTGCTTCAATACATGCTTGTTCTATCGTAAAGTGTGTGGGATGTTCTGTATACCGTAAAGCATCTAAAATCAACACATCCAGATTGTTTAATAATACATATGATTCTTCTGGTATATGATTTGTATCTGTACAATAGGCAAAATTACCTATTCGATAACCATTAACTCTTAAAGATCCATGTTTTAATGGGATTGGTTGTATGTGAATATCACCAATAGTGAATGGTTTATCATCAATAATGGTAAATGTCGCTTTAGGTAAGCCGCCACCAACTTGAGCATTTTCATCAAATGCATATGAAAAAACTTGTTTCAAATTATGTAGTGTTTCTTGCATAATATATACATTTGCTGGTATATGATTGCCAAAAAAACTAAATGGTCTTACATCATCAAATCCACTGATGTGGTCATAATGATGATGAGTATAAACGATCCCATCGATTTGTTTTACTGAATGCTTAAGCATCTGTTGTCTGAAGTCTGCCGATGTATCGATTATTACTGTTGTTGTTTCAGATTGAATGAGCAAAGATGTTCTTAATCTTGTATCTTTTATATCTTCAGACAAGCATGTATCGCATTCACAGCCAACACAGGGAATTCCTGTAGATGTTCCGGTTCCAAGCAATACAAATCTTATCATCAAATATGACGCTCTGCATGATAGGAACTTCTTACTAATGGGCCAGACTCTACGATATCAAATCCCATTTGCAAACCTGTTTCGCGATATTCATTAAATTCGTCTGGGTGTACAAATCTATCTACTGGCAAATGATTTTTTGTTGGTTGAAGATATTGTCCTAATGTTAATACATTCACACCAACTTCTCTCAAATCTTGCATCACTTGTAATAATTCTGTTTTTTCTTCACCTAATCCAAGCATTATTCCTGTTTTTGTTCTAAGCCCTTGGGATTTACATTCTTTTAGTACGCTTAATGTCCAGTGATATTTACCTTGTGGACGTACTTTTTTATACAAACTTGGAACTGTTTCTGTATTATGATTCAACACATCGGGTCTTGTATCTATCACTTTTTGTAAGTTTTCCATCTTTCCTTTGAAGTCTGGAATTAGTACTTCTATTGTTAATCCTGGATTTAATTCTTTTACTTTATTAATTGTCTCAGCCCAAATAGATGCACCGCCATCAGCTCTTTCATCTCTATTTACAGATGTAATTACTGCATGTTTTAAATTCATTTGTTGTATTGCTTCGGCTACATGTAATGGTTCATGTTCATCTAATTGCATTGGTCTACCTGTTTTCACGGCACAAAAACCACAAGATCTTGTACAAGTATCTCCCAATATCATAAATGTTGCTGTACCTGCATTCCAGCATTCTGAAATATTTGGACACTTTGCTTCTTCACAAACGGTATGCAAAGATTTGGAGCGCATCATAGATTTTAAATGTGCATATGTTTCGCCGCCTGGGGCTTTAACTTTTAACCATTCTGGCCTACGATTAGTAATAACCGGCATCACTTGCTGAATAACCGGCAAGGTAAATACATTTTCTATTATGGCTTCTGTATCTTTATACATATTCTGTCTCTTAATTTAGGTACGATGCAAAACTACCGATTTTGATATCATATAGCTATGATATTATGCTGTGTGCATTGCTTTATAGGGCTGATAATATCCTGTTGATTCTTGCATTCTGAATGTTTTAGGATATTCTTTTTCATATGTAATATTTGGTGAAGTACCTGCAGCTACAAATACTGTTTTGGCTGGAAGTATTATTTCCTTATCTGATCTTGTAGAATCTATAAATCGTACTGATTCTATGGCATTGTAATCATTTAATATGCATTCTACTGGATTTAGATTTTCAATAATCTTAATTCCTTCTTCTAATGCTTCATTTATTTCTTCATGATTCAATCGATATGCGGGTGAACTTTGTAGATTTTTACGATAAACCAAAGTAACTCCACCCCATTCCTTCAAAAAAGGTAAATAATCTGGTTTTTCATTATTTTCTTTTGCCTTTTTTCTTATTTCATGAATAATTTTACCATGTTCAAAGAATATGTTGGCTTCAGATAATTCTTCATCATCAAATGTATTGATTAAGTAATCTTTATCTATTTCTAACAATGCTTTGGCATTTTCATAAAACTTTTCAACTTGAATAGGATAATATGCCAATGTTTCTGTAGCTGTATCTATTGCAGTTAAACCACCACCAATTACTATTGCTGGCAATGATATTTGTAAATTTGACAGTGATTCTTTTCTTGCTGCACCGGTTAATTGTAAAGCCATTAAAAAATCTGAAGCTTTTCTTAATCCTCTACTTAAATTATTTTTTAAGCGTATCAATGTTGGTTTACCTGCACCCGTAGCTAAAGCAATATGGGTAAAACCAATTTTCCATGCATCATCTACTGTAATTGTACCACCAAATCGAATTCCATCTAATACCTTAAAATTCTTTCGTCTTTCTAATAGTAATTGTAATACTGTTAAAAAGTTCTTATCCCATCTTGATGTAATTCCATATTCACTTACACCTCCAAATCCAGATATTATTCTTTCATCTAGTTCTTTCTCAATCACATCTTTAAATGATGGTAAGTTTGAATCTTTATTGAGATTATATATATCTAAAGCAGATTCTACCTTTAATCCTTCGGCTGCTACAACAGCAAAGCCTTCATTCAATAGATAATGCGACAAGGTATATCCTGCTGGGCCTAATCCTACTACAAGTACTTTATTACCATTATAATCTAATGCATATGGTCTTTCTACTTTAAGTGGATTCCACTGCATTAAAAAGCCATATAGTTCTAAGCCATCTTTTAGATTTAGAATATCAGATAAAACAGATGTTTCTACATTAGGAATATTTACAGGATCTTGTTTTTGAAATATACATCCTTTCATACAATCATTACAAATACGATGTCCTGTACCTGCACACATTGGATTATCTAACATTATCATTGCTAATGCTGCAATGGGATAACCTTCTCTTCTTAAGAAGTGCATCTCACTAATTTTTTCATCGAGTGGGCATCCTTTGATATCTACGCCTAATGCATTTTTCTTTATAGATCCATCTTTTTCGTGTAATCCTTTAGAACAAGAGTCTTTTTCTCTTTCATGACATATCATACAATAGTCAATATGCTTTGTTATCTCTCGTGTTGGGCCTCTTCGATCTGTTAAAGCAAAACCATCTCTTTTACGATGATGAGTTGAACTATAACTTACTATTCCATCTACTTCTTCTACTTCCGCTTTTTCAAGATGATCATAATCTAATTTATTAGCTGCAAATTCACTTATCCAATTACTTATTTTCCCTTTTTCTCTAAGCGAAAAGTATATCTCTTCAGCTTTTTTAATTATATGTTCTTGTTTCTCATCTGAGAGAGATAGTATAAATAATGCGATATTGGAGAAATCCAGTTCTTTGTCTGCTGTAATAGTAATATCTAATTGTTTACATAATCCTTCCAATGACTCTATTGGATTTTCTAAAGCCTTTTCGCCTAATAGGATACCTCTATTTCTAATCAATGCTTTTTTTGTAAAATCTGTCTTTGCTTTTATGATTGATTTTTCTACGAGTAGTTTTTGTTTTAATGCTTCATAACCGATTGTATCTTGTAAAAATGTAGCAATATATTCCTCTATAGTTATTGCAATATCTATTAAGGACTGTGAATATTCATTCCCCTTTTTTATTCCATTTTGTAAATCTACATAGGTTTCTACAAGTAAATCTGACTTCTTAGCCATGAAGGACAGAAAATTAGTTTGATGTTGTGATGGATGTATTTTATTCATTTCTTTTAGAAATTTTTGATTTTCAGTGTTTGTGTAGGAGATTGTAAGATATATAAGCCGTTTTGCATTTCTTGTAATTGAACAATGATATCATCGTAGGTGACATGAGACAAAACACAATGTCCAAGTAATGTATATGCATTAAAATATTCATCACTACTTGCTTCTCTTTCTATAGAATTAGCTGTTTTACTTCTATACATGATCACATAATAGTTTTCAATTGTTATAGCACCTACCCCAAAATCATTTGGTTTTATGATGATGGATTTATTTGAATTTAATGTAGTCTTAAATGCTACACCGCCTTTATCCATAATTACAATAGAATCTAAGCCATTATCTAGAGGCCAATTCCAACTAAATTCCATTTGCTTTCTATCTTGTGTCCAAGGTGATAATGCAATCCAAAACGTGTCAGCTGTATTAATAGGTTCCATACTTCTTATATCTTTATAAGCATATAGATCTATAGAACTTGAATATGTCCTGCTTTTATCCAAATCCATAACTAATACTGCATGTCCAGTACCTACGGGTTGAAAAGGAGGTAATTCTTGCTCTCCATAAACTGTATCTATACCAAATGTCGCACCTGTTCTAAATCCCATTGTTAGAGTAAGCGGTTTTGGACTATTATTATCTACAAATGTTAGATCTAGAGTTTGAGATACACCCGTTTTGCAAATTATTAAAAACAGTATTATACCTATTAGAAATTTATTCATGTTTTTCCTACATAAAAAAAAGGGCAACAGAGATGACTCTGTTACCCTAAATAATCAGTTAACCTGAAATATTAGCGATTGATAACTATTCTTTGTGTTGTGATAACACCATTAACAGAAATTGTTAATGTATAAGTACCATTTGCAAATTCATTAGTATTGATTGTCAATGCATTACCATTGATTGATGAAGTTGCTACAGTATTACCAAAGATATCTAGCATATTTACAGATACTGCACCTGTTGTAGCTGTACGAACATTTAAAGCATTTGTAGCAGGATTAGGATATACCTCAACATTTGCTGCATCTGCATTAAGTACCTTAGCTAATTTAATTGTTGATACATTAGAATTATTAATTACTAATGAATTTGATGAACTAACAACACCTAGAATTTCACCGGTAGCTGCATTAATAGCAGTATAATTACCGACTAATCCTTGTGAAGTAAGAGTCATAGGGAATGTAGCACCTTGAACGCGGATTGTCATGTCATTGCCATTTGCTACATAAGAATTATTAGCAAAACGTACATCGAACATATCAGAAGCGAACACTGGTGGTAATTCGAAACGATTCGTATTAACTGTATTTAATTCAGAAACTTTTAATGTATTTGATTTACCATCTGCATCTTGAACAGTTACAGAAGAGAAACCAGCAAATTCATTAGAAGAATTAGAAATTACCTTTGGTAATCCTGAACCTTTTGCACGATAATAACCTTCATTTTGAACTTTAATCCAGTATCCTAAACCAGGAACAATCTCTGATACAGATGTGTAACCACGATCTGTAGTATATCCATATACATCATTCTTTAGTGTTTCAATAGCACCAGAATTTAATTCATAGGTAATATCAGCAACATTAACTCTAGAAGATGGAGTACCAACTGTATTCCAACCGCTAAACAACCTTACTTCATTAAAGTTCTTTCTGAATTCAGAAACTCTTGAACCAATTTGTGTTGAATCAATCTTATCACCAAACTTTACAAAATATCCAATACCTGGTTTAAGGATTTGTTCATCTTGGTATTGATTATTTGAAAATAGGAATGGCTTATTGATTGCATTTGGAAATACTGCTTTATAGTTAGGATTTGATGGACGTAAAGGTAAAGACAATAAATTCCAACCTTTTTGAACAACAGGGAAACTTGCTGAACCAGGTAAACGATATTCAATAATAAAAGACTTAATCTTAGCATCACGAATAGTAAATGAACGACCATAATCTCCATCTGGTGTAGCTTCACGCATGTTTACGCTGAATATACCACCATTTAAAGTATCTCTAAGATATAAATCTGCACCGTCTGGGAAATCACGAACATCCCAAGTTAATACGATTGGATAATTATTTACACCATTTGCATCAAAACGGCAAAGATAGAATAAGGTTGAATCTACCGCGTAATCACGAATGTCTCTTGAACGAGAATCTCTTCTATAAGGTTTATCATCAGAAGCATCAACTTGCATATCACCTAAACCATTAGGAGATACTTCAACACCATTTGCATCTTTAACCCATGGTGTATACCAACGAGCATAAAAACCTGTAGCTATATTTAGTGGATCATATGCATATTCACCAAATAATGTGTCAGGTCCATCAGTTGCTCTATGACCAGTACCAAATACTAAGTTTGTTGTATCACCAATAGCACCACGAGAATTACGTATTGTAAGTTTCATACCCCAATCTAAACCAAATTCTGGTGATTTTGGACGTGCAAAACTACCTGGCTCTACAGGATTTCTTAAGTGAATAAATGTCACTTTTAATCTAACAGGAGATACTTTAGCACTATTTGATGTTAAAGTGATATAACCAATATAAATACCAGCATATTCTGCATCACCATTACGTAATTCACTAGTTCTAGCAAAAATACGGAAGCGAATAGGATCTTGAGCTGCAACTATTTGATTACGAGCATCTTTTAGATTCGGAGGAACTGGTCCATTAATACCATTATCGATAAAATCAATATCAGCATCTCTAGAAATATTTCTAATTGGTTGGAAACCAGGAGAAACTGTTTGAAAGAATAACCATGGAGAATCTGAACGTATATTCAAGTTTGTTAGACGACTTCTTACTGAAGAATTTAACAAAATAATATCACGTCGTGCATCACGAGCATTAGTAGCAGAGTCAATAACTAATGGTGTTGTTAATTCCCATTTTGAACCATCTGCAGCTGTAGGATCTTGACGAACTTGATCAAATCCATTACCTTGAAAATCTTTAAAAGATATTTGTGGTAATTCACCATAATTAACCCAAATCACGCCTGGACGGCTTGGATATTCAGGTAATAGGTCAGAAGACATTGAAACGCCAGCTAAAGAAATAGAGTCACGCTTATCTTTACGATATGACTTGTCCTTATATGGATTTGTTTGATCACCATCAGAAACCAATGGGAATGGATTATCTCTACCAATTCTAAAATCATTAAATGTCATAGAATCATTAGAGATATAAAGAGCTGACTTATCAGATCCATTATATTTTGTTGGATCATTAACAAGATTATTCTTAGTTAATGTAACCTTCATACGGATATACATTAATTCTCTGAATGTTCCATCTTCGTCTGTTACTGGCAATGGTTTCGTTGAACGACCTGTAACATAAAGACGACGTCCATATTTTGTTTCCGCACTAACTGATCCACGTATGTACACACCATAACGTGTTGTATCTGGAACATCATCAAATTCTAATTCGAAACCTTGTGCTATACCTACTGGATCTGTTCTTTTAGAACCTGTAAATTGGGCACCTAAAGCTTCAAATACTCTACCATCATATAGTACTGAATATGTAAAACTATAAATGGGGAAACCACTATAACGTTTGTCTGTTACATTGGTTGAATCGTACCAAAGATTCTTGATATACACAGGTACTAAAATCTCGCGAATACGAGTATCGGCATAACCAAGCCATATACGGCCATCTGAATAAACCGCATTGTTATAGCCGTTTTCCCGTCCTGTTAAGCTTAACATAGGAATGTCAGCCTTTGGTATTGCCGCATAAACTCTAAATGAGCTTATAAGCGTAATGCACAAAGACAGAAAAAACAGAGCCGTAAATCGTCTCTTAATTCTTGTGTCTGAAGTTTGCATTTGTAACTCCGTTTGATGATACATCAATAAATGTTATAAATTGTTATTTCTATTCTATGTATTTAATAAGGTTTGTGCCAATTTTGAGTGCTTTCCTTCTCTTTGTAAATGCTGGTATTGCTTTACTCTCAATACAGTCTGTTTCAATAAAGCGTCCCATCACATCATAAAAGTCGGTACACATTTCTTGCTCTATATATTCTTCATGTGCTGAATTTATAATTGTATCTAATTTGTTTTTTCGATACAAAGCAAGACTTAAGATAGAAGTATCATTTATGACTAAACAATCACATTTGAGTCCTTCTGTATATAATAACCACTTTGAAATTGTAAGTGTATCTTCTATTTCTTCAGTAATTATAAAGTTCACATCTAATAATGCCGTCTTATACTTGTCAATCTTTCTAATTTCAATTTCTGTACTGTCTTTACTAATTGTAAACACTGTATTTTCTTGTGATACAACATTAGCTCTTAATCTACTTGTTGAACTAGGAATAAATTGTTTTGCAATCAATTTAATTCCACTATTTCCTGCATACTTATCAAGTTTTACTTTTACAGAATAACTTGAATCATATTTTGATCTTTCATATACTATTGAATCTTCAATACCTTTCGTAGCACTTAATTCTATAGTAGACGTTAAACTCTCTTTTTTTCTATTAAATAATATGCATTTATTATTTAAAACTACTGGTCTGTCTTCAGTTCCGAACTCGAAAGCTGGAATAAAGTCAGCTATTTTTAAATTAGTAGAATCTGTACATAAAGGATTCTTCCAAAATCCAGTTAGAACTACTAATATCGAATCTCCATTTAAGTAACCTTCATTATAATTTAAGAAACCTATTACACTCGCTATACCTGGTTCCCTAATTCTAAAGAAGAAATTACTTGATGGTATTTTATTACTCATTGTTTTGACTTTAAGTGCTTGATCTATAACTACTTTTGATGTATCATAAGAAATATCAATTTCATAACCAGCAAGACTATCTGTCGTATAAAGAATCGTTTTTAAAAGAACTGTAAATTTAGATCTTGTTCCTGTGCAAATATCATCATCAGGAACAGCATCTATAGTTAATATCAATTGTCTAGGAAAGCTACCCAACATTACTGTATTACTCATCAAGGTAATGAGTAATACAGCATATGTTAAGTATAATCTCATTAACGATTAGCGTTTTACAACTACAAATTTAGTAGTATGTGAACCATTAATCATTGATATTGTATAAACACCTGCTGAATAACCAGCAAATGTATTTATTAACATTGTTTCTTGATTGATATTCATTGTTGAGATAACTTTACCAGTAACATCAGATACTGTTAAAACTCCACCCTTGAACTCAGCTGGTACATTTACCATAATCTCATTTTCGAATGGATTAGGATAAGCAGCCATAACACTAGATATATCATTATTTTCAATGATTTCTTTACCTAATACTATATCATTTACAACTTTGTTTGTCGCTTGTAAATCACTTTCATTGTTTACGGTAATAAATGCAATTGGAGATGTAATATCTGTAATGCTAGAAGAAGCAAAATGAACTGTTTTAGAATCATTAGTAATGATATTACCAGATTCATCATTAGAAGTTTCAGCAGATTTTACTTCAGCATTTAATGTAACACTAAATGAAAAAGGATTATTTGTTTTTGCATTAGCATAAACTGGAACTACTTTGTTGCCATCTGTAGAAACAAAAGGCTTACCAAATGAAATTCCGTTAGATACTGGAGTAACTGATTTACCATAGGATGGGATTGTATCCCAAATCCATGGCAATGATGGTATTCTACCAGCATTGTAATGTAAAATATAAGCTGCATCTAAAGGTGTTGCTTCAAAATAAATTAAACGCAATGGACCAATATCAGCAGGTAAACCAGATAAGCTTTCTACAGAGTCATAACGAACACGAGTACCAAAAGTATCGCGATCAATTGGACGTCTCCAGCTTAAAGTGTCTCTTTGATTATCAAATGTACGTGTACTATAATAGAAACGTCCATTGTGATTAACATCAGCATGATAAGAATTACCATATTGGATAGAATCAACTCTAAAGTCATTAGTTAATTTAGAATCATTTACTAACCAACGCATGATTAATCTTGCATCATTTACTGTAACAAAACGATTTTGTTGAAGACCGGTATGTTTTCTTGTTCTAATTTGTGATAAATCAGCATCACCGTCACCCCAACCTGCTGTATAATAGCGTGGGATAGCACGGAAGAATATACGACGACCTTCTGAAGATGATGCTCCACCACTTGGACGCCATCCGTCTGTTAGTAATTTCGATGAAAATGCAGTTCTAATATTATTATAAGTTAAACCGTTGATGAAATCTGCATTAGGAGGTAAAAGACCACCTAAATTACCTTTCAAACCAACTGAAGAACCTTTAACATTGATTGCTTTCGCTGTTGTTAATGTATTATTACCAACATCACCGTATGCAAATTCAATTCCACCAGCATAATTAGAAGGATAAATTTCATCTACACCTTCATAAAATACAGCTTGAAAATTAGCAACTGAGTTTGGTAATGTTTTATCATTAACATTTAAGTTCTTCCATTGAAGAATTAAACGTCTACTTGGATAAGAACCTACTACTACATAAGATATTTCAGAACCTAAGTAGAATCCAGCTGAACTTGGAACTGCTTGCTCACCACCACGACGATAAATGTGGTCACCCCAGAAAGGAGCTACTACATTAAATGGATAAGATGAACTATTAATGTATAATGCATTTGGATCAGCTGAAACTATATGTGTAAATACTTCAGGATCTGAAAATGTAGAATATCCATTGATATTTATCCAAAGATTAGTTTGCTTTAAACCAGCAAATGTAAAGTCAAAGTTTAAACGACTTAAATCAACTTTGAAATATCCGTCATCTCTGTCTGAACCCAATGAGAATCTAGAGAAGAAATCATCAGGATTGATTGGTGTTGAACGCTGATATGTTTCAAAACGAATAGTTTTACTTGTTGTTCCAGATACTGGCCAAAAAGTAGTAGTATTCATTGAAGTTGTTGTTGTAGATGGATTTAAATAACTTAAGCCATTCATAAATTGCTTAGCTGAAGCACCATTAATACCAACTGAAGCACCGTTCATTGCTGTTGGTGAAATATTACCATTACCACCAAATGTACCGTATGCAAATTCAATGTCTGGAGCTTTATTATTTGCTGCCAAATTTACACCAACTGTACTTGGTACATCTCTTTCATAAAAAGAAACTTGAAAGTTTGCTACGCTAGTTGGATCACCAACACCATTTTTTGTATTAACATTTAAATTTTTCCATTCAATTGTCAATTTACGCTTTGGTGCTAGACCAGTTATTTGATATGAAATAGCTGATTTCAAAAATCCACCTGTACCATCGGTATAATTGTGATTACCCCAATAAGGAGCAACAACATTTGTCAAAGAATCACCACGGAATAATTCCATAGGATCTAAGCCAAAACTTGATGGAAAGGGATTAAAAACTACAAATCCATTTACTGATATTGAAATATCGGTTGTTGCAGGAAATGTAGATCCAGCATATTGAATTGTAAATGGTAGTTTCAAAGAAACATAACCATCTTTAGTATCATTAGGAACTAAAGCTATAGCTCCTGCACCATTTTCTGTATATTCTAAATTTACATTATATGGTGACAAAAATCTTTCACTTAGTGTAGTAGGTGTTTTACCATAATCAATGTATAGTCTACCCTCTACAACTGTCGGAGCGTCGAATTCATCATATACTCGTTGTGCTGATGCATACTGAAGTGCAGAAGCAAGCAGAAGCGGCGCAACAAGCAACGATGTATATTTTGATATAAAATTTTTCATTGTATATTCCTTAATTAAATACTGTCATCCCGCTTTATTACGGGATGACAGAATCGTAAATCTTATCTTGCTACTACTACATTTCTGTTAATTATATCTGATCCAACAGTTAATCTTACATTGTATACGCCTGTTGCAACTGGCTTACCACTTGCATCATTTGTATTCCAAGAAACAATAGATGTTCCAATTGTAAGATCGCTATTGAAGCGGTTTACTAAGTTACCAAGCATATCAAAGATCTGTACTTCAACATTTTCTCTTGAAGATGTTATGTTAAAGTTTACTGTTTCATTTGCAGGATTAGGTACTGCTTCAGAAACAATTGATTGACCCATAACTGATGTTGGTTGGTCTTCGTTTACATTACTTGCATGATCGTATAAGATAACAAATGAATTAACTACATCTTGTTTGATAGAGATAGTATATTCATCACCACTTGATGATGTATCAATTAATTCACTCTTCTTACCTGTACCTGTCGCCATGTCTACTTGGAAGTAATTAAATGATCCACCATCCATGATTCTCCATGATCCACCACTTGGATTTTTAACAGCGTCTCTACGAGTAGGAACTGTTGATTTTTTCCACTTAAGTTTTACAGGGAATGTAGGTGATGTATTACCTAATTCAGCTCCAGCTTGGAAACGACCTTTGTAAATTGATCTTGTTGAATCACCTTTAATTGCAGTTGGGAAGATGTTTCTGTGAATACCGTTTGTTTTAACGATAGTCCAGCGAGCATCAAACACATCTGTTGGAGGGAATGGAGGTAATTCAAATTCACAATAATTAGCGTCTAATTTACCTTCATCAGGTAATTTTTCACCTGTTGTTGCATTTCTAGCTGTACCGAAGTATAGATCTTGGAATGCACCAAGTGAATTTTCTACTCTAATTGTTGTAGTAAAGTCTGTTACATCTGATACATTTACTTTATACTCTGTATATGTAACTGTATCACCGTCATCAAACTTAACTCTGATTGTAACTTTACCATTATTGATCAAGTTAGCAGGAATATTTAATACTCCATTAGACTTGATGATAATATTATTATTCATTGCTGCATTAGTATCAGCTACTGAACCTTTGATTTCAGAAGGTTCTACAGTTACATTACCAACTGGAGGATCAATAGATATTTTGATAATTTCTTTACCTTCATTTGGCTCTTCACGTAATAAGTCAATATCAGATACAATCATGCTGTCAATATAATCGACACCATTAGCAATACAACGTATTGATGGAGAAGCTTTCGCTCTTGGTGCATGATTTGTACTATCAACTTCTAATACTAAAGTTTTAAGATCTGTTAAACCACCTTTGTCTGTAATTAATACTGTTACAGTATCAGGATTACCTGTTGCAATTTTACGTGGAGCATCTTTAACACCTGGAGTACCAGAAAGTAAACCGCTCTTTGTATTGATGTGCAACCAAGTTGGAGTAACTTTGATGTCTTTTAAGTTCCAATAACCTGCTTCTGGGAAGCATGGGTCTTTTGCAATGCTATCGCGTGAATCACCAGCATAAATCAATTCAAATGTTTGTTCCTGACCAAAGTTAGGATCTTCATATGTAATTCCTTTTGCTGGATCTAAAAGTGCTGGATTATAGTCAACACCTTCTTTAGCTGTTGGCAATGGATTTTGATTTGTTATTGTAGGAGAAACATTAATAAAGATTCTCTTCGTTAAATAACTTACACCTGAGTGTCCATCATTTACTACGATAGTCATCATTGAATCTGTATTTAATGCACCATGTGGTTGGTCAACATTTGCACCTGGCTTTAGTAATGCTAAAGCTTCTGCTCTAGGAATACGTACATTTAAAACACCAAATGTTGTAAAGTCATAAGCAAATGCATCCGCTTGAGTATCACTTGTATCTTTGAAATAATACTTTTCGGTTAACCAATTCGGACGTACTATTGAAAGTTCATCGCTTGATGTATCATCTGAAGGACGAATAGTTTTAGATAAGAATGAATAAGAAGTTCTTCCATATTTGAAATCCCATCCTTCATTATTCTGTGCAATACTATCTTCTTTTTCATCATCTGTGTTCATGTCAACAAAGAAACGAAGCTTATCTGTAACATTAGCAACAAATAGGTTCTGATTTGCACCAGCAATCGGACAATTAGCACTTGTTTGTGTAGTTGTCAAATATACAGGAACACTATCAATTACATGAACTGAAAAACGATATGTGATTTTTCCATTATTACCGAAGTCAATAGTATCTTGATTCAAATAACGTGCATTATCTGGTGAATCATAAGATTGAGCATGGAAATATGATGGATATAAATAGATAAACTTAGAAACAATTTCTTTTTGGAATGTTTCTTCTAGTTTAGAAGGATCTGTTAAATATGAACCTAACATACTTTTCTTAAATGCTGAATCAGCAAGTAAGATACTATTTAGAGCATCAGTTGAACGAAATGTAGGAGCATAATTACGTGCAGAAACTTCTACAAACTCACCACCAGGAACTACATATGGATTAGAAGGCTTGCCTTTTAATTCGATACGTCCTGTAGCACCATAATATGGATGAGAAGTTCTCTTAATATATGGCCATACTGTATCAGCTTTCATCCAACGGCGTAACGCTGTTAATTTTGTAGTTCCATTATCTGGTGTAAATGAACCATTAGGATTTTGGAATAAAGGGAACCATGAATATTCTAATTGATTGTATTGCTTTAAAACATTATCAGTTCTAACATTACCGTTCGCATCAATGTCTAATGCCCAACGTGGATCATAAAACTTATTAGAATCAATAGCTGTGATAACAAATAGTGTATCACGACCTTTATTATTGCTATTTGGTGCACGATTATAACTTATATCTTCATTAACAAATACTTTGTTTCTGAATGAGCTTAAGTATTGTGGGCTTACATTTGGATTTTCTACAGTTACTTTTGTACCAGTAAATACTGGAGGAGCTACTGTACTACCAACACGGAAACCAACACCTTTTTCAATCGCTGCATCAACACCTTCTCTCCACAAAGTAGTACGTGAAACTATACGTACAAAGTCAGTAGGTCTTACAGGTAATGTTCTGAACTTCTCACCAGCGAAATAAGTAACTTTATTATTAGTACCATTCTTTACTGATGCTGGTAAATCTGAACGATTTGAATAAACAACATTATTGTTATTATCATAAACCAATTGATTACCAGAGAATTCCATTTCATATCTTCTACCTGCTAATGCTGAGCTATCTTCACGTACAGCATTGTCTGCAATAGCTGGTAATAATGAATTAGTACCACCATAATTTGCAAGACTTTCATAGTTTCTACGAACACGTGATGTTGTACCTGTTCTTGTTGAAGAGTCAGCTACAAAATCAACACGTCCACGTAGATATTCACGAGGATATACATTATCATTATCTTTTGTAGGAATATCTGTCATTTGACGCATATTCATACGGATAAAGTCACCAGTAGAATCATTAATAACAAAGAATACAGATTCATTTAATGATAATGCATCATCATTAGATTGATTAGCATCTGCACCATTATATGCTGCACGTGCTTCTAAGAATAATGGATAACCAATAGGATGAGTATATTCATTTGTTCTTTGATCGACAGCAAATTCTGTTTGTAATTTGCGCATTGATCTCCACAATAGATTTTCTTTATCTGTAGAATAGTTCATAGAATCTGTTGCGAATGGATCGCGTGTTGTTCTACGAATTTGTTTTCCAGAAGATTGAGTACCACTTGTTGGATATAATTGAAGATTTGTAGGAATACCTACTGCAAAATCTTCGATAGGAGACATTCTACGATTTGAGTAATCTGCAGTATTAATATCTGTACCTTTATCAAAGATATCATATACTAAACCTTGCATTAACAATGTATCTGGAATTGTACCAACTGTTAATGGCTTATATGCATAATCTAAACCAACTCTTCCTGGGGCATTTGTACCATTATATTCAAATGGGCCTTGCTCAGTAAGATTAGTATATGTACCAGCTGCTCTATTGATAAAGCGAAGATGCGTTGCACCATTGCCACGAACAAAGAAGGTTTCTTGAATACCACCAAAGCTAAACCCTGGTTGTAAAGTATTTAATACTGTAGTAACATTGGCTTCTGTTTTACCCCAATAATTACCACGTAATGTATCAACACCACCTACACCAGTTCCAAATCCGCCAGCTAATGTGCCTTTTGTATTAGCAGCATCTGGAAGTCTGATTAAGAAACGAGCTTTATTATCGTAGAATGAATTACCTGAAGTAGAACCATTTGTGATATCAACTTTAGTTGCATCATGTCTAGCTTGATCTACTAATGTTGGATTTGCTGGTAGTTTAAATGAATTATAACCTGGGCCAATTATTTCACCATATAAAATTGCACTTGCTAAATCGCTTGATGCAGGATGACTTGGATTAATATATGGACCACCAATTACATCTTCTGAAGTACCTACAGTTGAGGTTGCTTCATTACCCGTAATTAAAGAACGTTGGAATAAGAAACGTAAATTATAATTATCTGAATACAATGCTGCACCAGTATAAGCTATATTATTTTGAATTCTTACACGGTTAAAGAAGATTGTATCATCACGGAAAGCTCTGTTGCTTGTAACACTATCTAATACATAGATAGCACCACCTAAACCAACACCATTTTCACGTAAACCAGCTCTAGAAGAGCTTATTATGTATCCAGGATGATAACGCTTAATATCTACATAATTTGCTGCACTTTGTGTTGTACCTGTACCCATCAATGATGGATCAGGATTAATATCTGCAGAATTATTTATAAAACGAGTTAACATTCTTACATCAGCAGGAACTGCTGAAACTTGCTTATTATTAAAGATAGAGTCTGTTGCAATAAATGATGCTCTGTCGATTACACCATTATTTGGATTAATAACAAAGAAATCAGCATCTGATATAAATAAACGATCAGATGAAGTTCTTGGATGAACCATTGCAATAGCACCACCATTAGAACTTAATGCCTTGTTGTTTTCAAACAATGTTGCTTTAACTAAGTTCAAATCTGCATTCATTGAATAAATACCACCACCACCACGAATAAACTTTTGTTCTTCTATGGTTGGATTGATACCAATTTGACCTACAACATTTTCGCGGAAATCTGCACGTACAAAACGGCAAACTCTTTGTGAAGCAGGAACTGGAGGTTCGATACTAGGTAAATGAATTGCAACTGCACCACCTGAATAACCTGCACGGTTTCTCAAGAAGTTAATGCTAAATCCAGGACCATATGATTGTGCAAGAGGTAAATCATTTATAAATCCACCAGCACCATATACTGTCATATTTCTTTTAGTAAATATTGCTCCACCATGTGCTAATGCAGCATTATTTTCAAAGTTAATTCTACGGCCATAGTCACGAATAAGTGGTCTGTTCATATCAGATCCACCAATTATTGGTGAAAATGTAGTATCTGTATTACCATCAACATAGATAGCTCCACCAGAACTTGCTCTGTTATTAACAAAGTCTGTTCCTTGAACTGAAGAGCCACGCACTTGTAGACGACATAAAGAATTCTCGTGGAAAATAGCGCCACCTAAAGCATAGTCTGCACTATTTTTTGGAAGCAAATATGGTGTTGTTGCAGAGTTATTTCTAAACTCTCCATTTATAATAACAGATGTATAAGCACCTATATATAAAGCACCGCCTTTTGCACCTCTTGATAATAATCCATCTTGACGATTTACAACTTTGTTATTAACAAATTTTACAAAGTCTTTATCATTAAAACGAATTTTTTCATTTAATGGATTAGAGCCATTAACTCTTATAGAGTCATTTACACCTAAACCAATTTCAATCTTTCTATATTCATCTGTAAAACGTCCACCGATATACATCGCTCCACCAAATGCTTGGTTTTTCCAGTCACTAATATTAGATCCATCATAATCTAATGGAACAATACGTGATGTATCATCAACCAATACTCGGCGAGTACCTGTCTTTAATGTATCTACTAAAGATACGAGAACGCGATTATTATCGAATGTTAAACGACGTACACGGCCAAGAAGTACACCGATACGAGGATCGTCTACACTTTGGCGTGCTGCATCATTTTTAGATATTGTTGGTTCTGCTGAAGGAACTGTATCAATATCTAATTCATCTAATTTTAAAATTCTTGAATTGATTTTACGGAAATCAGTAGTATCTAAATATCCACCACCTTGATATCCCAACAAAGTACCATCTGGATTAGTAATGTTTGGATTTTTGTCCAACATATAATAACCAATTTGAATACCTGTTGTATCAGGATATGCACCTACACCAAATGGTGGTTGAACCATTTGAAGCGCACCTGCACGAAAACGTGCCATATTATTTTTGAATTCACAATCAACTAACCAAGTACGTGCTGAAAATGATGTTAAAGCACCACCAGCACCATTTGTTAGTTTAAGAATATCTTTATTTAATTGGCTAATCGCAGCTTTAACACCTGGTGCAATAACAGCAGCTGTATCATAATAGCCACGATTATCAACAGTTGTATCCTTGCGGAAATCTTGAAATACTACATTTCTAAAGTATGCTGCTCTTGCTCCAGGTAATACTATAATATGACCCCACTCACGTGAGTAGTCATTTACAGCTTGACCACGGAAAATAATTTTAGCGCGAGAAATAGACGGTGTTAAACCACCTGCTCTTCTCCAAGGTGAGAAACGAACAATGTCATCATCAGAATATAGCCTTGACATTAAATACATCATTGCCTTTTCTGGTGAAACAACATAACCAGCATCACCTTCAGAATCATATACAGAATTTTCAGATCCATTAACCATATTTTTTAGGTTAACAATCTTACGTTTTACTGTATCAACAACTAAATTGAATACAACATTGCGCTTTCCTGCTGCAACTGTTAATTCTTCTTTAGTGTTTACACTAACTACATTAGGTCTGGTGAAATAACTCCAAGAGTTATAAGGAACACCAACACCTGGCGCTGCATTAGTATAGGAAGCTTGCATTTCTCCGTCGGCTAGAAGTCTTCCGCCAACTGAATCAATTAATCTTCCATTATCCAAAAACACGACTTCAGTTCCAGGCTCTATAAGCAGGGTTCCGGCAATCATGTAAGTGCCACTAACCTCATATACAGAGTCCTTAGTAAAGACGCGGACATGATTTGCCGCTATCCTTCCGGAAACCTGTACGCGCGGCTTTTGCGCATAACTGGCCCCAGCCATTAGCATTATCGCTAATAGAAGGGTACCCAGACGAAGCAAACGTCGCATAATACCTCCGTTTGTAAAATAATTTATCAAAACTGTTTTGTAAAATTCAAATTTCATATTAATCTCTTAGTTATCAGATTTATGCTAAATCAATTATCATGCCAATTCAGACGTGTTAGGCCCATCTTGGCTTCATTAATAAATTCAGAACCTGAATTCTTTAACACTATATTTTTATAAATCTCTATTGCTTTTTCTTTTGAACCTGTTGATCCACCATTTAGAGACATTTTTTCATAATTAATTGCAGCAAAAAAAATGTACTTTTCGTATAAAGAACTATTTTTATCGCCTGAAGCTTCTAGATATAAAGCAGCAGCAGCTTCATATTGTTTATCGTATTCCTTACATGCCGCTAATCCAGCCTTGCCCCCAGCAGAAACATATGGATCTGCACTTTTAACTGCCAGTTCAAAATATTCAACCGCTTCTTGAAATTTGCCTTCTTCTAATAAAACAGATCCTGCTTGCAAGCCTGCTATTTTACCAGCATCTGTTCCACCATACTCTTCAACTATAGCCTTAAGGCCAATAACCTGCCCACCACGTATATTCCTTGCTGGGTCGCCTTCTAAAGCTTTTTTAGTATCACCACTATCATAATAGGATGATATCCTTGATAATGCTGTCATAGCTTCTTCATTTTTAGCAGCATTCATACCATTATAAAAATATAAAGCCGATGCACATATTATAGCACCCACTACTATATATCCAATAGTTTTTAACTTCTTAACAGTAGGGTCTACTTCACTTGCTTGAACTACAGCATCATTATTTTGATCTTCCATCTCATTCTTTTCATTTTTTGACATATATATCTATCTTCAATATTATCAATAAGTTATTGCGCGCCCGAAGGGAGTCGAACCCCCAACCTTTGGAACCGGAATCCAATGCTCTATCCGGTTGAGCTACGAGCGCAAGAGCAATTGTGTAATCTATGCATTGAAGCAAAGATAATATTCTTTAGAGTAATAACCAATAAATAAAAACTGTAACTAAGTTATATATAAGTAATAAATGTCCTTTATAATAAGACAATCTTATACATAACTAACTGTATTGTGTGGAAAATAGTGTCAGGTAATTTACACAGTGTTTACAATGTGTTATTAGTGTGACATTAGTGATAAGCAAAAAAGTCCGTATCAACTATTTTTAGTCAATACGGACTTATACATTAATATTATGACTGAGCTAGAATTCTATAATTTTTATGATTGCATTTTTAATGTCATCTGTACTAAGTAAAGTAGCAGCTTCTAGATTTTTCGCGAAACCTACTGGAACATCTTTTGAAGCTACTCTACCAACAGGTGCATCTAGGCTTGAAAACAGTTCACTATTGATGCATGATGCAATTTCTCCGCCCAAACCAGCAGTTAAGTAATGTTCATGAGCAACTAAGGCTCTATTAGTTTTTCTAACAGAGTTAAATACTGTTTCTTTATCCCACGGTTTAAGTGAGCGTAAATCTATAACTTCACAGGATATCCCATGACTATTAAATAAATCATCTGCTACTTTAAGGGCAAGGTGAATTGCATTACCATAGGATATTACTGTTATATTATCTCCATGTCTTCTAATACGGGCTTTACCAAAAGGTATGATAAAGTCATCTGCAGGCAGAGAAGTTGAGCTTGGTCTATAATTATATAGATACTTAGGCTCTAGATACATAGTAACGCCCTCAGATCTAATAGAATTACGCATTAATCCAATTGCATCATCGGCAAAAGCGGGGCATACTACACGAATTCCAGGCAAATGAGCAAAAATTGAATCAAGAGATTGTGAATGATATAATCCACCTTGTATATATCCAGCACTTGCTAAACGTATAGTAATATTTGGAGAGAATTGGCCTCTTGTTCTCCAATAGTCATGAGAGCATTCAATCAATTGTTCCATTGCAGGCCAAAAATAATCAGCGAATTCAGCACCTTCTACAACTACTCTAATATCTTTACGATATCTACTAAATCCATTTGCCGTACCAACTATAAAATCTTCCGCGATAGGAGCATTAAAAATTCTATCATTACCAAAATCGTCTAACATGCCTTTAGGTACATTAAAAATCCCTTGTTTTTTTACTGATGCAACATCTTGACCCCATAAAAAAGTATTGGGATTTCTAGTAAACTCTTGTTTCATAGCAATATTGATACCTTCTCTAAAAGTATATTGCTGTGCATTAGGATCATTTACAAATGCATATTCAGATTGATTATTATAATCAACTGCATCGGGAGGCATTAAAAATTCAGTATAAGAAGAACCTTCTGGATCTGGAGCAATTTCGGCAATATCAGCTGCTGCAAAGATAGCTTTTGTATTTTCTTTTTCTATTGCAATAAGTTCTTCATCGGTAGCAATTCCATTTTCAATTAAGATAGAACGAAAAGTAGTTAATGGATCTCTATCTTTCATTTCTTGGATTTCTTCGGGTGTGCGATATAACTCATGATTATCAGAATTTGAGTGAGAACCAATTCTGTCACAGTCAGCATGCACCATTGCAGGGCCAGCGCCAGATAATACATAATCTCTAGCTTCTGATAAAGCTCTATAAGAATCAAAAACATCTCTACCATCACAATTGATAATTTTAAGATATTTGATACCTGTATAATTATCAGATACTACAAGATTAGCAGTTTGTTCAAATAATGGGACTGATATTCCGAATTTATTATTCTGAATTACAAATATTACGGGTAGTTTTTCTCTAGAAGCACCATTTATAGCCTCATAAAAAAAGCCTTCAGAGCATGCTGAGTCTCCGCCTGAATAATAAACTACTTCATCTCCTTTATATTTTTTTACAGCCCGTGCAAGGCCTGCCGCATGTAGTGAATGATTACCAGTGCAAGAAGAAACATTTTGAATACCAATTGATGGTTTTGCAAAGTGATTACTCATATGGCGTCCACCACCAGCAACATCTGCTGATTTACTTAGACCATTTAAAATTATTTCTTCGATTGTTATGCCGGCAGATAAAGAAGTAATAAGATCACGATAATATGGAAAAAGATAATCTTTTCCCTGACGAAATATTTGCCCTAAGGCCACTTGTATGCCATCGTGTCCTGCTCCAGGAGCATGATAAGACCAACCTTTCGCCATCTTTAGGTAAAGTGCGGCTTTATCATCTAATTTTCTACCTAAGTGCTGGATACGATACCAATTCATTATGGTTTCTCGGTCAAAACCATTCATATCAAATGTGCTATAATGTGCTGATTTCTTAGATTCTATTTTAGAAGCATTTTTAGATGCTGTTTTGACAACATTTTTTGGTGTCGATTTTACGGCCGCTTTTGCCATAACTTTTTTTTCCTCAATGATACATATCAATTATTCAATTTTCGATTTAGTGTTTTTCTTAAATGTAATCTAGCCAGCCATATGGATCATTACCATGTTCTACGATATCATAGAAAGCTTTTTGTATGCTTTTGGTAATTGGGCCAGCTTTACCATCTCCAACTTTTATTCTATCAACAGATCTTACAGGTGTAATTTCAACTGCAGTTCCAGTAAAAAATATTTCATCTGCTGTATATAATATAGAACGTGGTATTGATATTTCTTTTACTTCATAACCTAATTGTTTTGCAATAGTAATTGTTGAACTTCTAGTTATACCCTCTAAAATTGAAGAATCCATTCCTGGAGTATAAATAACACCATCAATTACAAAAAACATATTTTCTCCGCTCCCCTCACTTACATTTCCATTATGATCTAAACCTATACCTTCTGTATAACCGTTTTGTATAGCTTCCATTCTGATTAATTGAGAATTAAGATAATTCCCGCCTGCTTTACTGATTGTTGGTAAAGAATTATTATGTAATCGTTGCCACGATGAAACGCAAACATCAACTCCTTGATCTAATGCCTCTTTGCCTAGATAAACACCCCAATGCCATGTAGCAATTGATATATCAATAGGGCAATTCAATGGATACACTCCTAAATCTTCATAGCCTCTATAGGCTACTGGGCGTATATAACATGATTCTAATTCATTTTTTCGTATAAGTTCTTTAGTTGACTCTATTAATTCAGACATTTCATATGGAAGCTGTCCACGATAGATTTTTACAGATTTAGCCAGCCTTTGCATATGTTCTTTAAGTCTAAAAACGGCTGTGCCCTTTGGGGTTTTATAAGCCCTAATGCCCTCGAACCAACTAGAACCATAATGTACAACATGCGAAAGCACATGGATTTTGGCTGAATCCCACTCTACAAATTCGCCATTCATCCAAATATATTTTGTTTTTTGAAGTGCCATTTCTATGCCTTACATTAGTTGTTGATTTAGTAAGTCGTTAACCATTCTAGGATTAGCTTTACCATTAGAAATTTTCATTACCTTACTAATAAAATATCCCATAAGGTTGGATTTTCCAGCACGATACTTTTCTATATTTTCTGCTTCTCCATTTAAAGCGGAATTTACAAATTCTGCAATAATTTGTTCATTAGATATTTGTTGTAAGTTTTTACTTTCTACATATTGTAAAGGTGATTCCCCAGTTTGTACAATATGAGCAAATACTTCTTTTGCAATTTTACTGCTAATTTTCTCATCTGCAAATAAGTCTACTATTTCTGCAATACCTTTTGAAGAAATTGATGTTGCCTCATTAATACTGATTTTTTTATCAGATAATATTTTTAATATTTCTGTAAGAATCCAATTACAAACTAATTTATATCTTTCTTTATCTTTTACAGATAATTGCAAACAAGTTTTCTCAAAAAAATGTGCTAAAGATTTGTCCTCTGTTAATATTCCAGCATCATAATATGGTATACCGTAATCACGAGTTAATCTCTGCTTCATAGCTAAAGGCAATTCCGGTAATTGCAAGGCTGATTCATGCAACATCTCTTTTGTAACAAGTATATATCCTAAATCAGGTTCAGGAAAATATCTATAATCATGTGCTTGTTCTTTAGAACGTAATTCCTTTGTACTTTGGGTAGAAGCATCCCATTGCATCGTTACTTGTTTTACAGTTCCACCACTTTCTAATAATTCAATATGACGAACAATTTCAAATTTTATAGCCTTTTCTACATTACGAAAACTATTAAGATTTTTAATTTCAGTTTTTGTTCCAAATGCTTGAGTACCTTTTTTTCTAACTGATATATTTGCATCACATCGCAAAGAACCTTCTTCTAAATTACCATCACATATACCCAAATATCTTAGAATTTGTCTCATAGATACCATGTATTTATATGCTTCTGATGCAGAATGCATATCAGGTTCACTTACAATTTCAATTAAGGGCATTCCTGCACGATTATAATCTACTAAGGTATCAATATCTATATCGTGTAAAGACTTACCTGCATCTTCTTCAATATGAATTCTGGTAATACCAATATGTTTAATAGTGCCATCTTCTTGTTCAATTTCTACCGATCCAGCATAGCAAATTGGGTCTTCAAACTGTGTAATTTGATACCCTTTAGAAAGATCAGGATAAAAATAGTTTTTTCTCGAAAAAGCCGATCTAGTTCTTATTGAGCATTGTGTAGCTAAACCCATTAATAATGCCATATTTACATGCTGCTTGTTCATAACAGGTAAGGCACCAGGATGCCCTAAACATATAGGACATACTTGAGTATTAGGAAAATCACTCATTTCTGCTTTACATCCACAGAATGCTTTTGTTTGCGTTAGTAATTGTGCGTGAATTTCTAAGCCAATCACTGGTTCATATTGATCAAATATATCAGACATTATACCTTAAATAACTTAATTATATAGACTTATTATTAAATTATAATAGTCTAATTATTTTTCTAAAATAGATTTCTAGGCAAAATTAGATTTTTTTACGCATATTTGCGCCCTTTGAAGCAAACAAGATTTATTTATCATCATTAACAATACTTAAAGTTAATTATGTTTTGGACACCCGAACTCGCTTTTACACTTGAAGATGCTCCCTGGCCGGCAACCAAAGATGAGTTAATCGATTATGCCGAAAGAACAGGAGCACCCAAACAAGTTTTAGAGAATCTCTATGAATTAGAGGAAAACGATGAACTTCATGAGGGCATAGAAGATCTTTGGCCCGAATATGAAAATTCTGCATCTGATCTTTTTTACGATGAAGATGAAGATGAAGACAGCTATTATTAATTAATACTATAGAAGCTAATAGTAAGATTTGTAACAAATTAGCTGAATATTCAGCTCTTTTTGCATAAATCCGGGAATTAATTATGCAGACGGTTTTGGTTTCATTTCGATGTACTATTCTATGCTGTTTCTTTGCTGTATTATTTGTTATTACTGACTCAAAAGGTGCGGAAACGCGCCTTTTTGCTTTTAAATCCGTAAAAATCATCGGAAATTCCCGTATAACCTCTCAACAGCTTTTCAGGACTTTAGGGATTACTATTCCTACTCAAAGCGAATTAAGACAAAATATGGATTTTCAAGGGGTTCTTACTCCTACTCTATTTTCTTATTATTTTCCTTATGCTACGGTTGGTAAAAGTACTGTATTCTTAGATTCAATTATCCTCAATAATAAATTAGAAAATGTTTTAAACCTTTATCATAGAAAGGGTTACTTTAATTCTGATACAAAACTTACTATTGATATTGATACTGCGGATTATGGTGATATAACTATCTCTTGCAATGAGGGTGTACAATATCATATTGCGGATTTATTGATTTCTGATTCTCTTATTGCTCAGTCAATTCCATGGCAAAGAATTTATAATTCTTTTATTCAAAGTACCTCTCGTTTGTACGATGAAGATTCTTTACAAAACTTTATTTCGCGTTCATTACATACTTTACACGAAGAAGGCTATGCTACTTTAGAATATACAATTGAAAATGTTTTTATTGATACTATCGAAAAACAAGTTGTATCGCTTATTAAGCTTAAAAATACCGAACGCTTCAAAGTACAAGCTATTAATTTTGAGCATTCTACTGATTCTACTCATTCTGTTAAAAATGATATTTTAGCTCGTTTTATTCCTATCAAACCAGATCAGTGGCTATCTCCTAATGCTGTAAATAGATCTAAATCTATGCTTATCGGTTTGTCTTTTTTTGATGAAGTTAATGCCAGACATATTCCTTCTATAACCCCAATAGATACACTTTCTACTATAAATTTTAGACTCAAATACAAAAAGCCTCAAGAAGTTGTTTTTTCTATTTTTTTAAATCGTACAACAAATGACAATTTCTTAAATATGGGTGCAGAGGCTTCGTATTCAGATTTAATGACTTCCCGCACTGGTATGTCTTTTTTAGTGTTTTCTAGACTTTTAGCCCAAGACATTTCTAGAACTCTTTTCTCAAATCAAAGAAGTATTGAATTCGAGTATTCTCTTGGTACTACAATTAATCAACCTTTTGCATTTTTTATCAATGAACAAAGAATTCCTCTTACTTATTCTGCTCAAATATCTCTAAGAAATTTACCAAGTAATTTAAAATTATTAGTTCCTTTAATTAGAATATCTAATTTTAATACTTTTCCTGAATGGACTTTATTTTCAAATTTAAATTTTGACATTACATTTGATTTTTCAAGACTTATCAATTTTACAACTATATCTCGTGATTCTTCCGATGATTATTTACGATTGATTGCGCCCTATATTTCTTTAAGTGATTATTATAAAAATAGTCCTTTTAAACCTGCTTCTTTTACTTTAGGAATTACACTTACTGGCGATAGAAGAAATTCTGTAATTGCTCCAACTTCTGGTTATTTTCTTACTCTTCCACAAGTTGAATATGCTCCAAATATCGGTTACTCTAACTTTTTACGATTTCTTACTCAATTCAATACATTTACTTCTTTAGATAAAAACATTGTTTTAGCAACAAAACTGAAAGCCGGATATATTTTTAATTTTGGATTTTCTTCTTCCGATCAATCTACTCCTCCATTCGAAAAGCATTTTTTTGCTGGTGGTGCGAATTCTGTAAGGGCTTGGCCTTCCAGAGGTTTGCTTGATGCTCAATCTTCAATTTCAGATTCTTTAGAAAACCTTGTTGATGAATTATCTTATATCATTGGAAGCGCAGGTTTATTAGAAGGTTCTATAGAAATAAGAATTACAATGGCAAAACCAACAAATATTGGTGAGTTTTGGGCAGATAAAATTTCTAAAAGTGGTTTTGTATTATTTGCAGATTGGGGTAATTCTTTTAATAGATTAACTCCTGGTACTTATCAAAAAGCAGATATTAGCAGGATATTATCCCCAAGCCATTGGGGCCTTGGTTATGGATTAGGATTTCGCTTCGAAACCCCTGCTGGACCTTTCAGATTAGATGTAGCTTTTCCTCTTTATGATCCTAATTCAGCTTCATTTTTACAGCCTAATTTTACAAAAGCTCAATATCATATCGGACTTGGCCATGCATTTTAATACGGATGATACCATTTGCTCTATTATTACTCCACCTGGTCTTAGTGGTGTAGCACTTCTACGTATTTCTGGTAATGATGCATCTACCATTATTAATAAACATATACATTTCGACATTACTGAAAAGTCCTCTCATTCAATTAGCTATGGTATATTTTATAAAAATGATATTCCTGTCGATACTATCACTTTATTTTGGTACAAAGGCCCGCATTCATTTACTGGTCAAGATATCATTGAAATTGGTTGTCATGGCGGTTTTATTGTTCCTGAACAAATACTACAATGCCTAATTGCTTCAGGTGCCAGACGTGCAGAACCTGGCGAATTTTCTTTAAGAGCTTTTCTAAATGGTAAACTAGATCTAACACAAGCTGAAGCTATAAATGATATAATTCATTTACAATCTCCAGCGGCTCTTGAAAGTGCTTCTAAACAATTAATTGGTTCATTCAAAAAAGAAATTATTTCTTTAAAAGATAAAACCGAGAAATTATTTAAATATTTAATATTGGATTTTGACTTTTCTCAAGAAAACATTCAATTGGTTTCTCATGATACTTTAGTGCAAGAATTAACAATATTATATACTGTTGCTCAAAGCTTTATTAGGACATTTGATTCTGCAAAAACATTAAGAAGTGGTTATAATGTTTTATTGTTGGGACACCCTAATGCTGGTAAATCTAGTCTATTCAATGCTTTACTTGGGTATTCTAGGTCTATTATTAGTCCTATTCCGGGTACTACCAGAGACTTTGTTGAAGCTTCTTTACTTATTGATGGATTACATGTAAATTTAATCGATACTGCAGGTATTCATGAGAATACCAAAGATATTATAGAAATCGAGGGCATTTCTTTATCTATGAATTTAATTAATAAGGCATCTATTATTTGTATTGTGAATGATATTACATGTGGCATTCATAATTCTGATCATTTGTATAATATTGCCAAAGAATTAAATTCAGATGCTGATATATGTTTTATTCATAATAAAGCAGATCATATTAATGATGAATTCAGCAATGATTCGCATAATGTATTTACCTCTGTGCTCAGTAATTATGGTTTACAAGATATCCTTAATTACATTAGTTCTTGCATGTCAAAAACAGATATCCATATGTCTTTTTTACTTAATCAAAGACAAGTAGACCTATTAAAAGAATATCAGAATCATATTTATTCTGCTTTAGAGCTTGCAAGGCAAGGTGAAACAACCGATATGTTAGCGGTAGATTTGCGCTCTGCTTTAGATTCTTTAGGATTGATTATTGGGACAATTTACAATGAAGACTTATTAAACGATGTATTTGCTTCAATGTGTATTGGAAAATAACTTCCCAACATGTTTTACTAATTATTTTTATATTTCTCTTTTAGAATCGAACACATACATGAATATATTTCCAACTGATAAATCTAATATATTATTAAAGCTTAATTCCATTGATCCTATTCAATATGGTAAAACAAGGAATTATATCGATGGCAAGATTACCTATTTATCTCCATATATATCCAGAGGTATTCTTACTACTAAACAAGTATTTAATCATATTATTAAACAATCGTATTCATGGAATGAAATAGAAATATTTGTAAAAGAATTAGCTTGGAGAGATTTCTTTCAATCTCAATGGAAATATTTATCTCATACTATTAATGATGATATTAAGCAGCCCCAGAAAGATGTAGTTAACCATCTTATACCATCTTCAATTGTTAATGTACATACAGGTATAGATTCTATTGATGAAGCAATAAAGCTTTTATATTCTTCTGGTTATATGCATAATCATTGTAGAATGTATACTGCTTCTTTAGTGTGTAATTTTGCTCATTCTCATTGGAAATATCCAGCTAAGTGGATGTATTATTATTTATTAGATGCAGATTGGGCAAGTAATGCATGTAGCTGGCAATGGGTAGCGGGTAGTTTTAGCAGTAAACAGTATATCATTAATCAGGAAAATATCAATCGCTATACACATTCAGATCAAAAAAATACTTTCCTAGATATGCCTTATGAATTGTTGCCTGTTAACTCTATTCCTGAATCACTAAAAGATACAATTCAGCTTGATTTACATACTATTTTACCGGAATCTACTGCCAATTTTAGTATTGATGTAACAGTTCCAACTCTTTTATATAATTGGTATAATATAGATTATTCTTGGCATAATGATATAGCAGCAAATCGAATCTTACTCATAGAACCTTCAATCTTTAAAGAATATCCAATTGGTTCTTTATCAATGAATTTCTTGCTGAACTTAGCAAAGAATATTGATGGAATCCAGGTGTTTGTTGGAGAGTTTTCTGATCTATATCCTTTGATAAAAGAAACTAGAATCATATATAAAGAACATCCACTAAATAAATATAATGGATTCGAAGAAAGCCGTGAATGGATGGTTCCTGTACATGATAGATATTTTGGAAGTTTTTTTTCATATTGGAAGTACATAGAACCGTTTCTTTATGCTTTATTCGAAGAAGAAACTAAAAACAGATAATATGATTGTTATCGTGTTCATCATCTATGCTAACTTATAAATATTGTGTAGCTTACAAAAGGTTAAGATAATTACACATATAATACACTAAATATGATATTTTATTATTAATTGATTTATTACTGGGGTTTATCATGAAAAAACAATTCGCTTTAACAAGTATCGTATTCATTTTTACATTATTGATTTTGGGTTGTGGGAAGAAAATTGAAGAAAATACTTCTATTGAAAAACTGAATAAGGTAGATTCAACAAAAACAGAAATTGTTCCTGAAACTATAGTTCAAGACACTGCATCAAGGATTGCAGAAATTAAAGCAATGTATGAAGAAGTACAACTTTTAAGTAAGAATAAAAGTAAGATTGAATGTAAAAATGGGAAGAAAATAGCAAAGGAAACTCCATTTGAAGATAGTGAAGAACAATCATATGAACAAACAGCTTCATTTTGTCAAATAAATGAACAGTATAGTATGTATACTGCTAATTTTAATGGACATGAATGGTTAAATGAATATTCTATATATCTAAAAGATGGAAGTGTGTTTTTCGTCTTACAATCAGGTGGAGCCGAAGCTTGTAGCGATGAATCTAGGGCTTATTATGATAAAACAGGTAATCTTATTACTCTTATTACAAAATCAAATGATTGTGATGGTGGAGATTTTAAGAAGAGTAAAACAATAAAAAAAGAAAAAGAATTAAAGCGATATCTTTCATCTTTTAATACTACCTATAATGAAATACAAAATATGATAAATAAATAATTATTCTTAACATTTATTGAAAATAATGAGTAACAATTCAACATATATATGTTATTTAATATCATAATAATTATTATATCTATTTGTTGTATATCAAACCCTTTATATAGTCAAATATTAATTAGTGATCCTATTATAAATCCTGAGCATATGGCTAGGGACTTACAAAACAAGGATTTTATTCTACATATATATAATCCACAAAAAGAAATAATAGCCTTTTATTGGAAAGACGATTCAAGAGTTTTTTTAAAGACATTAGGTAGATTAAAACAATACATTGAAAAGTATAATAAACATTTACTATTTGCGATGAATGGCGGGATGTATCACAGGGGATTTATTCCAGTTGGTTTATATATTGCAAATAATATTCAATATCAGCATTTGAATATGCAATCTGGATCAGGGAATTTCTTTATTCAACCAAATGGAGTATTCTATTGTACTAAAGATGATAAACCTGGGATATGTTTAGCTAAAGATTATCATAAGATACACAATGTAAAGCATGCTACTCAGTCTGGACCAATGTTACTTATCAATAATCGTATAAATCCATATTTTTCAGATACTTCAGGATATTTCAATATACGTAATGGAGTAGGAATCTCTAAAAAGGGGAAATTGATTTTTGCTATGTCTAGAAAGCCAATTACACTCTATGAATTTGCCAATTATTTTAAAAATCAGCATTGTGAACAAGCACTATATTTAGATGGAGCAATTTCCAGAACATATGCTCCATATAAAAGGTGGATTCAATTAGACGGAGCATTTGGGGTTATGATTGGAGTTTTAAAGAGATAGAGAAATAAAAATATATTAACTAAAACGATAGATATTAATTAGAATCGTTAAGAGAAGTAAAGGAGGTAATTAACTCAATTAACTCACCTGTAATTTTAGCTTGTCTTTCTTTAGCTAGCTTCTTATTAAGTTTATACATAATCTGTTGAGCTTCATCTTTAGTAGTTTCCATAGAGCTACTTCTAACTTGGTTTTCTGCTATCAGACTTTCTACTAAGATTGTAGTTGATATTGATATCAAATATTGCTTTGATATTTGGATAATTGCTTTTTTAATTTCTTCAATATTAGGATCAAGTATTATATATTCTGGAATATGACTAGGATCTGAGGACTTGTATAAATCCATAATCACATTATTATATATATTATTACTATGATTATTTAACAAAATATTCATCTCAATATTTATATCACAAGCTATAGGAATAATCTTACCTTTCACTAATACATTAAATATATATCTGATTACCTTTGTATTTGATTGTATAATCGGATTAGAACCAAAATAAAGTATATTGAAATATTCTGATATTATATCAATTACTGAAACACTTTTATCTATATCTTTGGATTTGTCTTTAAAAGATGGAAAATGAGAAGGTTTCGAAGAAAGACTTGTTAGTTGTTTACCAATATAGTGGTGTTTTGATTTTAATGTCTTTTCGACTCTTACAATATCTTTTATAGACTTATTAAATTTACCACAGAAACCCATATCACTTCCAATAAATACATTCAAAGCATATTCTTCTTCTAGTGGAACTACCTTATTATTACTAGTTTTTATAAAAGAAGTATAGTTTGGATTAAATAATCCGAAGATCGTATCTAATGCTTTGAAACCTATATGAGAGGATATAACACCATGTTCAAAGGATGATTCATCTATCCGTATTTCTGTTTTAAGTTTTACTTTTTGAAATAGAGCTAAATTAGCAGCAGACATAGCAGACATTATTTCTGCAATATCCTTTAATTTCCCTATTTCTTGTATTTCACTCTTTATATGTTGGCTTTGAGACATATTGGCTTATATATTATCTATTTATTTCGTAACAATTACTTTTACTAAAGAATCATATATCTCATCTAAAGACATATCTTCAACTTTCTTCTCTTCTTCAAGATGAAAGAAATCTACAAATTCTCGTAAAATCATATAATTATCATTTTTTAGAATAATAAAATTCTCACTAATTTTTGATACATCATCTGGCTTTATCATACCAAACTTATTCAAAGCAAAATATTTATCTAATAGTATTTTCTTGCTTGATATCTTGATTGGTTCTGTGCCTGAGTATTCAAAAGGTTTTTTTAATAATCTTGATAACTGTTTTTCATATTGAATTACATTTTCTTTATTCAATTGACTCCAGAATAATTCCTCAAAGTACTTACACATATATATTAAACTAATACCTTTAGCTGTATCAAGTTCTGAGCTTGTCTCTAATAATCTTTGTTTAAAGAATAGTATTATTCTTTTACCATGATAAATAGCTTTAGTACCAATTTCATCTAGCTCTAAACCATAAGTACTATATTTCATTTTATCATTATAAGCAGCTAAATCACCTTTTATACTTTTAGTTAGTGCTTTAATGATATTGTTTTGAGCATCTCCACCTAATCTTGAAACAGATAAACCAACATGAACTGCAGGGAATACATCATTGTTCATTAAAGTTGGATCAAGATAAATTTGACCATCTGTTATTGAAACTATATTTGTAGGAACATATGCACTAAAATCACTTTCCTTTGTTTGTACAATAGGCAATGCGGTAATTGAAGCGGTAATAAAATCTTTATCTTTTTGATTTTGATTTGAAATGCTCCATTCTTCCGCAGAACTATGTTTATATCCCTTTTTTGTTTTTTTCAGAAAAACGTTAGATGAGCGTTCTAATAAACGTGAGTGTAAATAGAAAATATCTCCGGGATAAGCTTCTCTTCCAGGTGGTCTTTTTAGCAATAATGAAACATGTCTATATGCATTTGCATGGTTAGTTAAATCATCGTAAACTATTACTACATCTCGACCAAGATCTCGATAATATTCTGCAATCGAAGTTGCAGCAAAAGGGGCAATATATACTAATGAAGCAGGATCATTTGCTTTAGTTAGTACGACTATAAAATCTATATTAGCTTTTGATAGATCTGAGTAGATTGATTTTATCTCAGATATCTTTTTACCAATAGCAGTATATATAAAAACCTTTTTATTATTCTTTAAATCTGATGATTTTTCAATTCCTACAGAACCATTTATACCATAATTTATCATCATAGTTTTAGCTAAAGCTGACTTACCTGTGCCCCTATCCCCGATAATTAACATTCTTTGCCCTAAACCAATAGGAAGAACAGAATCAACTACTTTTATACCAGTAAATAAGGGTTTATTTACTGGTGCACGATTAGCAATTAGTGGAGCAGGAACTTCAATACTTAATTTATGAATTTTAATATCATCAACACCTTCAAATTCAGAAGTATCATTATCTATCTTTTGCTCATTACATAATGGATCAATAACTTTTCCTAGATATGAATCAGAATAGTTTATTGTAAATGGTAAATTTCTATCTTCTGTTTTTATTTCTACAGTTTGTCCTTCTTTTATAAAGCGCTCTTCCCCAAAAACAATACATTCTGTCCACTGTGGTTCAATGTCCATAATCATACCATCAATAAGAATATGTTTCTTTTCACCATTTTCATTTATAATTTCAGAATAAAATGTAAGCCTTTGTCCTATTCTAGCTTTTGTTATCCCTAAAACTCGCGCTACTCCATCAGAGAATTTGAGTACATAACCTTTATATTCTTGATTACTATCTTTGGTTGACTTAATCGTAATCAGTTTTTCTAATTTAGTTGATATGGCTTTTTTAAGCTCATTAAGCTCCATATTTTCATTCATATTGTTCTCCGCTGTTAATTTCAAGATATAAGGATAATAAAGTATCTAAATCGCTAATATCCTTCCTAACAGGTTTTTTATATTTATATGTACTTATATAATTTGTTGTCCAATTTCCATTTGGATGTAATACAGATAATATGATAAATCTCGAAGTATATTTGTTTTGAATTATAGTAATAAGTTTGTTCATTTCTTTTTCGTTAACGCTAGTATAGTGAGATAAATCAACTTCAATCTCTACAATATTTTCAGAAATTAATGATAAGTCTTGTAGTATATTAGCCTTAGGAACTTTACTAACTATATCGTGTAAACAACTAATAAAAACCTTCCCTATATTTGTTTGCAGAATCATATTAAGATTATATAAAAATTCTTCCCATGCATAATCTTCAGTTAAATCTTTAATTCCAGATTGAATATATCTTGTTGCTAATGTGTCAATACACAATAGATCAGATATAATAACTTTAGGTGACAAATCTTGTTGCTTACCTAATTCACCAATTATTTGAATATATGATTGGATATTGTTCATATTTATTTAATATATTTTGCTTCATTGATAAGTTCGACTTTTACATTCATATTTAATACTTCTTCTTTTTCTTCTTTATTTATATTTTCTAAGGCATCATATTTTAAAACATAACCTTTGTCTGTCATCTTAAAGTACTTATCAAACAGTGAACCATAATGTATATATCCCGCAATATTTACAGCTATCACTACAGCAATAAATGTAAGGTGTATGGCATTTAATCCACTTTTTAATAATCTATCAACAAAGCTATTTGATACTTTTTCTGATGATTTCTTTTTTTGTTTACTGTTTTTTTCTAAACTTTTCTTTTGTGAAGAACTTTTTGATTGATTTCCAGTAGTTTTACTTTTCCCTTTGTCTTCATGAGGTTGATATGAACTTCTTATATCAACTATTTCTTTATCCAACGTTTCAAGTTTATCTTTTGAAGTAAATAATTTCGGATTTCTAGCATATATATACATAAACTTAAATTTATCATCTAGCTGAACATTATTTACTGTATCTGAACTATCCTTAGCATTGCTTTCTGAATTATCATTATTGGTTAAGCCAAATTGCATCCCTAATTTAGGTGACCAAGCAACTAAAAAGTCAATAAACAATGGTATTCCTATGATGAGATATATATAATCAATAAAATATCTAGTACCAAATTGAACCCATATAACAACTTTATCTGGCAAAACTCCAATTATCGATGTTGAATCCACAGTCTTCTCCTATTATGTGAATATATTATTCACTCAAAAGAAATAAGTTAACCTTATATTTTCTAGTTTCAATTTGTTCCCTATCATAAGATCCAAACAATAAACATTTTCTGTTTTCATGCTTTTGATTTAAATTAATTATATCAATTATATTTTTTTCTTCTTGATTTATTTCTACTTTAATTGAGTTTATATCCTGAATTAAAGCCAGTTGTGGAAATTCATTTGGAACTATTTCTACAGTTCCAAAAGCTTGTTGATCTAATGATGATTTCAGTGAATAATTGGCACTATCAATTTCTATGTTAGAAGTTCTATTCTCATCTCCTAAAAGAAACTCTTTAGAAGAAAGTAAACTTGAATAGATAAGCTTTGTACACGCCACATCTTTATTTGATGTTTCTTCGGAGTACAATCCATTTGAATGAAATATATTTATGTATATATTATCCACGAATTTCTCCGATCCATTTATTCAACAATTCGCTATTATTCATTGCATTCGGCAAACTGTTAATAAAATTCACAAATGTTTGATCGGTTAATTTACTTTTTTTGGTATCATTATTTTCTAAAAACGATGAGTAAATTCCACCTATATCTTTTAATAATAACAAGACATTTTCTTCAAGGTTTGCGATATCTTTATGAACACATAGTACTAAACAACCAAATAAACTATCCCAAATAGGCACACGTTTTCCTGCTTGTCCAGAAAATTTCTTTGATACCTCAAATGGTTGTGTAAAGAAATACTTTAAAGCTATTGCCCTTTTGTGCAAGTTCCTTTGATCATCTGTTAATTGGTCTATACCCAATAAATTTATAATCTTTTCTAATTCTTTATCTTTAGATAAAATTTCCTTTACTTTTTTGGATATATATTGTTGATTAACAAGTAATATTTCTATTGAATCCTTAGTAAAGAATTTCTCGTTTATTTCATCGAAATAAGTTTCTACTATCTTTTTTGCAAATTCACTGTCGATCTTACTGATTAAATTAGATCCTGATTCAAGAATATCTACTGCTGGATATAAACTTTTAGCTGCTATATCTCGATTCAAAACGATTTTTGAATCTAAATGGGCAAAAATTGCTGTAGGTGCAGGATCAGTCATATCATCAGCAGGTACATATACAGCTTGTATAGATGTGATACTACCATGTTTTGTTGAACATATCCTTTCTTGTAAATCCCCGATTTCCATTTCCAAAGTTGGTTGATATCCAACACTTGATGGTATTCTTCCTAAAAGTGTTGATACTTCAGATCCTGCTTGTACAAAACGAAAAATATTGTCAATAAACAACATGACATTATTGCCCTTTTTTGAATTTTCATTCTGTTGCTGATCCCTAAAATATTCAGCAACTCTTACCGCTGAATGAGCAGTTCTAAATCTTATACCTGGTGGTTCATTCATTTGTCCAAAAATAAAACTTAGATTATGCATTATTCCCGGTTTTTCTCCCGATGGTTTATCCTTAGTATCATCTATTTTTTGATTGTGAAGCTTAGTAAATTCTTCCCATAATTCGGCTCCTTCTCTAGTTCTTTCTCCAACTCCAGCAAATATAGTTTTACAATGCTCTTTTTCAGTAAGAGTATTTATTAGTTCTTTGATGAATACTGTTTTTCCTGTTCCAGCACCACCAAAAAAGCCTACTTTACTCCCTTTGGCAATTGGACAAATTACATCTACAACTTTAATATATGTATGGAGTAAATCTGTAGATTCTGATATATCTTTAAATGCAGGTGGATCTTGTATAATTTCTTCTCTGATAATCTTCAGCTTCCCCTCTTCTTGTATGTCTTGCAGATTTTCTTTACCATAGTGTTGAATTTCAGCAATATTTTCTACTTTGTCTGTTATTGCATAAGAATCCCCAAAACCATCTATTGTGTCTCCCAATGTATTAAACATTCTTCCTGTAATATTTACAGGAAAACGTAATTGTTCTTTGTGATAAGATACTTCCATTTCCCTACCTAACATAAAAGTATTACCCAATGCTAATGCTCTTACTGTATTATCACCTAAATGAGATAATACCTCCATTTTTAATGGTGGAAGTCTAAATTCATCTTTGTCATTATTCTTAGTATAACTTTCGTCTGTTACTTCTAATAAATGATAAATCTCTGGAAGATTATCATTTGATAAATTATCAAATCTAATATCACAAACTGTACCTCGTACAGCAGATATTTTTCCAATAACCGTATTAGTACCCATATGATCATACACTCATGGTTTTTTTATCTAATTAACAATTGTTCAATTTCTTGTATTCTATTCAATTTTGTTCTCAGCCCTAGATTTTAATTATTCTTAGCCATACCCTCATATTTGAAAAACTTGATATGTTTTATATATTTAAAAATGTAGTCATATATCTATCTATAACTTAATGACTATTGGCAACTTAAAGAATTTGCAGATTAGTAAAACTACACAAAAAAAATACTCATTTATATGAACTACTCTTTACAATCTCCTATTCCCCACAAATCAATTCTATTACCTTTTGTAACAGTATAGATGTGTTCTCTTTAACTTGAATGTGTAGTTTATTACATTTTACATTATTTATATACATCATATATGGTTTTGATAAGGAAATATTCTTCTTTTGAGTATCAACTTTAGACCCCTTTTTAACAATGATATCCACATTGTTTGGATGGCCTGTAATAACTAGTTTGATTTTTTTGGATCCTGGTGAATCATACTGATAATTATCTAAATTTAGTCCTCCTAAATCTGCATTCATCAAACTTACATTATTAATATCTGGGGCAAATTCAGAAGTAAAAAGATCAGTTTTTGATTCTTTTCCTCCATCATACACTAGATAAGCTTTTATAGATAATTCTTGCGAATTACTTTCTGTTGTACATACAATTAATGAGAATACAAGGAAACAGGCATACATACATATTTTCATTTTACTTCCTCAATGATATATTATAGTTGAGATTACTTTTAGCATGTTATCTGAGATTGAATCAACACTTTACCAATCTACACTTTATTCCTCTTTTTATGTCTACTCATTATATACTCAAAGCCAATAAATTCTCATATTATTGTTTTGTGTTTTTTATATTGTTCTAGAAATTCTGTATATATTCTGTGTTTATTAAGGTTAATATTCTTCTTATATTTTTGATTTTATAATGCGGGATTATCTCATTAATTCATTTTTTAAGGGCTTTAGATATATGAAAGTAGTTTTCATGTTTTTATTTGTTATTCTTTTTACCCTCCACATACAAGCACAAAATGCTTCGCTTTTTAATAAATTCATTCCAAAGGGTTATCAATTGCTGGATTCAAAAAGTGGAGATATCAATCAAGATGGAATTACCGATTATATTATCATTTGTAAATCTCCAAATGAAGATCAAAAAGAAATGAAAAGACCCCTTCTTATCCTTCATGGAAATGCAAATGGTGAATTATCTCTCTTTAAAAGAAATGATAATATCGTGCTGTGCTATCTTTGTGGGGGTGTAATGGGCGATCCTTATACTGGTATGACCCTAAAAAAGAACTATTTCTCTGTAGAACATGAAGGTGGTAGTAGTGATAAGTGGTCCAGAATTATAACATTTAAATATAATGCAACCTCATTAATTTATGTTCTGAATATTATTACCTGTGTATCATTTACTCTATCCAATACAAACAAGTCTATCGCTAACAACTAAAATATTGGTAATTGGTGTATAATGTTTTTCATGGAATATCTAAATCAATAAATATTATATCTTGATTTTATTCTGTTGATATATAGGCGTTATTTAAATTAAACATATTTTACTAGTCAACTTTTTTTAAATCTAATCTTACAAATGAATGTTTTAAAAACCCTACATAAAAATGGGTATGCCGTGATAAACAGCATACCCATATTAATAAGTATATGAGATCTTCTTATTAATTATTTATGTTAATGTAATTATTGAATCGATAGAATTTGTTCTTTCCATGAGCCATTGTTTGTATTAATTTGTACATGATATAAGCCACTAGGTAAGTTATGAATAGTAATTTCTTTATCTACATTATTATATGTTGAGTGTAGTTTACCATTTTGAGAGTAAATAGAAAAATTATTAATTATTGTATTACCATCAGTGATAATTGTAAATCCATCAGACAGAGATATAAATTTACATCCTGAAATTAATTGATCTTCTACATTGGAAATGGTATTCCTTGTGATATTTGCTGATAATTTATAAGTACCTATCGTGTTAGGTTTACTTGGTATAACTTTTATATATAGGACTTTTGGTTTATCAGCAGTAATATTAAATAAGTTGTAAGAATTATCATAATATGGAGACCACACGGTTCCATCTGAACTAAAAGAAAATTTTGCATCTATGGAATATGATTTCCCATCATTAGTTGCAACTAAATCACTAATAAAATAATCAATAGAATAAGTGTAACCTTGTGTCAATTCAATTTTATAAAAATCAATATCTTTATCTGTACTAATTGTAGAGTTTTGAGTTGTAACTATTGCATTGTTATTTAGAAAAGAAGCGTATAAAGTTGAACTAAAACTCTGTGAATCATTTATTTCATACTGGTCTTTGTCCATATATTTATCTATTTTAAACTCTAGTGCATAAGACCCCATCTCAGCAAGATTTTTTGGCTTTACACGAACATATAAAGAATTATTAATTGAAATATTAAGTGATTGAACCCCCGTTAAAGATCCATCCATCCAGGAAGACCAATTTGTACCATCTAATGAATAAGACCACTGACCATCTATTGTATAATTTGCGTCGTTCATGTAGTTCTTATCTCTTATGAAAGGAACTATTGAAAAATTTACATCTGATTTGGACGATATCTTGTAGTAATCGTTATCTGATATTGAATGAAATGTTGCACCAGTTAATTTGATTACTTTTGAAATTCCTGAGAAATCATTCGATATTATATATGCATTTTCAGAATTGTTGTTGTCTTCGTATTTATCTTTAGGAATTGATTTAGAAAGAGATAATTCAAAGTCATATGTACCAACTTTTCCTTGAAAATATGGATAAACTGCAAAATATATAGTTTGACCTCCATCAACAATAATAGATCCATCAACATTTATATCATCATAAGTATCTGATGTTAAGTTACCAATAGAATAATTCCACATTGCATCTAGTGTATAAGTTTTTCCATTATTGTTTTTTTCACCATCTTGTATTCTTGCATCTATAAAATATGTAGAGCCAGCAGGTAAATCTAATTTATAGTAATCTATGTCTGAATTATTGTGAATCGAGGTTTTGGCAGTTGTATATTTATATTCCTGTTCTGATAAATATGGTATTCTAGTTGCCGTAATTTTTGTATTATTCATCTCTAAAAGATCTGCTGTTAATTCTGGTTTAGCAACAATTATCTTAATTGGATTATTATTTGTACCTGAACTCTTTATCTGCTCCCAAGCACCTCCTGTAGGTTTAGACCAAGCTAATAATTGATATGTTCCTGGAGGTACACCAAATCCATCATTTGAACTAAAAGTTAAACCATTTGTAAAATGATAATTACTAGGAAGTGTATTATTAGTGCTTTCTCCTATTACTTTTATCCAAGCACCTTCTACTGTATGTAAATCCAAGGAAAAATCACCTTTAAAGTCAGCACCTTCATTTAACACATCAAAATTAACAGATATAGGCTGATTTTCTTTCACAATTTGAGAACTTAAGACAATTGGTTTGTACATGACAATACTATTTTCAGTAGTTATATTAACTGGTATAAAGTTTGAAAAACTACCATCCTTTACGATGTCCCAATTACCACCTAAAGGTCTTGCAAGAATAATAGCGTAATAAATACCTGGAAGAACAGTATCAGAAATTGATCCTGAAAAAACTTTATTTTGTGTGTAATGATAGTCATATTTTAATCCATTATTTTCTGTATATGAATTTGTAATATCTACTATATTATAATTTTCATCTGTCAAAACTCCAATGATATCCCCTTTGAATAAGTCTGTACCTTGGTTTACCACATTAAATGTAAATGAATAATCTCCATTGACGATTATTGGACTTGGATTTACAGTCAAAGCTGAATAAAACTCTAATTCCATTTTAGGCGTATTATTTGTGGGTTTAGGCTCTAAATAAAATATTGCAGTTTGATATTGATTATATGCTCCTGATCCACTTCCTGTACCCCCTGCTCCAGGGTTTAATGCTCCAACTTTAAAGTAACCATCATACAATCCACCCCATCCCCAATTGAAATGAAAAAAATTTGAAGCGTCATATCCGTCACAAACAAAAGCATGCCCCCCTCCTGATCCCTGACCTGTGTAGATTATCGGCCTGCCATAATCCAAATCGGATTTTAGCATAGATATCCAGGTACTTTCAGAATAATCATTTCGTGCCAGGCCTTCAGAGGAAGTTGAATAGTCAAAGTAATTTTTAAATGCATATTCTGAACAATTTTGATTTGGAGAGTATTGTGAAATTGTCCATGCACCACTCCCTGAAGGACTATAATCCATATCAACCGAAACACCACAGTGATACATCAAAGTAGCTACATCATTATTAGATGATGTCACTAGATTTGGCATATTTGACCAATTATAATTAGTAATAGAAAAATTAGCAGATAATGTTCCATATTTAGGATGAACATAAGAATGTATACCAACACCTTTACTTGGATGATTCCAATATTTCATTACCTGTGCCATAGCAGTAGCAACACATCCAGATACAGATCTTGAGGCAAGACTATAATCATATGGACAAAGTGCATTATAATAAGGACTTTGATTCCATTTTGTTTTCAATAAAGGTGCTACAACTTCTATGTTTACTAATGAACGAGTTGGACCGTCCAGTAAGAAATTCCATTCATTTTTTATATCATCAGTAGGGAGTAATTTTTCTCTGATTATGTATCGAATTTCCTTTTTATAACCATCTATCCACTTTTCAACATTGCTGCCAATTATCTTGGTGTTGAATAGCGATTCTTTTGAATATCCAAGAATTGGATAAGAAGCATCATCTCCAGCTACTATTACAAAAGAATGATTTAGACTATCATTAAAAATGTAGAATAAAGTAATTACAGATGTATCTGGTAAAAAGTGTGCCTTTTCCTGATATGTTAATGACATCGAATGACTTTCTAAAAAACTATTGGCTACCTTTGCAGCTTGCTCTTTTGGTATTGGCTTTGCAATAATAGTTATCCCGAAAAGAATCGATAATGTAATTGCGTAAAATGCTTTCATACTAAAATCACCTGTTAATTATTATGTTTATTTTTATTATTCACAAATGGTTTTTAACTGATTTTTATCAATTAACCAGTTTATTTTATTTTCAATGTTATTTTGATAAGACAAAGAATTACATAAGTAAAACTCAGTTAATGGATTACTATCAATAATATTAGTATACATTTCAGAAATAGTTAATGGTTTTTTTAACTTTGAGTATTTACTATATGTATATCTTAAAAATGCAACATTTTTATTTATACCCCTTCTATCTAATAGATACCCTTTATGTAAATGTATTGGTGTTGCTTTATTGGGCATATTTGCTTGTAAATCCAATGGATCAGGATAAGATAAAATCTCCTTTTTATCTTCTGACATGATAATTGGTATATTCTTACTGTAATCTCTTGTTGTTTTATATATGACAAGTGGCGGTCTAATTACACCATTGATAATTTTATTTCTATAATTAGCTTCGTTTTGAGAAATGGCAACTGAAAATATGGTAATAAACATAGTAATCTGAATTATCCCCCCATAAAAACATTTCATGTTATTAAATCCCTATAAATATTTTATACAATGCAATTGTAGATGTCAGGTAAAGTATTATAATTAAAGCTAATTATTTCTGTTACTTATAAATTATAATCTTTGGAATTAATCGTTCTAAATTATGCCAAAACAGATCACGTAAATATTGAAAAAACTAGAACATTTACGTGGTTGGAAATACCCCTTTTATAGCTCCGATCATTCCACTTGAATGAATAGTTTTTGACTTAATAATTGTCATTATTTCTTTCACTAATTTTTTATGCAAACTAAATAATTAGTTTATCAATATAATTACATTTAAAGTACTTAAATAACTCATATTAAATACACAAAGTTGCTATTGAATTATGGTATGCATATAGTAAAAAGATGAAAAAAATTGAACCTTTTCAAAATATTATTGAGGGTTTGTTCTTTTTGACAATTATTCCGTCAGTTTTTTAAATGTTACCCAATATTCATCAATGAAGATCGAAAAAAAGTGTATTTCAATCAGATGAGTTCTGACTATTAGGCTTATTCTCTTCAAATAAAAGATGTGAATTAAAAGTATTCACAAGCAAAAATATCAATATTTAATATATGTATAAGTTGCTATAAATCATTGATTTACAAATTATAAGTATTATTCATGTAGAATATTTAAGATAAGGAATGTATAATTTTCCATCAAAATTGTTTCATTCAGGTTTATCTTTTTTATGAATGCTATTTTACAATCAGTTTTGATATTCTCTTTGTGTTGCCCAATCCTATGTCCCTTATATATCAATGCAAAAATTCCGGCTATTCAAAAAAAGGGTGAAAAAGCTATTCAAATACGCGTTTCTACTTTTGTTGTCGGTGAAATCGAAGTAGCCCCTTTTGATTTACCCTGCGGTGGAACATATGAAAATGCTATGCAAGCTATTGATTCAATAGGCGAAGGCTGGAGATTACCATCGGTAGAAGAAATGAAATTGATTTTTGAACATAAGGATAAAATTGGGGGTTTTACTGTTCATCATTATTGGACAAGTGAAACTCATGGTGATAAAGCAACTCATTTTGGATTTGTTTTAGGAGATATTACCGCTGTCCCAAAACACCATGGAAAAAGAATAAGATTGGTTCGAACAAAATAATGTATCCGACTTTTTGTATTATCTGACAATTATCTTCTCTATGTGAACTTTGCCTGATGTCCTTAGTTTTAATATATACATTCCTTTAGATAATGACTGCAATGATATTACCTGCGCTTTATGTGATTGAAATGGTCGTATAATCTCTTCTACATAGGTAGAACCATACATATCCATTAATTCTATATATATGTTCGATTGATTATTATCTAAACATGAAATATATAATTCTCCTTGATTATCAACTGGATTTGGAAATATAGTATATAGCTTTTCCTCTGTATCCATAATGCTTGAAATTGGAGATACTACTATCGAAATAGATGATTCTTTTGTGCAAAAGTCTTTCGTAGTTTGCCTCACTTTTAACACCACTAATCCATTTTTAGTAAACCTCAAGACTACCCTGTTTTGATCTTTGATGCTAAATTCTGCATTATTATTCTCTAAAAACCATTCATATAAAGACCCTGATTCATAATTCACCCTATATTCTATATCACTTGATTCCTCAAATACTTCTGTATTCCCAATGATAACTGGATTTGGTAGAGGATTAATCTTAATTATAATAAATGTGTCTTTACTACACAATGTTTTACTATTCTTTTGCATAAAAAACAATGTATCAATTCCTGGACTTTTCCATTGCAAAAACACTTTGTTTTCTGTTGATGACCCCTTTATCATTCCTAAACCAGAATTTCTCCAACTATATTCATTGTCTTCTAGTGTATTGACACTATATTCTCTAAGTACTGTATCTTCACATACATTATTTAATCCATTGATTGTAAATATAGGTAGTGAATGTATAATCACTTGAAAATCTGTTTCTTTGCTACATCCTGTTAATGGATTCGTTTGTTTAATTCTGATTGTGTCTATTCCAGGATTTTTCCACTTAACAGACAATGTATTACTTGTATTGCCTCCTGTGATTTCTCCATTCTTTACTTCCAACCATTCATATTGATGTCCTGATACTTTAGGAACACTATATTCTTGTATAGATTGCTCGCATACAATGTTCTGGCCATTAATATATGGTTGGGGTATATCCTGAATCGTTATTATCAAGCTTGTATCTTTACTACATCCTGTTAATGGATTTATCTGTTTTATTCGGATTGTATCTATTCCAGGACTTTTCCATTGAATTGATAATATATTAGTTGTATTTCCGCCCTTTATGTTCCCCTTATTTATTTGCTTCCATTCATATTGATGTCCAGATACAATAGGAACACTATATTCATGTATAGATTGATCGCATACAATGTTTTGGCCATTTATATATGGTTGGGGTATATCCTGAATCGTTATTATTAAGCTTGTATCTTTACTACATCCTGTTAAAGGATTTAGTTGTTTTATTCGGATTGTATCTATTCCCGAACTTTTCCATTGAACTGATAGTGTATTACTTGTATTGCCACCTATTATGTCTCCCTTCTTTATTTGCTTCCACTCATATTGATGTCCAGATACAATAGGAACAGAATAGACAACTGTTCCAGAAGCCTGACAAACAGTAAAAGATCCATTTATATATGGATTTGGTAATGAATTAATGGAAATATTAGAACCATTATTAATACCATTATATACAGGACTACTACTTACTATCCGAATTCTATAGCCATTACCACTTATTCCTGAAGGTATTCTGCACAATATTGAACCAGAGCTAATTCCTGCAATAGATCCTATTGTTTGAGAATTAGTAAAAGAACCTTGATTATCAGATAATTGCGCTGTAAAATTGTTACCTGCTAAAAAGTTTCCACTGACAGTGAATGGGATTGAAATAGACTCTTTTTCACATAATGTAAGAGGATTAACAGAACAACTAATTGATAAAGCAGAATTAGAACCATATATTTTTTCGAAATTTTCAGCAAATTGATAGGTAGAAGCACATGTATTGACAGCATCCCAATTCATAGACCATGTCATCATTCCTCGTAAAGTTGGATAGCCTCCACTTTGCACTAGAGTATAACTTCCAGGTTTGGGGCCAATACCTAATAAGTATTTCATAGCTTTGTTTACAGTAGCAGTATCTACAAAACCACTACCTGCAGCATTAGGACATGCAGGTAATCCAACAGCAATTTTATTAGCAGGTAAACCTGTAAAAAATCCACCGGATGTAGAAAATCCTTTTATAACAGCCTCTGTCATTGCAACTATAAAATCTGCATTTCCAGAAGTATAAATATTGCCATCAATACCATACATACTCCCACTATTATATAATTGAACATGTAATAAGGATAAAGAATCTCTTAATGCATGAATCACTGGTAAATATGCACCCCAAATGCCACCAAAAGCAGACATTCCACCTTGCACAAATGCTGTTTCTGGAGCCATTGTTAACAATAAACTTTTATTATTCTTGGTATGATAATCTTTCATTATCTGCTTTATTGCATAAATAAGATTATTTATTTTTTCATCGATTGGATTTGCAATCGTCCCCCCAGTTACCATTACCGAACTTCCTTCTAAATCAATATCAATTCCATCAAATCCATATTGATCTATTATTGCATTCATCGTTGTGATAAATGTATTGCGCTCATTGATATTGTCTAAAGATATTGGTGCTGTCGCTCCACCTATACTAATAATTATCTTCTTCCCCTGATTTTGTAAGGCGACAATATAATTTTTACATGTTGCTTGTGATATGATCTCTGGAATAAATTCCATCTGATAATCTGTCCCAGCATGTGGAACAGCAAATGCAAAATCGATCACATTATATCTTGAATCTAATGCATTTAATTGAATATATGGCGCTTCGGAAATATTCCAATTATGCCAATAACCTATCAATGCTTTTTGCGGAATTTGTGCTTGTATATGTGCACAAACACATATAAAAACAATAAGAATGTATAGTATTCTGGTTTTCACAAAAAATCTATATTCAATGATGTATTGAAATAATTAATGATTAACAATAAATGGAATATAGCTCTTTATACCTTTTTGATCCATGATCATATAATACGATCCATTACTTAATGGAGAACAATCATAATGTGAAGATGAATTAGCTTTTTGTATTCCAGAACCAATCAATATTCCATCCATAGAATAAATATTCCACTTACTATCATTTGTATTGTTTTCTGAAGAAATTGTTAGTGTATGATTAGCTGGGTTTGGGTAAACCTTTGTATTTAATGGATTAAGAGCATTATCTGACAAAGAAGATAAATTCAATAAATAATATAAATAATTACTTAATAGTGTTTGCCTAATAGCTAAACCTGATGCCCCAGAACCAGCACATTCTGTTGGAAATCCTTGATATATTGCTCTTGTACCTGTTGAGCTTTGAATTTTAACTGCTGCAATATTGAGTGGTTCTTGTAAGACATCACTATTAAAATGTAATATTGGTTGAGCTATTGATGAATCCAAGACTTTGATGCAATCAATCCATATTGATTTATGTTCATTTGATTCCTCATTCACCATAAATGATATACCATTTGTAATCTTAGAATCTCCTGTTCCTTGTAAGCCAAATGGTATTTCTTTTCGATTAGTTACATCCCATAATAATGGCTGCCATGGGTATTCTTCTCCGGTAATTCCAAATGTTGTATTCCATACATTTTTTATACTATTTGATAGCACTGGAGGATAATTATCTGCAACTAGCCATAAATTCATAGGAGACCACATCAATATTGGTGTGCCAGCTTTAAAAATAGACTCAAAAAATGGTAATAATTTTTTTGTTCCATAAATTAATGATGTTCTACTATTGTATGATTCACCGACAATAAATGCTTCTGCTCCACTAAAATCAAATGAAGAATAATTACTATCATTTAATGAAACAATTGCAATTCTATCTTTAAATACTTCATTAGATTTAATATCATTATATGTTGATAAAACTGCATTTTTATCAGTTGCATCAAATTTTACCAAAACAATCTTTTGTTCTTTTGATATAACCGATGTCCTTGTTGATGTTGGTAATCCACGAATATTATCCTTGGGAATAACTAATGCTGAAACCACATAATTTGCCGCCCCAATTCCTGATCCAGCTATTGTTTGTAACTCTGCATTTGCCGAAGATTTGGCTGGTATTTCAACAATAGTTGGGTTTATAGTATACTTCCAATCTTCTGTAATAACACTCTCATCTTCTTTGATAGACACTGCTACAGATACTGGAAATTCTCTTTTATTGGTAAGTTTTATGATTTGTTTATGAACAGTACCAGGTAAAATCTGAGTAGGTGGATTCATACATTTAATATCAACAGAAACATATTGAGATTTTGGTGTAGCTTGTTTTCCTGCACTTGCTGCATTCAGAATTTCATATCCATTAGATGTTTCTTGAATCCATCCTGCAACCCAACAATTTGATACATTTGATATTTTTATTGTGCTTAAAGGTATTGTAAATGTAAAGGTATACTTATCTTGAAAAAACACTCCTGTTTCTGGTAATGTTCCTGCTATACCAGCTATACCAGCTCCATATCCTCTTAATACATTAATATGAGAATAATTCGTTATTGATGATGGCTGATAATAGTATGGATGAGCCTCATAACCAGAGGCATTGCTCACATAATTTGATTGATCATATAGTTTACCAGTACCAGTTACTCCGTCTTCTATAATTGCACAATTGAATGCTAAAGGACGATTAATATCTTCGAAAAACTCTGCTTTGATAGTAATTTTAATTTCTTTTGCAATTGTGTCAATTTTCCATTCTGTAATACTAATATCCACTGGAGCTGTCTGCTTCATGGAATTCGAATCAATAATCGATGTCCAAGAAGAAGGATGAATTCCATATCCACTTTCCCCATTTATTGTATAGCTTTTTCTGTTTATTACCCCACTTGGATATCCTGTAATTGCATGCTCTTTAGCTAATTGTTGCTGTATTGGTAATGCCATTCCATCTTGATTGTGTACACCAATTGGAATTACCCTATCTGCATACTCTGCATGTAAATCCTCCAAAGCTTGATTTCCTAATACACACCATCCGCACCAAGCTCCTGTGTGGTCTTCTATAAGAAAATTCTTTTTGGGAAATTGTGCTGATATTGTAGAAAATATACTTACAGTAAAAATCAACAGTAAAAATTTCTTCATTTTATATATCCTAGTTAATGAGATCAGAAATTAACATTATTTTTTTCTTCACTAAAGATATTTATAAAACATAGGTATTATTTTAAAGACTAATTTGCTAATTGTTATCTAAGATTCATATCAACTTTGTATTTCCTAGTTTACATGGATTATACAAGCTAATTGATAAAAAACCATATAAGTATACTGACTTAGTAGTTTTGGCTTCATGTAGTGTATTTCTGAAGGTTTTATAAATTTAACAATAAAAACCCTCTAAGTCTCTATATTTGAATCACTTAATATATTGTTATTATGTTTCTCTACTTTTTTCGGATTATCTCTTTATCATGCTTCGCTATGATTAACTGTTATGCTTATACAAGCACATCTTCTAATTCGGATGATATTCAACATTCCTCAATTCAAGTTTCGATTATTAAAAAGCTAATTCAATATGTTGGTCAAGGTAATATTTCAGATATTTTACCATTATATACAGATTCAGTTTCTTATACTTTTTCAAATGGATCTTCCTTTCATGGAAATAAATTTGAATGGATAGAATTCTTACAAAAATGGAGATCATCTAAAAGTACTCTTATCCCAAATATATGCTCTATGATTGTTTCTAAAGATAGTTTGTCAGATTTTGTAGAGGTACATCATTCATGGTTTTCTTCTGAAGCAGGCATATTTGACACCACTATTAGAACTTCTGTCTTTAGATTTAACGATAATAAAATACAAAGCGTATCTCAATTTGATAGACCTTTCTTTTCTTCATATGAACAATTACATTGTAGCAAGCCTTTTATACATGCTGATAGACATGTAGATGAAACAATACACAATATTCTTACTCAATTGTTGGCTTGTGAAAACACAGCTTCTTGGAAAAAGAACAAACATCTTTTTAATGAAAAGTCCCTATCTGTATATCATTCAAATAATATTATACATACTGGAAACACCAATACTGTTCTTGATGCTCTAGATACATCATCTAAAAATTTTACTTCTATAAATAGTGTGATGTCTAACTATTTTACATATTCAATAGACAATACAACATATATATCCCTTTATGGATCCCGAACTACAATTGATGTTTCTATGAAATTGCAAAAGAATTATTTTCATAGAATCATTGCATTAGATGCAAACAAAAACATCGTCTATATATTAGCAAAAGCACAAAAAGACAAATAATCTTAGTACTAACTCAATACACAGCACAATTACATGTATTTTTGCATATATGTAACTTTATAAACGTTTCACGTGAAACATGAATGACAAATTCTTTTGATGTAATAGTTATTGGTGGTGGGCATGCAGGTATAGAAGCTTGTATTGCCACCGCTAAAATGGGATGTAGCACAGCACTCATTTCTATGAGTGTAGATACCATTGGTAGATTATCTTGTAATCCTTCAATTGGTGGTTCAGCAAAAGGACATCTGGTAAAGGAAATTGATGCTATTGGTGGTGTGATGCCATTAATTGCTGACAGAAGTGGTTTGCAGTTTAAAATGTTGAATACATCTAAAGGACCTGCTATTTGGTCGCCTAGATCTCAAAATGACAAATATCTTTATCCATATTATGCCCAACAAATATTAAAAGAGACCAAAAATCTTACATTAATAGAAGGTATGGTTTCACAGATTTTGTGCGAGAACAATAATATCAAAGGGATTGTCTTGCAGGATGAAACTATCTATTGTAAAGCATTAATATTATGTGGTGGAACATTTTTGAATGGAAAGCTTTATACAGGGAAGGAAGTTACTGATGGTGGAAGAGTTCAAGAAAAGTCTGCAATTGGATTGTCTGATTCCTTATTAGAATTTGGTTTGGAAATAGGAAGATTAAAAACGGGAACACCACCTAGAATATATTCATCAAGCGTAGATTTTAGTAAAACCAAAATAGAATGTGGTGATGATCCGCCAATACCTTTTTCTCATAAATCTCAACGAGTAAAAAACAGTATAGTCTGTTATTCCACACATACAAATGAAAATACGCATGAAATACTTCAACAAGGATTTATAGATTCCCCAATGTTTACAGGGTTAATAACAGGCAGAGGTCCGCGATATTGTCCGTCAATTGAAGATAAAATATATAGATTTCAAGATAGAACTTCGCATCAAATAGTATTAGAACCAGAAGCATTACAATCTAATACAATATATGTGAATGGATTTTCTACAAGTCTACCAAAAGACATACAAGAAAGAGCTTTAAAGACAATTCCTGGTTTAGAACATGCAATTATCGAGAAATATGGATATGCGGTAGAATATGATTTCTTCTATCCATATCAATTGCATTATACATTAGAAAGTAGAAAGATAAATGGTTTATATATGGCTGGACAAATTAATGGAACTTCTGGATATGAAGAAGCTGCATCTCAAGGACTAATAGCTGGTATAAATGCTGCTTCTAAAATAAAAGGACTGCCCGAATTAATTTTAAGTAGAGCTGATGCCTATATTGGTGTTATGATTGATGATCTGGTAAATAAAAGTAGCGATGAACCATATAGGATTTTTACATCGTTGGCTGAGTATAGATTATTACTAAGACAAGACAATGCATTTGAAAGATTATATGATAAAACAAGTATTTATGGTTTACACAACGGTACCCAAGTCCATGTTTTACATAGACTTACATCTAAATACAAAATGTTGTCGGAAATTAGAAATATCAAAATAGACAAAGAAACAGCAAATATAATTTATACATCTGTTGGGGAATCAATCACAAAAGAATCTGAACCGTTGATGTCAATGTGTAAAAGACCAGCTATCACATTATCACTGATTCGTGAAAATTCTTCTGCATTAGATCAGTGGAAAGGCACGACTTTTGATAGCATTTTAAAACAAGCAGAAATTGAGATCAAATATGAAGGTTATATTGCTAGACATTTAGTTGAGATTTCCAAATTCAAAGAACTTGAAAACAAGCTAATTCCTGACAATTATGATTTTTCACGGGTACATTCTCTTTCTAAAGAAAGTAAAGAGAAATTAATGAAAATTAAACCTATATCTATAGGACAAGCCTCTAGAATACCTGGCGTATCACCAACAGATATATCTCTATTGGTTATAGCATTGAAACGTTAGTGTTTCAAATAAGTCCTTTTCTGGATTCAATCACATAGCAACTATTGGCATACATAGTGAATAATAATTACACAGTTATTGGTATAGACGGCGGTGGTTCTAAAACACGCGGTCGTTTAGTTTATGGTGAACAACAAGTTCAAAGAGTTATTGGGTCTACACGTGTTGGTGTGGTTGGCTTTACCGAAGCATGTGAAAGGGTTGTACAATTATTGGTGGATTTAACCAATGATGCTGGAATAGACAAATCCGAAATTGATGCAGTGGTAATTGGTGTTGCAGGTATTTGGTTAGAAGAAGAAAGACAAAGATTTGCGCATCTACTAAGAATTATTGCACGGGATTCAGGTTTTAATCTTCATGATTTAATAGCAACCAGTGATGCAGAAATTGCATTAAGAGGTGCATTTGGAAAAGATGCAGGAATTATGTTAATAGCAGGAACAGGTACAATTACACTTGGTAAAAACAAACAAGGTGATTTGATCAGATCTGGTGGTTGGGGAATAGAAATTGATGATGAAGGAAGTGGTGCGTGGATCGGTAAGAAAGGTTTATCTGCTTGTGTTAAGGCAATAGATGGAAGAGGTATTCAAACATCATTATTACATAAATTAGCTGATCGATATCCTCAAATATCTCTAAAATTTCCAAGAACAATAGTTTCTGCATTTATGGATAAAGTTTTTGAATATCATCATTTAACACAGATGGTTCTAGAAGAAGCTGAAAACGGTGATAGTGTTTGTTTAGAAATAGTTAAAGAAGCTGCAGAAAGATTACATGAAAATATCATGGCTGTTGCAAAAAATATGCCTGGGATCCCTTTACCGGTATCTTTTCTAGGTGGTTTATTAGAAAACAACACATTAATTGCACGCGAATTACTTAATAAAATAAAAGAAAAAGATAGTTTTAATGTTGTAGAGCCAAAAGGTACAGCTTTAGATGGTGCAATAGAGTATTGTTTAGAATTAGTTGCAAAGTCAAAGGATATATAATGAAAATGATAGTAAAACTCATAGTATTATGTGTTTTTGGGATAACTCTATATGCACAGCCAAATCAAAACGATGTCAATATAGAAGTAACAAGAAGAGTTAGTTTGGAATTATTGGGTCCTAATAGTGGTCCATTTATGCAACCTTTAACAGAAACCTTAAATGCAACAGCAAATGCAAGGTTTTTTAGGACAGCAGAAATACCTGATACAGGTTTATATATTAGGGCAAGTTTAGGGGGAATGGTTGGTTTTGTTAGAGACAATCAAAAAACATATACACCTGTTGCTCCTGTTATTTCTGATACTGCATTTCTTAATCTAATTAGTAGTGGGAATTTAGTTCAGGTTAATCTCTTTAATCCAGCAGCAACTGTAATTAAAGACACAACAGGATTAGTTGTAGCAATCATGAAATACTTGTTTTGGAAAGGCTTAAAAGATCCAACAAGTGGTTTTGATTTTCCTAAAGATGCTGCTACTGTATATGGAAACTTAGATAGAAAGTTTGTGATTGGAAAAGATTATCTAAACAAGCAAATAACAGCTCCTGTAGATTCGGGTGGAGATATTTACTTAAGCAATATCTATAAATTATTATCGCCAGCACTTCAAACAAGTATTCTATCTACGGTTACTGGCTTACCTAATTATCTTACTTTGGCTAAAGGAGCCAATGTTAATACGGTAATGGCTGGTGTTCCACAATTTGAAATTGGTTCTTTATATGGCACAGAATTATTGGTTCGATTTGTACCGCCAATTAAATATGACACAGTAGTTGGAAAGTTTGCGTTTTGGGGTATTGGATTAAAACACAGTATTAATAAATATTGGAAAGATGCGCCAATAAATTTATCTACTCAATTGGTATATCAAGGAAGCACAATAGAAAACTCTGTAGGTGCTACTAATTCTCAGTTAAAAGCATTTACAAGTATTTATGGGGTAAATGTTCAAGGATCTAAAGAATGGAAAGGCTGGAATTTCTATGGTGGTTTTTCTTATGAAACAATAAAGATACATACTGATTTTACCTATTATCTACCTAAAGAACTACAAAGACAATTAGGATTGCTTCCTTTAGATTCTGATGATCCAAGACCTCCAATGTATCCTGGCGATCAAAAACCGCAGTATACTAATGTTACATTTACAGATAATGCAGTAAAACTTACGATGGGTGTAAGCCGCTCATTTGGTCCATTTGGCGTCTTTTTAGATTATAGTGTCACAAAGTTTAATATTTTCACCTTTGGTATAGATTATGCAATCCTTTAATGAGGATTCGAAAGAGTGTCTTTTATAAACTTTTTATTATGAAGGCTTAGTGTAAAGGTTTGTTCTGGCATCTTAGCATTACTTTTTACAACAAAATCTATCGTTAATAAAGAATCTTCGTCCATCCTATCTGTATTTACAGATAATGATATCATTCCTTTACCCATTGGGCGTATATCGGCATTATGAACAATAACAGAAGCACAAAAACAAGAAGGTTTTACTTCTGTGATTTTTAAGTTCTTACCACCTTTATTTAGTATTATTATATCTTTCATAATACTCTCGCCAGGTGCGAATATAACAACAGGTTTATCTGGCCTTATTATCAACTCAGGTGGATTTTCTGCTTTGGTATAAGTAAGAAAAACAAAAGTTAAAATAAACGCTAAATGACTTAATAACTTCATTATATCAATTCCGAAAATTCATAAAACCCCTTTTTATTTGCTATTTTTTCTGCTGCAAGAATAGCTCCTTGTGCAAAACCTCTTCTGTTTTTAGCAGAGTGAATCAATGTTATCGTATCTATAGAAGAATCTGCCAAAACGGTGTGTTTTCCAATAATTTCACCATTTCTAATTCCTGATATCAACAAAGAATGAGCATCTAAAACAGCATCTTGGGGATTATGTGTGATAGTAGTTTTTTCAGGAAAACCACTTAAAACTTCTGCCGCTAATTGTAAAGATGTACCACTTGGAAAATCTATTTTGTGTCTGTGGTGTTCCTCTATAATAGAAATATCATATTGTCCTATAGAAGACAATAATAATGAAAGCTCTTTTGTCACTTTTCTCATTACATGAACACCAGGAGAAAAATTACCACTATATACACAACCAATAGAATTATTAATCATACTAGATATAGAGTGTATGTTATCATACCAACCCGTTGTACCAATCACTATGTTTTTTTTACACAAGATTGCATGTTTTATATGTGATTCTACTTCTGTTGGGAAAGAAAAATCTATTAAAACATCACAGTTTGGCGACATATCAGCAAGAAATAGTTTATCAGAAGTATATATTGCTGTAATTTCATGGGAAGTTTCAAGAATTAATTTCTCTATTTCTTTACCCATTTTTCCATAACCAATCAAACCTATTTTCATATAACACAATGAATTTTAACAATTTACATAATGAGTGGTTATCTAAACCACGAATAGTTCTGGGTATGATGAGTGGCACATCTTTAGACGGAATTGATATTTGTGCCAGCAGTTTTTCTATCTCTGAATACGGTAAACACCAATTTGAATTGTTATGTTGGAAAACATATCCAATGGATCAAGAGTTAAGAGAAAATATAAAACACTGTATTCAACAAGAAATTTCAATCAAAGATATTTCTTTTCTGCAAAATGAGATCACACATCTTCATGCACATATTGTTAATCAATTTATTGATGAATTCTCTTTAGATAAAGATTCTATCGATTTAGTAAGTGTACATGGACAAACCGTATGGCATTCTCCACCAAGTGAAAATAATAGTTATTCAGGACACACATATCAATTAATTTCTATACCCGCTCTTTCTGCTTTAACTCAAATATGTTCTATTGGTGATTTTAGATCAGGAGATATAGCTCTTGGAGGCCAAGGTGCACCTTTGGTACCAGTTTTTGACAAAGAGTTTTTATATGATAACCAATTAGATACTATAGCTATTAATATTGGTGGTATGGCTAATATTACCATTATTCCAGCGGATACAACATTACCATTATCAGCTTTTGATACAGGCCCAGGTAATATTTTCATAGATGAAGGAATGATACGTTTTTTTGGAAAAAAATATGATACCAATGGTTCTTTTGCTAAAGATGGTCGTAGATTAAAGAGATTGTGGGATAATCTTTGTGAATTAGAATTTATAAAAGAAATGCCACCAAAGTCTACAGGAAGAGAGTTTTTTAATAAACAGTTATTACAAGATATTTTAGAAGTGTCTTTTGTTAATACATTCCCTGGTGAAGATATAATAAGGACATTAACCGATTATACAGCATGGAGTATAGCAGAAAATATCAGATTGTTTGGTCCACAAAAAGGAAGAATTTTGATTACCGGAGGCGGAGCACATAATCCTGTTTTAGTGCAAGAATTAAAAAATCAATTACAAGGTTTTTCTTTCTATACATCAGAAGAATTAGGAATTCCTGCTGATGCAAAAGAAGCGCTTTGTTTTGCTTATTTAGGATGGAGATCTTTGGGTGGATTACCTGGATCGTTAAAAGAAGCAACAGGAATTTCAAAACCTCAAATTTTAGGTTCTATAGCTTTTACTTAACAACCAGTATCTGAATGTATTTTGTTAACTCTATTTGTATGACGTCCACCTTCAAAATCAGTATTAAGAAATACATGAACTATAGATAAAGCCTTTTCTTTATCTACAAGACGTTCTCCTAAGGTTAATACATTAATATCATTATGTTGTCTAGCTAAAGATGCCATTTCTTCAGTTAAACAATTTGCAGCTCTAATTCCTTGGACTTTATTGGCTGTGATAGAAACACCAATACCACTACCACAAACTATAATAGCTTTATCTGCTTTTCCTTCTGAAACCAATAAAGATGCAGCTTTTGCATAATCAGGATAGTCTACAGATATTAATGAAAATGTACCTACATCGATAATCTTATATCCTGTCTTTTGTAAATAGTCTGCTATTTCTGTTTTTCTTGTAAAACCAGCATGATCTGATCCAATGGCAATTACCATGATGTAAACCTATGATATGATTGAAGTTATAGCGTTTATAATTATACACATATTTATCCACTCAAGGTGTAAATATGTGGAAAAACCTAGTTTGTATATTGGATATTGTTAATAACTAAAATGTGTGTTTTTGTTATTAACATAGGTGTTAATTAAAGACAACTTAATTAACATATTCTCCACATCAAAATAGAGAATAGAACTTTAGAAAATTCAAGAGTTTAAGTAGAAATATATTGTTACACACAGGTTTTTCCACTTATCCACAATGTATATTACTATAAGTATTATTTAATAATTAAAAATATAAGATATATAAGAGGGATTATATGTGGATTTCTGGAATCAAAGGAAAACGTGCTTCACAAAAAAACAAAAGTCTTCCTGAATGAATATGTATTTCTGGAAATACATCAGATACAGAATTTCTAGCACCTTCTTTTATACTAAGTTCTAACACTTCTTTTTGAAGATTCCATGTTAACCCTTTTGTAGTAATCAAAGCAGAGTGCGAAGGAATAAGAGAAACAATTTCACCAACTTTTCCAGATGAAAAAGTAAAACTTTGATCGAATGGAATACCAATACGATTATGTAGATCAGCTATAATAATACTTGAAAAACGAGAATAGAGTTTCCATAAAACACTAACATTGTTTAGAGTATGTTCTAAATCTCCACCTTGAAACCCAACAATTAAAATACTGTTAAAGTGATTTTTAAGTGCATAATTCAAGGATTTTTCAAAATCATTTATCTCTTGATTGATTTCTTTAATTATCGTTGTATTGTAGGAATCTGGTAATAAAGAAGGAGTAAAGGAATCTAAATCTCCAATGATAACAGAAGGGATAATACCCTGTAATAAAAGAGTATTCGCTGCTCCATCAGCAGCAATAATAGGACAATCCGGAAAAAATGTATAAAACTCTGCTTTAGGTAAAGTACCATTTAAACATATGATAGCAGAGGGCAAAGATTCAGAAAAATGTACATGTATCATATTAAATAAAATATATATCGTTACTCATTAGCTTCTGTGAAGCATCTAAGGGCATAAATTGAAAAGATTATGTTAAATTTGCTGAATTATTAAACACAGTCTTCTATAGTTCGAGATAGTCAGGAAATATATGTCAATAATACCAAATAAAATATCTTTCTCAGATATTCCATATACCAGACCAGATATGGATAGTTTAAAATTTAAATATTCTGAATTACAAAAAAATTTCAATCAAGCACAATCAGCTGAACAACAATTAGATATTCTAGATTCATGGAATGAATTAAGAATGCAATTAGCTACTATATCTAGTTATGCAAATGTTCGCTTAACACAAAATGTTAAAGATGAATGGGCAATATCCGAAAAAGAATTTTTAGATAAACATTCACCTACTCTTAGTGAATGGAATACTGAATTTACAAAAGCGATTGTTGATTCAAAATTTAGAAAAGAAATAGAAAAAGTGTGGGGATCATTATTTCTTGAAAAAATCGAATTAGGTTTACAAACATTTAAACCTGAAATAAAAGAAGATATGATTGAAGAGTCTGAACAAACCAAAAAATATTCAGAAATATTGGCTTCAGCTCAAATAGAATTTGATGGTGAAATTCATAATATCTCTTCATTATCACCCCTGATATTATCTCCAGATAGAGAAACTAGAAAAAGAGCCCAACAAAAACTATATAGTTTTATTGGTGAAAAAGCAGAATCTCTAGATACTATTTATGATTCACTTGTTCACATAAGAACCAAAACAGCAAAAAAACTGGGTTTTACTAATTATACAGAATTAGCATATAAAGAGCTTGGAAGAACAGAATATACAAGAAATGAAGTAGCTGTCTTTAGAAAACAAATACTTGATGTAATAGTACCGTTGGTACATAGATTTAAGAAAGAACAAGCAGAAAGATTAGGGCTTTCTGAATTATTTTTTCATGATGAAAACTTATTGTTTGCAGATGGAAATCCTAAAGCACAAGGAGATCCAGATTGGATTATAGAAAGAGCATCTGAAATGTATAAAGAATTATCACCCGAAACAGATAGCTTTTTTACGATGATGCGAGAACAAGGTTTGATGGATTTGGTAAATAGACCAAACAAATCACCTGGAGGATATTGCACAAGCTTTGCTTCTTATGGTATACCATTTATATTTTCAAATTTTAATGGAACTACTCACGATATAGAAGTATTAACTCATGAGGCAGGACATGCCTTACAAAGTTTTATGAGTAGAGTTCATAAGCCAATGGAATATCGTTGGCCTTCCTATGAAGCATGTGAAATTCATTCTATGAGTATGGAATATATTACATGGCCTTGGATGGAAAATTTCTTTGGTCCAGACACAGATAAATTTAAATACTATCATATCGTAAAATCTTTGATATTTCTACCCTATGCATGTGCTGTTGATGAGTTTCAACATTGGATATATGATAATCCAGAAGCTAAGCCACAACAAAGATTAGAAAATTGGAAATCTATGGAACAGAAATATTTACCATGGAGAAAATATGAAGATAATCCAGAAGCAAGCCAAGGAAGGGTTTGGCAAATGCAAGCTCATATTTATAAAACACCGTTTTATTATATAGACTATGCATTAGCACAAATTTGTGCTTTGCAATTCTGGGTAAAATCAAGAGAAAACCAAAAAGAAGCAATGAAAGATTATTTGCATATCTGTGAAATTGGAGGAAGTAAAACCTTTTTAGAGATAGTAAAAGAAGGAAATTTACAATCCCCTTTTAAAGAAGGAACTGTAGCAGATATTGTAAAAGTTGCAGATACGTGGATAAAAGAAAGAACACCAATGTTTATAAAACATTAACTATAAACAATTAAAGAGAAAAAAATATGAATGTGGAATTTGAACAAATCAGTTTTGAAAATAAAAGAAAATCTTCTGAAGAATTGTCTGTAATAGCAAGAGAAATAAGAAGAGATATCATAAAAATGTTGGTAACTGCAGGCTCCGGACATAGCGGCGGCCCATTAGGTTCATCCGATATTTTTACTGCTCTGTATTTTAATGGAAATATGAATTTTGATAAACATAATCCATTCTATGAACATAGAGATCGTTTTGTTCTAAGTGCTGGACATATGTGCCCTGTTTTATATGCTACCCTAGCAAATGCAGGTATGTTTCCTAAAGCAGAATTAGTAACCTTAAGGAAATACAATACTCGTTTACAAGGACATCCAGGCAGAGATATGGGTTTACCTGGAATTGAAACTTCTTCTGGTTCTTTAGGACAAGGTATTTCTATAGCCGTTGGTATGGCTATGAGTGATAAGTTATTAGATAATACAGAAAAAAAGGTGTATTCTTTAACAGGTGATGGCGAATTACAAGAAGGGTCTGTTTGGGAAGCAGCAATGAGCGCTTCTCATTTTAAGTTAGATAATTTTTGCTGGATTATAGATAATAATGATTGTCAAATAGATGGCAGAATAAAAGATGTAATGGATGTGTATCCAATAGATGAAAAGTGTCGTGCTTTTGGTTTTGATACCGTTGTTTGTGATGGACATAATTTTGAAGAATTACAAGCAGCTTTTGATGTGTTTTTGAATAATCAAAAAAACAAAACAGGACGTCCAACAGCAATTATTGCAAAAACCTATATGGGCCACGGCGTTTCTTTTATGGAAGACAGTTATAAATGGCACGGTATGCCACCAAATGAAACACAAGCTATTCAAGCATTAGAAGAACTCTAAAATGAAAAACCTTTTTATTGTTCACATACTTGTACTGATTGTAATGTTAAATTCTTGTGTCACAAAAGATTCTCCACAAGAAGAAATAAAACAAACGGTTAATTCTTTACCTTTATCTTTTGGTAAACCCGAAGAAAATCAACAAAAACCAACAATAAAAGTTGATAAAAAATTATTACAAGGTATACCAGCTAAAGAGTTAAAAGCTTGTTTACCATTAAGTGTTCATGGCGTTTCAATGTTATCTCCTTCTAGCGGTAGATCTTTGATAGAAGGAATTACTATTACAAAAACATCTGCAGAATATGTATTTCCTAATGGAAATATGAAGATTACATATATGGATTATGCTGGACAAGCATTCTCTATTGCAGATAGATATATCATGCCGAAAAACACCGAAATAGGTATGGATATACAAAAAATTATTTTACCTCATGGATCTGGCTATAGCAGATATAGTCCAAATGAAGAAATGTTGAATATTTATTGTTTATTAGAAAACCGAGTTGCTGTAGAAATAGAAGCAAATGGAACAGAAGAATGGTTTACAAATCAATCAAGTATTATAGAACTAATACAAGCTGATTGTATCGTTAATAAACTAAAGAATACATACTAAAGAAAATTATACTTATATCTTAATTAGAGAAAAACCTACATGGAAGAGTTAAAACAATATGGATCTAAACCAACTCGATTTGGTTTTGGTGATGGTTTAGTAATATTAGGTGAAAGACATAGCAATGTTGTTGTTTTAGGTGGTGATATTACAGGTTCTGTAATGACATCTTTATTTAAAGAAAAATTTCCAGATCGTTTTTTCTCTATTGGAATAGCTGAACAAAATGCAACTACTATTGCTGTTGGATTAGCTTTATCTGGAAAAATCCCCTTTTTTGCTAGTTATGGCGCCTTTTGTGCATTAAGAAATGCAGATCAGTTAAGAATATCTGTATGTTATAATGAAGCAAATGTAAAAATTGGTGGTGGACATTCTGGTATTAGTGTTGGGCCAGATGGCGCAACCCACCAAGTATTAGAAGAAGTTGCATTTTTACGTACACTTCCACATATGACACTAATCGTGCCTTGTGATTATGAAGAATCTAAAAAAGCAACCATTGCTATTGGCGAAATGAATGGTCCTGCATATATACGTTTTGGTCGTTCACCAGTACCATTATTTACTACTCCAGAACATCCATTTGAAATAGGTAAAGCACAAGTTATTCGCCAAGGTAATCATGTAGCCTTAATCGCATGCGGTTCTATGGTGTGGGAAGCAATGATAGCAGCAGAAAAATTAGCAGAAAAAGGTATTCAAGCTAGAGTGATAAATTGTCCATCTATTAAACCATTTGATTTTGAAACTATTACCACTGCTGCCCGCGAATGTGGAGCAATCGTAACAGCAGAAGAACATCAGGTTCATGCTGGTTTAGGCGGAGCAGTTGCAGAAGCTGTTGTTAAAAACCATCCAGTTCCAATGGAATTTGTTGGGGTAAAAGATTCTTTTGGTGGTAGTGGCGAACCAGAAGAACTGATGATTAAATTTGGTTTAACATGGCGAGAAATATATGCTTCTGCTTTAATAGCAATACAAAGAAGAGACGGTGGCTCTTTAACTGTCACAAGGGCAATTAAAGAAGTAGCCGAATATAAGGGATAATAAAAAGTATAAAAGAAAAAAGGTGACATAATAGTCACCTTTTTTTGTAGTGTATTTGGTGAGAAAATTCAATGCATATTACTTTTTTAGATTTTGATAAATTGTGTTTGTAATAATTCTTTAAAAGGGGCAAGAAGTTTAATAATTTCAAGGAATTCACAATGTCACGATCATTGAACAAAGTAATGTTGATTGGCCATGTAGGTAAACAACCAGAATTCAACTTTACATCATCAGGAATGGGGGTTGCTACATTTAGCTTAGCAACTACAGATTCATGGAAGGATAAAAACGGAACATTACACGAGCACACAGATTGGCATAATATTGTTGTGTGGAATACCCAATACAGAAATCTTGCCGATATCGTACACAAATTAGTGCACAAGGGTTCTAAGTTGTTTATAGAAGGTAAGATTCGCAATAGAAGTTATGATACCAGAGAAGGGATAAAAAAGTATATAACTGAAATTGTAGCAGATAATATTATGTTATTAGATCCAAAACCGCAGCAATCGCAATCAGATGAGCTTCCCGCACCTGAACCAATTGATTTTAAAGGAGAGTTTTCTTCGAATATGTCAGAAAACGATATTCCATTTTAATCGCTGCATAAAAAAAGCCATTCAAATTGAATGGCTTTTCTTTTATTTAATCTGAGATAATATCGTTTGTTTATCGATAAAACCCATATGAGACCAAGCTATACTTTTTTGCTTATATAATTGAAGATATGGCAAACCATCAATGCCCAATTCTCTGCATAAATCAGGGTTTTCATCTGCATTTATACGGATAATTTTGAGAGTTGATGTGTTCTCTAAAGCAATTTCTTCTAAAATTGGCTGTAATTGTTTACAAGGTTTACACCAATCAGCATAAAAATCAATTAAAACCATAGAATGTGCTTGAAGCAAAGAATTAAACTGTTCTTTTGAATACCCCTTCTTTTGTGATGCTTGTTCCATAGAAACAGGAAGATTCGCTGCCCTCCAAGACATCATACCACCATCTAATTCAAGAACATTAATATATCCTGCAGATCGAAGATATGAAGCTGCAGCGGCACTTCTACCACCGCTTAAACAATACACCATAATTGTCTTTTTTTTATCAAGAGATGATGTCTTTTGTTCAAAATCACCATTATTCCAATCTATATTAATAGCATCTTGTATATGCCCACCAGCATATTCAGCGGGTGTTCTTACATCTAGAATTATCTCATCTTGGATACTTGATAAAGAATCAGAAAATTCCTGAGATGATAGTAAATTTTTAGCATTCTGTGTTTGTGTTTTAGAGCAACCAACAAACAATAAAACACCAGAAATAAACAAAGCACTAAATATATTTTTCATAATTATAAACGATAAAATTCTAAAAATAGAGTGATAAACAATGTAATATTCTATTGTTTTACATTATACCAACTGCCACCATTATGGACATTTGTATATCCCTGAGACTTCAGAAAAGATTTAGCAGAAGAGCTTCTTGCACCAGAAGCACAACATGTGATAATTGGTTTTTCTTTATCTGGTAGTTTTTTTAGATTATTTCTTAGTGAATCCAAAGGAATATTGACAGAACCTTTGCTATGTCCACCTGCATATTCACCTGGAGATCTAACATCTACAATAATAGCGCCTTGTTTCAATAGAGATGAAATATCGACCTTAGGTCCAAAACCCAAAAGCTCTTTTAATACATTAAACATTGTTAACTCAATTATGTGAACAATAAGAATTTACTTCCATCCAACCACCAGCATTTATACAATCTATTCCTTGATTTTGTAATATATGTTGCGCCATACCGCTGCGTCCACCAGAAGCACAACATAAAATCAAAGGGGTATGTAAAGAGTGTATTTCGTCTAATCTAGACTCTAGTTCTTGTAGTGGAATATTTATCGATCCGACTACATGTCCACCCATAAACTCACCAGGTGTTCTAACATCGACAATAGTTCCTTTTTTTTCTGTGATTAATGTTTTGATATCCATTAAGAATCCTTTTTATATGTAGGAGAATGAAAAGTAGAGAAAAAAAGTCCACCCATTATAGCACCATATATACTGCTATGTAATGGTTTTGAGGTTATCATACAACCATGTGTACAACCCCAATAAGCATAGTATAGATATCCAGCAAGTGCGCCTAAAAGTATACCACTACTTGTTATTAATATATTCTTTATTGTCATATTCTTTTTCTTCCAACAAATCGTAAAACTTGTGCAATTCCTTGATGTAAGGGCCCTTCATTTAATGCAGTTTCTTCTTCAGACAGAATAATGGTAGAAAGATCTTTAAAATCAGACATCATCATTTGTTTGGTATAGAGCATAGAAATGTCTTTGGGTCCGCCGGAAGTATAAGGAATTTGTAAAGGATTAAAAGCTTCCAAAATAAGTGTTCCGCCAGGTTTAAGCCATGTAACCATTTTTTGATGTATGGTTGATCTAATTGCATCGGGAAAATGTGCAAATATTAAAACAATTGCATCAAAAGAATCTTTAGGAAATTCTATTGTTTCTGCATTTCCTAAAACATAGTGAATATCTACCTTTTTTTCATTTGCCAAAAGCTCAGCTTTTACCTTACCTTGAAAACTACCATCAAAAGCAACGGTATTCCATCCTTTTGATGCTGCATACACTGCATTTCTGCCTTCACCTTCGCAAGGAAATAATATATTTCCAATCGATAAAGATTCAAGTTGTTCGGCAAAAAAAGTATTTGGATCTGTTCCATATACATATTCAGAACCACTAAATCGTAAATCCCATTGATTGTTCATTAAAAACCTATGGTTTAGAAGATATAGTACAAGAATTAATACCCAATATTGAATATAATGGGCAAAAACTAATAAATGATGTTATAGTTAATGTAAAAGCGGCACCTAAAAGAACTGTGCCTAAAACACCATGTACAACATTTGCTGAATACAGATACACTAATATTGCTGATCCAGTTAATCGAATGATCTTGTCAGTAGAACCAATATTTTTTTTCATAGAATAACACCTTTTTTAATAATACAAATATGATATGTTGAAGCAGAGAATTTCGTTACAAATGTTACATAACAGTAATATTATTTCTACCTAGCTTTACAGACCCCATTTCTTCTAATTGTTTTAGCAGCCTAGACACAACAACTCTGGCTGTACCTAATTCAGAAGCAATTTGTTCGTGGGTAATAGATAAAACATTACTTTTTGTGATTTCAACTTTTTTATTCAGAAAATCAATTAAACGTTGATCCATTTTTTTAAATGTAACAGCATTAACTACATCTAAAAGCTCTTCAAAACGCTTATGATATAAAGAAAATATATATTCTAACCACTCTGGATACTCTTTTAATAACATACCAACGGCATGAATAGGGATAAATAATATTTCAGAATCTTCTTCTGCAATAGCTTTTACTTTGCTGGTATCTTGGTGAATTCCGCCCAAAAAAGACATAATACAGCTTTCACCTTGTTTGATATAATAGAGTAGTATTTCTCTTCCATCTTCATCTGTGCGAAGAACTTTAATACTTCCACTTAGTACTATTGGTATCGAATTAAGATATGCATGTTCTTGAAGGATAATATCTCCTTCTTTTACAGATTTTTTAATACCAAGTCCTTTTAAGAGATCGGTAAAGGAATCAGACAGAACAACATTGGTTAATTTCATTGAAAGTCTATAAAAAGATGATAAAACATAATGGTAAATAAGGAATTGAAATGAAATATATTCTACATTTTTTACCACATACAATCAAGTAATCAGCATAAAACAGTAATTTTGTCACATTATAACAATAATTGTATCATATTTATCTAAGAGAAATCATGGGTATTGCCTGTGGAATTGTAGGCCTTCCAAATGTAGGAAAATCAACATTATTTAATGCTTTAACCTCATCGGTTCAGGCAGAAGCTGCAAATTATCCATTCTGTACTATCGATCCCAATGTAGGTATAGTAAATGTTCCTGATGAAAGATTAGCAGTATTAGATGCTTTATATTCTACAGAGAGAACAGTGCCAACAACGATAGAGTTTGTTGATATTGCTGGGTTGGTTAAAGGTGCCGCCTCTGGCGAGGGATTAGGTAATCAGTTTTTATCTCATATACGAGAAGTTGATGCAATTGCCCATGTGGTACGTTGTTTTGAAGATGAAAATGTTGTTCATGTATCAAATCAGGTGAATCCACTTTCTGATATTGAAACCATTAATACCGAATTACTATTAAAAGATGTAGAATCGGTAGAAAAAAGAATAGAAACAGCTACTAAAAAAGCTAGAGGACAGGACAAAGAAGCAAAAGATGAATTAGAAGTATTGATTGAGCTTCGAGAATTTTTAAATACCGGAAAAACTGCTCACTTATTTCCAGTCACTGAAAACTATAAACCATTGATGAAATCTTTGTTTTTGCTTACAGATAAACCCGTGATGTTTATTGCAAATACAGATGAACAAAGCTTAAAAACAGGTAATGCATATATTGATCAAGTAAAAGCTTATGCTGCATCTCAGGGTTCTATCGTGGTTCCTATTTGTGCTAAAATCGAGTCAGAAATTGCACAATTAGATAATGAAGACAGAGATTTGTTTTTACAAGATATGGGAATGGAAGAACCGGGATTATATCGTGTAATCAAAGAAGCATATTCTTTATTAGGTTTAATAACATATTTAACAGCTGGAAAAAAAGAAGTAAGGGCCTGGACAGTTAAAAAAGATTCAACAGCGCCCCAAGCTGCAGGTGTAATTCATACAGACTTCGAAAAAGGATTTATTCGTGCTGAAGTGATGAAATATGCTGATTTACAAAGATTAGGAAATGAAGCAGCAGTTAAAGAAGCTGGCTTATATAAAGTAGAAGGTAAAGAGTATATCGTTCAAGATGGTGATATCATGTATTTTAGGTTTAATGTGTAGGAAAGAAATTGTTGAGATGTAAGAAAATCAGGGGAATTAGTATGAATAATGAAACAGAAATTGCAATTGATAGATTTCAAGCATGGTTATTGTCAAAGCGTTATAGTACATCGACAATGAAAACATATTGTGATGCATTGAGAGTATTTTTTGCATTTTACAACAATGTATCAATTCAACATATTACAATACAGCATATCATTCAGTTCAATAATGAATATATCATTGCAAGGGATTTGTCAATATCCTATCAGAATCAATTTGTGAATGCATTAAAACTATTTTATTTGATAATAGAGAATAATAATATAATCATAGAGAATATTGCAAGACCAAGGCGCGAACATAGATTACCCAATGTATTAAGTAAAGAAGAAGTGAAATTACTTCTGAGCACACTCAGGAATTTCAAACATAGAACAATGCTTTCATTATTGTATAGTTGTGGATTACGAAGTGGTGAACTGCTGAATTTACAACCCATACATATAGACTCGAAAAGAAATGTCATTATCATTAAACAGTCGAAGGGCAAAAAGGACAGAATTGTACCTTTGAGTACAAAGATCTTGGAAATGTTGAGAGAATATTATCGTCTATATAAACCACAAAAGTATTTATTTGAGGGGCAGACTATAGGAGAACAATATGATTCACGAAGTTTGCAATTGGTGTTGAAACAAGCAGTACAGAAAGCTGGCATACAAAAACCGGTTACATTACATTGGCTGCGTCATAGTTATGCAACACATCTCTTGGAAAGTGGTACTGATTTGCGATATATACAAGAATTATTGGGACATAATAGTAGCAAAACAACAGATATTTACACTCATGTTAGCACCAAGAATATTCAACAGATAAAAAGTCCTTTTGATGATTTGTAAAACATTTATATTGACAAAAAGTGATATTTCTTCGCATATACATATAATGTATATACAATTGGCGAAGGAAAGTATCGAGTATAAGGTAGTTATGCACAACTATAAAAGACGACCGATATGAATAAAATAATCATACTAACAAT
>JBMOIC010000006.1:0-96344 GCA_049317525.1 Bacteroidota bacterium | reverse complement strand
GTTCTTGTTGCAGGATTTGTGAAATCTGGAAAATGACACCAACCAGGCCATACTTGTCCAGTAAAGTTTGTATTGTCTGGGTATTTCAAGAAAAGATGCTGTAAAAATCCTTGTTCATATGCAGCATATCCTTTTTCTACTTTTATTCCTGGGTCAACAATGACAACAGTATGAAATCCATTATTTTTTAATGTTGTTAGCATTTCTTTTGGCTTAGGAAATCTTTCTTGATTCCATGTAAAGATTTTGTATTTGTCCATATAATGTATATCTAAATACATCACATCTGCTGGAATATGTTTCTCTCTAAATGTTTCTGCTACTCTTAATACTTCTTTGTCTGGATAATAGCTATATCTGCATTGCTGAAATCCTAAACTCCATAATGGAGGCATTGTTATTCTACCAGTTAGCTCAGTATACGATTCAATTATTCCTGCTATCGAAGTATGATAGATGAAGTAATAATTCATATCGCCATCTTCTGCAGTGAAGCTTGAAAATCTATCATTTGAAGCCCCAAAATTGAAATGAGATTTATATGAATTATCCATAAAAATGCCATAAATCAATTGCTTCCCAGTTGAACTGTGAAGTCCTATATACATTGGTGTTGTCATGTAAATTGGATCGGCATTTGTAGGATAACCAAAATAATCTGTATTCCAATTTGTATAGCCCTCGCCCCTTCTATTTAAATTCCCTGTTTTTTCTCCTAAACCAATAAATTTTTCATCCGCTATAAGTTTTTTATATGTAGTTACTTCTTCACCAATCCAGGAAGTACCAAATGCTGGTTCATCTTGATTAATGATATCTCCAGACAGTGTTTTAAACAGAATCCTGATTGGTTTTTTCGTGATCTCGCATATCACAGAATCTGTTTTTAATTGAATAATATCATTAGATTCAGAAAATGTAAAGGTTGATGCAGCATTAGGTTCTTTAATGATACTATAACTGAGATCATCAGTTTTAGCTCCATTCTTTACATAACGTATTCTCATCATTGTAGGAGTATAGACAGATATTGTCACATTCCCCTGAGCTGATGATATCTGGATGCCATTCTTTGTTTTAGTAAATGACATCATATCTCCCATAGAGATACTTTTATTGTTGTTTTGAGAAAACACTGAAGAGAATGATAGTAAAACGAGAAGAATTAAGAGTGTTTTACAAGAATTGTAGAATATAGATTTCATATAAATTGTTATAGATATGAATAAATGAAGACAGATATTTATAGCGAAAAAGTCATTGTTACTGTGGTTTTCTTATTATCTGAAAAAACCTGTAATGTGTCTGAAAAATAATCCATAAGCAAAATACCTCTTCCACCCTCATTACCTTCTTTTGATACTTTGGCTTTCTCTTTTGCTTTTTCTAAAGAGAAAGTAGGGCCTTCGTTTATTATGCTTATGCTTAAAGTATTATCATTTAATACTTCAATATTAATATCTATAACTTGATTGGGATAATAAGCATTACCATGATTCACGGCATTGGTATATGCTTCTATGATACACAATAGTAAAGTGTGAACCTTTTCTTGTTCAAGTTGAGAAATAATGCTTACTGAATATAAGAATTCTTCGATATGTCGAATTTCGGAAATCTGAGCATGTAATCTAAGTGAATATGAAGATTCTGTGCTATTCATATCTTATTCATTAAATATTCTAATCAAAATACCTCTTTGTATATCGGATCTCATATTCCTTTTATCGGGTTCATCAATCAGTATATTTTTAGATAATGTTTGTATTTCTATGCTATTGATATGTTGTGTTGATAAAAACTCTAATGCTTTTTCTACTCGTTTTTTCTGTAGTCTAATATTGTGATCTTCTGTTCCATATGCATCTGAAATAGGTATGATATCAACACGTTTTTTTTCTTGAATTGCATCTTTAATCCTTTGAATTGCATATGGATTATACACATGAATATCAGATTTATCAAATTCAGAATATGAGAGGATATGTTCTTCATATCCATTCAATGTATTAACTAATATTTCAGACTTAGTTTCTACAGGTTTAATATAACATTCAATTCGTGAAGCGGCCTTTTGCATCGGGCTAATTGAAGCAAAACATTTAGCAGTCAATGTCTGAACAGAAAATGGAGAAGCAGGATTATATTGTAATCTAAACAGTACATTTGGTTCTTCTATGCTTTGAACCCTTGTTGTACCAAGTTGAATCAAGCCAGAAATTTTTGCTCCTGCTTGACTAGGTATAGAAGTAAATTCAATTGGTGAATCAGACCAATTTAGCGAAGTATCTTTTTGTGTTAGAATTGGAATACTTCCATCATTAAATTGAATTGATACAATATGATATTCTGATTTAAGTGTTTGATATTTAATCGTTTGTAGTTTTTTTACTTCGGTTTGTATTGTGATAGGATTGTGTAATCCATAATTGTTTAATTGTTTGGCGATAAAGCTTGCTCTTTTTTCAGCAATATTTTTATCTTCATCATCTATTGCATATCCTTTAATGATAAGCGTTTTTGCAGGTGTTTCATTACATGCTTTTATTAATAATTCAAGTGAAACATTCTGTTTTTGAATGGAACTATCAGAAAATTCATCAAATGTAAATATTGGAAATAAAGGTTGTGTCTGAACAATTGTTTTCATGGAATATTCATATGGAATTGTATCGCCAAATGAAATTTTCTTTTGATGATATGTGGCCGCAAAATCTAGAGTTAATGCAAGGATTTCAGGCTCTTTCTCAGCAATAATAATCGGTTCGGGAATTGGTATATTAGGTATACTTTTAGGAATATTAAACTGTAATTCACATTGTAATTCTGCCGATTGAGATTGCCAAGGAATAGATTGTATAAATGGTGTAAAATATGGGCGAAATACTAGTGATGTCGCAAGACTTAACTTATCTGTCATGTGAAATTTTTTACCCAAAGAAATCATTCCACCAAGTAAAAGAGAAGCTTGATCTGATAATGAACCAGAATATCTTGTCAAGATTTTTTGATTATTTCCAAAAAATGCTTTAGCTGGGGAAACGATTTCTTCATTTTGTTCTGCAGCGGAAGATACCATAAAACTGATATGAGGTCCAATTGAAATATCTAAAGGAAAAAAATCTGGGGAATATGTGATATAAGGTTCTGCAGAAATATAGTGTAAGGTTGATTGTAATGTAAAATCAATAAGAGCCTTTTCTACTGAATTATTATTGATGATATTCCCGATATATTCTCTGATTGAAAAACCTGATTGAATCATGGAATATCTTAATGAAAACCCTAATGAACTTTGTGGAATATTGATGATATCGCCCTTATTTTGTATGCCAATATAAGCACCAATATTCACTCCATTTGTCGATGGATATTCAGTGCAGCAACTTGCAAATCCAGGAATGCCTTTAAATCCTCCGCTATGAAAACCAATACCACCAGAAAGCCCACCTATAAATGTGTAAGGACTTTTAGATTGTAGGGTGTCTTGCGAGAATACAGAACACAATGAAAATAGAAATACTATAAAACAGAAAAAGATATTCATGATAAATTAATCCATCCAACCTTTACGTTTAAAATAATGAAGCATATATGCACTTAGCATGATAATAATCATCCAAAATGCATAATAGCCATAGCGCCATTCTAATTCAGGAAAGAATTTAAAATTCATTCCATAAATACTTGATAAAAATGTGAGTGGAAGAAATATAGTAGAAATAACTGTTAGAACTTTCATTACTTGATTCATTCTATTTGAATTCACAGATAAATATGCTTCTAAAAGACCAGCAATACTTTCTCTATACGATTCAACTAAATCTGAAACTCTTACAAGATGATCATATGCATTTCTATAGTACAGCATTTCTTCAGAAGAAATAAGAGAAAATTCACCTCGAGCAAGCCTATTCAGGATTTCTCTTTGATAGGTGGTGATTTTTCTGAAACTAATTATTCCTTTCTTTAGACTTAATATTTTGGATAGTGTTGCGGCTTGATAATTTTGAAAAATAGTGAGTTCAAGTTCGTCTATTTGGTCTTCAAAAAATTCAATAACCGGATTTATATTATCAACTATATTATCTAAAATAACATGAAATAAGAAATCGGGACCTTTGCTTAATGTTAGCGGACTTTTTTCAACTAATTCTAGGACATTATTAATACTTGTAGAGGATTCATAATGATGAGTTATCAACCAATTTGGACCAAGAAAAGTATTGAGCTGTCTAGTTGGAAAACTATAATGAAGAAGTGGATCTGTATGCGTTTTTATCTGTTTTTTATGAATTAATGGTATATCCACAGGGTTGAAAATGATAAAAAGATAATCGAAATAATCTTCAACTTTTGGATAATGATCTTTTATTTGTGGACTATTTCTTTCTTTTGTACAATCTTCAATTGCCAATGGATGTAATGAAAAGCAGTCAGTAAAAATAAGTGTTTCTTCTGATGGTTCAGGATTAAATAGATCTATCCATATTATCGACGATGCAAATTCATCACTTGAACAAAAATCTTGCAAATGGTTGATATCTAGTGTTTTACAAACATGCTTCGAATAAACATGAATACTAATCATAATTTATTTCTGTAAAAGAATATTGAGAGCATTTTTGATGATAATATCTGTAGATACGGAAACGGAGCCCAATTTAACAACTGTTTCTCTTACTGCTTTTTCTGCTGAAGCTTTTGCATATCCAAGTGCAATTAATGCAGATACTGCATCTTGTTGAATGTGTTTTGCAGGGGTAGGAATCGTTTTATCAAGAATATCATGAACATGTGGTGAATTCACCTTGCCAATTTTATCTCTTAACTCAATTAAAATTCTTTCTGCAGTTTTTTTACCAACACCTTGCATTTTTTGTAATGAAACTACATCATTCATTAAAATATTCTGCTGAAGATCGTGTATCGCCACTGAAGATAAAATACCAAGTGCGATTTTAGGCCCAACCCCTGATACAGAGGTTAATAAAAGGAAAACTTCTCTTTCTACTTGCTGAAAAAAACCAAAAAGTTGAAGAGCATCTTCTCTGGGAATAAGAACCGTATATAGTCTTACGCGTGAATCAATTTCTGGTAATTGACCAAAAGTAGCCATTGAAATCATAGCTGCATATCCAACACCGTGACAATCCACAACAATCTCGGAAGGTGTTTTTTCTATCAATGTGCCAGATAATTGTTTTATCATAATGATATGTAATATAAATAGGCGCAACAGATAAAAATTCTCTTGCGCCTATTAGTAATAATTTGGTGGATTATAATGCTTTTAATAATTCACGAGCAATAACTATATGTTGGATTTCAGATGTTCCTTCATAAATTTCAGTGATTTTTGCATCACGTAACATCCTTTCTACATGGTATTCACGAACATAACCATAACCACCATGAACTTGAATAGCTTCTAAGGCAACTTCAACAGCAGCTTTTGAAGCTGCTAATTTGGCCATAGCTGCTTCTTTAACATAACTTACATGTTGATCTTTTAATGATGCAGCACGAATTGTTAGCATTCTGGCTGCTTCAATTTTTACAGACATGTCAGCTAATTTAAATTGGATTGCCTGTAATTCACTAATTGGTTTACCAAAAGCAATTCTTTCTTTAGAATAATTTACAGCCCGTTCAAAAGCACCTTGTGCTATTCCCAGAGCTTGCGCAGCAATACCAATACGTCCTCCATTCAAACTTTCCATAGCTATTTTAAAGCCTGTACCTACTCCACCAAGAATATTCGATTCTGGAACAGTTACATTAGATAAAGCAATTGAACATGTATCACTAGAACGTATGCCTAATTTATCTTCTTTTTTTCCTGGCTCAAAACCGGGTGTATCTTTGTCTACAATAAAGCAAGTGATTCCTTTATGTCTTTTTTCTCTATCTGTTTGGGCAAATACAAGATATATATCTGCAGAAGTACCATTGGTAATCCAGTTCTTCATGCCATTAATTACCCAATTACCTTGGTCATAATGTGCAATTGTATGCTGATGAGTAGCATCAGATCCAGCTTCTGGCTCACTTAAGCAAAAGGCTCCTAATTTTTGTCCGGATGCCAAAACACGTAAATATTTTTCTTTTTGTTCAGTAGTTCCAAATGTTTCTAGGCCCCAACAAACAAGCGAATTATTTACGCTCATAATAACGCCTACACTTGCATCTACTTTTGATATTTCTTCCATTGCAAGTACATAGCTAACTGCATCTAAACCACTTCCTCCATATTCTGGAGAAACCATCATTCCCATAAATCCTAAATCACCCATTTTTTGGATAATTTCTTTTGGGAATTCGCATGATATGTCGCGATCAATAACAGATGGCGCAATTTCAACTTGTGCAAACTGCATTGCAGTTTCACGAATCATTTCTTGTGTTTCACTATACTTAAAATTCAACATATTATGATTCTTTTTATAATGTTATCAATTGGTGTATCAAAAACTGACTTGTAAATTACGAAGAAATAACCACGTTTTTATATACAAAATTCCTTGCTCAAGAAATTAGAAAAGGTTTCTACAAAAAAAATCGATACTTCTTTTCTTTTGAATGTTCGATTCATGTTTGGTAACTTTACAAATACCTGTTAAGGAACAAATTCTCTTTCTTGTAAGTTTATGCACATGTGGCTTACATATTAAGTACTTTTTGATTAATCACATTTTATTATATAGTTATGAAATCTTCATTCTACTTTATTTATTGTTTATTGGCAGTTTCTTTTCTGTCAACTCCATTACTTTCTTCAAGAGAAAAAGAAAGAGAAGGAAGTCCATTCGATAGATGGAAAGCTTTTCACAATCAAAGGGCTTTTCCTTTTGGTGAAATTCCAACAGATGCTATGAAAAAAGCGCATGGCAAAGTGCAAAGAATGATTGAGCAAAAGGGTGGCGCGCAGGTACTTTCTAAACAACCTCAATGGGAATTAATGGGGCCCAAAAATGTTGGTGGTAGGGTTAGATCTATTGCTTTGCACCCAACAAAACCAGATTGGGTATATATTGGTGCAGCAAATGGAGGTATTTGGCGTACTACTAATGCCGGTGAGAACTGGGAACCATTAATGGACTTTGAAAATTCAAGTTCAATGGGACAAGTTGAGATAGATCAGCAAAATCCATCGATTATTTATGCTGCAACCGGCGAAGATCGTGGTGGAAGTTATGGTTATCCTGGTTCTGGTATTTATAGATCTGTAGATGAAGGAAAAACGTGGGCAATCATCGGATTATCCAATGTTGGTGCTTTCAATGCATTCAAAGTTCATCCTCTTAATTCTAGTTTACTTTTTGCCGGTGGTGCAAATGCTAATCCTGGATTTTATAGATCAATCAATGGTGGTGCAAATTGGCAAAGAACTTTTTTATATTCTGTAAGTGATATATCAATAAATCCCAAAAATCAAGATGAAGTGTTTTTAGCATCCCCAGGAAATGGCGTTTTTCGTTCTAGTGATGCTGGCCAAACTTGGACAGATTGTAATGTTATGCAGCCTGCAGATTATGGCTATATAAAAATCGATCAATCTATTTCAAATCCTGCGATTTTATATGCCTTGATAGAAGGTTCTGCTGATAAATTGGGATATGTATATAAATCTACTAATTCAGGAAAAGACTGGACATACATCTATGAAAGTGATGTTACTTTTTTTAATGGACAAGGTAGTTATGATATCTATATTACGATTCATCCAACTAATCCTGATATAGTTCTTGCTGGTGGCATAGATGTGTTTAGAACTTCTGATGGTGGAAAAAACTGGGAAAATCAAACAAGAGTATATACTGGTGGAGATAATCACCCAGACCAACAGTGCTCGGTGTTCTTACCTTCTAATCCAAATATAGTATATGCTGGAAATGATGGTGGAATGATGAAAAGTGAAGATGCAGGTGAAACATTTACACCGATTAATTCCCAATTAGCAATTACGCAGTATCATGCTTTTGCTATCGATCAATCTCAATCAAAAATGAGTTATGGCGGTGCTCAAGATAATGGAACAACATCAATATTATCTGAAACATATGGAGATATTGTTGGAGGTGATGGAGGATTTACTTTAGTAGATCAAGTAAATCCAAATACTGTATATGCCACCACGCAAAATGGAAATATGTACAAAGTTCAAGTTAATACAAGACAAGTTAGCGGCATTACTACAGGAATTCCAGCTTCCGATGAAGGATTATTTATTTCTCCTATTTCTATGGACCCTCAAGATACAAAGACCATTTATCATGGTAGACATACAGTATATCAGTCCACAAATCAAGGTGCAAAGTGGATAGCAATTTCACCAAGATTCACAAATAGAGTTTCTTATATCGGAGTTTCTCCTTTAAGACCAGAATATATTGCTGCAGGAACAGAAAAAGGCGATGTATTTATAACAGCAGATATGGGCGAAAAATGGGTGAATGTGACGCAAAATGGTCTACCTACTCGTTATATAACTGATATTGAATTTTCTAGATTATCAGAAAATACATTATATGTAACCCTTTCTGGATCATATACTTCTCATGTATATAAGTCAACAGATTTGGGTGCATCATGGAAGAATATCAGTGAACCATTACCTGATATTTCTGCAAATGCAATTGCATTATATCCCGAAAACGAGAATATACTTTTTGTTGGTACTGATATTGGTGTTTTTGGAACATATAATGGTGGGGAAACATGGTTTCCTTTTGGCATTGGATTTCCAAATACATCCGTGTTAGACATGGGAATTTATGAAGGCAGAGGCGCAGCCACAGACCCTATCAGTTTAAGGGTTGCTACACATGGACGCGCAATCTGGGAAGTTCCTATTCCAGAAGATATTGTTCAAACTGCTGAAATTGTTAATCCTATTGGTGGTGAAAATTATCTATCGGGTGCTAATGAAAGAATATCTTGGTATGGATTTACTCCTCCAGTAAAAGTTGAATATTCTATTAATAATGGCGAAACATGGAATATTATAGCAGACAAAACAAATGGAAATGATGTCCGCTGGAATATTCCAAGTAGATTTACTTATACAGGTAGAATTCGTATTAGCTCTATAGGTGATCCTTCACAATCAAGAATAACAAGAACTTTTACTATCAGTGAATTAAGAAAAGGTTCATTAACGCAAGCATCTGCTGTTGCTCATTTGCCTTATGGTTTATGCTATGATGGAAAAGATGGTTTATGGACTACCAGTTTTAATGATAATTATTTATATAAACTGAATTCAAAATCATTGGTGATTGAAAAGAAAATCCAAATTAGCCAAGGTGATAGTTTATTTGCTGATTTCACAATGGATAGATCACGTTCTGTATTTTATCTTCATAAGCTGAACAGTACCCAGGGTGAAGGAGGAAAAATATTAGAAGTTGATACTACAGGTAAAATTTTGCGATCATTTACCACTCCAGCCAAAAAATATGGATTGGGCCTAGAATTAGTAGATGGAAAATTAATAGCAACCGAGCGTGATGGGTCTAGATTGATGTATATTATTAATCTTGAAACAGGCTTAACAGAAACTACAAGTCCAAATCCTTTCCAATTAACATATGGTCCTAGATGTCTTGCATATGATGGTGATAATCACTTGTATCAAGTATGTACATTTTTCCCAGGCGGTGGCTCATTATCAGCAGTATATGTTATCAAAATTGATAAAAATACTTTAACAGAGGTTGATAGATTAGAACTATTAAGTAATAGCGGATTAATTAATGCTCGTGGTGTTGAATTTGACCCTTCAGACAAAAATTTATGGGTAAGTTCTTATGATGGTGCTATTTACAAAGTAGCTGGATTTGAAACAAAATCAGTGTCTGTTAATGACGATAATATTTTAACTACGATGAACCAAGAATATGCAACAGAGCTTTATCCAAATCCAGCTTCTGAAACTTGTTTCTTCAGTTTTATTATGCCAACAGATAATGATTATGCTCAAGTAGATATCTATGATTTATTAGGCAAAAAGTCGCTTTCCATTTTTAAAGGATATGTAGAACCTAATTCTCAGAAGAATATTAATTTCTCTGTGAAAGATATCAATCCTGGAGTGTATTCAGTTATTATCCGTTCTAAAGATGGATCTCATAAGGCGATGCGCAGACTAATTGTTCAATAATAGAATATTATGTACAGTTAAAAGACCCCAAATTGAAATGCCCCCAAAATGTTAGACACTTTTGGGGGCATTTTTTTTCTCTATCATTTACAGTAGAATGTGAATGATCACATATTCTTAGATATTTTTATAGATAGATTTTAACACTTTATATGTTTGAACATGGGCTTCTACGCTATGATCAATTGGCTTACTATAACCGCCACCTAAAGCAAGTGACAATGGAATACCTTTTGAATAACATGCTTCAAATACCATTCTATCCCTTTCAGCTAAACCATTCATTGTTAATGAAATTCTTCCTAATGAATCGGTATGTAATGGGTCGCTTCCACCTAAATAGAAGACGATATCAGGCTTAAAATCGAAAATCTTCGGTAAGTATTTCGATAAAATATCAAGATATTCTTCATCTTCAGTATTGTCTTCTAAATCAATATCAATTGTAGAGGGTACTTTGTGAAAAGGATAATTTTTTTTACCATGCATACTAAATATGAAAACCTGCGGTAAATCCCCTAAAATGGCAGAATTTCCATTGCCCTGATGAACATCAACATCAATAATTGCTGCCCTTGAAATATGATGATGAGATAATAATTGCATGATAGATACAGCAATATCATTAAAAACGCAGAACCCTTCTCCAGCATCATATAAAGCATGATGAGTTCCACCTGCTAAATTGCCTGATACTCCTACATCTAATGCTGTCTGTGATGCTGCAACTGCACCACCTACTGTTGCTAAAGAGCGTGTAACCAATGCTTCAGTTAAAGGGAATCCAATTCTTCTTACGATTTTTGGATCTAATGTAAGTGAACACACAGCATCAACATACTGTTGATCATGGGTTGTATACAGTAATTCTTGAGGAAAAATAGGGGATTGTACTAATTCAGAAAGCTGAAGTGTTCCACTTCTTAACAATTCATCTCTAATCATTCGATATTTGGACATCGGAAATTTATGTCCATCAGGCAAAGGAATCGTATATGTATCTGAATAATAAACTATCATATGTTACATAAATAAGGGCTTACTATATAAGCCCTTATCTTAGAAATAAATAGGGAATTGTAGAGGTGAAGCTTCATTCATCATAGAATACACTTTTTCGAATACATGCTCTGCCTCTGCCTTAGACCAATAATTTCCATCAGTTCCATATGCTGGCCTGTGTGCATTTGAAGTTAATGTCTCTGGTTTACTATCTAGATATTTATAACCATCCTGTAATTCAATAACTTGTTGCATCATATATGAAGTAGTACCGCCTGGAACATCCTCATCAAAAAATAGAATACGATTTGTCTTTTTTAAGGATTCACCGATGATACCAAATCTATCAAAGGGCAATAATGTTTGTACATCAATGATCTCTACAGAAATCCCAATATGTTCTAATTGTTCAGCAGCTTCCATAGCTATACGACAGCATGCCCCATATGTAACAAGCGTAAGATCATTTCCTTTTCTAAGCACTTCAGGAACACCTAAAGGAACAGTATAATCGCCCATATTAGATGGCAAACTTTCCTTAAGCCTATATCCATTAAGGACTTCTACAATTAAGCCAGGTTCATCAGATTGTAATAATGTAGCGTACATTCCAGCTGCTTGTGTCATATTTCTTGGTACACAAACATAAATTCCACGAACTAAGTGAATAATACCAGCCATTGGGCTGCCACTATGCCAAATTCCCTCTAAACGATGTCCTCTTGTTCTTATAATTGCAGGAGCTTTTTGTCCACCTTTTGTTCTCCATTGAACAGTAGCCAAATCATCGCTCATCAATTGCAAAGCATAAAGGATATAATCTAAATATTGAATTTCTAGAATTGGCCTTAGGCCGCGCATTGCCAAGCCGATGCCTTGTCCTAAAATGGTAGCTTCACGTATTCCAGTATCAGAAACTCTCAGTTTTCCATATTTGGCTTGCAATCCTGAAAATCCTTGATTTACATCACCTAAAAATCCTACATCTTCACCAAAAGCAATGATTTTTGGATCTTTGCTAAAATGAAAATCAAAACAAGCATTCATGATTTCCGAACCATTTACAGATAGAGAATCTTCTGAATAAACAGCTTGAATATGTGGAACTTGTAATGCCGAAAGAGAACTTTCACTGTGTAAATAACTAGAATATCTATCTATTTGTAAAAGATCACAAGACTTTTTCCAATTGATTAAAGCACTTCTCATTTCTGCTGGAAGATATCTTGATGCATATAACACTTTGTGAATGCAACTAAAAATATCTCTTCGAAATGGTTCACGAATAGCAAGTAACTGAGAATTAAGAGCTAATAATTCTTGAGAAAGAGTGATATCATTACATTGATTAGCAATAGATTCAATAATCATAGAAACCTGTTGAATATCAAGTTTTATTGGGTCTTGATATTCTTTCCATGCTTCATCTTTCCATCCTTTTACACGAATGATAGCTTGTTTTTCTATTTCTTCTGCTTGTTCAAGAGTGATAATAGATTGATTGATCAACCATTGCTTCATTCTGGATATTCCATCAAAATCTTGTTCCCATTGCAAGCGTTCTTTGGATTTATATCGTTCATGGCTACCAGAGGTAGAATGTCCTTGTGGCTGGGTAACTTCAATTACATGAATCAATTGTGGAATATGCTCAGTTCTTGCAGTATGCGCTGCTTTTTGATAGGTTTCAATCAATGCAGGATAATCCCAAGCTTTAACTGTATGAATATCAAATCCATCTTTAGAGCCATTCTCTCTTTGAAATCCGGATAATAAAGTACCTACATTGGACTTAGTCATCTGCATGTCATTTGGTACCGATATTCCATAACCATCATCCCAAATAGAAATAATTGCTGGAGCATGTAATACACCAATTGCATTTACTGATTCCCAAAACATACCTTCAGCTGCGCTTGCATTACCAATTGTACCCCATGCTATTTCATTGCCATTCCTACTAAAATCAGTAAGATTATGTAATTCTTCTAATTCTCGATACAGAGTAGAAGCATACGCTAAACCAACTAATCTGGGCATTTGTGAGCCAGTTGGAGAAATATCTGCCGAGGAATTATATTGTTCAGTTAATGATTTCCAAGAGCCATCTGGATGAAGAAATCTTGTTCCAAAATGACCATTCATAGAGCGTCCCGCAGAAGAAGGTTCTGCTTGAACATCAGGATGAGCATATAATTGAGCAAAAAACTCTTTGATTGACGATGCACCTTTACTGAACATAAAGGTTTGATCACGATAATATCCAGATCTAAAATCTCCTTTCTGGAAAGCCCTTGCCCACGCTAATTGAGGTATTTCTTTTCCATCACCAAAAATGCCGAATTTAGCTTTGCCAGAAAGAACTTCTTTTCTGCCCAATAAACTGGCTTGTCTACTTTCTACAGCAAGTACAAAATCTTTTATGATTTCTTCAGCAGAAAAAGGTATAGAAGATATATCTTGTTGATTCTTATTACTTGATTTTTTGGTGACCGATGTATTGCTTATACGAGATTTCATGAGCATGTTCTTTGATAATATTAGCTGAAAAGCTAAAGAAATTGTTCTAAACCGAGTGCAAAAATAACTCCAAACCTAACCAATACCAAAATGCCAATAAATCTTATTTATTTGATAAAATGACTTATGACTTACCTGTAAATATATGTATCATAATTATGAATACGATATATATATATATCAATCATTTAGTAGTAAAAATGTGATTTCCAGCTTTGGAATAAAAGCATAATGATCTAAAAAAGTTTGCTTAGAAAAACATGAAGCACTATCTTTGCTCTCCCTTTTATCTGCGGAAGTGGCGAAATTGGCAGACGCACCATCTTGAGGGGGTGGCGCCTTAATTGGTGTACGGGTTCAAGTCCCGTCTTCCGCACAAAAAGCTTAAGTTTTACTTAAGCTTTTTTTATGTATCCCTTGTAACTGTTAAAGCTGTAATTGAAGAAACAGCTATACTTAACACTAACATTATCCCAATTGACATTAAAATCCAGTTAAATGGTATCTCCCAAATCCAAACATGCTGAACAAATACATTTTTTGCTAGTAAAAATGCACTAATACTTCCAATTGTGATTCCTAAAAGTATAGATGCTATAGAAAAAATGACATGTGGCACAGCAATAAAAGCTCTAGAAGCGCCTAAAGTTCTTAGTACAAACCATTCTGCTGGGCTTTGTAAAATCTCTGCTCTAAACACATAAGAAAGTATACCTAAAAATAATAGAAAACTACTTATTGCACCTGCTAATGTAAGTGATAATAGGAGAGTATTTCTAGCAAATAAAGCTTCGGCAGCTTTGCTATTAAATACAGTTTGATCCACTATGTGCTTCTTCCTGATATCTTGCAAAAACACTGTTACATATTCATAGGTACAGTATTCAGGTTTTAAAGTACAGGAAATAGACCAATTAAAAGGATTATCAGGAAGTAATTTGAATGTTGAACTTTGCATCTGCTTTTCAAATTCTAATGCTGCCAATGTTGGGGAAATCACATAAACTTGATCTATTTGAGCATATGAAGATAATGAAGAAGCAAAAGAAAAAATTCTTGAACTATCTGCATGTTGTTTTAGGAGAATTGTAATTTCTAATGAAGAAGCAAGCCTCTTTTGTTCTTTAATAAGCCCAAAATATGAAATGGCAATTCCTAGTGTACATAGGGTAAGCACACAGCAAATAACAGTAATACGAAAAAAAGGGAAAGGCCTTCTTCTGATTAACACACCTGCACGATGAAAATAATAGCCATAGCTCATGTAAATATTCCTACTTTCTTTGTATCATTATGCCCATTCAAATGATTTTTTCATTTCTTCGATGGTATAATCTGAACCAATTGCTGCAATTAATTTGATTCTTGCTTTTTGTCCATTCAAATAATCAGCAAAAATTATTCCCGAATCATATAAATGTTTGCCAGCCCCTTCGTATGCATAAATATGTTCAATTCTTCCAACTGGACATCTAGACACTAAAACAACAGGAATGTTTGATGAAACTGCATCTTTTAGGGCATAAAAAACAGGTGGTGGAACATTCCCAACACCAAAAGCTTCTATAACCAATCCTTCGGCTCCATATTGTAAAGCACAACGTATTAATGCGTCGTCCATTCCAGCATAACATTTTAATAAAGGTACATTGTGTGGAATTCTCTTGATTGGAAAAATCTCCCTTCTTACAGGTTTCCTGTACATTTGAACAGTACCATTGGAAATGCGTCCTATGGGGCCAAAATCGAAACTAGCAAAAGTATGTAATTGATTAGTATCTGTTTTTGTTGCTTCTGATGCAGCATTAATGCTATCTGATAAACAAAGTAAAACCCCATAATCTTTACACTCATCACTAATTGCTATTTGAAGTGCATCTCTTAAATTTCTTGGTCCATCCCAATCTGGTTCACTGGAATTTCTCATGGCTCCTACTATTAAAACAGGTTTTGAAGTATTAAGGAAGCAATCGAGAAAAAAAGCAGTTTCTTCTAAAGTGTCAGTTCCATGAGTAATGATGATTCCATCGATATGTTGTTGATCTACAGTGGATTGAACACGTTGAGCTAGATCAAACATGATATGTGGAGTTATGTGTGGTCCTGGATAATGCCCATATTCTATGGTTTCTATAGTAGCAATACTGTGTAAGTCTGGAATAGCCTCAAGAATTTGATTAGCAGAAAGGCTTGGTACTATGCCTCCAAAGCCTTTATCGATACTCATTGAAATTGTTCCGCCAGTAAAAAAAATTGCAATAGTTTTCATTGATTCTGAGTATCTGTGTTTTATAATAAATGTGAAATGCTACTTGCAAAAATACAAATCCACTGTGAATACATACATTCTAAAAATCTTAGTTTATTTGATAGTAAATTTCTGTATTTTTCTGACAGAAAAGGGTGTTCAAAAGATTGAAACTTTCAGTATTCTTTTGTGTCTTTACTTATCAGATTGTTCTTGGAACATTCCTATGTAGTCAATGGTTATATATTTCAAAAGTCATTCTCTCCCTATAATCTATATGAAAAGAAATAGTATTTCGCGCTCTTTACCAGCTTTCTTCTTGATTCTAATTAGTGTCCTTTTTAGTGTTATATATGATGCGTCAGCTCAATCAGAAGAAAAAGACTCTCGTGGGAAAGACTTTTGGTTTACTTTTATACCAAATTTGCATGTAAATAGGTTTCAAACTGATTCTTTATATATTTTTATTTCAGCTACTGAAGCAACAAATGGAACTATTTCTTATAGAGGAAGGACAGGAAATTGGAATACAGTCCAATTTTCTATAACAGATCCCTCAACTATCTATCAATTACCTTTGTTCTGGCAAAATTGGGAATTACAGGGACAAACCCCATCAGAAAAACAAACCAGTGGAAATAATCAAGCAGAAATTCCCGCTAATAATTCATTCCATATCATTGCAGATAGAGAAGTAAGTGTATATGCATTAAATCAGGCTTCTACAACAAGCGATGCATTTATCGTATTACCAACTGATGCCTTAGGTAAAGATCATTATGTTCTGGCTTATAATTCTGATGCTAATACACCATCGGAATTTGCAGTTGTTGCAACAGAAAATAATACTCAAATATCGATATTACCTAGTATTCAAACCTCTAGAAGTAATTCCAAAAATCCAATAAGTGTGATACTCAATCAAGGGCAGTCCTATTTAGTTCAATCTAGCTTGCTTGCCACTGTTAGTGGTGGTTATGGAGATGTGACTGGTTCTAGAGTACAAGCAGATAAACCTATTGCATTATTTGCTGGACATCAAAGAGCAACTATTCCTGTCAAAACTTCAGATTTAAGGTCAAGAGATCATATCGTTGAACAAATACCAAGTGTTGAATCATGGGGAAGAACAGCTTTAGTTGTGCCATATCCTCAACCAAATGGCGCTACATTAACTGCTCAAGATATATATCGTGTTATCGCAGCCTATGATAGTACAGATATTATCATAAATGGAAAAAAGACGACTACATTGAATTCAGGTGGAATGTATGAATCTGTTCTCGTTTCATCTCAATCTATTACATCAAATAAAGCCATACTTGTTGCTCAATACAAAAAAACATCAGGTACAAATACTACTAATGTTGCATTAGGTGATCCATTTATGATGTTGGTTCCTCCAAGTGAACAATATCAAAAATTTTATAGATTTATTAATGTTCAGGCAGTTAATTTTACTAATGGTATTGAAGAACTTAGGGGTTATTCTGACCAATGGATAACCGTCATCATGCCTAATACTGCCATAGGTAAAACTCTCTTAGATAATAAACCTGTTTCTTCTTATGTAGGAATAAATATTGTACCGATTAATGGCACAAAATATTCATATACATGGGTTCCCGTCCAAGATGGAAATCATACAGTAGAATCATCTGAACCTGTAGGAATTTTTGTTTATGGATATGGTTCGGCTAATTCTTATGGATATGTTGGTGGAATGAGTTTTAGAAGCTTTGATTTTAATCCACCCCAAATTACGGGTAAATCAGAATGTAAAGGATTTATTGGTGCTGTATTTGATACTGTTGCTGGTGATACTAAAATTGTATCGGTTTCTATTCCTAAAGATTCGCTAATTAATTGTATAGCCCAAGATATACCACAATTTTCTGAACCTCAGGATTCTGTACAGTATTCTTTTACATTAATAAATCCTTATCTGGATGGAAGTGCAAGAATTATTGCAATAGATTCAGTTGATCAAAAAACAGAAAAAAAGATAGTAATCAAAGGATTTACCGTATCTACAAAAATTGTAGATGTTACTAATATTCCAGAAAAACTGAATTGGAGTTTACCTGTTGGTAGAAAACAATGTTATTCTATAGAACTAGAAAATTATGGATCACAAGATCAAACGATTAATCCAATTATGAGTAATAATATATTGAATTATTATTCTTTTTCTGGAAGTTTCCCTTTGACATTAAAGCCTGGTCAAAAATCAAATATTGATGTATGTTTCGAATCAAAAGATCAAGTAAACAGATTGGATACAATGTATGTATCTAATTCTTGCATTAATCGACCCTTAATAGAATTCACTATAAGAACATATGATGATACATATGATCCAGTTATCGTTTCACAATCTGATTCTTGTAATAGTTGCTTTTCTTTAAGTATTACAGATTCTACAATTAATGATGGTGGTTTGCTTAGCGTTAGCCAAATAGATGCCCAAAATATACAATGGAATATTCCAGCTAATATCTCACCATTATATAGGGTGCTATCAGCATGTATTGTAGATCCATTTAAAGATGCAGTCTATGCAGTCCAAGCAGTTGATAATAATGGAAATTCTACAATATTTAGAGATACTATACCAGGATTTACTCTTCAAATTTCAGCAATGAAGAATCCAGATAAGTTAAAGGGATTACCTATTGGGATAAATTATTGCGATTCTGTATCTATAAAAAACAATGGAAATTTTATACAAACAATCGAATATTCGCAGTTTAAAAAGAATGTTCAATTTAGTGTGCCTATATCACAGTTTCCTATTGTGTTAAATCCAAAAGATCAAAAATCTATTGTCTTTTGCTATAATCCAATTAAAGTAGCAGATACTTTGCAATATGAAAAGGATACTGATACCTTGTTTTTTGGCAGAGATTGTGTTTCCTTGCCACTACCATTTGAAGGCTTTGCAATTGATGATAATCATAATACAAAAGCCAAATGCTCAGTTGATATTATTATTGGCATTGTTAAAATTCAACAACCTGGATTATCAGATATTATTGTTTTTCCAAATCCAATTTCTGTGCAAAATAATGCAGCAACATTGCTATTTACTCTCGGTTCGATGCAAGATATTTCCTTAGATATAATCTCTCCATTAACAATGCATAAGGTTCATATGTATGATGGAGTTCGAAGTTCAGCCGGACAATATAAAATAGAAGTTCCAATACAAGAATTACATTCAGGGTTTTATTATTTTATGCTAAAAGCTGGCCCATATTCAGAGTTTATACCAATATCTATTTATTAATCTGAAATACTATTAGTACATATCTGTGGCAAAAAGATCATATAAAAAGAAATCAACATATAAGTGGTCTGTATTTGTATCAATACCACTTTTAGTAAGTGTGGTATTGATAATATACTCGGTATGGTTTTTTGCACAAACTGTAGTATTAAAAAAGACAATTGACATTTCGATACAAGATAAATCGATATCTAAAACAGTTCAGTTATTAGAGCAAAAGGGGATAATAAGCTCTCCATTTCCAATGTTAATGATAGCAGAGTTATATGGTACATGGCTCAATAAACAATGTGTTATTGGTGAATACAGAATTTTACCAACATTAACTCACGGACAATTATTAAAGCTAATTTTTTCTGGAAAACAATCGTATACAGTAAATGTATCATTTCCAGAAGGAATTCAAGTAAAAAAGATAGCGTCAATTTGTGCACAAAAACTAGGAATTGATTCAGCTGAATTTATTGAATTAGCACATAAAGATTCTTTATTAAAGCATCATCTGATTAAGGGAAATTCTCTAGAAGGATATTTAATGCCGGATACATATAATTTTTACTGGAAGCAAAATCCGCATGAAATTATAAGCAAATTATTAGCTGTACAGTCATCTTTTTGGAATGAAACATGTTTTGAAAAAGTACAGAAACAATCATTAAATAAGCATCAAATATTGACACTAGCATCTATTATAGAAGCAGAGGCAATCGTAGATGAAGAAAGGCCAATTATAAGTGGTGTATATCACAATAGATTAAAAAAGGGGATGAATCTTGCTGCAGATCCAACAGTTCAATATGCTTTAGGTAAAAGTAAAAGGCTACTGTATAGTGACTTAAAGATTGATAATCCTTATAATACTTATCGTTTTTCAGGCTTACCACCTGGCCCGATTAATTGTCCAGGCAGACAATCAATTCTAGCAGCAATTCAACCAGCAAAACATCAATATTATTTTTTTGTAGCACTTGGGGATGGATCTGGTAAACATGTTTTTTCTGAAACTGCCATCCAGCATATGAAAGCAGTGCAATCATATAGAAAGCAAAGACAGCTCAATAATCAATAAATTGAATTGATTAAATATGTCCAGGAGGGTGATGAGAAGTACTTTCTAAATGACTCACAATATCTGTTTGCAAGGGCATTTCAGCGCTAATTTGTTGCTCGACGCTAGTTGCTAAAAGATGGGCATATTCGATAGTTACAGAATCAGGAAATTGAAGATGAAAATCAACATATACAAAATTCCCCGAAACTCTTAAGCGTAATCGATGATAAGACAATTGATGTTCATTGCAAAATCGCATAAGAATATTTTGTGCTTTCCGCTCTAGAATTGGGTCTGATTTATCCATCAATCCTTGAATTGAAGTTCTAATCAATTTACCACCAGCAACAATTATATTTGCGCCAAAAATTAAAGCCATAAAGGGATCTACCCACTGAGCACCAGTAAAATACGCAATAAGAAGGCCTGCAATTGCCCCGGCACTTGTCCATGCATCTGTAAGTATATGCTTACCATTGGCTTCAATAATCAAAGTTTTTTCGGACTTACCAACTCTAACAAGATATAATCCTAAAATTGTATTGATTATCGCAGCAGTGGCCGTTAATATAGTACCAATGCCAATTTGTTCCAGAACGACACCATGAATTAATTTGTCTATAGCTGTTCCAATAATTACTAAGGCAGCAAGAATGATTAAAGCACCTTCTAATCCAGCAGAAAAAAAAGTGATTTTATCATGTCCAAAATGATGGTCTTCATCTGGTGGTAAATATGTAATTCTTAAACTATACCAAGCAAAGCCCACAGCAGCAATATGAACAACAGTCTCAATTGCATCAGAAAAAATAGCAATAGAACCAGTTAAAACATATGCAGACCATTTAAGAGCCAGCATTAAAACACCAATAAACAATGAAATATTCATTGCATTATATTCTTTAGCAGATGGTGTAGTAGATATATTTCCAGAATTTTGTAATTCAATCATAATGCGACTGTATAATTAAAAAAAACGATGTGCAAAGATACATAATCAAATGTTGTAAATATTGTTAACTGAAGGATATATTTGTGTATAACTTTACGATTATTAAACATCCTCAAAAGTGTATTTTGTATTATTAATTACAATATAAATTTCCTTGTATGCCAGACTTCGTCCATCTTCATAATCATACCCATTATTCCTTATTAGATGCTGCTTGCAAGCCAGAACAGCTAATAGCAGCAGCACAAGCTGATGGCCAAACATCCCTTGCTTTAACAGATCATGGAGTAATGTTTGGATGTTTTGAATTTTATAAAAAAGCAAAAAAAGCTGGTATAAAACCCATTTTAGGGTGTGAAGTATATATTGCAAATGGCAGCAGATTTGATATGACTTCAAGGAAAGCAGCTACCAAGAAAAGAAATTATTATCATTTAGTACTGTTAGCAAAAAATGATATTGGCTATAAAAATCTAATGAAGCTCACTACATTAGGGCATACCGAGGGCTTTTATTATAAACCAAGAATTGATACAGATTTATTAGAAAAACACCATGAAGGATTGGTTGCTTTGTCTGCTTGCTTAGCAGGAGTAATTAATGCACCATTATTAGAAGGAGATTATGAAGGTGCAAAAAAGACAGCAATATGGTATAAAGAATTATTTGGGGATGATTTTTATATAGAGTTACAAAATCATGGTTTGCCTGGTGATGAAATTGTGATGGCACAAGCCCCAAGATTAGCCCAAGAACTTGGCATCAAACTGATTTGTACTAATGATTGCCATTATATAAAACAAGAGGATGCAGTTGCCCACAATGTATTATTAAATATCAAAGAAGTAAATGCAGCAAATTCTGGAAAATTAGATATATACAATCTTAGATATGGTAAGCCTGAGATGTATTTTAAATCTAAGCAAGAAATGGCCGCTTTATTTTTAGATTTTCCAGAAGCAATTGAAAACACAAATGAAGTTGCAGAAAAATGTAATATAGATTTAAAAACAGATATAAAAATGCCTGTTTTTCCTATTCCATCAGATTCTAAAGCAGAAACACTAGAGGAATATCTTGAAGAAATAACAATGATAGGATTGGAAAAAAGATATCCTGTTCTCAATAAAGATATTTTGGATAGAGTTCGATTTGAACTTGATGTCATTAATAAAATGGGCTATGCTGGTTACTTTTTAATTGTTCAAGATTTTATAGCTGCAGCTAGAGATAAAAATGTTAGAGTTGGCCCTGGACGTGGCTCTGCTGCTGGAAGTATCGTAGCATATGCATTAGGAGTAATCAATGTTGACCCACTAAAGTATGACTTATTATTCGAGCGATTTCTTAATCCAGATCGAGTATCAATGCCCGATATTGATATTGACTTTGCCGATGATAAAAGAGATATAGTGATAGATTATGTGAAAGAAAAATATGGAAATGATTCTGTAGCACAGATAATAACATTCGGAACATTATCAACCAGAGCTGTTCTATCTGATGTTGGACGAGTATTAGGAGTTCCATTAACTACAATTAGAAGTATTACCGAAAAAATTCCAGTAGTTATGGGGAAAGTAACTTCCTTAATAGAAGCATTAGAATTACCAGAATTACGTTGGGTAAAAGAAACAAATGATCAAAAGTTAAAAGAAGTAATTAGTTATGCACTTACATTAGAAGGATTAGCTAGAAATACTTCCACTCATGCCGCAGGTGTAGTTATTGCTCCAGGGGATATAACCGATTATGTTCCGCTTTATAAAACTTCAGACTCTGGACTTGCCACCCAATATACGATGAAAGATTTAGAAGATGCTGGTCTTCTAAAAATGGATTTTTTAGGTTTAAGAACTCTTTCTATCATAGAGAATACACTAACTCAGATTAAGCAAAACCATACAATTACTATTGATTTAGATACTATAGATCTGCATGATAAACACACTTTCGAAATGATTGGGAAAGGCAAAACATTAGCTGTTTTTCAATTTGAATCGGAGCCAATGCAAGAAGCTTTAAAACAATTAAAGCCTAATGATCTAGAAGATTTAATCGCGATGAATGCATTATATCGTCCAGGGCCAATGGATAATATTCCAGAGTTTATTGATAGAAAACATGGAAGAAAACCAATTGAATATCTTCATCCAATTATGGAATCTGCATTATATAAAACCTATGGTATTATTGTTTATCAAGAACAAGTAATGCAATTAGTAGGAGATATTGCTGGCTTTACACTTGCACAAGCCGATATCATGAGAAGAGCAATGGGGAAAAAAGATGAAAAGCTAATGTTAGAACAAAAAGCAATATTTGTTGAAGGAGCATTAAAAAATCATGTATATACTCAAGGATGCTTAGACAAAAATACAAATCCCGAAATATTAGCTCAAGAGATCTTTGATTTAATTCTCAAGTTTGCTTCTTATGGATTTAATAAATCTCATTCATGTGCTTATGCATATTTAGCTTATCAAACAGCATGGCTTAAAGCCCATTATACTGCAGAGTTTTTAGCTGCCAATATGACAGCCGAATTGCATAATCTTGATAAAATTGTTGCTTTAATAGATGAAGCTAAGTCTTTTAATATAAAAGTGATGCCTCCAGATGTAAATAGATCATTTGCTACATTTACTGCTTCAACTTCCCATATTATAGAATTTGGATTAGCAGGTATTAAAAATGTTGGTATCCCTGCTGTTGAATCAATTGTAGAAGGAAGAGCATCTGGTGCTTTTACTTCTTTTTTTGATTTTATGAAAAGAATAAATACAAAGCTTATTAGCAGAAGAACACTTGAACCTCTAATTGCATCTGGTGCATTTGATACATTACAATATGGCCATAGAGCCCAATTCTACGCTTCTATTGATATTGCATTAGAATTTGCTAAAAGAATGCAGGGAGAAGGAATTTCAGGAGCAGAAAGTCTTTTTGGAGAATCTAGCTCAACAGAAGCAATTGAACCCAAAATGATAGAAATAAAACCTTGGAATGAACTTGAACGACTGCAAAAAGAAAGAGAAGTACTCAATTTTTATCTAAGTGGTCATCCATTACACAGATATCAACCACATGCAGTTTCTTTTACTACTTTGCCATTAGGAAAGTTAGATAGTCCTCTTATTGGTAAACCCATTAGAGCTACAGGCATTATTACCGAAGTTAAAACCAAGTTAGACCGCAAAGAACAAACGATGGCATTTGTTACCATAGAAGATTTTACGGGGAAAGCAGAAGTTATTTTTTGGAGTGATGCATATAAACGGTATAAAGATTTTCTTAAACCAGAACAAGTAATTCTCGTAAGGGGAAAAAGTGATATTACCGGTGAATTAATCAAAGTAATTGCCGAAGAAGCCATGGATATCGAAAAAACACCCGAAAAATATGGTAAAGGTTTTATTATCACTATACAAGAATCCGAATCTAGCATTGATAATTTAAATAAACTTAACAAGTTACTTGAATCAAAAAATTCGTCAAGCTCTACGATAAAATTTAAATATATCGATGAGCAAGGTAATATTAAGTCTCAATTTATATCGCAAGGATTAAAACTATCGTGCACTCATGAAATGTGTGATACAATCGTCTCTATATTTGGTAGAAATAATGTCCGATTTTTATTGGATTAATTTTTATAAACACTTAATCTAGTATTCCAAGCATTTAAGGTAAAAAAGATAATATGAAACAATTAGCTCTTACTGCAAATCCACATGAAAAAGCTTTAGTAGTGGCTGTGATAAAAAAAGGTGGTAATCGTATTGAAGCCTTGGAATATTTAGATGAACTGGCTTTTTTGGCAGAAACAGCAGGGGCAGAAGTAATTGGTAAGATATATCAAGAAAGGGTTAGACCAGACAGAGCAACGATGATTGGTAAAGGTAAGGTAGCAGAAATCAAAGAAATGATTGAATTAGATGATATACAAACAGTGATTTTTGATGATGATTTATCCCCAATGCAAATAAGAAATTTAGGGAAAGAATGGCAAATTAAAGTATTAGATCGAAGCGGTATCATCTTAGATATTTTTGCATCTAGGGCTAGATCTATGGAAGCAAAAACCCAGGTTGAATTAGCACAATTACAATATTTGTTGCCAAGGCTTACAAGAATGTGGACGCATTTATCTAAGCAATTTGGTGGAATTGGAACAAAAGGCCCAGGAGAAACCCAAATTGAAACTGATAGACGATTAATCAGGGATAGAATCACAAGATTGAAAGAAAAGTTATCTGATATTGATATGCAAAGATTTCAACAAAGAAAGGGAAGATTATCTTTGCCAAGATTTGCTTTGGTTGGATATACAAATGCTGGCAAATCTACTTTGATGAATACAATAACACATGCGGATACTTATGTTGAAGATAAACTGTTTGCTACTTTAGATACAACAGTAAGACAATTTGAATTTCCTGGCGGACAAAAAGCCCTTTTATCTGATACTGTTGGTTTTATTAGAAAATTACCTACTCATTTAATTGCATCTTTTAGAAGTACTTTGGCCGAAGCAGCAGAAGCTGATGCACTATTACATGTTATAGATTGTACTCATAATAGTTTTAAAGATCACATTCACGTAGTTCAAGAAACACTGGAATCGTTAAAAATTATTAATAAAAAAACTATTCTTGTCTTTAATAAAATAGATGCACTACAAGATATTAATGCAATTAGGGAATTAGAATACGAGTTTCCTGATTGTATTGGTATATCTGCTTCAACTGGTTTAAATATATCAAGTTTGATAGAAAAAATGCAAGAAATTGCAGTGGATAATAGTCAAGATATTCGCATCTTATTACCATATAATTCTATGCAATTATTGCCATTATTGTATGAATCAGGAGAAATAATTGATAGGCAAGATTTAGATATTGGTATCATGATAGTGGTTCGGGCTGTAAAAGATAAAAGAGAGATATTATTAAGACAATGTGAAAATTTTCTTTTCTTAGATTAATATGTTCTTTTTGATGCTAGCAATACAATTGGTGCTGTATTTGTTTGATTGATAGCCTCAGATTTTATCACATGCCATATGTGTGGTTCTAATGTTTCCATAAATTGCTCAATTGCTTCGTATTCTTCTAATCCTCCGATATGTCCTCGATATGCAATAACACAAAGAATTCCTCTGTTATTTAATATTTGAATACTTGATCTTATTGCCTTCAATGTGGAATCTTTCTTTGTAATATATATTGTATTATCCGCACCGGGTAAATATCCAAGATTAAAGACGATACATGAAATCTGATGTTGATAATCTTGAGCGATTTTACCTATATGTTCATGTGAATCGCATACATAAAGCACATTACTTTTAGGATTATGTTTTGCTATCAATTGTTGTGTACGGTTAATTGCTTCTTTTTGTATATCAATTGATATGATTGTTCCAGAATTTCCAATCAAAGTACTTAAAAATAAAGTATCCTTCCCATTCCCAGCAGTAGCATCAATAACAATATCCCCTGATTTTACAAAATCCTTGATAAACATATGTGCAATATGAACGGCAGTTACAGTCATATTTGATGTAGTTCATCATATAATAAACTAAGTGCTGCATATACTGAACGTTCACGATTCATATCTCTGTCTGTTCCAAATATATGTTTCCTTGCAAATGTTCGATTATTAGTAGAAAGTCCAATCCAAACTAAACCGACAGGCTTTTCTTCGGATCCACCACCCGGACCAGCTATACCTGTTATAGAAATACAATAGTCTGTGTGTAGAATTTCTCTTCCACCAATAGCCATTTCAATTGCAGTTTGTTCACTAACTGCACCAAATTCTAGTAAAGTCTCATGCCGAACATGTACCAATTGCTCTTTTAACTCATTACTATAGGTAATAAATCCACCTTTAAAAAATACAGAAGAGCCAGGTAAGTCCGTACATAATGAACTAAGTTTACCACCGGTACAAGATTCAACTACACCTAATGTTTTGTTCAGCTTTATCAAATTCTCTATGGTTTTTGATAAAAGATTTTCTTGATCTTTTGCATAGATAAAGGTACCTGCCTTATTCATCAGAATTTGTTCTAAGACATCTAAACGTTGAATAGCAGTTTCTGCATTGTGATGATATACGCCTAAACGAAGGCGTACACCCTGAAATGAAGGTAAAAAGGCAAGAGATTCTTGTATTGTAAGGAATTCATCAGGATTACCAATTAGGTCTGCTAGGGTGGATTCAGGAATTCCTTTTGTAATCAATGTTCTATAAAATGGCTTTAAAGTATTCTCTTCTAAAAAACGATCTTGAATGATTGGTAAAACATATTCTTGCATGATACCTTTCATTTCTGCTGGCACCCCTGGTAATGCAATAAATGAACAATCTGTTTGTACAAATAATAAGCCAGGAGCAGTACCCCGAGGATTTTTTAACACTGTACAGGCAGAGGGAACAAAAGCTTGCTCTCTATTTCTCTCTGAAAAAAAGACATTCCTTGATATATACCGTTCCTGCAAATACTGTAATGTATCTTGATGTTCGATTAAAGTATCATGAAAGTATGAACACAAAGTAGCTTTTGTACTGTCATCATGAGTAGGACCCAAGCCACCGGTGATAATGATCATTGCATTATTGATTCTTAATCTATCTAGTTCATGAATGATATCTAAAGGATTATCCTTAATGGTAGAATGACATGTAATAAAGGCACCAATCTGGGTACATCTATCAGCAATCCAAGATGCATTAGTATTTACAATTTGTCCAATGCATAATTCATCACCAATCGTTAACAGGGCAATATTCATTGTTAATAGGTATTTTTACTTGGAAACAGATGAGAAATCAATAGAGAAATACATGTTAACATACACAAAACATGAGATTTCCATGCATTTCTACTATGTTGATTGACCAATGCTGGTACAAACTTAATCAGCAATAATTCAATATAATAGAATATCATTATTATTAACATAGGTACAATTTGAGATTGTTTCCCATTTTTTTCTAAAAATTGAATTTTACTTTTAAAAAGCATTTCCACCGATGAAATAGAAGGAAGATCACCCCCGGTAGAAGAACCCCTATGATGCATCAGAATTGAAGAAGGAGCAAATAAGACAGCATATTGTGCTTGCCAAACTCGATAGCAAAAATCACATTCTTCGGAATAAAAAAAGAAATTAGCATCAAAACCATCAAGTTGATTAAATATGGCCCTATTTACCAATAAGCCAGCTCCATCTGCATAAGGAACAGTGTATGATTTTCTTTGTAGTCCTAATTTTAATGAGATAGATTGGAGTATACTATCAAAAGCAACCGATAAACTTATATAATGCAAAGATTCTGATAAACCTGGAAAATAGCCCCAACTTCTTTGATAGGAATTATTTGGATACACTTGTTGTGGACAACATACAGCATTTTGTGTATGTAATTCGGCTTGTTGTAGCAAATTTGATAAGGTAAAATTTCTGAATTCAATATCTGCATTACCAATAAAAACCCATGAAGATTTTGCCTTTTTCATTCCTTCATTTACTGCACCAGCATAGCCAATATTAGTGGGCAAAGCAATGATAATACAGCCAGGATAATATGCTTTTATATTCTCTATTGTTTTGTCTGAAGATGCATTATCTACAATAATAACATTACCTAATTCTATTCCTTGAGGGGTCAAGAATAAAGAATGCAAACATTTTAATAATAAATTTTGTGTATTGTAGGAGATAAGTACTATATCTACCTTGGGCATTTTATATTGAGATTCAGACATCATACCACAATATAAAAAATGTTTTGTATAGAATAGTTCTTACGTAAAATATCTTAAAAGGATATATCGTAAATACTAGATTGCTTTGCTTTAGGAATAATCATCTTATGATTGAGAATATGATTTTTGCATTCCCAAATACAAGGCTAACATTTTTTGCTCAGCCTTCCATCTATTTTCAGCAAATTCCATTGCTCTTTCATGGGTTCCAGCATGTGTATATATATCATGCTCTGGTGGGAATTCAGCAGTTTGTAAAATAATATCTGCCACATTATTCGCTGTAATCATTGCAGCTAGAGGAGCTAAACCAATACCTTTTTCTCTTGCAATCGATCTAGATTCTCTTATTCCAGACATAAATAATTTTCCAATTTCTCCACCTTCAGTTGCCGTTCCCCATTCAGTGATAACACCATCGGGGCATACAGCTGTTGCATGGATATCAGAGCCTGCTAGTTCTGCCCTTAAGGACGCTGTAAAGCCCATCACAGCATGTTTGGCGGCAACATAAGCGCTGTTAAAAGGAAATCCCATCGTACCTGCTACACTTGCAATATTGATAATATGTCCATACCCTTGCAATTTCATTTGAATTAAAGCTGGTGCTGTGATATACCATAATGAAAATACATTAACACCAAAGATACTTAATAATTGTTCTTGAGTTGTATCTTCTACAGAGGCTAGATTACCCCTTCCAGCATTATTCACCAGAATATCAATTCGTCCATAATGTGATATAACATTGTGTATAAATTGTTCAGCTTGTTCTTTAATGCTGATATCGGCTTGCATCATAAAGCATTTGCCACCAATGTTTTCTATTGATTGTTGAACACTTTCTAATTTTTCTTTTCTTCTAGCGCAAATAGCCACAGAATAACCATTAGCAGCAGCCTTTAATGCTAATTCTGCTCCAATTCCTGATGAAGCACCTGTAATAACAATAACTTTCATAATACATCTATTAATTTGATTAACATATTTACTTTTTTACCGATTCTTCTGCTAATTGTAAGCGAGCAATTTCATCTCTTAACTCAGCGGCTCTTTCATAATCTAAGTCTCTTGCCGCTTGTTTCATCTCATTATACAATTGGTCCATTAAATCTTTTCTTTGTTCAGAACTAAGATATTTCATCATTGGTTCCGCAGCTTTTCTGTTTCTATTATGTTCAGCCTCATTTTTTCTTTTCGTTTTATTTACTTGAATATCAGCTACAGATGTAGACTGTAAAATTTCCTCTAGAGTTTTATATACAGTTGTAGGATTAATATGATGTTCGGTATTGTATGCAATCTGTTTTGCTCTTCTTCTTGTAGTTTCATCTAAAACCAATTGCATAGATCTGGTTATTTTATCGGCATAAAGAATAACTAATCCTGATGAATTTCTGGCAGTTCTTCCAGCTGTTTGTAATAATGAACGTTCGCTTCGTAAAAAACCTTCTTTATCTGCATCTAAAATTGCCACAAGTGAAACTTCTGGCATATCTAAACCTTCTCTCAACAAATTTACCCCAACAAGAACATCAAATTCTCCTAATCTTAGATTTCTAAGTATTTCAACTCTTTCTAATGCTACAATTTCTGAGTGAATATAGGCTACTTTTACTCCAAGATTTGTAAGATAATCTGTTAAATCTTCTGACATCCTTTTGGTAAGAGTAGTAACAAGAACTCTTTCTTTTTTGGGAACTCTTAGTCTAATCTCATATAATAAATCATCAATTTGTGTACGAACTGGCCTTACTTCCATAACTGGATCTAATAAACCTGTTGGCCGTATAACTTGTTCTACAATAATACCTTCGCACTTTTCTAATTCATAATCTGCAGGAGTTGCACTTAAAAAAATGGCTTGATGTATCAATTCTTCGGTTTCTTCAAAACGAAGCGGACGATTTTCCATGGCAGAAGGCAATCTAAATCCATGCTCTACTAATGTACTTTTTCTTTTTCTATCTCCATTATACATCGCCCTTAACTGTGGAATAGTTACATGGCTTTCATCGATGACTAAAAGATAATCTTCAGGGAAATAATCAAAAAGACAAGAAGGTCTTTCTCCGGGTTTTCTTCCAGTTAAATGCATAGAATAGTTTTCAATTCCAGAACAATAACCAACTTCTTTCATCATTTCTAAATCAAAAAGAGTTCTTTGTTCCAGCCTTTGAGCTTCAATTAATTTATCTTGTTTCCTTAATTCAATTAATCTATCACTAAGTTCATTTTTTATATCAGCCATAGCTCTGATAAGTTCATTCTCTGGAGTAACAAATTGTCTGGCAGGATATAAAGTAACAGAATCAATCATCCCCAAAACATTACCTTGCACTCTAGAAATAATACTTAGCTTTTCTATTGTATCACCAAACATTTCAATACGAATACCTTGCTCATCTTCTTGGGCTGGCATAATATCAATGATATCACCTCTTACTCTAAAAGTTCCCCTCGTCCATTCAAAATCATTTCGAGAATAGTATAAGTCCGTTAATCGATAAATAAGTGCTTGACGCTTAATGATTTGTCCTTCAAATAAGTGGAAAAGCATAGATGAATATGCTTCTTTATCACCAATGCCATAAATACAGCTTACTGAAGCAACAATGATGACATCTCTTTTACCTTCTACAAGTGCACTGCTAGCTCTTAATCGTAAACGGTCAATTTCATCATTAATAGCAAAATCTTTTTCGATAAATGTATCTGTTGATGGGATATAAGCTTCGGGTTGATAATAATCATAATAACTGATAAAAAATTCTACACTATTATGTGGGAAGAATTGTTTGAATTCCCCATATAATTGCGCTGCAAGAGTTTTATTAGGAGATATCACCAAAGTAGGACGTCCAGTCTGGGCAATAACATTAGATATAGTAAAGGTTTTCCCTGAGCCTGTAACCCCAAGTAAAGTCTGAAACTTATCACCGCGAATAAGTCCCTCTTTCAATTCAATAATTGCATCAGGTTGATCTCCAGCAGGCTGATATGATGAAATAAGCTCGAATGGTTTTTGTTTCATATTTATCTTCAATGTGCACATAGAATAAGCACAAAATTGTGTGATTTTTATGGTATAAATAAAAAATATATTGACAAGCCCCCCTTTCAAACTGTATATTTACACTATGTGCCACATCAATTTTTACCAATAATGGCAAAAAAACTTGTGTAAACCACTTAAATCAAAGGGGATAAGATTTTAACAATGAATATTTCCAATATATTTTCCTCAATTTTAGAGCAAAAAGACAATGAAACTTTCTGAGTTTCGGTATATCGCGCCGAAAACATGTATTGCAAAATTTCCTGCAGATCCTAGAGATTCTGCAAAAATGATGGTATTAAATCGTGAAACTGGTGAAATGGAAGACAAAACTTTCCGTGATATACTAGATTATTTTCAAAAAGGGGATTGTATCGTACTAAATGAAACCCGCGTTTTTCCTGCCAGAGTCTTTGGTAAAAAAGAAAAAACAAATGCCAAAATCGAAGTCATGCTATTACGTGAACTTAAAGCGCAAGAAAGAATATGGGATGTTTTAGTAGAACCAGCTAGAAAAGTGAGAATTGGTAATAAAATTTATTTTGACAATAATAAATTCTATTGCGAAGTGGTAGATAATACTACAAATCGTGGCAGAACTGTCCGCTTTAGCTATGATGGAGACTTATTCAAGGTTATTGAAAGAATTGGCGAAATGCCTTTACCTGCATATATCAAGCGTGATCCAACAGATCATGATAAAGAAACATATCAAACTGTTTTTGCAAATCCTAATAAAACTGCTTCAATTGCACCTCCAACTGCTGGATTACATATCACTACAGAGATGTTAAAAGAATTAGATAAAAAAGGGGTAAGAATTGCAACAGTTAGTTTAAATATTGGACAAGGTATCTTCGAAAATATTGAGGTTGAAGATTTAACCAAGCATAGAATGTATTCTGAGTATTTTGAGATCAATAAAGATAATGCAGACATTATCAATAAATCATTAAAAGCCAAAAAGAATGTATATGCTGTTGGATGTTCAGTTGCTCGTGCTTTGGAAGCTAGCGTTTTAACAACTGGAACCGTAAAGCCAAATAAAGGCTGGACAGATAAGTTTATTTATCCTCCTTATGAATTTAAAATTGCTAATCGTTTTATTACTAATTTCCACCCTCCAGCAACACCTTCAATTTTGTTGACAGCTGCTTTTTCGGGTAAAGAATTATTATTTAAAGCATATAAAAAGGCATTAAAGCAAGACTACAAGTTCTATGCTTATGGTGATGCAATGCTTATCATCTAATTACAAGATCAAGAAATCATTTCTAATATGTTGTTGTTATTGTTCCTTAATACTCTTATTTGGGGTCACATTTTATAGTAATGTGACTTCTTTTTTGACATTTCCCACATGAAAAAAATACATTTAGAAATTGAAAAAGAGGATAGTTCTCAAGCCTTTTTTACTTCATATCATCAAGATGGAAAACATATTTCTTTTTTTGGTGATGGACATCCATACTATGCTGGTAGTGTTGTAAAAGCAATGGCCAGTGCCAAGAATGGATATAAGAAAATTGCTGAATTATTTGAAGATGATATCCGAAAAGCTGAACAAAAGGAATATGTTCCTCCGCAAGAAGAACTAGATGAGTTTTTTTTACATCTTGATCATCAATTTAAACCTAAGGTAGTGAGTGTTGAAAAACTTACTCCAACGATAACAGAAATAATTGTCCATGCTCCAGCAGCAGCCAAGCATTTTCAGCCTGGTGAATTTTATCGAATGCAGAATTATGAAACAGATCCAATCATCATAGATGGTAAATCTTTTACAATGGAAGCATTAGCTATGACTGGTGCTTGGACTGACCCAGAAAGAGGATTATTGTCTATTATTGTGCTTGAAATCGGAGCATCTTCACGATTAGTACAATATCTAAAGCCAGGGCAAAGCCTTGTAGTTATGGGTCCAACCGGTTCTCCAACTGAAATTCCATTTGGAGAACAAGTATTGTTAGCTGGTGGAGGTTTAGGCAATGCTGTATTATTCTCTATTTCAAAAGCATTAAAGAAAAATGGCAATTCTGTGATTTATTTTGCTGGTTATAAAAATGGGGAAGATGTTTTTAAAATGGAAGATATCGAAGCTTCTACCGATAAAATTATTTGGTGTAGTGATACTGGAAAAGATATTATTCCAAATAGACCACAAGATATTCATATCCGTGGCAATATTATCGAAGCCATGCTTGCTTATGCTGAAGGCAGGGCAGGAGAACAAATTATTCCTTTACATGCAATTAATAGAATTATAGCTATTGGAAGTGATGGCATGATGAAAGCTGTAAAAGATGCTAGAAAATCAGTATTAAAGCCATATCTAAAAGATCATATTGCAATTGGTTCTATTAATTCTCCAATGCAGTGTATGATGAAAGAGATTTGTGCACAATGTTTGCAAAAACATGTAGACCCAGAAACTGGCAAAGAAATTACTCCAGTATTCAGTTGTTTTAATCAAGATCAAGAATTAGATCGTGTTGATTTTGCCCATTTAAAAAGCAGATTAAGACAAAATTCTATCCTAGAAAAGCTAGGTAATTCTTGGCTTTCTTATTTATTAAGTTATTAATTAGTATTTACTTAGATTATTTATGGCTACAATAGAATCTTTAAAAAAGCAGACTTTAGACTTAATGCACACAATTCAAGATATTAGTGCTGCTACTTCTGTCCTTAACTGGGACCAAGAAACTTATATGCCTTCAGGGGCTTCTGCAGTGCGTGCCGAGCAAATTTCAACATTAAGTACACTAGCGCATCAATTGTTAACTGGCGATAAAGCTAAATCTTTAGCTTCAGATATCTTATCTAATAAAGCAGAAACATTTAAAGATCCTATCTTACGATTATTCGTAGAAGATCATGAAGAATCGGTAAAACTACCAGAAGATTTAGTTAGAAGAACCTCTAAAACCCAAGCCCTTGCCCAGGATATATGGAAAGAAGCACGTTCCAAAAGTGATTTTTCTCTTTTTGCACCAATTCTGTCAGAATTAATTGAATTAAAAAAGGAAGAAGCTGATTGCCGAACTTATGTAGATTCTAGATATGATGCATTGCTCAATATTTTTGAACCTGGCATCACAGCAGAACAATTAAATCCAATATTTGATAATCTAAGGATTTCTACAAAAAAGATACTTGATGCGATTGAACCTGTTAAACATACAGTTTCAGATGCACCAATGATGAAACAATATGAAGCTAATAAGCAAATGGAGTTTTCGAAATTGATTGCAGAAAAAATGGGGTTTAATTTTAATCATGGACGATTAGATTTAACCGCTCATCCTTTTTGTACTTCATTTACACAATATGATGTAAGGCTTACAACCAGAATTAAAGAAAATGACTTGGCATCTTGTTTATATGGCGTTATTCATGAAACAGGGCATGGATTATACGAGCAAGGATTTAGTCCAGAATATACCAGAACATTTGTTGCAAATGGGGCTTCGATAGGAATGCATGAGTCCCAATCTCTTTTATGGGAAACAATTATTACAAGAACAGAAGAATTTTGGCATTGGGCCCTGCCCATAATGTCGAAAATATTTCCTGAACAAACAATTGGTTTAACTGCAAAAGATATGTACCATGCAGTTAATACTATACAGCCATCACTCATTCGTGTTGAAGCAGATGAAATTACCTATAATATGCATATCATATTGCGCTTTGAATTAGAAAGAGATTTAATCAATGGCAATATAAAAGTCCATGATATTCCAGAATTGTGGAACCTTAAAATGAAAGAATATCTTGGAATACAAACTCCTAATGATGCCCAGGGATGTTTGCAAGATATTCATTGGTCATTTGGAGGTTTTGGCTATTTCCCTGGATATACTTTGGGTAAATTATATGCAGCAATGGAATGGAAAGAAATTCAAAAAGCAATTCCAGATGTATATTCTCATATTGCTCAAGGAGAATTTTCATCTATACTTGATTGGCTAAGAAAAAACATTCATGCCTATGGTAGAAGTGAAAAACCTGGTGAAATTATCAAGCGCATAACAGGAAATTCTTTAAGTGAAGCAGAATTTGTTTCTTATGCATATGCAAAAGCAGGTTCTATCTATGGAATTTCTTTCTAAATAATTATGAAATATACAGTAGCTACTCTATTTTCTTTACTCAGTATTTTTTTTCTTACTTCATGCTGTTCTCGTCAAGAGAATGACAATACATCTTTAACTTTTGGATGTTTTTTAAATTCACCCAAATATCAAAAAGAGTTGCAAGCTTTATTACAAGAATTTGAAAAAAAAGAGGGAATCAAAGTAGAAATGATTGGCTTGAATTGGTCCGATGGAAAAACCAAGCTTATTTCTGCTTATAATGCTGGAACACAACCTGATATTGTAGAATTGGGATCAGATTGGGTTGCGCAATTTTCTGGCGGTGGAGTATTAGAACCACTTTCTAGAGATGAAATTCAAACCAAGCGATTTTTAGAGAATGCTTTAGCCCCAAGCAAATGGGGAGATTCAATGTATGCTGTCCCTTGGGTTTTAAGTACGAGAATTCTTTTTATTAATAGACAGCTGTGTAAAAAAGCTGGAATAGCAGATAGTACTTTCCCTAATAGTCTTTCCGATTTAAAACAATATGCATCTGCAATTACAAAGGCTGCATCTGCCGGTGAATATGGAATTGGTATCATAAGCCAAGATGCACATCAAGTATATAAAAGGGTATTACCAATCTTCTGGAGCAATTCTGGAGATATCTTAGACAAAAAAGGTAATCCAACATTTGATCTACCCCAAAATATAGATGCGCTTCAACAATATGTTTCACTTGTTCCATTTGGTATTATTGAATCTTCTAAACAATTAGATGATAAATTTATCAAAGGGAAATTAGGGTTTTGGATAAGCGGTCCGTGGCTTTTAGAAAAAATCCCACAATTAAACCCAAATCTTCAATTTTCATTAGGTCTTGTTCCTGGGATACACTCTGGTAGTGGTTTGTCTTTTACAGGCGGGGATTATTTATGCATAAGTAAGTCAAGTAAAAATAGAGCTAAAGCCTTAAAACTTATTCAATTTCTAACTTCAGCAAAATCTACTCTAAGACTCTGTAAACTTAGTATTACTGCAGGAATTCCTGCTGATACCTCGGCTCAATCAGATCCATTCTTTTCGAGCATCAATGGTTTCCCGGTTTTTATAGAACAATTGAAAAAATCTCGATTATCCTCGGTTCATCCTAAATGGTTAGATATAGAGGCAGCATATGAATTAGCTGTTTCTCAAGCTGTATATGGAACAAAATCTGCAACAGAAGCATTGCATGAAGCGCAGACATCTGTTACTTCATTGCTATTACATTGATTTTTTAAGTAAATGAAAAATATAAAGATAGTATAACTATCATTTTTGCATAAAATATATACAAATAAGTAGTAAAAAAATGATGTGTTTGCCAAACAGGGCTGATAATTACTATAATTTTCCACATTCAAATTACTATTTGGTTTCAAAGTCATTTTGTGCGTAAATTGTATAGTTAATGCTTTATTTGCATTTATTAGATATAATAATATTGAATTAAATTTTATATATACCTGGAGTTTCACCATGCGCTTGAAAAACGCTATTGCTTGTATACTAGGAATTAGTGCATTATGTACTACAGTTCTAGCACATACAGCAAAACCCTTAAAAAACACAATGTCTACCAAGACATCATTATCAACAGTACCATTTGCAAAGCAGGATAAGAGGATTTCTCAGTCTACAACTGGCAAGCCGCTTGCTTTTAGTAAGTGTTATGTAGAGGATAAAGCATTAGGATTAGCACCAAAGCAAGATAATTCGAAAAGTCCTTTTTCAAAAGTTCAAGATACTCCGCCAGGAGTAATGATTGGCAATACATTTTATGATTTACAATCAAATGGTTCTATGCCTCATAGAATTTCTGTATTTGAGGATGGATCTGATAAATCTGCACAAGTAGTATGGATGGCAGCAACAGATGAAGATGGATTTGGTAATCCACCTCATCCTACCCGAGGCAGTTATTATGCAATTTTGGATATCAAAGATCCACTTTCACCAAAAAAATATACAGATGTTCCATGGGATAGAATAGAATCTGTGCGATCAGGTTTTCCTTCTATTGTTCAATTTAAAGATGGATCAGTTGGTTCTATTGGACATGTTATTAGTTCAGGTTCTTCAGCATCTGCATTAAGGCTTACAAAGAATACAAGTTTTGGTGATATTAAATTCACTACTAAACAAATTCCTGGTTCAGATTCATCATTATGGGCACATTCTACAGTTGATGGTGCAGATGTGATTCATGTTGCATTTACATCTGATACATCAAGTAAGAATTTTAGTGAACAAGTTATATATATGCGTTCTACCGATAAGGGAACAACTTGGAGTGAGCCTAAATATATGACAGGTCCTAATTCAGACCCACAATTACCAACAGGTAGAGGTGCAAATTCCTATCAATTTGCAGTTCGTGGCAATACAGTTGCTTTAGGATATCAGGATACAAATTTTAACTTAATTATCTGTAAATCTCTTGATAATGGAGCTACGTGGAATCAAGCGAAATTGATTTTTGGTGGGGCAGCCCATCAAAATGCATATATGGTTGAAGATTTTGGTGATGGAACATTCTCTGCAGTAACAGATACAGTGCCAATTTGTGGCCCAGCCTTTGATTTAATTTTAGATGCTGATGATAATGTTCATGCAGTTGCTTCTACATCTCCAAGTTGGAAAGGCGGAATAGCAAAAATGAATGATGCTGGGCAAATTGAATTTTTAGCTGATACTGTATTTTCTAATTTGTATACAAGGGTAACAGGAATTTATTATAGTGAAGCTTCAAATCAAATTAGTTTTTTAACATCAGAAGAAACATGGGATGGACAAGGTAGAGTAGTAACCCGTTCATTTGGTAATGGAAATCATCGTTATCATAAATTAGCATATGATGAAGCAGAAAATGCTTTATATGTTGCTTGGACAGGTATCAAAAATGGTGATTATGCAGAAACAATTTTTGCTGATAATACTTCTGATTTTGGATTATTTGGCCATATCCTTTTATCAAAGAAATCGGCTTCTTCAGAAACATGGGAACCAGAAATAAATCTAACACCAGATGCGAATGATTGCCAATTCTCTAGTGTATATAAAGATGCAAAAGATGGTATTGTTATGTTAGCATATCAATCTGATTTAACCCCTGGTATTCGTGTTCAAAATACAAATCAATCTATCGAAGATAATCAAATTTACTTTTATGGGTTTAAGCCTACTTTTGTAGGAATTCATGATACAGAATTACAAGTAGCTGATTTTTCGATATCTCCAAATCCAGCTACAGATCAAGTAGTGTTGAATTTTGGTCAAAATATCGATAAAGTATCAGTACAGATTACAAATGCATTAGGTGTTAAAGTAGCAGAATTACCACAAGAACTTGCCCAATCAGGTTCAGTAGTATTATCTACAGTAAGCTTCCCATCAGGTACATATTTCTGTACTCTTATTTCTGGAAATGCTTCAATCACCAAAATGCTTAATATCGTTAAATAAAATAATAATGCTAATAGGTAATAGATGTTTTTATTATTTGTTAGCGAAAAAAAAGTATAATTGTTATATCGTTTATACACAGCTTCATTTATATATCCGAAATATTCGGTTTAAAGGAGAAACTATGAAACTACGGCTCCTTGTGGTCCTTCTTAGTTTGATAACAGCACCATTAACAGTTTTTGCTGGTTTATATGGTACATTAACTGGAAAGGTAACAGATGCTAAAGGCAAGCCTGTTGTAGGTGCAACCATTAGGGTGCAGGGTACAACTCGTGGTGCTTTCGTAAAGGCTGACGGAAATTATATTGTGGTAAATATACCATCTGGACAATACCAAGTTGTGGTAAAGGCCGTGAATTATAAAGAATTCAAAGGGAATGTTTCCATATCTGCAGACCAAACAACAGAATTTAATGCCAAGTTGCAAGAAGCAACAGTAACTTCTAATGCAGTAGTTGTAGATGCTAAAAAAGACCAGAATATGGTAAGCAAAACGCAAATAGGGTCATTAAGAAGTAATCAAGGTGAAGACAATATCCGAATAGCTCGTGAAACTGTGCAGGGGGTAGTATCCTTAAATGCAGGTGTTCAGAATTCTGGTAATGGTTTTCAAGTTCGTGGTAGCCGTGCAAATGAAACACAAATTCGTGTTGACGGCTTAGAGGTTTCTGATAGATTCAGTGGTGGTTTCGGATCTAGTGGAACAACATATTCGCCAACTGTATCAAATTTTGCAGTAGAGGAAGTTCAGGTATTAACTGGAGGCTTCTCAGCAGAATATGGTAATGTTATTGGAGGATTTGTTAATACTGTTGTTAAAACAGGCCGTACAGATAGATATGAAGGATTTCTTCGTTGGAGAAGAGATGTTCCTGCATTATATGGTTCTACGATTGATGGCAATAAATTTATGAACAAGGATGAAAGCTCATTTGATATTGGATTGGGCGGCCCACTTCAAGTATTAGAAAATGCTACCTTTTTTGTAACAGGAAGATATTCACATGAAACATATGGTGGGGCTGGTATTGGCATCAAAGATCCAACAGGCTTTAATTTAGGACAATTACCAAATCAAGAAACATGGGTAAGAAATGTCACTGGCCGTATGAAATTTAATTTCAGTGATCTAAGTGTAACACTTGGAGGCCAGCTAGGATTAACCACACGTGAAAGAAATAGCTGGGGCTGGTTATACGCTAATGGTTTTGGTGTCAAAAATCAGAAAGTAGATGCTAAAACAGGAAGATTAACAGCAGGAGATACCATTTTTGTGCCTGAATACGCTGCAAAACTTGCTGCTGTAAATAATATTGTTAATAATGTGTTTGTTCGTATTAATCAAACCTTATCTGATAATAGTTTCTTTGAGTTTACGCTTTCTTCAAATTCTAATAATAATGAAGTAGCAAAAAGAGCAAGCTTTGATGATCCAGGAATATTTGGAACAATCGAAGTGTATAAACCACAAGATCTTTATCAACCTAGATCCTCATCCAGATCAGATTTGCCTTCAGAATTGGTTCAAACTTCAGATGGAGCTATTGATTGGTTCCAATCCTCACAAAGGACACAAAAAACAGCAGATGGATATTTATTTTTAGATCTTTATGAAAGAAATCCTTTAACAGGTTATATAGAAGATAATGCTAATTCTACTAGCACTAAAAACCCATATGGATTACAAGGATTCTTTAATATACATGGTAATGAAAGAGCATTTGAATTCCGTAGTCAGAAATTCTTACAAGCAGATGGATTTTATAATGCCAATATTACTGCAGGTGAGATATCTCATAATATTAAAGCTGGATTTGAATTCCGTTCTTATCAGTTGCGCCGCCACAATAATAGCTTACCATGGGATGGCAATCCTTTCTTTGATATTTATACAGATGAATATGGCGGAAATATTTATAGCAAAGGATCTTTAAATCCACAAATTACAAATGAACGTACAGGTAGGGCACAAGCTCCTTTAGAAGCCTCAGCATATGTTCAAGATCAAATCAAGTATAAAGGTATTATTGTTAATGCTGGACTACGATTTGATATGACAAATCCCAATGCAATTTACAGATCAAGTGTTTCTAATGTATGGTTGCCAATATCTTCCACAGATGGCTTTTCTGATGCTACTCTTAAATATCAAATCAGTCCTCGCCTAGCGATAACATATCCAGTAACTGATCGATCTATCTTTACATTAGCATATGGTGTATATTTCCAAATGCCAAACTTTAGTTATATGTATGATGGATTTAATACAGACCGCTTACGTGGAAATACAATTGTTGGTAATCCAAATATGGAAGCCCAAAGAACAAATGCTTATCAAGTGTCATATAATCTACAGATGAGTGATGATTTTGCATTTGATTTAACAGCGTACTATAAAGATATTTATAATCAAGTTGGTATTCGTTATTTCAGAGTTGTTCCTGATAATTATCAAGAATATGCAGTTGCTGAATATGGCTCTGCAAGAGGAATTGAATTTACATTACGTAAGCGCCCAACAGATCATATTGGTTTTAATATCAATTATACATTAGCATCTGTAAGCGGAACATCATCAAGCCCAGAAAGTAATTATAATCTTCAACCTGACCCATATACAGGAAGAGTAACATTCCCATTAGCTGAATTTCCATTCAGCAGTGATCGTCGCCATGTTGTGAATGCAATATTGGACTTTGTATGGGGTAATGAAGAAGGAATGGATCTTGCTGGAATTCATCCAATGGAAAACATGACAATTAGTTTTGTTAACCGTTTCTTAACTGGTACTCCATATACACGTCAAGATCGTAAGGGTAATCCAGTTGGCGAATTCAATGCAGAACGTCAGCCATCTTTTTGGTCAACAGATTTGCGTATAACAAAATCATTCAGACTAAAAGATTGGTTTGGAGAATCAGTAGGCAGAACATCATTTCAGATTTTTGCAGATGTATTTAATCTATTTAATAGAACTGCTTTTACAGCAGTATATGCAAGAACACAGGATCCTGACTATGATGGTAATACATTAAACAGAGTATTGGGTGACTTCAGTGCATCACCATGGTATAAAGATGCAAGCTTGGCAAATCCAACTACATTCCAAGCAACACAATATGATCAATATGGCGAACGCTTATACAGAGCAGAAGCAGATAAAAATGGCGATGGCGTAGTAACTCAGGAAGAAAAATATAATTCCTATCTTAATTATGTTAAAGATGTTGTTTCATTCCGTTCAAATTATCAGACACCAAGATCTGCATTTTTTGGCATGATGATTAACTTCTAATTGTTTGTAAATTCTTGATACACAAGGTGTATATATGTATAAAGTTAGAAATTTATGTATACTCGGTTTAATGCTCGGATTTGCTTCTATGGGTAGTTCTTTTGCCAAAACAAAAGAGTCTTCTTCTGAAGGAAAGGGCGGAGAAAAAACACAGAGAGCAGTAAGCGGAACTTTTGATTTACAAAAAAATCGAGTTAGCCGCGTTGAGTTTTACTCAACAAATTATGGGATCATTGGTTTAGATGTTGCTAATAATGTTGGTGGTGGTAAATGGCCAAGAGGAACCAATAATCAATATATTTTTGGTGGTGGTATTTGGTTTGGAGTAAAGAAACTAAATCCACAAGGCGATACTGTTAAATTATGTGCAATTTCTTATAATCCAAATTCAGGCTCTTCATGGATGGTTCCTGGTAGGATAGAAGAAGATCAAGATCCAGTAAATGATGCAAATAGAGAAAAATATCGTCTTTATTTCTCATCTGATTATCGTAGATCAGATGGTACAGCATTAAAACCAGCCGATGGATCTTCACCATGGCCAATCTGGGATTTAAGTACAAATCCATTGGATACCTTAAGAAAAGATAGATACTTTGGTGGATATGAAGATAATGTTGGTTTAAGAACAGTTGAAAATTATCCAAAAGGACCAGCTTTTATTTCTGGCGAGGATATTTTTGCAACATTTAAAGATACAGATCTTAACCGTTATGAAGGCGGTGTAGGCCGTCGTAAAAGCGAAGGATATCCACTAAGAATCCAATATGAGCAAATGATTTATTCATGGGGTTTTGGTGATTATCGTGACTTCTTATTTATTAAATATGCTTTAATCAATAAGTCTAAAGATACTTTACGTGAATGTTGGTTAGCACCTGCTTTCGATATGGACATAGGCGTTAATGGATCTACAGCTAATTATGCCGCCAATGACCGTACCCGTTATTACAATGAAGAAGACACATTAAATCTTGCTATTCAATGGTCTAATGGTACTCAAGGAGAAGCTGGTAAAGGATTTGGATATATTGGTTTCGACTTCTTAGAAAGTCCATCAACATATCCTGCTTTAGTAGTTCGTGATACAGTGAAAGATGCAAATGGAAATGATTCTATTCGCTATCAATTAATCGGTACTAGCCCTGATTCTGCTGGCTTTTTGCGTAAAGACAAAAAAGTGTATACAAATAGAGAGCAATTAGGATTAAAAACCTTTAGAAATTGGACAATTGACCAAGATCCTAAAGAAAACGATTTACGTTATGACTTTATGGCTTTAGCCTTAAAAGATGGAGATACACCAGAGGGTGATAAACGTTTCTTGATGGCTACAGGTCCATTTAATCTTGCACCTAAAGATACTGCCCGTACAGTTGTTGGTTTAATCATGGCAAATACACCAAATGGTAATGATGCAAATGGAAGAACCGAAGATGCGGTAGAACTTATCAAACGTGATAAATTTGCTCAAAGAGTATATGATGATAATTTTAGAACTCCAACTCCTCCAGATCCATCTAAAGTGAATTGGAGACCTCTAAATAATGCGGTGATAGTTACTTGGGATACAACAGCAGAATATTCCTATGATGACTTAGAAAAAGGTTTGGACTTCATGGGTTATAAATTATACCGTGCAAGAAGAATTGATTTAGATTCATTTGATACTGATGTCCGTAAAAGTATTGCTCGTGGACCATTCGGTTGGAAACAATTAGCTGAATGGAAAATGCCAACACCATTTTCACAATCAACTTATCAAACTGAATTAGATGATCAAGCAATTGCGCCTTATTTTGACTCTATTCAAATCGTAAAACAAGTAGATTCATTTACCTTTAAGGTACGTCGTTTTATCAATGGTTCTACAAGAAAAAATCCATTTGGTAATGATCCTTGGAATCAATTGTTCTCAGGAATGTCTCAAGCAGAATTAGATTCTATATTAACAGGTACATTGATTATCAATCGTGCTGCTACACAAAATCCTCCAAGATGGTCAAAAACTACCGATTTACCTTGGCCTTCAGTAACTACAAATGGCAAGAAGATATTCTTACCAATTGGAGTGAGAACAAGTAAAAGTGGATTTACATCTAGTTTCAGCGCAACCGATTCTACAGCATATGATACATTCTTCCCAGCATTAATGACATTGTTACGCAAAAACCTAGCAACATTAGTGTTCAATGATCTTGAACCTAATGCTGATGTGAGGAAAAAAATACGTCGTGATATTATCAGACCATATATGGCTAAAATCACCAATAATGCAACATTTGTTGATAGTGGTGATGATAATAAAGATGGAAAAAATGAAGAAAATGAAGATTTAACAAAAACAGAAAGATTACTTAATAATGTAGATTATTATTATTGGTTAAGTGCTTTCGATGAAGGTGATTATCGCCAAGCAACACCTAAAAAATTCAATTCAGGTATTGAAGATTTAAATATTGTTAAAACTATGCCTTTAGCAGCTGCAGCTAGAACAGGAAACAGTGCTAAAATTCAAATTGTAAGCGCTGATACTTCTAATTTAGGTGGATTATTCAATTTCCGTTTTCCAGTTAAAGATGAAGATCGATTAAATCAGTTGTTTACAACAGATGGAAAAGGACATGATTTAGAAATTGAATTTAATCCAGAAGTTTCTATGTTGCCTTTCCCATTACCTTCAGCTGCATTCTCTAATCCACCAGAATATGGTGTTTATGGTACCAAAATCACTATACGTGATTTAACAACCAATAAAACACTATACAATGCAGGAACATGGTTAGAGCAAAATTTATGTTTTAAAGGATTCTTAAATACATTTACAGAGAATGGTTCTATATATGTTTTTGCAGATTCAGTCATTGTAGATTCAATATCTGGTAAATCAGACAGTTTTGGAGTGCCAGATAATAAAGAAAAACGCTTAAGGACAGGAACATTTACCACAGAAAGAGTAAATGATAATACCAATTGCTATAATTCATTAGCAGTACCTGATATGAAGAATGCATTCGATTTTGGTTTTGATTATACTATTCAACAATCAGGTGGAATGATGAGATATGATACAGCATTTGCAATAGCACCAAGTGGAGCTAATACTAATGTAACATTCCCATCTCAGGATTTATTCCCATTTGTGGGTTCAGATCAAAGGTTTGATACTATTCTTAATGCTTATCCATCCACTACTAATCCAGTTGGTGGTGTTGTTAATTCTCAAGGATTTTTAGGTGGCTCAATTTATAATAATGGTCCTGGTGACTATACATTAGAATTTCTTCCAGGTGGTGATACTACAATCACCGCATTAGTTGGAACAGCTCAAACTCCCAAAACATTTACTACTAAATACTTAAATGTTAGAGTAATTAATAAGTATAATTATAAGCGCCCAACAGATTTAAATTCTAGTGATTCTACTACCATTATTAATAATAATTATCTTGTTCACTTTACAGATTCCAGCGCTGTGCGAACTGCTATGCCTGTTTCTAAAAAAGTGCCAATAGGACAATTCAATATTGCAACAGCTGGTTTTGTGAATGGACGTGGTACTGTAAATTCTGTAACTTCTCGCCGTGATCAATCATCAGGATTGGTCAGCCAAGGTAAATACTTATTATCAGCTAGAAATGTAACTGATCTTATCGATTTTGTTCATGTTATTAATGTTGATGGAAATTTCTTTGGTTTAGACTATGTAAATAAAGGTTATGGCGCTGATACAAGAGCAAGACTTTGGGACACAATACCAAATGTTCCATCTAAAGATTTTGCTGCTGGCGATAAAGTAGTATTACGTACATTTGGTGGCGCAGCTGGTTTCCCTATGCCAGGTGCTAAAATCAGAGCAAAAGTAATACCATCTGTACCATCTACAGAATTATATACCGATCAAATGCTAGAAGATATAAAGATAGTACCAAATCCATACTATGTAAGCCATCAAGCTCAAAGATCACCATATGATGCAAAACTGTATTTTACACGTTTACCAAAAGATTGTAAAATCACAATACTTACACCTTCTGGTGAAATAGTAAGAACATTAACTCATAGCCAGCTAACACCTGAAAATAATGACCGTTATGGAATGGATGTGTGGGATCTCCTCACAAGTAATCGCCAACGTGTTGGAAGTTCAGTGTATATCGCGCAAGTAGAAACACCAAATGGTGCAAAAACATTTATAAAATTTGCCGTAGTTGTCGGCGGATTCCGCGTTATTCCTGAATAATTACATGTAAACCTAAATGGAATCGAAAAGATGATTCTTTTCGATTCCATGGGAACAACAATCAAACAATCCAATAACGAAGATTTTAAAAGGAGAATATACATGAAAATAATTAGACAAATTTTAGCACTTGCTTTGTTCACATGTTCTTTGCCAATCTTGATGATAGCAGAAGACAATGTTTCAGGCTCATCAGGTGGTGATTTTCGCAAAGTTGGTGCTGCTGGTGCACAATTCCTAAAAATTGGTGTTGGTGCTCGTGCTACAGCATTAGCAGGAGCTTATGGCTCTTTGGCAAATGATGTAACAGCAATGTACTGGAATCCAGCAGGTATTTCTGATATAAGCGGTATTGCTGCTAATATATCGTATACTCAATGGTTTGCAGGCTTTTCACATAATTTTGCAGGATTGGTCTTACCATTAGGTGATTCATACCGTCTCGGTGTAAGTCTTACATCTTTTTCTAGTGGAAATATTCCAATTACAACCCTAGAAAAGTCAAATGGAACCGGTGCATCATATTCAATATCGGATTTTGCATTCGGAGCAACATTCGGAGGCTATATTACAAATGAATTCGCATTTGGCGCATCATTAAAGTATATCCAAAATTCATTTGCATCATTAGCATCAAGCGGAATGGCTTTTGATATAGGAACTTTATATAAAACTGATTATAAAGATACTCGTTTATCTTTTTCAATTTCCAATTTAGGTGGACAACAAAATTATACTGGAGCTGATCTCACTAGACAAGGTAAAATTGTTAGTGAATTATCTTCAAGTCCATTAGAACAACAGTTATTAACTAATCCATTTAATTTACCATTGATTTTTCGTGCTGGATTATCTACAGATATTACAGCGTTTATAGATGGTGTAGATAAATTAGATGCAGATGCTGAACATCGTATTGTAGGTGCATTACAATTCGAAACATTGTCTGACACACCAGAGATGTTATCAGTTGGTGCAGAATACACATGGAAGAATTTACTTGCTTTGCGTGCTGGCTATAGATATGGCCATGACTCATTTAATTTCGCTGGTGGCTTAGGAATCAAATATGTTGGTGGTGGATTTGATGGTCAAATCGATTATTCCGCAAATCCAGCTACTAATATTGGATTAATTCATCGCATCAGCGTTGGCATAAAAATGGATTAATTCATTTGAATTATATCTTTAGGCCATGATGAATTTTGTATATTTATGCCGTTGGGTTTTCTCGACGGCATTTTTTTATGTAGGAGCAGTTTTGAAATATCTATTTTTTATAAGTCTGTACTTCATTACAAGCTATAGTTATTTCTTGGCAAACGATATACATATGTCAATCGATATTGTACAATATGCCTATACAGACTCTTTAACAGAATGTAAAATTCACTATTCATTTGCTGATACAGCAATGCGATATATAACTAAAGTTGAGGGTTATTCAGCTTCAATATTATTCAATGCGAAATGTACAGATATACTCACAAAAAAACAGTTTACTAAAGAATGGATTGTAGATAATATTTCCCAAAAACCTATAGTTCTTCATGAAAAGAATATGATTGGAAGTACTTCAATATTTTTACATCCTGGTAATTATACATTTACCCTTTCTGCAAAAGATTTGAATGATACAAATAGAATATTTACTTCTTCAAATACCATTAAGGTTACATCGTATAATTCTCAAAACATTCAGATATCCGATCTTTTATTTGCAATTGCAATAGATCCAATTCAAAATGATGCTCCTTCAACATGGTCATCTCAATTTTCTAGAAATGGTTTATCAATTATCCCTATTCCTACTCTCGAAATCATAGGCTTAAATCCCAGCCTACAAGTATACTCCGAGATTTATCATTGCTCATTACAAGATTCTCTAGATATGTACTATCAAATTCTAGATGCAGCAAAAAGAGAATTAGTAACAATACCATTAATGAGACCTACAATAGCAGTTTCACAAACAGAGCAAGTGATTATTCCTTTAGATGGTTTAGCAAGTGGTGTATATTATCTTAATATGAAAGTAGCATCTCGAAAACAAAAAGATTCTGCAACTGTAGAAAAGAGATTTTATGTAATTAATCCAGAAATGCCGCCAGAAATAGCAGCTACTTTTTCTGAAGATGAATTGTTTCAACAAAGTGAGTTTTCTACCTATAGTGAATATAGAATCATCGAGGAATACGAAAAAGCAAAATGTCTTGCAAACTCTTCAGAAATAGCATTGTTCGAATCTTTAACTCTTTTAAATGCTCAACAAAAATTTATGTATAGATTTTGGAAAGAAAGAGATCCAAATACTGATACACCATTCAATGAACGTTTAGAAGAATTTAGAAAAAGCGTAGAATATGCCAATTCCTTTTTTTCATGCCCGCAATATTCAGAAGGATGGAAATCAGAAAGAGGTAGAGTAATGAGAAAATATGGTAAACCTACCCAAGTAGATCGAAAATTTATGGGGAATTCTGCAAGGCCATATGAAATATGGTTTTATGCTGAAATTCAAGGCGGTGCAACATTTAATTTTGTTGATATGAAAGACATAAATAATCATATTCTAGTTCATTCAACAGCAATTGGTGAACTAAGAAATGATAATTGGTATAATGAATTTGCTAATACAGATTCAAATAATGCAGCCGGAACTAATACAGGTGTTCCAAGATAAATGAAAAATAAACTCATACTTTTTCTATTTAGATCCATAGGCATACTTAGTTCGCTTCTATCTTGTTCTCTCAGAAATAAGATAGGATCTTTTATTGGATTTGTTCTTAGAAAATTGAGTAAAAAAAGAGAGAGAATTACTTTTGATAATATAAAGCATGCATTTCCACATAAAGATCATCAAGAATATAGTCGGCTTACATCATTATCATATCAAAATCTTGGCATTGTATTATTAGAAATAAGTGCAATGCCATTTTTAAGTAATACAAAAATAAAGTCTATGATGTCATTTCCTGATATTGACATTGTCCATACTTTATTACAAAAAGGTAAAGGCATCATATTAATTTCAGCACATATTGGTAATTGGGAGTTACTTGCTTATGCAGCCGGATTAGCAATGCAACAATCAGTCTTATTAGTTGCTAAAGAACAAAGAAATCCGCTTATACACAAAGCTATCACTTCATTAAGAGAGCGTGCTGGAAATCGAACAGTCTCTATGGAAAAAGCTGCAAAACCATTAATTAATAACTTAAAAGATAATAAACCAATAGCCTTATTAGTAGATCAAGCAGCAGACCCGAAAAAAGATATATTCTTGCCTTTTTTTAGAAGAAAAGCTGCTGTATTTGAGGCACCAGCATCCCTATGCTTACGTTATCATGCACCTTTAGTGTTTTGTATTCCGCATCGAGATAAACAAGGACATTATACAGTAACAATGAAAGAAATTAAGTCTGATGATTTGTCTTTTAGTAAAGAAAATGTCTTTCATTTAACAGAAAGGCATCTAAATGAATTAGAGCATGCAATTGAACAAGCCCCTGAACAGTGGACATGGCAACATAATAGGTGGAAATATGAGGCCTAATCCTGTTTTTGTCTTAATTCAAACTGGCTTTATTGGTGATATTGCATTAGGATTGTATTCTGCTTCTTTGTTAAAGGAATCAATTCCATCTTGTACAATTGTGTACGTAACTATTCCTATAGCAGAAGATTTAGTTGTACATGCTCAACACATAGACCATGTATTAATTTATGATAAAAGGTCACAGCATAAAGGTATCAGGGGAATATTGCAGATAGCAAAACAATTGTCAAAGTATACACCTGCAGCAGTATTTTGCTTGCATAGGTCTTTTAGAACAGCATTGTTGTCTGTATTAACACATTGTACTCATAGAATTGGTTTTACAATTTCTCCAGGTTCTTTTCTATATTCTCAGTCTGTACAGTACAGAAAAAATTGTCATGAAATTGAAAGAAATCAGGATCTTATTGAATCATATATAAAAGGTATGAGCTTACAAAGGATAACTCCTATTATAAATCTAGAGCAAAGTATTTTATTGGATATTGATTCTGAACATGGAATAATTGTCATTGCACCAGGAAGTGCATGGAATACCAAAAGATGGCCTGAGACCCATATACGTTCTTTAATTACTTTACTTCTTGAACAAACAGAATACTCAATTGTATTGATAGGATCTAAGCAAGATAAAGATCTATGCCAGGTTTCTATTCCATTTGAGCATAAGAGTATTCACAATCTAGCCGGTTCATTAACATTAACTCAAACAGTTTCATTATTAGCAAAATCTAAAGTATTGATTTCTAATGATAGCGCACCAGTTCATTTGGCATCATTAGCGAATTGTCCTACAATAGCATTATTTGGGCCTACTCATCCTGCATTTGGTTTTGGGCCATTGGCAAAAAAATCATTAATTATACAAAAAGATATACCTTGTAGACCATGTTCTATTCATGGCCAAAAGGAATGTCCATTGCAACATCATGCATGTATGGAAACAATAGAACCTCAAGAAGTACTTATTAATGTACTTGAAATATTATCACATACCCAAAGCCACCCTAGAAATCCGTAGTTTTGCATAAAGATATTCAGAAGTGAGCACATATATGAAAAACGCAAGACCAACCAATAAGAATACTAAACCACGAAAGCCAAAAAGAAGTCCAGGTCCAGGAGCAAGAAAACAAACTGATATAGAACTTGCTACAATAAAGAGAACAAGGACAACAATTGCAAAATCGCGTGCAACAGACTCTACCGAAGCTCCTAAAAGGAAGGCATCTGATAGATCTTTTCATGCAAAGAATGCAAGTTTTAAAAAGAAAACTTCATCAACTTCAACAAGTTCAAGAGGCCGTTCTGCAAGCGCATCCAAAGAAGGAGTGCGTATTAATAAATATCTTGCAGATGCTGGGATTGGAGCACGCAGAAGCGTAGAAGAATTTATTACTGGTGGATTAGTAAAAGTAAATGGACAAATCGTTACAGATTTATCTACGCGTATATTTTTAGAAGATTTTGTGACAGTAAATGGTGAGCCAATTACAGATAGAAAATTTTTAACTTATTTTCTATTAAATAAGCCAAAAGATATCATAACCACTTCCTCTGATGAATTAGGCAGAGAAACAGTATTAGATATTGTAAGAAGTAAGTACAGAATATTTCCCGTTGGTAGATTAGATCGAAATACGACCGGTGCACTACTTATAACAAATGATGGAGATTTAGCATATCGTTTAACCCATCCTAGTTATGAAATACCTAGAGAATATAAAGTAGGATTAGATAGGGAATTAGACTTTAAAGATGCCAGAAAAATAAGTCATGGATTAGAGCTTGAAGATGGTAAAACAGGAGCCTGCGAAGTAATTATTGATGTAAAAGATCATACAAAAATTACGATGATGATTAAAGAAGGGAAAAATAGAGAAGTGAGAAGAATCTTTGAAAGTTTAGGCTATGATGTAAGGCGCTTAGATAGACGTAGATTCGCAACATTATCTACAAGTGGTTTAAAAAGAGGGGAGTATCGTCAGTTAACCAAAACAGAAGTTCGTGATTTAAGAAGTCTTGTCGGACTAGATCTAGTGTTTTAATCAATTTGCTTTTGGAAAAGCATGAAGTATACACTCTTCAGTCATGGTAGTATATTGATACTCTTTATTGGGCTATTAATGAGTATACCTAGCTATACTGCTTTTTCTCAAAAAACAGTACTTTTTAAAGGCATAATAACCGATTCAGAAACATTAGAACCATTAAAATTCGTAACAATTAGATTCATTGGTTTGGTTAATAAAGCTACAGTTACATCAAAGGAAGGTACTTATTTACTTAGGGTACCAAAAGGGGAATATGACATAACATATAGCATGGTTGGGTATACATCTGAAAAAAAACATCTATCCATTGATAGAGATACAATTATCAATAATGTAGCTTTACAAAGATCAGCATTTAGGTCTGCAGAAATTATTGTATCCGCTGAAGATCCAGGGGTAAAGTTAATGAGAAGTGTCTTGCAAAAAAAAATGCAATGGACTGATTCGCTTAAAAACTACACATATATGCTGTATACTAAATTTGTTGTGAGTGCAGATACTGTAACTGCAGGCAGAAATAGTGGTAGAAATGATACAAGTATCTTCTCTATTCTGGAATCATATTCAAAAGGGTTCTTTGAAAAACCAGACAAATATTTTAATGAGATAATTCAAAAAAGACAAACTGCTAATATTCCTGCGCAAGCAAATTTTGTAGCATTTGGAACAAATTTGAATGTCTATGATGATAAGATATCTTTTTTTAATGAAGATATTGTTACTCCATTTCATCCCAATGCACTTGATTATTATGAGTTTACACTGGTAAAAACATTACAAGACGACACTAAAGAAATAGCAGAAATACGTGTTGAACCTAAATCAGGGCAAAGAAGACTTTTTAATGGAACTATCAATATCGATAAACAAGCCTTAATTCCATTATATGTTGATTTAAAGCCCAATAGAGCTGTTAAATTACCTTTTGATGCAACATTACATGTTCAGCAAACTTTTATAGAGATAGATAGTCATTATGCAATGCCATCTAGTTTAAGAATATTTAGTAGCCTAAATGCAGAAGTCCTGTTCCTTTTTGCCCCTCGGCTAGACATTTCAATAGAAAATGTTGCTTATGAATATGAAATCAATACCGAAATACCTCCTGAAAAATTTGATCAAAGAAGAGTAGAAATAAGTGATAAAGCAAGTGTTTTTGATACGAATTTTTGGATTGAAAAAGCTATTCTTCCTTTAAAGCCAGAGGAAACTGCTGCATATATACAGATTCAACAAGCCTTAGAAGATCCAGATTCTACTGCTACAAGTGCTTTTAATTCATTGTTTGGAGATATTTCTGCATTCTTTAATAGATTAGCTCAAAGGCCATTTACTGGCTTTGAAGATATGTTTAGATATAATAGAGTTCACGGAGTATATGGTGGAATAGGTTTGCAGTTCCAATATAGTCATAATGCAGAATCTGGAATCAAACTTGGATATGGCATAGCAGATAATTATATGTACGCCGATGCTTTTTATAGGCAATATCTAAATGAAACAAAAAAATATGTAATTGAATGTAATGCATATAGAAAATTATCCAGACGCGATAATCCATATGTAGTAGGGCAATCAGGAATTACAAGTCTTTCTCTTTTATTTAAAAGTGATTATGGGGATTATTATTATAATCAAGGCGCAGAAATATCATTTGAATATGGTTGGGGACAATTAAAATTCTTAAGAAGAGAAGATTTTATACGCCCATCAGCTATAAAATTTAGTATTAAAAGAGAATATCATTCATCTGCAGAGGTGAATACCCAATTTGCATTATTTGCACCTTCGGAATTGTCTTTTAGGGATAATCCACCTATATTTTCTGGCGATTATACCATTGCATCAGCTGAGTTCAGAATGAATTTTACTCCTATAAGGCGGATATCTACAGCTGGTTTTATAATCTCTGGACAATATGCAATACCTGGAATAAGTGTAAAAAGTTATTCGCAAAGTACATTCCAAGCATTTGTAAGAACTGTAACATTGCCTTTATGGCGATTAGATGCTAGATTCTCAGGAGGATATTCTTGGGGAGATATTCCACCACAAAAATTCTTTTCTTTAGAATCTTCTATTGCTTCTACTGCCGGTGATGGAGTGTTTAGAGGAATGAATGTAAAGGAATTTTATGGAGATAGATATGCGGCACTTTCACTTGAACACAATTTTGGAGAAGTAATTCCAGGGGTTCTTAGAATACCTAGCATTGCTTCTTTTGGTATCGAAGTTATACTTACAGGAAGCATTGGATATACAGAATTTTCTAAAAATGCTTTAGTTATTAAACAATTACCTTCTACATATTCTACAAATGATACATATTATTATGAAGCAGGAATAGCTTTAAATAAAATATTTCTTTTTTTTCGATGTGATGTGTCAGGTAGATTTAGCCAAAGATCTGATCCAGAATTGCGATTTACAATTTCGGGCTCAACATTCTAGGAATGCGAAATGCAAGATTTATTGATTTCCACTGGTGCAATTCAATATGGACATTTTGTAAGGCAAGATGGAAAACATACCGATATATTGTTTAGTCCTGCAAAAGCTTTTCAATTTCCTCCAACTTGCCGAAAACTAGCCTATGAAATTGTAAAACATTTTTGGGATATCGACCCGCAAGTTATCATTGCCTGTCGTATCGGTGCATTACCCTTTGCTGCCGAAATTGCCAGACAATTAGAAGCACGATTACTATGGCTTATGCCGGGATCAGAACTATTATATCAATCATTAGCATTACATTCGGGCGATAGAGTAGTATTAATAGATGATATCCTTACCGATGATATATCATTGTACAAACCAATGATAAGAGAAATCTTAAGAGTTGATGCTCGATTGATTGGCATGGCTTCATTAATAGACCTTACTAGCAGAAAAACACCAATGAATGTTAGGCAAATATCTGTTTTGAAACGTGAAGATCATATGTTCAATCCAGAAGATTGTAATATGTGTTTACAACATATAGAAAGTTTTCATATTCCCCTTAGACCATAAAAAAAAATCCGCCTGTGAATAAACACAAGCGGATTAAAGAGTCGGGGTGGTGGGATTCGAACTCACGACCCCCTGCTCCCAAAGCAGGTGCGCTAACCGGACTGCGCTACACCCCGTCTCAAATCGAATTACAAATATGAAGTATTTTTTTCTGATTACCAAACAACAAATCATAAATGTATAAATAAATGAAAGTTCGATAAAATAAATGAATATACATTTTTAATACTTGCATTGCATACCTTCTCATTGTATTTTTGCCCATGAGAACTCATTCATTTAAGTTCTCATTTTGTTGTGGTGGTGAAAAGGTGGGAAGGGGAGTGCCCTTTGACGAGTGGTGACGTCAAAGGGCATCTCGCTTTATAATACAAACCATTGATTTCTCAAGAACTTACTTTTAGGATTTAGGATGAATAATTACTTGTTGATATTTGTTTTATGTTTAGTATATAATACAACTTTTTTGGTTGCGCATGATGAAATTCCAGGTGCAGCACAAAAAAATCCTATTATATTAAAAAATGCAAAGATCTATACTGTATCTAAAGGCATTATTGATGGTGGCATGATATTATTTGATAAAGGTAAAATTGTTTCTGTTGGTAAGAATATAGATATTCCTATTGGTGCAGAGATAATTGATTGTACAGGTAAATCTGTCTATCCTGGTTTTATAGCTTCTGAATCTACAATAGGTCTTGTGGAAATTGAAGCCGTTAGGGCAACCCGCGATGCAGTTGAAACAGGAATATTTAATCCAAATGCAAAATCTGTTACTGCTTATAATCCTGATAGTGAAATTATTCCGACTATAAGAAGTAATGGTATTTTAATTGCTCATGTTGTTCCCCAAGGTGGTTTAATATCAGGTTTAAGTTCTATTATGCAATTAGATGGTTGGACTCGTGAAGATATTGCATTGAAACACATAGCGGCATTATCAGTAAATATTCCTAGTATGAGTGTTCAAAATGCCCCATGGATATCAAAATCAGCTGAGGAACAAATTAAAGATAATGAAAAGAATCTTTTAGAATTAAGAGACTATTTTACAAAAGCAAAAATGTATTCTTTGGCTGCAAAAAATGGTCTTGCCGATAATATGCAAGATATACGTTTAGAATCAATGCGTCCTATTTTTGAAAAGCAATTACCTGTTTTCTTTACGGCTTCTTCTAAACAACAAATTTTAGCGGCATTAGATATGGCCAAAACATATGGTATAAATGCGATTATTTTTGGAGCTAATGAAGCACATCTTTGTATAGAAGAATTACAATTAGCAAGAGTACCGGTGATTATTCCAAGAACTCATTCATTACCAAGAGAGGCCGAATCAGCTTATGATGAACCATATACACTTCCACATATCTTAGAACGAGCAGGTATTCTTTGGTCATTTTCTGAATCTTCATTTTGGCAACAAAGAAATCTTCCTTTTAATGCAGGAACAGCAATCGCTTATGGATTAAGCGAAGAAGCAGCACTAAGAGGATTAACGATAAACCCGGCTACAATTTTAGGCATTGCAGATAGAGTTGGTAGTTTAGATTCTGGAAAAGACGCAACCTTATTTGTATCTAAAGGAAATGCTTTAGATGGCCTAACAAATAATGTAGAATATGCTTTTATTCAAGGTAAAGTAGTGTCATTACAAAGTAGACAAACAGAATTAGCAAAGAAATATAGAACTAGATATCAACAAGGACAATAATTTTGAGAATGCGCAGTTAACTCATAAACATGATTACTGCGCACTCTTTTTACTGTCTGATTTTTTATAAAGTTCTGCTAATCTATTGGCTGTAATGCCAAAAACACCCGATTTATATACACCATCATCACCTTTTTTTCCGGCAGGTTTTCCTAGCATCAATTCCACAGCTTGTTCTATGGTACTGATAGAATAGATGTGAAATTCACCTTTTTTTACAGATTCAATGATATGTTCATTAAGCATCAAATCATGAACATTTTGAGATGGTATTAATACTCCATGATGTCCATTCAAGCCATTTGCCAGACATAATTCATAAAAACCTGAAATCTTTTCATTTACCCCACCTATTGGCTGAATATCTCCTTTTTGATTCATAGATCCAGTGATAGAAAGATATTGTTTTACTTCAATACCAGAAATAGCAGATAATAAAGCAATAACTTCTGCAGCAGTTGCGCTATCTCCATCTATGCCTCCATAACTTTGTTCAAAGCAGATAGAAGCTGATAAAGTTAATGGATGATGAATAGCGAATCGTTCACGTAAAAATCCATTGAGAATTAACATTCCTTTATTATGAATTTTTCCACTCATATCTGATTCTCTTTCTATATTGATGATATCAGTTGAGCCAACACCAACAGTAGCTGTTATTCTAGCAGGTTTTCCAAATGAAACAAGTCCTGTATCATATACGGTTAATCCATTGATTTGTCCTAATCGAGTACCTGATGTTTCTATCATTAATAATCCATTAAGGATTTGTTCTCTGATTTTTTCATCGAGAATATCATTTCTTTTTAATCTAGCATTCAAAGCTTTGTTTACATGCGATTTTGCAACAATAGGGCTTCCGTCTTTCCTTGTAAAAAATGAAGATTCCCTTATCAAATCGGCTACATCACTAAATTGAAGAGTGATTTTTCTTTGTGTATCAGTATGTTTTACAGCCCATTCAATAATTGCTGCAACTCCAGATCTATCAAAATGTAATAAAGATTCTTGTTCGCATAATTGATGAATAAAATGAGAATAATGATGAATCATTTCTCCCGAGCGTTGTGTCTCATAATCAAATTCAGCATTCACTTTAAAGATTTTCTTAAAATCTTCCTCACCAAAGTATAAAGTGTGATATACATCGGCATCACCAATCATGATAACTTTAACATTTAAGTCGATTGATTCTGGTTTTAATAATGTTTGAGAAATTTGAAAATAACTATCTACCGATTGAATCTCTAATTTACCATACAGTAATAATCTTTTTAATACCGGCCATACGCCAGGTTCTGATAAAATATCAAGGGCATTGACAATTAAATATCCCTGATCTGCTTTTAACAGAGAGCCTGCTTTAATCTGACTATAATCTGTTCTCCAAAAACCTCTTTGATCAAATTTCTTTTCAATAGATCCAAATAAATTAACAAAAGATGGAGTAGTTTCTACAATAACTGGTGCACAAAGAGTTGAAGAATTATCTAATACAACATTAACTCCATAGGCAGCGAATTTTTCTTTGATTTCATCATCTGTAGGTTTTTCAGTATCGTCTTCTTCATTACCTGTACCCGGAAGAAATATATCTAAATGATTTAGTAAATCATCTTCCATGGATTTTATAAAACTAGACACTGATTCTGATGGGAAACTTTGCCTTACATCTCCGAATGTTGTTCTTACAATAACTGCAACAGCCGCCTTATCATATTCCATGATGTTTAATCTAAATCCTTGCATTAATTTGATACTTATACGGGCAAGATCAATTAAATGGGTGTGCAAAGTTTCATATTGTTCTTTCAATAAATCTGCTTTTTTTTGAGAGATTTTCTTTGATGCAACTAATGTATCAAGTTCTTTCATATGAACAGGTTTTTTATTGATAACAGGGAAAATTTCTGACTGAACTTCACCAGATTCATCTTCAACTTGGCCAAGAACAAAACCACTTGGACGAATTTTCTCTGCAAATTGAGCTATAAGATCTTGCTCTTGCTTTTGATATGTATCGATTAATACTTTTCGTGCCTTCTGAAATCCCTCTTCATCAAATAATTGCGGAATTCTTCTTTTAAGAAAAATCATAGAATCTTCTATCCCTTTTGCAAATAATTTGCCTTGTCCACTTGGAAATTTAAGAAGCTTGGGATTATCTGGTTTAGTAAAATTATGGACAAAACAATAGTCGAAAAGTGGGGGACAAGAAGATGTAGCTTCATCTAATATATGTTTAACAGTTGTTAATCTACCTGTGCCAGATATTCCAGAAACAAATACATTATATCCATGAGAATATAATTCAGCCCCCATTTTAATTGCTTCGATTGCTCTGTCTTGTCCAACTATTCCTTTTAAAGAAGAAAGTTCTTTTGTAGTTTCAAAATTGAAAATCTCTTGTGGGCATTTCCAACATAAATGCTCTGCTTTTAGTGGTGTTAAGCCAGATGGAACTTTACTGATTGTTTTTTTATTTATAGTAGCCATAATTATGTGCCTTATATATGTATATCAAAATTATCCAATGAAATCTATCATATTTGTTTTTGTATTTCTTTGTCTTCCTTTTTATGGTTGTTCTCAACAAATACAAAAAAATCAGTCAAAAATCGAGAAAACTGTAAAACAAGATGCCGAATGGAAAGATAGTTTGTCGTATGAAGACTATTGTATTATGAGAAAAAAAGGTACCGAACCTCCATTTACTGGCAAATATGTAGATAATAAAGAATCTGGAATATATTCTTGTAAAGCCTGCAAATTGGATCTTTTTACATCAAATACAAAGTTTGATTCAGGAACTGGCTGGCCTTCTTTTTTTCAACCTTTAGATAAAGATCATATCCTAGAAAAAATTGATACTCGATATGAGTTTACAACATACGAGGTTCTTTGTGCCAGATGTGAAGGACATTTAGGCCATGTATTTGATGATGGCCCTAAACCTACTGGACTCCGCTATTGTATTAATTCAGCTGCTTTAGTGTTTAAAGCTGATAGTTCTTCTCATGTAAAGTAATATCTTCATATGATAAATTCACGTTCTCTTTCTTCTGAATAACCTGCTTTTAGGGTATATGTGTTTGGTCTATCTAAGGCCCAATCAAGAGTATCATGAATTGTAATGTTTAAGGGTCTGATTAGTAAACCTGCATGTTTAGCTTTTGTTGTATTCGTTCGATGAAATCCTTTACATGATGGTTGCGATTCTGGTATCCATAAAGGTATTTCATTCCAAGGCTGAGCATTTTTAGATAATAAGTCAGCATCTTGTACCCATTGTACTTGTATGGTATGATTAAAATACGCTTCTGATTCTTTAATTATCTCTAATAATGGTATTCGCTCACCATTAACATTATAGATGCCTTTTTTCTTATTATTAAGAAGTAATAGTGCAAAGTCTGCTAGATCTCTTACATCAATAAATTCCCATTCTGTAGTCATAGCATCACCGGGTGCCATCATTGTTCCTTGCAATCTATCTAACATTCCTATTCTTAATGGCCACCATGTAAATCTATCTGTTACATCATATGGGCCAACTATTAAGCCAGGCCTTAAAATTAATGCATCTGGAATTACTCTTAATAATGTCTGTTCGCATAGTACTTTTAATGCTCCATAATTCTCTCCAGTAATGGAATCAGCTTCGGGATTATCAGTAGTACACAATTGTCCACATTCATCATTTGATATCGATATATCTGCAAATACTGATAGAGTAGAAATAAAGCAATATTGAATATTTCTATTAGCAAAATACTGTGCAGAAATACTAATGCTTTTGGGAAAATATCCACAGGTATCAATAACAGCATCAAAATGCATTTCATTAAGTATTTCAAAGCCATCATTTCTATCACCATGAATGATTGTGATATCTTGATGCTGAAAATGAGGATTTGATTTCCCGCGATTAAAAACAGTTAATGTATGCCCAGATTGCAAAGCAGAATTTATCATTGCTTTCCCTAAAAAGACAGATCCACCAATAATTAGAATATGCATAAATACTCCAAAAAAAAGAAGGCAGATTCAGAATTAACTCTGAATCTGCCTGAAATTAAGCATTATGTGTGTGCAATTAATACTTTCTTATTGCTCTTACTTTCTTCATCGTACTTTTTGCATCTTGAGCTATCATACCGTTTATAGTATTGAATGATAATGCATTTGTTTTATCAAGCTCTGTTGAAGACCAATAAGAAGATAAACCTATTAATTGTGAACCATTTACTTGAGATAATCTTCTATTTATATCAAAACGATGAGCAAACATGATATATAATTCATCTATAGAAGGTAAATACCAATCAGAATAATTTGCTTGTATTAAATTATTACATGTTTTAGCTGCACTAAAAAGAATAGTGGTATCATTAGCAATAGCTTGAGTATTTGATAATCCATTCCATGTAGACTTCGCATTATTTCCAATCAGCGTATCAATAGAACTCCATTGTGAATCCATAGAAAGATCACTTTGTGAAACAATTAATCCATGTTCTATTCCTAAAGAATCCCTGTATATATGGAATACAATTCCACCATCAAAATATTCACCAATATAATGAGTGAATACATTATTTGCCTGAATAGAATAAGGAGAAGTTAATGTACCAGAGCCTGTGATTGATATATGTTGTCCAGCTGACAATTTGGTTTCTGAACCATTTGCGATAGCTCTAATACTATCACCAATTGATGGCTTAGCAGTTAAATCATGATAACTTTTATTCCAATTCATAAAAATTGGGTCTGATTCGACAGTAGAATCAACTTTATTATTCCATGCTGAAATATTAGCTCTGGTAATACTTTGAGCAACACTTTTAGAGAATATTGGGTCATTTTCATCGATATCACCGATAATTGTATCGGCAAATTTTGCGTGGTCTGCATACATGGAAAAAGGGACAGATAAGATTTGTTGTACAGAAATAATAGTATAATCAGTTCCACCAAATGGGTCTATCTCTGTTTTTAGAAAATATGGACCTTCACTCCAATCTATAGTTCGATAATTGCCATATATAAAGTCACCAGCACCAATTTGTAAAGAAATTAATCCATTCATATTGGTTTTTACATTTTGTGCTTCTACATACACAGAAGGACCAAATTCAGAGCCCTTAATGATACTGATTCGCATTCCAACTTTAATATTAATCATCAATGTATTATTTACATTCCTTAGTACAGCTTGATAACTCAAATTATTGGGTTTTTGAGCCTGAATTATATAGGTAGAAATACAACATAAAAGTGCAATCAGTAAGTATTTTACTTTTTTCATTGTTTATTGTCCTTGATTTTTGATAATCTTAAAAGAAGCAAGAATAGTATCTTCATTTTTTATAACTAATAGATATGTACCGGTGATAAACTCTGAGATTGAAAAAGAATGAGTATTATTTTCTAATGTCATACTTTTTACGATACTACCTTTTATATCCCTAAACTCTGCAATTGTTCCAGATGGAAAATCATTCTGACTTGCAATTGAAAGCATATCTGTGGTTGGATTTGGATAAGCAAAAATTGAAAGATCTTGAGTATGATGTTCTTCAGAGGATAATATTCTTGCAATTTCCAATGGCTGCTGAACACCTTGACATTCCAACCCGGTTTTGCTTATATGTGTTTTATATGTTAGCAATCCCACAGAATAAGAAACCGACCCAGTTGGGCCTTTTACATCACCACCAACAGAGGTAAAAGATTGCTGGGCAGATGCATTTTTATAAAAGCTAAAGAATATCAATAGCAAGCATAATAATCGAATACATATGTTCATGTTATACCTTGTAAATATTGAGTTTTTAATAATATTATGCAACACTGACAAAAAGAGTGCCATGTATTAAATAAGTAAAAAATATGTAGAGGAAAGATATAAGATTTTTAGGAGAGAGATGCTTAAAAAGCAAATAGATTAAGGTTTTTTGAGTAGAAACAATAGTGGAACATATAATCGTTGAGACCAAGCTTCTTCATTATGATCAGCGTCCTCGAAAATAGCACTCATATATTGAGTATGATCATAACCTTTTGATAAGAATAGAGAATCAATTTGTGTTTGCCAGTTTGGATATAGACTATCAAGGCCAATTGTACCATGATCGGTGTAAAATTTTCTTTTTAACTCAGCCTTAGGAAGATTGTTAGATATATATGTAATTAAACCTCTGGGAATATTTCCATTATCGATAGATGTTGTTCCTATCCAATGAGTAGATAAACCTGCAGCAGCACCAAAAACATTAGGATATTCACATAGAGCATATAAAGAAATTAGGCCTCCCATACTAGAGCCCATCATCATAGTATGTTCAGGTTTTTTTGATACTGAAAATGCATTGTCAATAAAAGGTTTTAATTCATCTACGATAAAATGTAAATAATTATCAGCAAGAGCTTTCCCCTTAAACTTTTCAGATAAAAAAAGAGATTTAGTACTATCATACATATAAGCAAGTGCTTTTTGAGGAAAATATTCTGCATGACGAAATTCATTGTTATTCCAAATGCCAACAATGATTGTTTCATATAAAGAATCTTGATATTGTTCAAATACCTCATCTATTTGCCACTCTTGATGATTCCACGTATATGTGCTATCAAAAAGCATTTGGCCATCATGCATATAAATAACATGATAGGTTTGTTGAGGATTATAACCTTGAGGTAAAAGAATATCTATGGTCCTTGCCTGAACAAATGTAGAAGGAAATCTGTCGATTCGAATACATTTTCCCCAACTTACCATTGGTGCTGTATTACTGGTATACACTGATTTTTCGGCAATTACTGTATAAGCACTAAAAGTACATATATAAACAAAGGCAGATATAAAAAATTGAATATTCATACATACAAGATATTATTTTCTATTGGAATTATTGCTTTTTTTCCATTTCATCGTAATTTGCTTTTGCCAAATTTTGGTTATGATAACATTGTTCATATATAGAAGTTTTACACCATATGAAATCTATTTTTTACTCGATACACTTAATAATTGCAATGCTACTTGCTTCATGTAGCGAAGGATTAGCACCGCCAGAACCAAGTCTTAAAAAGGGCCCAGCATTCATTAAAGGAACAATTATGTATAAAGGTGGAAAAGACTCTTGGAGATTGGATACAGATTCTGCTTTTGCGATTAGAGCAGCTGCTTTTACACAGTTCCCTTTGTCAGATAGTGCTGGAATTGTTAATGAACTATTAAATGGTAGAGCTTTTATCTCTGGATTTACTTCTCTACCTACTTATGTTGACTCTTCAAACTTCGAAATTCAGATTCCAGAAGCGCCTGCAACAATTAAATATATTGGGATTGCAAAACAAATATCTATTGATTTAAATGCTCAAAAAGTTGTAGGAATCTATACTTTAAGTGGTGATAATACAAAACCTACTCAATTAGAAATTCAACCTGGAGATACAATATTTATAAGAATAATAGTTGATTTTGCTTCATTACCTCCACAACCATTTTAAGGCTATATATGAAATTGATGATAATGATAGCTTTACTCTTTACACTAAGTACAGATTCTTTTGCAGGTTCAATTTCTGGCACAATTAAAGATTCTGAAACAAATGAGGTTTTATCTGGTACTATTATTAGGATCAAGAATACCTCGATTGGCATAAAATCCGATAATAAAGGGAATTTTCTCCTTGATAATCTTGCCAATGGTATATATACAATTAGGATAACCTATATAGGATATATAGCATCAGAACATACAATAACGATAACTGATAAACAGCCCAATCAATCAATGGTAGTATTCTTATTACCTAAATCATTAAATGCTTCTGAAATAGTGGTTTCTGCAGGCAAAAGAAGTCAATCAATTCAAGAAGTACCTGTTTCTATTTCCTTATTAGATCAACAACAAATCTCACAAAGAAATACAACAAGAATAGATGAAGTATTGCGTTATGTACCAGGGGTAAATGTTTCTAGAGATCAAGTAAGTATTCGTGGCTCATCTGGTTTTGCTTTAGGGGTTGGTAGTAGAGTAGCATTATTATTAGATGGATTCCCGATGTTATCAGCAGATAATGGCGACATGAAATTTGATGCTTTACCAATGATGGAAATCAATCGTGTAGAAGTAATCAAAGGAGCAGGATCTGCTCTGTATGGAACAGGTGCTTTAGGTGGTACAGTTTCATTATTTACAAGAACACCATCGGATTCAGCAAGAACCATTATTCGAACTTATGGAGGCATCTATACTCAACCTATCTATGAACAATGGAGAGTATATGATTCTCCTCCGGCATTGTATGGAATTGATATTGGATATTCTAAAAAATTCGATAATCTAGAATTAACAATGAATGTGGGGAATAAATATGATAAAAGTTATAGACTCTCCGATAATAGTTATAGATGGAGTGGATATGGTAAAGTAGGTTATCAATTTGACAAACAGGGGATGTCTAAACTTACTTTCTTTATCAATGCATCATCAGAAGAGCGAGGAGATTGGGTATTTTGGAATTCATTAGATAGTGCAACTAGGCCTCCAACCGGAACAAATCCAAATCGACGTACAGAATCAGGCAAAATAGCATCTGCTTTAGAGTTTAAACAATTTTTTTCAGATCAATCTTTTTTAATGATTAGATCTGGCGTATTTATAACAAATTATAAGAATACTAATTTACTTCCTGGCGAGGAGCAAATAGCAAGTGATGCTTTATCTTGGAATAGTGAAATACAATATTCTGCATCGATTAGCCCTGGAGTGTTTTTAACCTCTGGTATAAATACTGTTATGAATTCAGTACAAGCGCCAATTTACGGGGCTAAAACTCAGATATTTATGTCTGGCTATAGCCAAGCTGAGATAAAACCAGGTATAGAAAATTTGATTTGTACAGTAGGAGCAAGGATTGATGCAGAAAAAACAGCCGATGCAGAACAAAATATTGAGATTAGTCCTAAACTTGCACTTAGTTATCTTTCTCCTTTTGGTATTCAATTTAGGGCATCTGCTGGAAGAGGCTTTAGAGCAGCTGCTGTTGCAGAACGATTTGCAGCATTAAGATTTCAGGGGATAACAGTTGAACCAAATATGAATGTTAAGCCAGAATATAGTTGGTCTTATGAATGTGGTGCAACAACTGCTATTCCACTCAGTGGAGAACAAGATATCTTATTAATAGATATTAGTTATTTTCAGAATGAATTAAGTGATTTGATTGAACCATCTTTTACGCCATCTGGAAATATTAAATTTCAGAATGTAACCAAAGCCAGAGTAAGAGGAATAGAATTAGGGCTTAGGTCTATGCTAACAGGTGGATATAGTTTTGAGACATCTTTAACCTTGATGAAGCCAGAGGATTTGATATTGAAGCAAACTTTATATTATCGTTCATCTGTATTATGGTATACAAGAATGTCTATTCCAATAATAGAAGATCTACTTTTACAAACCGATTATCGCTTTATCAGTAGAACTGAAATGATGGATCCCCGATTAACAGCTTTAGGATTTATCAAAGATGCTGATGCAAGAGTTCCTAATCATATATGTGATATGAGATTGATTGCAAGATTACATAATTGGGTACAAATACCAATAAGCGTAACGCTTAATGCAAAGAATATTTTTGATTATTATTATACCGAAATAATGGGTAATCTAGCCCCAATACGACAACTTTCAATACAAGCAGAATATATATTTTAAGCATATACTATTTGATAATGTATTGATAAAAATTACTTAATAATGTATCAGTAAATTGCATTCTAATGTGTGGTATATAAAATTATTTGGAAATCTTTTATCATGAAATTGTGTACTTACTTCATTGTATTATTTAGTATGAGAATATTGGCTTTTTCATTATCAGAGAAAGAGCACAACAATATCTATTCTTATAATAGACCTCTCCCCAAAGAAATTACTACTACTAATTTAGTATTTGACCCAGCTTTAAAGCCTTTTTATCATGGTGTTGCTTCTGGAGATCCATTGCAAAATCAAGTAATTTTATGGACAAGAATTACTCCTGATACAGATGGACCTATTGAGGTTAAATGGTTTATGTCTAAAGATCCCAAATGTACTTCAATACTTTTGAGTGGATCTATTATCACAGATCAAAGTAAAGATTATACTGTAAAAATTGATGCTGGTCCATTGGAAGCTGGTACTGTATACTATTATAAATTTTCGGGATTAGGTAGGGAATCAGTTATAGGAAGAACAAAAACAGCACCCTCTAAAACAATGGAAGCATTAAGATTTGGAATTGCATCATGTGCTAATTATCAACAAGGGTATTTTAATTCATATGCTGCTATGTCTGCAAGAAATGATTTAGATGCCATATTGTTTTTAGGTGATTATATCTATGAATATGCTGATGGTGGTTATGGATATTCTAAAACTGTAAATAGAGGACATGAACCCAAGAATGAAACAGTTACTTTATCTGATTATAGAATACGATATTCATTTTATCGATTAGATCCCGATTTAAGAAGATTGCATCAATTGCACCCTTTTATAGGAATTTGGGATGACCACGAAACAGCAAATGACTCATGGCCAGGTGGAGCAGAAAATCATAATCCTTTAACTGAAGGTGATTGGCAAACAAGAAAATATGCCGGTGAAAAGGCCTATTTTGAATGGTTACCAATAAGAGAACAATCTGTTCAGGGAAAAATATATAGAACAATCAATTATGGTGGGCTTTGTGATATTTTTATGATTGATACCCGTTTAGAAGGAAGAGATAAACCATTAGGTGCAAAAGATACTACATCAAGTGCGGTAGATACTGTTCTGTGGAATAGTCCCAATAGAACCATTTTAGGAAATAATCAGTTCGAATGGTTAACCCAATCACTCAAATCATCAAAATCTCAATGGAAAATCATTGCAAATCAAGTGATGATGATGCCTTTAGCTGGATTTACAAATCTTGATTCATGGGATGGCTATCCGGCAGAAAGAGAAAAGTTATTACGATATCTTAAAAATAATTCTATCAATAATACACTTGTTGTAACTGGAGATATCCATTGTACATGGGCTTCTGATTTACCAGTTACTCCTAGAGATACTACATATAAGCCTTTAACAGGCGAGGGCTCTGTTGCTTGTGAGTTTGTAACCCCAAGTATAACATCAGCAAATATTAATGAATTGCAAGGAATTCCCCCAAATACCCCTCAAAGTAAAGCAATAGCTGGGCAGCTTAAATTTATCAATCCTCATATCAAAGAAATTGATTTAGACAATCATGGCTATATGGTTCTAGATTTACAATCAGATAAGGCGCAAGCAGATTGGTATTTTGTAGATTCTACCACAACAAGAAATAAAGGTGAATATTTTTACAAAGGCTATTATACCCCAAGTGGAAAAAATGCCATAAAACCTGCAGTGTCAAATATGCCTACTTTGTCTGGAGGCCCTGCAAATCCCGATGAATTACCATTGCAAATAAAAGAATCTTCCTCAGAGCATTTATTAGGTATTGGAAATTATCCAAATCCATTTATCAACAATACATTGATACATTATGCAGTATCTAAATTTGCAGTGTTATCGCTAATTGTATACGATATTCTGGGTAATGAAGTGTTAAAAGGATTTATGAATGTTGAACATCAACCAGGACCATATGTTTTTGAATTAAATGCCCTTCATTTACCTTCTGGAACATATTCATATAAAATAAGTTCTGAAAATCAAATCATTACAAAATCGATGAATATTGTTAAGTAGCAATTAAGCAAGTATCCTGTCAAGAGCATGGAATTACTTTTCCATGCTCTTTTTGTTTACAATGCATTATGGTATTTTTGATAAAAAATGCAATAAATCTGCAATATATTTTCATATATGCCTTTCTTTTAAGCATGCCACATAAAAAAGTTATATCCATCATTAATTCAAAAGTTAATAATCTTAAGAATGTATCTTGTGAAATACCAAGGAATGCCTTAACAGTTATTACCGGAGTAAGTGGCTCTGGTAAGTCCTCTTTAGCATTCGAAACCCTATATGCCGAAGGACAAAGAAGATTTGTTGAATCACTATCTAGCTATGCAAGACAGTTCTTAGATAGAATGCAGAAGCCAGATGTAGAAAGTATAACTGGATTACCCCCAGCTATTGCAATTGAACAAAGAGGTTTTGCCAGAAATCCTCGTTCTACTGTTGCTACAACAACAGAAATTTATGATTATTTAAGACTTCTTTATGGCAGGATTGGACAAACTATCTGCACATGTGGAAGAGAAGTAAGAAAAGATACACCTAATTATGCCGCCGAAACTATTCTCAATTGGAATCAAGAAGATAAAGTATATATACTTTTTCCTGTAATAGATAATGATCGATCAATAAAAGATTCTTTACATGCATTAATAGAAAATGGTTATTCTCGAGCCATTCTTCCTGGATCGGATGCTATTATTGATTTGCAAAGTGCAATGCCTGAGGAACATCTATTAGATGATATTTTAATACTTGCCGATAGAATTATCATCAATTCAGATCAAGAAACAAAATCTAGAATAACAGATTCTTTAGAAACTGCTTTTACTTTGGGTAGAGGAAAGGTAATAGCTAGGAATCTTAGCCAACAAAAAGATCATTTTTATAGCACTTTGTTCGAATGCGCTTTTTGTAATAAAATGTATCAAGAACCAGAACCAAGATTATTCTCCTACAATAGCCCTTTTGGCGCATGTAAAGTATGCCAAGGTTTTGGTAGAAGCATTGGCCTAGATAAAGAATTAATTTTTCCAGACAAAAGTTTAAGCATAGCAAAGGGAGTAATTCATCCATTCAGATCGCCAGGATTTACTGAATATCACAAAGATTGTTTGGATTTTGCCCGAAGGCATTTAATACCAATTGATATTCCATATTCTATATTAACAGAGCATCAAAAACAATTAATATGGGATGGAGATGCTTTGTTTGGGGGCATATCTGGTTTTTTTGAAATGGCCGAAAAACAAGCTAATTCTAAAGTAGGATATAGAGTATTATTATCAAGATATCGAGGGTATACACAATGTCATAATTGTGGAGGCGGACGCCTTTCTGAATCTGCTAGAAGAGTATTCGTGGGTGGTAAAAATATCCCAGAAATTATGAATATGACCCTTGCTGAAGCGTATGAATATTATCAATATGTTGAACTTAATGCATATCAAACTTCAATTGCTGAATTGGTATTACAAGAGATAAAATCAAGACTTTCCATGCTTGTAGATATTGGCTTAGAGTATATTACTTTAGATAGAATGGCCCATACATTATCTGGTGGAGAATCTCAAAGAATTACTTTAGCAACATCTTTAGGAAGTTCTTTGGTAGGTACTTTATATGTTTTAGATGAACCAAGTATTGGTTTACATCCAAGAGATACATGGAGATTACTTACTTTACTAAAAAAACTACGATCATTAGGAAATACAGTAGTTGTTGTAGAACACGATCCTGAAATTATTAGACAGGCAGATTATATATTGGATATTGGCCCTAAAGCTGGCGAATTAGGTGGAGAGATATTGTTTAGTGGAACTGTAAGCGAAATGCTAAAAGACTCACAATCGCTTACAGGTGCATATTTGTCTGGAAAAAAACAAGTATCTATGCCAAAGTCTAGATCAAAAGGTAATGGACATTATATAGACATTGTAAAACCAATGGAAAGAAATTTAAAGGGAGATACCGTTTCTTTTCCATTAGGATGTATAACAGTTATTACTGGTGTATCAGGTAGTGGGAAAAGTACTCTTGTTCATGAGGTATTAGCACCTGCTTTAAAAAAGAAATTCACTGGTTTTGCTGGTACTATAGGAGCAGTTCAAACAATTATTGGAAGCGAACATATTCAAGGAATCGAATTAGTAGATCAAACTGCAATTGGGAAATCGTCTAGATCTACACCTGTAACGTATACGAAAGCTTTTGATGCAATAAGAGATGTATTTACAGACACACAATTAGCTAAACAAATGGGCTGGAGGCCAGGTACATTCTCTTTCAATGTTCCTGGAGGGCGTTGTGAAGCATGTGAAGGCGAAGGATATGTAACCGTAGAAATGCAATTTTTACCAGATCTATCCCTAGAATGTGAATCCTGTAATGGAACGCGCTATAAAAAAGAAGTCAGAGCAGTACTATATAAAGGCAAATCCATTGTAGATGTTCTTGGTATGACAGTAAATGAAGCATTAGAATTTTTTACTGGAAATAAAAGGATCTATAATAAGTTACACACCTTGCAACAAGTAGGATTGGGTTATATTCGATTGGGACAACCAAGCAGTAAATTATCAGGTGGTGAAGCACAAAGGATTAAACTTGCTTCTTGTATCGATGAATCACAAACAGAACATATTCTGTATGTTTTTGATGAACCTACAACTGGATTACATATCGATGATATTGAAACATTGCTTAAATGTTTTCATAGATTGATTGAAAAAGGACATACCGTCCTTATTATCGAACATAATCTTCATATTATAGCCGCAGCAGATTTCATTGTAGATTTAGGCCCAGAGGCAGGTGAAAAGGGTGGATATGTGATTGCACAAGGAACACCTGAACACATTGCTTCTCTGGAACATTCTTATACCGGAAAAGCTCTTAAACAGCATTTCATTACTTACAGTTAATTTTTATGTTAAAACATACAAAAAACATATTAAGAATTCTTTTTAGTATCATTATCGTAGTAGCTTCTTCTTATATAGCCCTAAAAAGTATAGATTTTTCAAAATTATGGGAAACAATGATTCATGCAAATTATTGGTGGGTGCTTGCTTCTATTCCAATAATGATTGTGTCTCATTGGCTTAGAGCTGTTAGATGGAAAACTATGCTGGCCCCTGTTATTCCAAATCCTTCTGTGTGGAGTATGTTCTCTGCTATTATGATTGGATATGCAGTAAACAATATTATTCCCAAAGGTGGAGAATTATTAAGACCTCTTGTATATAGCAGAAGAGCAAAAATCCCATTTTCTACTGTTATGGGTTCTATGATTGTAGAGCGTTTTTTTCTTGATGCAATTATGGTTCTATTGCTCATTGCTGGTGTATTCGTTTTTCAAAGAAGTGATATAGAACTTGCATTCCCATGGTTTTCTTGGGGACAAATGATAATGGTTATGTTAATGCTTTTAATGATTATCATTCTTATACTAATTATTGCATTTTTCCCCACATTAACAGATACATTACTCAGATTATCGATAAAACCTTTTTCAGAAAAATTGTATCAAAAAATTCATGGTATAACAGATACATTCGAGCATGGATTTGAAATCATAAAAAATCCTTCTCAATATGTACGCTTGCTCATAGAATCATTTGCAATCTGGTTTAGTTATCTTATACCAATGTGGATAATGTTCTATTCTTTTGATTTTGGGCCTAGATTCGGATTAGATTTTATCGATGCCACATTCTTGTTTTCAGTAGGAACTTTGTCTCAATTTACTCCCGCTCCTGGTGGAATTGGCGTCTATCATTCTTTGATTCAAACTGCAATGACTTCTCTTTACGGCGTTTCACCAGAAGAAGCATTGGCATATGCAACCCTTACACATGGTTTAAATCTTATCGTCTGTTTTGCTTTAGGTGGTGCATTCTTTATCTATGAAAATCGCATACAGCCATTGCCACATTCTAGCACTGATTTAGATAAGGAATTGCAATCATGAATGCTTTTATTCTGATTGGTATTGGTGGTGCATGTGGAAGCATTGCCAGATATGCTATAAGTACGTGGATGAATGGAAGTACTGGGCTTTTTCCTGCCGGTACATTTATTGTAAATGCTTTAGGATGCTTTATCTTAGGTTTTTTATTTTCTTTTTCCGAACAAAAACTATCTGATACATTGTATAAAGGAATTGGGATAGGATTTTGCGGAGGTTTTACAACCTTTTCAGCATTTAGTTTAGAATCATATTCTTTATGGAAAAATCATCATATCGTTGAAGCTTTTTTATATACTTCATCTAGCTTCATCGTTGGATTAGCTGCAATTACTGCCGGTATCCTTTTAGGTGGATTATTAAGAAAATAAAACAATTTTTATCTTAATGATGATAAAAAGGTATCTAAAGGGAATGTTTGCTGGGTACCTTCTTTTAAATTTTTGACAATACATTCAGACTTATCAGCTTCTTCTGGTCCAATAATAATGGCAAATTTTGCATTGTGCTTATCAGCATCTTTCATCTGTGCTTTTAATGAACGATTCTGAACATCTGTAATAACAATATTATTGGTAGTAGTTCTAATCATATGCGCAGTTTGAATAGCCTTGAATCTTGCATCATTACTTTCAAATCCAATGATATAATAATCAGGATTAATAGTATCAGGTAAAAATCCATGGGCATTCATTGCAATTATTAACCGTTCAATTCCAAAAGCAAATCCAATACTTGGTGTATTTTTTCCGCCAAATTGTTCAAAGAGATGATTATATCGTCCACCACCGCCTAAAGCATCTTGTGAACCTAATGCATTCGAAGTAAATTCAAATACAGTATGAGAATAATAATCTAAACCCCTTACCAAAGTCGATTGTTGAATAAAAGGGATATTCAATTCAGTCAGATATTCACATACTTTATCAAAATGAATAGTACTTTCATCATCTAAATAGTCAAGTAATTTTGGGGCATTCGCAGCAATTAACTTATCATCTGGGTTTTTTGAATCCAAAATTCTTAATGGATTATGAACTAATCTTTTTTGAGAATCTTCTGATAATTTATTGATATTGCTTTGAAAATAGTCTAATAAAACTGATCTATATATAGACCTAACTTGTGGAGTTGCTAATGTATTTATAGACAGCACACTGCTAGAAATTCCAAGCTTTTGTAAAAAAGTATAAGCTAAAGAAATAATCTCAATATCAGCCTCAGCAGATGCAGCACATAATAATTCAGCACCAAATTGGTGGAATTGTCTTTGACGTCCCTTTTGGGGCCTTTCATAGCGAAAGAATGGACCATTATACCACACTCTTGATAATTGTTGCTGTGCAGTGATATTATGCTGGACGGCAGCGCGTACAACAGATGCGGTGGCTTCAGGCCTTAATGTAAGAATATCTCCACCTTTATCGGGGAACGTATACATTTCCTTTCCAACAACATCAGTATTTTCTCCAATTGTTCTTTTAAAAACATCGATACTCTCAAATATGGGTGTTCTTATCTCAGAATATCCAAATTGAGTTGTAAGTATGCTGATAATATGTTCTATATATTGCCAGGTATATATTTCTGGAGACATGATGTCCTTGGTGCCACGAATTGCTTGCATAGTAAAAACCTATAGTTAAAAGTGAATGCTAGATTGTAATAGTATATTTGGCAGAGTTCTAAAAAGTTTATCATTAGAATATTGCCATTCATACCAGCCCTGAAATTGCAATGTATTTCCATTTGAAAACTGAGCTTGTATACTCATTTCTGGGCCTATTGATGTAGTTAATACATTAGGCTGTAAAGCATATTGTCCTAATGGATCTATCAGTACATTTTTTTGAATTAAGGTATAATAACGTATACCAATTCCTGTTCTGATTCCATTAACAGATGGAACAAAAATAAGCATTTTAAGAAACTGTTCTGTGCTTGTGTTTATTGGGGTTTCACTAAATTCAGACCATGACAGCATACCTCTATCAAAAAGCCTAGCAAAAATTCTTGTTTCAATTTCATAACCTTTACTTAATCGATAAATGATTGAGTCTTTATAGCTAATCTGCCTAAAACTAAAACTTTTGGTATCACCAATTAGATTTTCAAAATCATATACAGTATAATTTGCCATAACTTCACATCTAGGATGCATTTCAAAAGAGTTAAGTATCCAATGAAGACTGGGTGAAAAACGAATAATACGGTTCCAATTGTTTAATGCGCTTCTTTGGGATTTAATAAATACCAGATGAGTATTTTGAATTCCGGTTGATAATGACATTGTTAGAGAAGGAGATATTCTATGAATCCAATCTAGATTAGCGATAAGAACTTGCTCATCACGGTCATCATTATTATCTGTGCTTGGAGTATTATACTGCAATAAAGATGCTGATCCATTAAATAGTAAAGTATCCTGTGCGGAAAGCGGAAAAGTAGATTGTTCAAAGAAGCGTATTCTATTGGTGGTATTATCACGCAAAAATTCCTGTTTTCTAATCACATTCTCATCAATAGATGCAAGGTTAAATACTTTTTGAACCGAATTGTTTTCATCTCTGGAATATATGGTTAGTCCTGCTTGATGTTTAATACCATGTTGATTATTAACATGCAGAGAAGTAGTTAATGAAATTACTAATTCTTCAAGATTTCTATTCACAGATGTTGTTGGTACACCTTCTATTGGCTGTCTATATAATCTATCAATATCTGCAGATTCTACTTGAAGTTGCATACTTGCAGACAATGGACCATATATATCTAATCCAAGTTCCGTATTTAGCATTATTCTTTGTTCTAATCTTCTTTCAATAGACAAAGAATCAAAAGATCCCAAAACAGGTGAATAAAAGTCACGATTAAGTAATGTAGAATGAAGATCAATGAACAGTTTACTATTACTTAAGGGCGATATATAATTGAAACATGAAACTCTAAAATCAGCATCGGCAGAATGCCTTTTATCATCAATTGACGTATATGTTCCGTAGCCATTCCCTTGAAAAAACAAGTCTTCATTTAAAGGAATTGGCTTGATTTTTACCATTCCATATGTACTTATTCCACCAGCTTGGACACCTAATTGCTGATTGTTTTCATAACCTATTAAAGCCTCTGTACTTACATAATTATTAGGCTTAAATCCTAATCCTCCATAATACCCCAATTTTTGAGCACTTTGTAATGCTATACTTCTAGAATCTTTTGTAGTAAACCATAATACTTGTCCTATAAAGCATAGATGATCACTGATATTCTGAGAAGCTGCAAGATGTATGCCTTGATCATCCCTTACTGCTGTTGTGGAGGTTCTCATAATCGTACCACGATAGCGTTGTCTCATAAAAAAGTTAAGGCCATTCTTTCCATAAATAGACGCATCAGCATCATTCGAAAAAATGAATGTATTGGCTAATTTATCAGTTCCAAAACGCATAGAATTAGGCTGAAGAATTGAGTCTTGCGAAGGAAATACTGATAAAAAAGCAGTGGAGTTTTGTGCATATAATGTAACAAAAGACCCACACATACTTAAACATATATATAGTGAAATAAGTATAGATTTCATTCTTCAATTTACAATTATTAACTATTGTTTTTAAGGATTTTAAGATGATTATAGAGAAACACCATATGTTTGTTAACATTTCAGTAATAAAGAGTAGAGAATTATGTCTGATTCATATCCAATCTTAATGTTAAAGCCTGGTACACATAATCGTATTAGGAATGGTCATCCTTGGGCTTTTAAAGATGAATTAATGCCTCATGAGCCATTAGAAGCCGGCATTATAGTGCAATTACACACAGATTATGGCTATGATATTGGACTTGGATTCTACCATCCTACTAGTCAAATTGCTATTAGATTATTAAGAGTAAAGCAAGGACATATAGACACTTCTTTCTTTATTGATAGATTAAGTATAGCTTTAGCATTAAGGGATAGATTATTTCCGCATGAACCTGTATATCGATTATGTTTTGGTGAATCAGATGGACTTCCAGGATTAATTATTGATAGATATGGTGATTATTGTGCTTTACAATTATTATCTGCTGGTATGGACAAAAAAAGACAAGAAATTGTTGAAGCTTTGCAATCAATTATTCCTACATTAAAAGGGATCATAGCAAAAAATGATTCTCAGTTAAGAGTTAAAGAAGGATTAGAAAAAAGTGAAGAAGTTCTTTGGGGTACAATTCCAGATCATATCTCTATAACTGAGAATGGAATTGCTTTATCGATTTCTTTACTACAAGGACAAAAAACTGGATATTATTTAGATCAACGATTAAACCGATCATTTGTAAGTAAGATAAGTAAAGATCTAACTGTACTAGATTGTTTTACTAATCAGGGTGGTTTTGCTTTGCATGCTGCCTTTGGTGGTGCATCAAAAGTACTTGGCATAGACAGTGCAAAATCTGCTATAGATGCCAGTATTGTAAATGCACAATTGAATAATTATCATCAATGTTCTTTTATTCAAGCGGATGTATTTGATTATATTAAAAAAGCTGCTGTAGATGGCGATAAATGGGATATTGTCATTTTAGATCCACCAGCTTTTACAAAAAGTAAAGCCACACTTTCTAAAGCCAAGCGTGGCTATGCAGAGATAAATCGTCAAGCATTAAAACTGATACATACTGGAGGGTTTTTAGTTACCGCTAGTTGCTCTCAGCTTTTTTCTGAAGCTATGTTAATTGATTGCGTTCAACAGGAAGCAAAAAGAATAAATAGACAAATAAGCTTGATTTATAAAGGTGGGCAAAGTCCATGCCATCCAATTTTACCAAGTATGCTAGAAACATCTTATTTAAAATGCTTAGTTTTTAGTGTGCAATAAATTAAAAATCTATTTCTGCGCCAAAGATGATTGTTCTTCTTTGGCCAGGGAAAAATTCTTTGCCTTCTCCACCCGATGCATATAAAGTATCAAATATATTAATCGCTTGCATTTTAAGTCTTAATGCAGGTATGCCAATAGATACATTTTTATATTCATATTGAATGTCCATGCCAAAAACAGTATAAGCATCTACTGTATTATCTGTATAATATCCAGATAGGGAATTAGATAGATCTTCTTTAATTCTTGCATCGGTTCGAAGAAGATTACCAAAATTATCTGTATAAAATCCTCCCATTATCTTAGAATGAATAGATAAGAAGGTGGAATTACTTCTTAAAGATATTCTTCCAAATCCAATAATATCTGGAAACCCTGCTACAGAATTATTATTGAGCGAAACTGCTTCTCCCTTTGCTGTGTAATATGTATAATCAATAATTGTATTCTTACTATAGGTTAGATTACCAGCTAATTCCAAAGTATGGGATTGTGAAATCATGAAAGATTTGCTTAATTCTAATTCAATTCCCATATGATCTGTTCTAGGTGCATTTCCATCTACAGGGACACCAAAGATGTCTAAACGTCCACTTTTTACTAATTCATTATAATAATTCATTACATATATAGTGATGCCCGCATTAAGATTATTGGATTGATATTTCCAACCTAATTCGGTATTAAGCATATGTTCTGGCTTTACTAATGGACGAGAAAAATCGAAACCAATTTGTCCATTTGGTAATATTGACGATTGAAATAAAGGTCTAGCACCAAAATATGAGTCTTCTGCTGCATATAAATTCCTCATGCGTGGCTCTCTGGAGGTATAAGCTAATGAAAATGAATATGTATTCTCTTCATCTGCTTTTAATACACTTCCAATACGAGGATTTAAAAAAAGATAGTCTTTTGAAAATAGTTGATTTCCATTTCCAATTGAATTGCCATTAATATCTATATAAGAAGTATAAGTATTACCTGCTTTTTCTTTAGAAATCCCATAAAGATGATGAACCAGTTGTGCTTCTGCTTTCAATGAGAATTTGTCTGAAATATTCCATTCTTCTCTAGCAAAAGCAGATAGTATTCTTCTATGCCCTTGATATTCATAAATGGTATAATCGGGGTCGAAACCTGATGGCAATTGTTCTGCATATCGAATTTTACCCCAATGAATAGAATTATGTGATCGATATTCTGCTCCTAAGGTTAATACTCCTTTTTCATGTTCCCAAACAAGCCTTGGTATCCAGCCATATTGAGAATTTCCAACAAATCCACGTATAAGAGCATTAGCTGGAATAATACTATCTTGAAATCCATATTCTGGTGTAATTCTTAATGTTGCAGCGTCTGCCCAGGATGCATCATAATCAAAGAAACCTTCACCTGAATAATGAAACAATGTTGATTTTAATGATAGATGTTCACTTATGTGAATATCATTAAGGATTTCAATATGCGGTTGCGAAAAATTCTCGATTTCTTGTCTTCTTCGATTAGTAAACCATGCAATTGTTGCTCCAGATGAATCATAAGACCATCCATTTAGATTTTCTCTTTGTAATGATGGACTGTTTATCCATGATTTCGGTAGCCCGGTATATGCCAATGCATCTGATATTGGGCCACCATATACATTAATCTGACTTGTACTTTTATCGTCAAATCGAGTTGCGCTTAAGAAATAGCTTTGTAATGAACTATATGAGTGTTTTCTTGATCCAAGTGATTGTATAGAGGTTAATTTAGCATTAAAGGCATATTGTGATCCAATCAAACCACTTTGAATATGTAATGATGACTTAGTAATCGATGGATACCAAGTATCTTGATTATCATTATTACTAAATAATTGCTGAAATCCAATGAATTGCGATGCAGTTACTTTGTATTGTGAGGCTCCAGCTATTGTTTGAATATTAATACTTCCTGCCATTGCAGCAGATCCATAATTCATTAATCCTGCACCCCTTTGTACTTGAATAGATTCTGAGCTGGAGGCTATATCTGGAACATTGATCATATACACATTATGATCTTCTGGATCATTCTGTGGAACCCCATTAATCATTATCGATATTCTTCTTTGGTCAAAACCCCTTAATGATATGGATGTATATCCAATATTATTTCCATTTTGTGTAACTGAGTATAAAGAGGGAAGTTCACTTAATACATGCCCTATGTCTAATGCAGAGTATTTTTCTTGTATTTGCCCCGAGTTTAATTCAGAATATGTAGCAGAGGATTGTACATTTGCCAAAGTAGAACTAATAGAAATACTTGGAGTTATATATACTCTTTTATGTACGGAGTCATGCTGAATTTGTGCGAAAGCAGAAAAATGCGAGGCAATAAGCAAAGAAAAGATAAGAGCAAATTTCATGGTAAGAGCAGAATAAGTATATAAATAGTTATTCCGCAGAAGATATTTCCACATTGGGAAATAAGAGATATGAATCGTTTTCCTACGCCAGTATTAACTGGATCAGGTTCAAAGAGTATAATCTCAGCCGACTATATCGGCACCTCTAACGGACAGATCAAAACTAAGAGATTTATTTGTAAACAGATACATTTTTATATAAAATCTGTAATTTATCTTATTAAAAAAGGAAATTATATGGAAATATTTATATGCCGCGGTTATTCTGGGCAAATCTATAGAATGAATGTAAATGAACATTTACTGTTAAATGATATTATTCCAATCATTGCCGAGGGCATTGGTTTCTATACTTCTAATCAAGATAGAATAGGTATGTATAATCTTTCAAAAGATTGGGAATATTTGCCTCAGGATTCCTTGATATCAAGGGGAACACAACAAGGAGATTTAATTATCTTAGCAGATGGTGGCACTTGCCATAAAGAATAATGGTATGAGATCTACAAAACTTTTCATCTATATAGTCTCAATCGTGATATTTTGGAGCTGTGCTAGCGGAGATTCTTTACGGTATTTTTCTATAAAAATACCTAAGTCTTCAAGTGAACAGTTTATTAGTCAGGTTAAAGATTCTCTTCCTAATTATGGTTTTTTACTATATGATGTTTCAAAAGATAGTTTAATATCCATAAAGTATATTAAATCAGGGGCTTTAAATGAGAGAGAAGTTCGTTTATTACTTACTGCTCATCCAGACCAACCTTATTGTAGAGCCAATATTAGAATTACTACTTTTTTTAGAAAAGATACTATTATAGAATATTATGATGAAAAACAGGGTTTTCCTTCTTCTCATCGCACAGATTTTAAAGAGGCTTTACTTATGATAAAAAGGACTGCAGAATTATATCTTCCACCCAAAAAAAGAAAAAATTAGCTGTGAAAACGATGGCTGTTTTCTTTATTTGGTAATAAACATGATTCTTGCCTTCCAAACCATTGTATACGATTAGCAGCGATCAAATCATAGATAGCATTTCTTAAAAAAGGGGGAATTAGCCATAAAAGTGAGGCAAGATATTTCCAATAAAACCCCATTGCAATCATGATAGCAATGATTGCTTCTGTTTTACTTAAAAAAACACCATTTTTATATACCAAGATAGAATCTGGAATTTCTGTTATTGATGAAGTATATAACTCGGAAAATATAATTCCATGTAATGGGGCAAAATGAGATAATGAACTGTGCTCATGGCGAAGAATAAATTGTACAGAAGAATTACATAATATGCATGTACTATCAAAAAAGATTATAGGATAGGTATATATTTGTAAATTCTTCATTTGAACTTTTAAGTGTGAGAAAAAGGGGAATCATTGGCAAGCCAATCGATTGCAGTATTAGCCAATAAAGCTGCTCCGATAGATAATGCACTTTCATCTGGGGTAAATCGTGGATTATGAAGTCCGGGCATTGTTTCTAGATTATCAGGTCTAACACCTAGCATCCAAAAAGCGGCTGGTATATAAGCTCCATAATAAGCAAAATCTTCTCCCCACATTTTTGGTTCAAAAGCCGCAATTGATGAACTACCCACAATTTTTTCTGCAGACTTTCTAGCAAATGAAGTTGCTTGTTCATTATTGTAAACAGCAGGATATCCTCTTAAGATTGTTACAGAGCATTCGGCACCATGTAATTGACATAGCTTCTCTGAATGTTCTTGAATCATAGTAATAGCCTGTTCTCTCCACATTGGGTCGAAAGATCTTAATGTACCTTTCATTTCTACAGATTCGGGTATTATATTTGTTGCAGAGCCTCCATGAATCGAAGTGATGCCTAATACTCCAGGTAATAATGGATTTCTACTTTTTGTAATTAATGTCTGCAAATGCATAATTAATTCAGCAGCAATCACAATTGGATCAATTCCTTGATGTGGTTGCGCTGCATGAGCCCCTTTACCTTTAATTGTCCAATATAATTCATCAGCAGAAGCCATTGTGGGGCCAGAACAAATCAAGAATGTTCCAGCTGTTGCATCCGGGTAGACATGTTGTCCAAAGATTACTTCAGGTTTAGGATTTTCCAATACTCCCGCAGCAACCATAAGGCTTGCGCCACCAGGAACTTTTTCTTCACCGGGTTGAAAAATCAATTTCACAGTTCCCTGTAATAATGTTTCACGAGCTTTCAGAACTTTTGCAGCCCCTAATAACATAGCAGTATGCGCATCATGTCCACAAGCATGCATAATACCAGGATGTACAGACTTAAAATCAAGTCCAGTTTCTTCTTCCATGGGTAAGGCATCAATATCTGCTCGAAGTGCTATACAACGGTCTCCATTGCCTATCAAAGCAACAATTCCTGTTTCTGCCACAATTTGATATGGTATCTGCATATTTTCTAATACAGAGCAAATAAATGAACATGTTTGATATTCTTTGAATGATAATTCTGGATATGTATGTAGATGACGTCTATGATGAATAATCTCAGAATTAATGGCTTGTATTTCGGATAATATTGTGTTCATGTGTTATATGATTTATTCATGAATAAATGATTGACTTTGCTGATATATTCCATTATGAACAATCACTGTATAAAAGCCTTGAGGAATATTCGGTAGCATATATTCATAAAGACCAGATTTCTTGATTTCTTTATTCATTAATGGAAATATTCTTCCTTTGATATCTACAACTATTGCATCAGAAATTGCTTCAAATGGCAAAGAAATATGAACAATTTTAGAGGCATAAGGCACGTTAACAATTGAAATTGCTAATGGAATACCGTTACTGGTAATAATTCTTCCTGGATTATAGCAAACAGGTTGTAATTCAGTATTTATCGACCCATAACCTGTGTCTATACAAGGAGTATTGGTTGTTAAAGTAATCTGTATTGGTTGTTTTTTATCTATGTTTAAATATGAATCAAATGTACACTCAGCTACTGGATTTATTGGGAATGCAATTGATGGAATAGTTGCTTTACCTTCTATCAATGCTATACCTTTAATATTATCAATAGAAGTTGATGTCCATTGCCAATTATTATTCAATGAGACAATTGAATTTCGCAGTGAATACAATGAGGGATCATAGAGTAATGATAATGTGCATGCTTGTAATAGTGGTTGGGTTAAATCTTTAGTTAGTGTAGCTGAAATTGAAATCTTTTGTGATTCACCAGGCTTTACAGAAAACAATTGATTTGAAGAGGTAATAGTAACTGAAGAAGCAATAGTCTCTGCTTTCCCAAATATCAAAACAGTGTATATCGAAGAATCCTCTGACATTAAATGAAGTTTTGCTTCATATGATTGCTTACCATCAGGAATAAATTGCACAGGAAATCTTGTTTCTCCATTTGCTGGAATGATAAATGGTAGATTTACTAATGCATTGATATGCGAAGCATTTGTAGATAGTGAAAACTCCCAATTCATACCAATAATAGCGATATCTTGTGCATTAGGATTTTTAATTGCTAGCGATTTCATCGCTTTATCACAGCTATTTATAGTGCCAAAATCCAGTACTGTATCTGGTAATAATTCAGATGAAATGCCAATACCTTGTATAAGAACACTATCAAAGGTGAGTGGATTTTCTTCTGGACCCTCAATAGCATCGTGTTCAAATACCAAATATGCTGTCCTTAGTCCTGATTTTATAGGTTTAAAACCGATAAAAGTTTTGTGACTATCTAGTAAACTCAAGGAATTAGGTAATACAGTAAGAGAATCAAGTGTAAAATCTCCAGCATTTTGTGACAGTATTGCTGACTTCACATACATATTCATGTTTTGTGAAGTATTAATAGTATTTATAAGGCCAATCTCCGAAGATTTCATCCCTGTTTTACTATCAGCAAATGTATATCCCTTAGATGAAAATACCGGTAAAATTCCTATTCCATCTAAAGAAGCCAATAGGGGAGATTGTAACTCTTTACATTCTACCATCAAAGTATCATGATATTGTATTGTATCTGTTGGTGTAAAAGTTACCGATAAAACTGCTGAATCTCCAGGCAGAATTGTCATAGGTAATAAGATAGTATTATCAAGCACAAAATGACTTCTATCTTTATTCGATACTGATATAATGGTTAAAGGTATTTCACCTTCATTTTTAAACAGAGAGAATAATGTTTTATTTGTTTTTACTCTTCTTTGATTCCATTGAATTGGTATAATCGAAGCAGACATTGCATATGCTTCGGCATACATAGATGCTTGAACATTAATGCAAGAATTACCAAGAACGACAATAGCTTGTTTTTTGCCACTAGTTGTTGGAGAAAATCGTATGATACATGGAATACAAGAATCAGGTTGAATCAAAGTGCCTGCATTAGGTTGTATAACTTCAAATTGTGTAGAATCAATTCCTTGAATAATTGCTTGATCTAATACAACTTGTGCTTTACTTCTATTGCATAAAAAGCCATTGAAAACGCTATCTTTTTTGTCTCCAACAAGCACGCCATCAATATCTGTAAAATTGATTGTAGAAGATGTTATAGTAAGAAGCGGAGTTGTTATCGAAAACGGTGCATCACTTTCGTCAAATGGTGTCATTATTCTTCCAGACACTCTAATGGCAATATCTTGTAAACCAATACTTTTAAATGAAGTATCACTCAAAGTAAGAGTATTTTTATAAGATTTAATCGTATACACATAACCAAGAGTATCTTTTGCTGTATCAGCAGGTATTTTAGGATATGCTTTGGAGATACTATCTTTTAGCATTAAAAAATTACCATTTGCATCAAAACTTAAAGTAAAAAGCTTTGGTAAAATTGTAATTATGCTAGAAGTATTACCAGCTTTTAACTGGACACTTAATTGTCCATTATAGGTACCAGTTAGATAATAATTTCCAATAGAATCCTTACCTATATTATGAGCAATTAAGCTTTGTTGAGTGGCAAGAATTTCTTTTGTCCAATCAATATTTCCATTTGAACTAATTTTACTGAGGATTAACGATTGTCTGCCAGAATTGACAGTTCTAATAATATCAGAAATATGATACATATTATCGGCAGAATCTACCATCACTGCTTTGCCCGCACAAGAAGTATATGGTAAGTATTTTGGATACAATACAGAGCTAGTTTTTAACCAATTTACTGTTTGATCTTTGCATTTAGCAATAAACATATCTTTATTTCTTGTAGAACTAATGCTTAATGAATTAGCTGTTAATTGTTTATCATAGGTTCCTGTAAATGCAAAAGAAGATGCATCTGGAGAAACGCCAATTCCTCCAATTGTGTCTAAACCAATACCGCCTGCAGTAGCATTAAAAATACTTCCATACCTAGAAGTAAATGCAGAAACCCTTATCATATAATTATCTTGTTTTGGGGTCTTCCACTTATAGCTTAATCCTGTTGCTGAATTAGATATTAGATGCCATGAAGCACCGCCATTACTACTATAGTGGATTCTTACAGTATCTGATGCTTCTACCCCGCCCCATGTTATAAGAATTGAATCACAAGAACTAAACACTTCAGAACCATTTGGACTTATCAGTACAACTTTTCTTGAACCACCGCTTAAGTATAATGGAGCCGATGAACAAGGAGTGCCATTTATTCGTAAAAATCCAGTACGAATATCTCTTGGAGAAGTTTGGGTAAACTGAGCGGTTACTACTCTTGATTGGTCTTTTTTTAGAAGGAATGGCGGAGCTGAGCCCCCCCAATTAATAATAGAAAAATTAGCAGATAAGCTAGAAAAAAATCCTGTTACATTTATATCGCTGTTTACTGCTGTAATTGTATACTGTTGAGTAGCTGTTTGCCCAGTAGCAATATCAGGGAAAGGTGGCAAAGTGATAGCAGAATTTTGAATACGTGCTATACTATTTGCGGGTGCAGTATACGAAAAGGTTTGTCTTAAATTAGAGGGCTTATAAGTAAGCTGAACTGTTCTATTTAAACTTTTATCATCGCATCCATATGGTGCAATATATGTAAGCCAGCAATATGTAATGGTAGGCCTAGTATTTCCTAATTCTTTATAAATATTTACTAACATTTCTTCATTGTAAGCTACAGAAGTAGTTCCACCAGTTTGAGATGCTATTGTGCGTAAATCTGGGCTGGCATCAAAAGACAAAGCAATGGCATATAAAGTAACATTCAAAGCCTTTAATTGATTAATTATGCTATTTGTTTGTGGCGCTTGGGTTGGGGTTCCATCTGTAAGAAAAACAACAACTCTTCTTATCCAAGATGGTGTGGTTTTAAATAATGCTACAGTACTATTTTTGGGGTCAATTAATGGATTATCATATATGGTTGCCCCGATGCCATAGCTAATTGCATCTATTGCATTTAATACAGATTGAGCATTATTTTGAAAGCCTAAATGTATATAAGAATTGCCATTAAATGTAACAATAGCACATTGTGTAGTTCCATTAAATATCAATGAATTAACAAAGTTTTTAGCACCATTTTTTACCCATTCTAATTTTGTTCTTCCATTACTCATTTTTTCATTCATGGATTCACTAATATCCAAAACCATAACTACATTTACAGATGGATCATTAACTGCAGTGGAGCATTGAACTGATAAGCCATTTTGCATTGCTTGACCATTTTCTACAATGCTAAAATCAGTTGATTTTGCATTATTAAAAATAGTGCCTCCACCATATGCTTTAATTGTTGGAAATTGGCTAGCATCAATCCCTGTAAACTGAGCATTTGCGCTAAAAAAGGGACATGAACATATAAAAATGATAATAGGGAGTATTAAACGGTACATCATAGGATTTTCATATAAGAAAGAAAATTAGATATTATGTTATTGCAATGCTGCATATCTACACTAAAATAAAACTTTATTGCCAAGTATATTGTATAATCGAACTTACTGCAATTGCAGCAGTTTCTGCTCTTAATCTTCTATTGCCTAAAGACAAAGTTTGAATTGTAGGAATTGATGAAATTATCTGCAATTCTTGAGCAGAAAAACCTCCTTCAGGACCAATAAAAGCGATTATCGAATTGTTGTTAGTATTGGTATACTGAGGATAATCGATGCTATTCTTGCCACTTGGATCTGCTAATATATGGATAGTATATTGTGTAGAAATAGTATGTAAATCATTAATTGTAATGGGTTTATGTAAAACAGGTAAAACACTTCTTTTACATTGTTTTAAGGCAGAGACCATTTTACTCATTAATCTTTTTTCATCACAAGAATGTGATTCAGCATGAGCACTTATTAAAGGGTAAAAGTCTGTTATACCTAATTCAGTAAGTTTTTCAATCATGTATTCCATTCTTTCTTTATGATGCAATATTCCTATTGCAATAGCAAATCTACCGGGTAATTCATGAATGTTTTTTCTTATTTCATGAATAGAAAATACTGCTTGTTGATGATTGATAGATTGTAGAGTACATAAAGCAATTAAACCAGTACCAGAGCTTAAAAGAACTCTTTCACCTAACTTTAATCTAAGCGATTTAGCGTGTTTTACTTCATCTTTTTCTACACTGATTATTGTAGAATCTTCATGAAGATCGGGAGCATATAGACAATCCATTGTTTATCAAAAATTAAGCAAAAATTGAATCTAATTCATTGGCAGTTATTTCTCGCCAAGTACCAGGATGAATATCATTAGGCCTAAAATTTCCAATAGCTACTCTTATCAATCGTAAAGTTGGATATCCAATTGCAGCTGTCATTTTTCTCACTTGACGATTTTTACCTTCTATCAAAGTAAGACTTATCCATGAATCAGGAATAAATTTTCTTACTCTAATAGGTGGATTTCTGGGTTCTATGGTTAGATCTGTCAAGATTTCAGCATTGCCGGGTAAAAGCTTCCTACCTTGTATACTTAAGGTTCCTCTTCGAATAGACGATAAGTCTGAATCTTGAATAGCACCTTCTACTTGCACCCAATATGTTCTTTTATGAGCATTATTTGGATGTAATAAGGCATTATTTATCTGCTTTTCATCGCTTAATAATAATAATCCTTCAGAATCAGCATCTAATCTTCCAAGTGGATAAACACCTTGTGGAAAATTAAAATCAGATAAAGTTCGATATGTGCTGGAATCAGATGTAAACTGAGAAAGTACACCAAATGGTTTATTAAATGCTATAATCATAAATGTGAATCTATCTCTTCGGAAAATTGTTCAGAAAGCGAAGGAGTTTTAGTATATATTCTACAAATAGAAGAATAATTACAATATGTACATGAAGCTTTATTAAGTGGTTTTACAGGAAAATGCCCTTCTTTCATTTTTAGGATTTCTTGATCTGTTTTTTCCAAAATTGACTGAATCTTTTCTTCTATATCACTATTTGTTTTAAATGCAGTCTTTGACTTAAAATCTTGCAATGAATAATATGTTGGGTTTACTGCTTTAGGATCTATACTATTGTATTGATGTTCTAAGATATATTGTGCAGCCTTAATATAAAGTGGCATCTGCAATTTATTCCCGCTTTCTACATCTTTTTGGCTAATTGTTGAGCTTCCTGTCTTATAATCAATAATCTTAAAAGATGCATTATCTAAAGAGATATCAATTCTATCTATTTTGCCTTGTAAAAGTATCTGATTGGTAATGTGTATTGGTGGAATTTGATTGCTACTTTTATATTTATCACCAAAACTTGTTTCGAATAAAGCAGGGAATAATCCATCTTTTTGGGAATCGATTTCACCATCAAGCCATCTACTTAAAGTACCTTTGATACCTTGATTAATATCACCAAACATAGCCCTTTTTTCAAGTTCCATAAAGGGATGATCATAATACATATATGATAATTCTTCTACTGCGATGCTATGCAATGCTTCTTGATAATCATTGCGTTTAGCAGGTATTAACTGAACTTTAGGTAAAATTGAATCAGTATATTCATGTTGAATAAGTGTATAAAAACGATAAAAAATTGAATGATATAAATTACCTCGTTCTAAAGAAGAGAACCAATTTGATTCTGTTTCGGTAGAGGGTAACTTGAGTAATCTGTCTGCAAAATATTTATATCCACAATCAATATATTCATCTAATTCTGTGACAGAAAAAACTTTATGATCAGATATCGTTTTAATTGGGCTATCATGGAGTGGATTAGCTAATCGTTCTGTAATTCCTTTTGCAGACCAATAATAAGCTGCATGAGTCATCATCAATTTCAATTCTGATTGATTATCATTTTCGTCATCTTCATTCTTTAATCGATAATGAATATGTTCAGCATGAGAAGTATAAGCTTGTAAAAAATCAGATTTTCCTGCAATTTTTTTAGTATCAGAAATTGTGCAAAGAGTTTGATTCTCGACTGTTACTTTCAGGATAGCATCTACAAATTGAGAACGAATTAAATGCTCACCATTTTTGCTATTGGTTGGATAGCTAAATAAATAAGATCTTGGAAAATCAATAGGGGAATGATGAATTAATGCCAAATAGAACTGCATTCTTTCTCTTCTGATATGCCTTTCTTCTGATTCTTTTAATTCTTTTCCCATAAATGTATCGGCTGTATAATGCAAGGGAAATCGTCCGTCAACCATACCACACATAATAATAAGCTTAAAATCTAATTCACGAATTTGTTCTAAAGAAGTAATTGTAATTCCTGTTCCATGTTTTTCTTTAACTTGAAATTTAGCCCCGCGAATTGTTGTCTGTAAGCGTTTACAATAGTCTTGAAATGTTAAAAATGTATGTGTTTGTGAATGTTCCAGAATAAAAGTTAATTCTTGAACTGTATCGATAAATGTTTTTAATGCTCTGACATCTCTTTCAATTTCTTCTTTCATAGAAATTGACGTGAATGCTTCAGACAATACTTCTTGTTGTAACGGTAATTCTTCTATGGTTTGTAGAATACCAAAATGCTGCAAGGTTATTTGTATAAATCCAAGAAATTCTTTTGTTGAACATATTGCCTTTGCACGTGGCAACAGTGATTGAATCGTTTCTATAGCTGAATAGATTCGTGTTGCTGAAGCCAATAATCCTTCATATTCTTTTACTTTTATCAAATCATTTTGGGAACGAAAAACGTTCACATTATGCGTGTATTTAGCAATGATATGTTGTAGTTGATTAAGCCAATATGTTTCTGAATGATAATGAGAAAATTCACTTTTTAATCGTTCTTTTCTGGTAATTAACTCAAAATCAAAAGAAAGCCTATACATATCTGCTGCAGAAGTATTGGGCAAACGGATATAAGCACTACTAAATATTTTTTGAATATCCTTTTTTTGATATTGATATATCAAAAGATTTAGGATCGAGAAGATTGCTGTAACAAGAGGAGAATGCGTTAGTTTAGGCCTATCAGTTATATTAACTGGTATCCCGTGCAAAGGTAAGATTTCTCGAAAAATACCAGAATAATCCTCTGGATTTCTTGTTGCAATTACCATTTCATGTAATGGAATATTCTCTTTTTCATGTTTCCATTTGATGAATTTTGCAATTGAATCAACTTCATTATGAACTGTTGTGCTTTCTAGTACTGTGATAAGATGTTCACTACCCGAATAGGATTTTGATTGTTTGGTATTAAACAGCCATTCTCTTAGGTGAGAAAATAATGAAGATTGTGGTGAGCTAAAAGCGTCTTGAATTGTATCTGATTGAAAACCTGCTTGTTGAAGTAATTCAAACGTTTCATTTAAATTCCCAAACATAGGTTGATTATCAGATGAATACTCTAAGTAACAAGCACATGGAGTGTTAGAATGTGCAAAAGCTGATAAAAATGTTAATTCTGGTACTCTGAATTCCGAAAATCCATCCAAGAGTATATTGCCAAATTGCTGACACAATGAAGGATCTTGCTGAAGTTTTTTGATGACTAACTGTAATACTGCTGGATAATCTAGGATAGTATTGCCAATATACGATTCATATATCTTAAGAATTGAGGCTAAATCTTTTAGACGACTGGGATCTTTGATTGAATGAGAAGAAATGTTTTCTGGGTTTTCTATGGCTTGCTGAATATCGGCAAATAGTGATTGCGAATCTATTCCATCCATTCTAACACCATAAAGCAATTCTGCACATTTCTCTATCGTATGAATCGATAAATTTTCATTATTTCCTGAAAAAAAAGAAAGTGAACTTTCTGATGCAGCTTTCTCAAACAATAACAATCTATATGCATCCGAGATAATTGCATATTGTTCACCTGGGTAAAGCGTATTGAAAATATATAGGACAAAACTCTCTAATGTATAACAAGAAAGCTGTTGGGTGGGTTTTGAATGTACTAAATAAAAATCACGAATAAGGGCCCTTTCCAGAGCCCTTTTACGTCTTCCAGTAGGAACAATTAAACAATAGATACCAAGTTCATCTTGCTGTATGATATCACCAAGAACTTCTCTGAATCTCTTCTTTTTATTGCCTAAATTATTGAATGCTGTATTTGTAAGAATATATGACATAATTAGGCATGTTTTCTTGCTTCTTTCATAATATCGCCCTGAGACACAGCTATCAATTCTTTTAATGTTTTATTCATGCCTTCGGTTGATCCGTCGATAAAGATCACATTTCCTTTGCCATGCTCTGCAACATGTCTTAATGTTTCATTCCACATAGAAAATAAGATTACTGAAGCATCAGCATTAGCATTATCCATTGATTTAATCGCTTCGCTCATGCCTTTGGCAACTTCTTGACGGAATAGTGATATACCTTGTCCACGCATCTGAGCAGCTTCTTTTTCTGCAGTAGCACTAATTTTTATAGCATTACCTTCGGCCTCAGCTTGCTTAGTTTTGGTAATTAATAATGCCTGTCCTTCATTTTCTGCCGCAGCTTTTAAATTATTAGAAGCAACAACTTTTGCCATTGAATCCATAATTGCTTGGTCGAATATAATATCATTCATCTGTAAATCTAACAAATGATAGCCCCATGATTCTAAAGTAGAGTCTAATTGATCTTTTACATGCTCAATTAATTCTCTTCTAAGCAATAAAATTTCTGATTGTTTTTTTGTAGCTACATAGCTTCTTACAGCACCTTCAACTGTTCTTACTAAAGCTTGCATGAAATTACGGTCATCAACAAATTTAAAAGCAACATTTACAATTGTATCTTCAAGCTGGTTTAACACAGCATATAATAACATTGCTTTAAATTGAACAGTTGCTTGGTCTACAGTAATTGCTTGAAACTCAAGCTCTGCAGATCTATTTTGTACAGAAATCCTTTTATGGATAGTTTCAATAATTGGAAGTTTAAGATTTAGCCCTGGCGACATAACTCTTCTGTATTTCCCAAATGTAGTAATAACGGCAACTGTACCCTGAGAAACAGTCCTTAAAGATCCCAATACGATAATGAGGCCGATAATCAGAAAAAAAATCAATAATTCAGACATAACATAACCCTTTAAAAATGAAATAAATACAAAGTAATAATTTTGTTTGCGTGTTAAAAGTAAAAAGATCAAAGCATAGTATTATCTACATATTGTAAGCGATAAAGCCTTGCATATAAGCCATTTAAGGCCAATAATTCTTGATGATTTCCGCTTTCTTTTAATTCTCCTTGATGCAAAACTAATATCTTATCAGCCCTTTGAATTGTTGACAATCTATGAGCAATAACGATTGATGTTCTATTATGCAATAATGTATCCAATGAAGTATTTATCAATTGCTCGGTTTCTGTATCAATACTGGAGGTTGCTTCATCTAAAATCAGTAGATCTGGATTAAAAGCTAAAGCTCTACAAAAAGAAATGAGTTGCTTTTGTCCTACTGATAAAGTACCTGCTCTTTCTATCATGATTGTATCAAAACCTTGTGGTAAAGATTGAATAAAATCATAAGCTCCAAGTGCTTTTGCTGCTTGAATTATATGATCTCTGGTAATATTGGGATTTCCTAATGAGATATTATCAGCAACTGATCGAGAAAAAAGGAAGACATCTTGCAGTACCAAGGCAATATGAGAACGTAATGATTGTTGTTGTAATGTGCGTATATCAATTCCATCGATTGTAATTGTTCCTTGGTCTATATCATAAAATCTACACAGAAGATTAATCAAAGAGCTTTTGCCAGAACCAGTAGCACCTACTATTGCTATCATTTCTCCTTTGTTTACAGTAAAGGAAATATTGTGCAGTACATGTTTATTTGATACATAACCAAAACTAACATTGTTAAAAGATATTTCATGTTGAATACTATCCATTTTAGCAGCATGAACGATATCTTTAGTAGGGATTGGTGTATCTAGTATATCAAAAATTCTTTCTGCAGCTGCAATAGCACTTTGAAGAGTATTATATTTTTCGGTTAAATCTCTAATGGGCCTAAAGAACATTTCTGCATATTGGGTGAATGCTATCAAGATGCCTAATGTCATAATGCCATTAAAAATATTCGTAGAAGTATACCATAAAATTAATGCTAAAGCTAAAGCGCTTGTAAACTCTACAACAGGAAAAAATAGGGCATAGTAAAAGATGGTTTTTAATTGAACATCACGATGCTCAGAATTTATATCATCAAAATGTTTAAATCTAGCTTTCTCTTGAGAGTACAATTGAATAGTTGTGATTCCGGTGATATATTCATTAAGGAATGCATTTAATTTGCCAATAAGTCTACGAGATTCACTATATACAACCCTTACTTTTTTTCTAAAAATAACAGTAGCTGTAAATAATACTGGCAAAACACCAATAGTAACTAATGTTACTTCCCAACTTATTGCAAACATAAAGCTAACAATAAACAGAATAAGGAAAATATCAGAAAAAATAGTAACTACTCCAGAAGAAAACAATTCGTTTAATGCTTCAATATCATTTGTTACTCTAGTGACTAGTCTGCCTACGGGTGTTGTATCATAGCTTCTTAAAGATAAAGACTGTATATGTGTAAATACAGCCATTCTAATATCAAATAGAATTTTTTGCCCTGTTCTTTGCAATAATAATGTAGTTATATAATTTAAAAAGCTATGTAGTAAAAGCACACAAAGCACTAAGGCTACAATCATCAATAATCCTGATTCATCTTTATTGGTTATATACGTATCGATACCAATTTTAGATAAATAGGGGCGTAATGGAGATAATCCCGAGGCAATCACTGTTAAAAAGAATAAAAAGAAAAGGGTGAGCCTATAAGGTTTTACGAAATGAAGAAGTCTTTTGAGTAAAGTATAATCAACAGAACTATACAATTTCTCGTCATTGTTTTGCATGTATAGAATATTTATGGGTAATAATTCAGACAGTTAATCACAAAAATACGAATAGGACATGTGATGGTGTAATATCAAAATAAAAAACTGTCCATATGAAAATTTTAGATTGCTTTAATTAAATTTTTCGGTTTCTGGATGAAATGTTTTCCATGAATGCCAAAATTCTTGATAACCCTGAATATGATGTAGTTGTTTTCCTCGATAAATTCCTTCAATACAATATCCTTTGGCATCCCATGTTGACTTAGTTTCAGAATCTATGATGAATCCGTCTTTAGATGTATAAAAATGTAACTGTTGCTGATCCATGAGTGAAGAAAATACTTGAAAAGTAGAGTTATCAGATAAAACAGAAAGAATAATTGTAGAAGACCCTATATTATCGATGATAATACGGTGTTTAAGTAAATCACTCCAATCATAAGCCTTAGAAAGATTATTCAATGTAACCCCAATAATCCAGGATTTATTTTGCCATTTATTGTGGTTCTTCCCAATCAGTGTACTTTGCAAAGTACCTTTTGCATATCCTTTTAAATGTTGATACTCACTTTGAAAAGATAAATCCGGTAACATAATTTTTGAATGTGGGTATTTATCTTTCCAGGCTGAAAAAGACATTTGATATATAGGGAATTCAGATAGTTTTGTGCCTTTCATTGAACCAGCAACTGCCTCTCCATTTACTTGCCTCCACCAAGATCCCGTGGTGTTATCTTCAAACATGGCATTGAATTGATCCATTCCAACTAATCTGAATTCTTCTAATTTACCATTCACAATTGGACTCCATATTCTCCCTGTTCTGCATACTGTACAGTAAGTAATCATAACAGGAACATCTCCAATAACATCTCGAATCTGATGATGATATCCAACATATTCTAAAGGATACGCTTTAGACTCACCATTTATTGTGGTTCCAATAACTATATCATTCGGTGTTAAAGGTGAGTTATTTATATCTGAAAAAGCTACCATATTTGGTTGTAAAAACATTTTATCAGCTGATATGGATGTATTTATGGTATATATGATAAAAATATATATCAGAAATAACAATCCAATGAATGCCCTATGAAACCAACCATGCAATTCTGTAAAAAAGATATATGCGCCATAAATACTTATTAGTATTCCTACTATTCTTAATACATAGATATGAGAATGGATAAAATATGAAATGTTTATGGTGTTTATATTTTGGCTTCCTGGGAAAGGCATAATAAAATAAATGCTCATTATTTCTAAAAGCACTAAATATAAAATTCCTATATAGGGTATAGCTGTTAATGGCATATGAAAATCAAAAAATCATGGAATAAATTCATGATAGTAATATAGGTAAAACAAATAAAAAAAAAGCCCGAATATTTTCGGGCTTTAACTTATATACTATTGCAATATATATTTAAGATTGAGGGTTTTCATTGTGATGTCTATCATCACCACGATGCCTATCATCACCCCGATGTTCATCTCTAGGGCGTTCATCTCTAGG